>PAPN01000025.1 GCA_002708925.1 Paracoccaceae bacterium
ATTACCGCTCGGTGATGCCGACCAACCTGTATGGGCCGGGCGATAACTTCCACCCCGAAAACAGCCATGTGCTGCCCGCGCTGATCCGCCGCTTCCACGAGGCCGCGCAAAACGGCACCGAAGAGGTGGTGATCTGGGGCTCGGGCAAGCCGATGCGTGAATTCCTGCACGTGGATGACATGGCCGAGGCCAGCCTTTTCGTGCTGGAACTGGACAAGGACACCTACGAGGCCAACACCGAACCGATGCTAAGCCACATCAACGTGGGCACCGGCACCGACGTGTCGATCCTGGAGCTGGCGCATATGGTGGCCGAGGTGACGGGCTTTAAGGGCAAGATCAGCAACGATCCCTCCAAACCCGACGGCACCATGAAGAAACTGATGGATGTCAGCCGGCTGGCCGATATGGGCTGGAAAGCCGAGGTCGGCCTGCGCGAAGGGCTGGAAGAAACCTATGAGTGGTTCAAGGCGTCTGAAGATTTGCGGATGTAATTCATGAAGGTTCTGGTCCTCGGCTACAGCGTCACGGCTGAAGGCCCTGGCTTTGTGGAAATCGCCGCCCAGAAGCTGGGCAGCGGTTCCGCAATCACCCTGGTCAAGGCCGGGCTGGGCGGGGTGCAGCCCTATCACGCCCGGCATCTGTTCCCGTCTATTCTGCGCCCCCACAAACCCGACGCGGTGATCCTGGATCAATCCACCCCCGGCTATCGTGGGTTTCTGCGGGACCGGAAGGAATATTTCCGGTCGCTGCACGCCTTGCTGCGGGATGTTCAGGCCCAGGGCCTGAAATTCGGTTTTCTGGACCTGCCGCGGATCGACGTGGATTTCGCCGATGACTGGGTTGCGGATTATCACGCCCGGCTGGCGGCGGATTATGGCGTGCCGCAGGTGGTGGTGCCCCTGCAAGAGGGCGTGCTGCGCGACGAGGTCCACCCCACCGAAACAGGGCGCGGGATCTTTGCGGATGCGCTGCTGTCCCTGCTGGACCGGCTGGCCCCGCTTAAGGGCCCGGCGGATCGCTTTGCCGATGCCCCGCGCTACGATGCCCTGATGGCCACCGATCTGGTCGGAGACCACATGCCGCGCTATCTGCTGTCACGCGGCGGCTATGATGAAAACATGGTTCTGGTCGGCTCGGGTCTGACGCTGACCCTGCCCTTTGGCGCCCCCTATGTGGTGCGTGGTTTCAGCGGGCTGATGTGGCCCCGTTGCGGCGCGTTTGAAATCCGCCTGGCAGATCAGACAATCCACCATCAGATGTATAACGAGTTTTGTTACTATCCCCGTATGGGGGCCGTCATGTTCGGCGCTCCACACGATTTACAACGCCACACGGCCAGTTGGGCCAGTTTTCACCAGTTGCCTGAACAACCCGACATCCCCTTGCGCAAAGGCACCGTGAACACGATGCCGCGCCTGGGCGCCATTGGCAGCATCTTTATCGAACATCAGGAAGGCACACCCAATGGCTGACGAAAAGATTCTGGTTCTGGGATTCAGTGTTACGGCTGAACGGCCCGGCTTTGTCGGAGTCGCCAAGGAAGAACTGGAGCGCCGCTTCAACGCCGAGGTCGTCAAGGCCGGGCTGGGCGGTTTGCAACCCTATCACTCGCGCTATCTGTTCCCGCAGATCATCGACGAACACGACCCCGACATCCTGATCCTGGATCATGCCACCCCGGCCTTTCGCAACTTCTACAACGACCAGGAAGATTACCGGCTGTCCCTGCTCAGCGTTCTGCGCGAATGCCAGGAACGCGGCATCCGCATGGCCATGATCGATTTCCCCCGGACGGATGTGGATTACAAGAATGACTGGGTCAGCAAATGCCATGATCTGATCTGCGGCATGCTGGATGTCCCCTATCGCCGTGTCGACCTGAAAGAGGGCGTGCTGCGCGACGAGGTCCATACCACGGAATATGGCAGCCGGTTCTATGCCGACATCCTGCTGGAAATGGTGCCCCAGGCCAGAGAGCTGGACATCGACCCCAGCTATTTCGCCGATGTACCCCGATATGATGCCCTGCGCATGGTCGACGCCCTGCCCGGCCGCCCCGTCCACACGGTGGATCGCGGCGGATACCGGACGGACCTGGTGCGCTTGCCCGCCGGGGAAACCGTGAATGTGCGCTTTGATCCGCCGCGTAAATTCTGTGGTTTCACCGCCCTGATGGGGCCGCGTACCGGGGCGTTGGAAATCAAGGCCGGGCCGATCAAACGCCGACAGGTGTCCTATGATCAGTTCTGTTATTATGAGCGAATGGGCGCTTTCGTCGTCAATGAGGGGATTAAAGGGCCCAAAGTGGACGGGATTTCAGTGACACAGAGCTCTGAAATCCCGACAATAGATTTATTGAAAGGCGAAAAGAACACCGATTCCCGGATCGGTGCGATCGGTCACATTTTCACCGAACGCCCCTCGCTTGGACGAAAGGATTCAAAGATGAAGTTTTTGGTTTTTGGCTTTAGCGTCACCGGAGAAGTCCCCGGATATGTCGAAAAATGCGCCGAAATCTGTGCCGACAGCCGTCCTGACTATGAGGTTACGAAAATCGGGATCGGCGGGTTGCAGCCGAACCATGCCCGCCATCTGGTGGATGCGTTCCTGCGCTCGGAAAAACCCGACGCCCTGATCATCGAGTTTTCAACCGCGGCCTATCGCACCCAGAACTCCAACGATTACCGGATCAAGGAACAGCAGGCCACGCTGCAAAGCATTCTGCGGCTGTGCAAGGAAAACAAGGTCCGCCTGGGCGTGCTGGACCTGCCTTTGACCGGCGTGAACCCCGATGACGACTGGGTGGCGGATACGAACCGGGCCATCTGCAAGAAACACCGCGTCCCGCGCGTGGAACTGGATCTGAAACCCGAGCTGCTGTGGGACAATGTCCACCCCACCGACGAGGGCAAAGAGGTCTACGCCAAGGCTCTGCTGGGGCTGCTGGACAAGGTCAACAAAACCAAGCCGCTGTTCCGCGGCCTGACCAAAGCCCGCAAATTCTCGGCCTATGCCATCCCCGAGGTTGACGTCAAAGGCGGGTTCATGCGCGAGTTCTCGCGCCATGGCTATGTTGCGGACATGCTGGCCGTGCCCGAGGGCCAGAATGTCACCGTGACCCTGCCCAAAGAGGTTAAGATGACGGCCCTGATCGTCGGCATTGGCCCCAAAAGCAGCATGATGGTCTTCCAGATCGGAAAGGAAAACCAGATCCTGCAATGCTTTGACCAGTTCTGCTACTACGAACGTGTCGGCGGGCGCTCTTTCACGCCGGTGACCACGGACAAGTTTGTCGTCGCACAATCCGCCAAGCTTCCTGAGACCGAACTTCTGAAAGGGGTCAAGGACACAGGTCCCCGGACCGGAGGCATCACTCACATCCTGTACGAGGAAGAATAGCGTTCTTCCCACGCATTTTACGCCAAACGCATAAGGTTAAATTCATGACCACGATCCATCCCATTCTTCTCTGCGGCGGTTCCGGCACTCGTCTGTGGCCGCTGTCGCGCAAATCCTATCCCAAGCAGTTCGCCAAGCTGATGGGGGACGAAAGCCTGTTCCAGGCCTCGGCCCAGCGTCTGTCCGGGGCCGGTTTTGCCGCCCCCGTTGTGGTGACGGGCGATCCGTTCCGCTTCATCGTGACCGAGCAGCTGGCCCAGGTGGAAATGGCCGCCGCCGGCATCCTGATCGAACCCGAAGGGCGCAACACCGCCCCCGCCGTTCTGGCCGCCGCCCTGTGGCTGGCCAAGACCGACGAGGACGCGCTGATGCTGGTGGCGCCCTCGGATCACGTGATCCCCGATGCCTCTGCCTTCCGGGCGGCGGTGCAGGCCGCAGCCCCGCGGGCGCTGGCCGGCGATCTGGTGACCTTCGGGATCGCCCCCACCCGTCCCGAAACCGGCTATGGCTATCTGGAACTGACCGCCGGGGCCGATGCCAGCGCGTCCGAGCCGCAAAGCCTGGCGCGTTTCGTCGAAAAACCCGATCTGGACAGCGCCACCCAGATGCTGGCCGCGGGCAATTTCCTGTGGAATGCAGGGATTTTCCTGTTCACCGCGAAGGCCGTGATTGCCGCCTATCGCACCCACGCGCCCGCCCTGGTCGACGCGGTTGCCGCCTCGCTGGACAAGGCCGACGCGGATCTGGGCTTTACCCGTCTGGACCCGGGCGCCTGGGCCCAGGCCGAAGACATCTCGATCGACTATGCGATCATGGAAAAAGCCGACAATCTGGCCGTGATGCCCTATGGTGCGGGCTGGTCGGATCTGGGCGGCTGGGATGCCGTCTGGATGGAAAGCGCGCAGGATGACGCCGGCAATGCCTGCTCGGCCGAGGCCACCGCGATTGATTGCACCGATACGCTGCTGCGCTCGGAAACCCCCGGTCAGCAGGTCGTGGGCATCGGGCTGGACAACATGATGGTCGTTGCCATGGGCGATGCGGTCATGGTGGCCCCCAAGGATCAGGCCCAACGGGTCAAGGATGCCGTGGCCGCGCTGAAGGCCAAGGGCGCCAGCCAGGCCGTGCAGCTGCCGCGCGATTACCGCCCCTGGGGCTGGTACGAAAGCCTGGTCGTGGGCGGACGTTTTCAGGTGAAACGCATCGTTGTGACCCCTGGCGCGTCACTGTCGCTGCAATCGCACCATCACCGCTCCGAACATTGGATCGTGGTCGAGGGCACGGCCAAGGTCACCGTGGATGAAACCGTGAAACTGGTGACGGAAAACCAGTCGGTCTATATCCCGCTGGGCGCCGTGCACCGCATGGAAAACCCCGGCAAGGTGCCGATGGTCCTGATCGAAGTGCAAACCGGCTCGTATCTGGGTGAAGACGACATCATCCGCTACGAAGACGTCTATGCGCGCAGCTAACGCCGCGCCCTGAACTTTCACGACACAGGAAACTATCCATGTCTGCTATGAAAATCGCCGTTGCCGGGATCGGCTATGTCGGCCTGTCCAATGCCGTTCTGCTGGCCCAACATAACACTGTCTGCGCACTGGATATCAGCGAGGACCGTGTGGCCAAGCTGAACCAGCGCCAAAGCCCAATCGTGGATGCCGAGCTGGAGGTCTACCTGGCCGAGAAGACGCTGGACCTGACGGCCACCACCGATCCGGCCGTGGCCTTTGACGGGGCCGATTACATTATCGTCGCCACGCCCACCAACTATGACCCTGAAACCAACTTCTTCGACACCTCCAGTGTCGAAGCGGTGATCGAGAAGGCCATCGCGCTGAACCCCACCGCCACGATCGTGATCAAATCCACGATCCCGGTGGGCTATACCCAATCGCTGTGCAAACAGCTGAACACCGATCAGGTGATCTTCAGCCCTGAATTCCTGCGCGAGGGCCGGGCGCTTTATGACAACCTGCATCCCAGCCGGATCATCGTAGGCGAGCAATCCCAGCGCGCCCGCGTCTTTGCCGATCTGCTGCGCCAGGGCGCCATTGCCCAGGACATTGAGGTCCTGTTCACCGATGCCTCCGAGGCCGAGGCGATCAAGCTCTTTGCCAACACCTACCTGGCCATGCGCGTGGCGTTTTTCAACGAACTGGACAGCTACGCCCTGGCGCATGGTCTGGACAGCCGTCAGGTGATCGAAGGCGTGAGCCTGGATCCGCGGATCGGCAACCATTACAACAACCCCTCGTTCGGCTATGGCGGCTATTGCCTGCCCAAGGACACCAAGCAGCTGCTGGCCAACTACTCCGAGGTGCCGCAGAACCTGATCAAGGCCATCGTCGAGGCCAACCGCACCCGCAAGGATTTCATCTCGGAGCAGATCCTGGCGCGCAAACCCGAACGCGTGGGCATTTTTCGCCTGGTGATGAAGCAAGGCTCGGACAACTTCCGCCAAAGCTCGATCCAGGGGGTGATGAAACGCCTGAAGGCCAAGGGGATCGAGATCATCGTCTATGAGCCCGCCATGGCCGAAGAGAGCTTCTATGGCTCGCGCGTGACCCATGATCTGGACGGGTTCAAGGACGAATGCGACGTGATCATCGCCAACCGGCAACACCCCGATCTGGAAGATGTCGCCGCAAAGATCTTTACCCGCGATCTGTTCGGATCAGACTGACCGCCTGCATCCATTCCGAAACGATCAAAGCCGGCCCTTTGCGGGGCCGGCTTTGTGCATTTTCAGTGGTTCCAGTGGGATCAGAGCTTCTCCAGCTCGTCCATGATCGTGTCCACCACGCGCTGACGTTCGCGCACGACGGCCGCTTCATCCGTAAAGGTGGCCTGCAGCGACCGGGCGGTTTCCAGCCAGCTTTTGGCAAACTCCGCGTCCGGCTTGAAGGTCTCGATCTTTTTGGCGGCCTCTTCGGCGGACAGGCCGAACGTGTTGATCATGCTGGTCTCAGGGACCAGGGTCAGCACCTGGTGCTCCTTGTCAGCGTAATAGGTCGGAATGCCGCCCACCACGAAAGCATCGAAGATTTTCTCCGAGATATAGCTCTTCTGGTGGGTGTTCTCAAAGGATGAGGCCACCCGTACCCGCATGTCCAACGCGGCCAGCTTGTCCAGGTGCCAATCGGGCAGCGCCTGGCGCTTAGCGTCGGTCCGCCAGCCCTTGCCCTCGCGCAGCGTACCTTTGGCTCCGACTTTGCGGGCCACCTGAGTGCGATAGGTGCTCAGCCCATAAACCCCGTGTTCGGGGAAGGCCTTGGCGTAATTCTCGCCATCGCGCACCTCGGCATAGAAGGCGGCGGGAATGGCGGCTTTCTCCCAATGTTTCAGCAGGTTGGCCGGTGTGATGTCGCTATGACGCGAGATCAGCAGACCATAGCGCGCCAGGAAATCTTCACTGGTCAGCAGGAAATACGGGATCTTCTCGAAGTCGAAAATCGTCGAGTTGCTGTGATTGAGAAACGTATAAGCCAGGTCGGTCTCGCCGCATTTGGCCTTGCGGTTCCGGCCGACAAAGCCCCCCGACCAGGTGCTGTCCCACAGCGGTTCCTCAGAGATGACGACAACCTTGGTATCGGCGCGTTCCTTGGCCAGTTTCTCAAAGCTTTCGGCGTTTTCGCGGATGTCCAGGTTGAACCCGGTCATCACCATATCGGCCTGCATCATGTCATCGACCAGCGTAATCCGGTCCCCGGCCACGCGCTGGAACGGCGCATAGCTGAGCGGGGTGCGGTTCGAATGGCGGCCGAACAGACAGATCTTGGGGCCCTTGCCGCCATTGACCATCGGCGCGGCCTCGATTGGCTTGGGCTTTGTGCTGGCCTCGGCGCGGACATGGATGACGACGCGTTGGTAATGCTGCACCACCGGGTGATCGCGGCCCAGAACCTCTTGCGAGAGGATCACGACCTGGCCCAGCGGGGTGTCATCGCTCAGTTCGGGCAGGACATCGGCCCCGTCCAGAAGCAGATCGCTGCTACAGGTCCGCAGTAGGAATTGCGCATCCGGAGCCGACGGCGCCCCACCGGGCGGCACCCGTCCCAGCAGACGCTCGCGCAGCGGCGGCAGGGCCTGCCCATTTTTCAGCGCGACGCCCTCGGGGGACAGGCCCTCGGCCTGACCGGCCAGTTTCAGCATCAAGACCTGCACATCATACACGAAGGAATGCGGCCCATAGAGAATCCACAGCTGGCGCATCGCATGGCGCATCTTGGCCAGGTTGGCCGGGTCCTTGGCGATGGCTTCCAGACGGGCAGGCAGCGCTTTGATGGCCTCGGGGGTTTCCTTGCAGAAGACCGCCGCCTCTTGCCACAGCGCCTGGTTGCCGGGCGTGGCATAGGTATCGGCCAGGATGACCGGGATGGATCCGGCGCCCAGGGATTCCCACAGGCGGATCGAGTTCGGCCCCGACCCGGCCGGACACAGCGAGAAGATGCTCTGCGCCAGCGATTCCTTGAACTGATCCGAGGCGGACTGGTTCACCAGTTCGTCTTTCTTCTCGTCTTTCTTGTCGGTCTTCAGAATCTGATGTTCGTAGACGACCTTGTTATAATGCCAGCTGTCGCGCCCGATGATCATGCCGCGCGGGTGATCCTTGAGCAGATCCAGAATCAGCTCACGCGAATTGGTCAGGTAATACTGGTTCGACTTTGCCCCGATAAACGAGAACAGATGCGGGCGCTTGGCCGAGGCATCGGCATCGGTTTCCGCGGTCACCTGCACCGGATACAGCGGGAAGGGCTCCAACGAGATCCCCGAGGTGGTCTGATCCCGGTCATCCTGCGTGGCATGCGTCCAGAAGATGTGCTCGATCCCAGCCTCTTCGAACAGGTACATGAAATCTTTCATCTTGATGTGCTGACACACCGTCACCCGTTTGCTGCCCGCCGGCAACTGGCGGCAAAAATGCTGGAAACCGGCCATATGCACATGGGCATCAAAGGCATTGGTCTGCAGCTTGTCGATCAGGTTGGCCCAGGGATAGGCCACATACACAACCCCATCGGGCACCGCGCCCAGATCCCGCAGCTGGTGATAGGCGTGCTGCTCGGTCACGGCCGGGAACTGCCAGTCGTGATCATAGGCCAGGATATTGTCCTTGAACGAGATGATCTCTTCCAGCGGCTTGGCCGTCTCGGTCGGGATGACACCCTCTGCGACCGTCCGGGGCCCTTTCAGCCGGACCACTTTCTTGGGTTTACTGTCGAATACCCGCATATGGTTATGCTCTAGCATACCACCGCGATCTTCCTCGATGATGGACAGGCGCCCATCTCCATAGCGCGTGGCAAAAACACGGCGGATGACGGCCGCATTGGCCCCCAGGGTCTTCAGGCTTTCCTTGCGCGTTTTCTCGGGGATAACGCTGTCGATCTCGGCCATGTATTTTTCCCGCAGGCGGGCCGAAAGCTGTCCCTCCTGGATGCGGAAACTGCCCAGAACGAATTTAGACTGCACCAACGAGGACCGCTCGGCAAACAGGCGCCACAGGTTCCAGTCGCCCGCCAGTTTCATCGGCCGGATGGTCTGATCAGGCTTGATCGAGGCCCACAGCCAGCGGCGGAAGAATGTGCCCTCTTGCTGCAGGAAATTCCAATGCACCCCGTCGCACAGCCCCGCCTTGATCGCGGCCTTGGGGATCGGGTTGTCAGACATCAGCAACGGCGTGTCATCCCGGATCACCGACGTCGCCCCACCAATCCAGGACACTTGTTGCGGTGTGAACTGGCGTTCGACATTGATGACAAAGGCCAACGCCCCCTGCGCCAGCATATCGTCGGCGTTGATCCAGGTCATGAAGCTGTTGGCCGGGATGCGCATGGCGTCGAATCCTTTGCACAGCGCATCATACATCCCCTTGTCGGGGGACGAATCAAACGTGAACTGAATGCCCAGACACTGAATCGGGAACCCTTCCGAGGCCAGGCGGCGCTGCCACCAAAGCAGCCGGTCCAGGGTGCCATCGGTCGATCCGCCATCCTGGATATGATACCGGATAAAGAAATCTCCCGCCTGGGTAGCAACGCTCAAAATGGTGCGATCAATGGTCGAGATACTATCCAAACAAGGGGTAGTAATAAACACGGTATACGACATGTATGGTCCTAGAGATTGGTCTAAATCGTGTGTGCAAGAGAATAGATTATGCTGAGAAATCAGCTATCAGGTCCGCCTATTTTCCTCAAGCCTTTCTGCAGCACAGCATTGCAGTCGTGAACGGATCGCACCTTCTTCGGGCGCTTCATTGCCGATCTGCCTAGTGAAGCCCCGGATCAGAACTCAGATCAGAACTCATGGCCGCTGCGCTCGAACCGCCGTCCGGGGCGGGCCAGGCGTTGGGCGACATCGGAAAACGAGCTCCAGGTGCTGCCCAGAAACAGCGGCGCGGCGGTCAGCAGCAACAGATCGGCAAACGCGTATTGAATCTGCCGGGCCGAGCGATCGAACCGATCCCGTTTCAGGAACCGCAGCCGCGCGCCATAGCGCTCGGTCAGCAGGGCATAGGTCTGCTCCAGGTCGGTGGCCACGAAAATGCTGTCGGCCTGGCCGGCCTCAACCAGTTGATCCAGCCGCGCGATAAAATGCGACACATGGCTTTTGGCGCGCCATTCTGTCAGTTCCTGGTGCCGGTTTTCAGGCCAGTTTTGCGGGGATTCAAAGCTCAGGTGATCATAGTCCTGCCCGGTGGCCATACGGATATGCACCGCCACCGAGGACGGGTGCGGGACCTGATCCACCAACTCCAGAACCGGCAGGGACGGCACAAGCCTGCGCAGGAAATACTGCTCATCCGCGTCGGTTCTGTGCGGACTGTTGAGCGTATAGGCCGAACGCACATAGACATCCGCGCCGGGCCAGTCGTCCCCCTCGGTCAGGATCGGTTCCTGGAACCGGGATCCCGGCTCGATCTCAAGGTAATTATAGACCCGCGCGCTGCGCGCCTGAAGGCGCCAGGCCGTGTCGCGCTCCTCGATGACCATGCCGGGATAGCGCAACACATCCCCGATCCGCGCCTCGCAATGGTGATCGGGCACCCAGATCACAACCAGCTGCCGCCCTGTGCGCGCGGCAATCGCGGCCCCTGACACCAGCGCCCGCAGCCGGTTGCACAGCCCATGCTGCACATCGACGAACAAACGGGGCCGGTCTGGCGCAGGCCCACCGGCAAAAGGGTCCATGGCTGGGTGCATCTGCAAAAGGCCGCCCCGATCAGGGTTTATTCTTGCTCAATTTCGAACGAGCCGAACGCATCGGAGCCGTGACGCGCCAGGATTTCGAGCCGTAAATCTTGTCCAGTTCCGCCGTCAGATGGGCGATATAGGCTTCACGCTCCTGCAGAACGGCCTGGGTTTCGGCGCTCTGACGGCCATGTTCGGCCTCCGAGGCTTCGCGGGCCTGTTTTTGCTGTTCCAGCGCCTGTTCGGTTGCGTCCAGCATGGTTTTGGTCTGGCTCAACTTGCCCCAGGTCTGATCCAGCTGCCCCTGCAGGTCACGCATCCGCAAGCTATCGTCCAGCAGCACCGCCCCCAGCGCCGAGGCGCTCAGCAGGCGATCTTGCTCGGCTCGTTCCGCTTGCCGGGACAGGGCCTCGTTCGACGATTGCACCATCTGCATTTCCAGCAACCTGTCTTCGGCGCGGCGGAAATCTTCCTGAGACACAGCCACTTCCTGGCGCTGGCCATCCAGGCTCTCGCGCAGAAGATCCCGCTCGACCGTCACATCCGAAAGGGCAACCAGCTGCGCCTCCATATCCTGAATCTGCCGCCCCTGGCTCATGACGCGTTCGTTTAGCGTGTTTTTCTGAGCCTCTGCCTGCGCCAGGCTTGCCTGCAGCAGGTCTCGCTCTTTTGCCACGGCCGCAAGCTGCTCCTCGCTCGGCCCCTTGCGAGAGAGCTGGTCCTCGCGTTCGGACAGCTGCATTTCCAGTGTCCCGCTCTGCGCCTCAAGATCTGCCAGGCTGATGCGCAGCAGTTTGCGTTCGTTTTCCAGGCTCATCACCCGCGCCTCAAGCGCCTCGCGCACGGGCCGCTCTTTCTCGGCGCGGGCCAGGTCGTCCTGATTCATCTGGCTGCGCAGGTCCGACAGCGTTTTCGTCAGCAGATCGCGCTCTGACCGCAGGCTGGTCAATTGCTGTTCCAAAGAGGCCGTGCGTTCCGCCTGGAGCTTGGCGTCGCCCTCCAGCATGCCCTGCACGCGGGCGGACATGTCTCTCAGGCTTTCCTGCAACAGATCGCGCTCGGCGGTCAGACGCTGAAGCTGCCCGCCCATTCCGTCCAGCTCGGCCCTGGTCTGCTTGGTCAGGGCGGCGTTGTCCTGCGCGGCGCGGGTCTCTTGGGCCGTCAGCTGCTCTTGCATTTCCTTCAGGCCCTGACGCAGGATGGCGCTTTCTTGCGCGGCCGTGCCCAGCTGCTTGTTCAGATCGGCCACCGCCTGATCCTGGGCCAGGCTGCGCTGCACGGCCTGAGCCACCAATGCCGGCCCGATTTCCATTCCGGGACCGGCCAGCAGCCCTTCGATCTGGTGCCGCGCGGGCGCGTCGCTGCCTTGCAGGAACACCCCGGCCAGCACTTGCAGGCAGGCATCGGGCGCGCCCTCTTCGGGCATTCCCTCAATCGTGTCGGGCACAGGTTGCGCGACCATTTCGGCCAGCATGTCCAGGCTGGCGCGGTCTCCTGCCAACAGGGAATCCCAGGTCATCAGCCGCACATGGCGCCGGTCCTTGCGGCACGCCGCCAGCAACACATCGGTCCGCGCGGTCCAATCCGCCAGCGCCTGCGCCGGCAAGACACCGCCCGCCATCCGCCGGGCCAGTTCACGCATAGGGGTTTCAACGAGCACCAAGACACGCCCCGTCTCTCGCGCTGCCAAAGCAGTCGGCACATCGGGATGCAACACGCACTCTGTCTTGTCCAACACCTGCGTCAAAAAAGCCGCGACCTGATCACGATCGGCGGCGACAAGAGGCTGCAAGACAAGATGCAATTGCGCTTTTTCGGCAGTCGTCACAAATCCACCCTTTCCCAAAAATCTTCAAGGACCCAATGTTTTAATACGTTCGAAATCTCGGTGTTTCAATTCCATACCTCTTTCGGATAATCCAGTGCTCTTGCCGTGTAGACCGCAAGTTTCTGAGCCTGCCGTGCAAAAAATTCGAAAGGCGCTGTTCAAATGCCCCAAGAAGGCGTTTTTCATCGCCAATGACGCTTCGCCATTGTCCCTCCGACGGCATCTGGGCTATGCCTAACGCCTGAAACGGCGCCGCGCCGCCAGCAGCTTGAAGGAAGAGAAAATGCCGCATTACCGTTCCCGGCGTTCCACCCATGGCCGTAACATGGCAGGGGCCCGCGGCCTTTGGCGCGCCACCGGCATGACTGACAGCGATTTCGGCAAGCCGATCATCGCGGTGGTGAATTCATTCACGCAGTTTGTGCCCGGTCACGTCCACCTGAAAGACCTGGGCCAGATGGTCGCGCGCGAGATTGAAAACGCCGGCGGTGTCGCCAAGGAGTTCAACACCATCGCCGTGGATGATGGCATCGCCATGGGCCATGACGGGATGCTGTATTCGCTGCCCTCGCGCGAGGTGATCGCCGATAGCGTGGAATATATGGTCAACGCGCATTGCGCCGATGCGATGGTCTGTATCTCCAACTGCGATAAGATCACGCCGGGCATGATGATGGCCGCCATGCGCCTGAACATTCCGGTGATCTTCGTGTCGGGCGGGCCGATGGAGGCCGGCAAGATCGACATCGCTGATCTGGAGATGACCAAGATCGACCTGGTGGATGCCATGGTGGCCGCAGCCGACGATAAATTCACCGACGAACAGGTCCAGCATATCGAGGAAAACGCCTGCCCCACCTGTGGGTCCTGCTCGGGCATGTTCACCGCCAATTCCATGAACTGCCTGGCCGAGGCGCTGGGGCTGGCGCTGCCGGGCAATGGCTCGACCCTGGCCACCCACGCGGATCGCAAGAACCTGTTCCTTGAGGCCGGGCGCCGCATCGTGGACATCACCAAGCGCCATTATGAGGGCGAGGAAAAAGGCCTGCTCCCGCGCGAGATCGCCACCTTTGCAGCCTTTGAAAACGCCATGTCGCTGGACATCGCCATGGGCGGGTCCACCAACACCGTGCTGCACCTTCTGGCCATCGCCTATGAGGGCAAGGTCAACTTCACCATGACCGACATGGACCGCCTGTCGCGTCAGGTGCCCTGCCTGTGCAAGGTCGCGCCCAACATCCACAACGTCCATATGGAGGACGTGCACCGCGCTGGCGGCATCTTCTCGATCCTTGGGGAGCTCAGCCGCGCCGGCCTGCTGAACGATGAGGTCAGCACCGTCCATTCCAGCACCATGGGCGAGGCCATCGCCAAATGGGACATCAAGGACGCCAATAACCCCGAGGCCGAGCAACTGTTCAAGGCCGCCCCCGGCGGCGTGCGCACCACGCAGGCGTTTTCGACCCAGAACCGCTACAAGGAGCTGGACACCGACCGTGAAAACGGCGTGATCCGCACCGTGGAAAACGCCTTCTCGAAAGAGGGTGGTCTGGCGGTGCTCTACGGCAATATCGCGCTGCACGGCTGCATCGTGAAAACCGCCGGTGTGGATGAAAACATCCTGAAGTTCTCAGGCCCTGCGAAGGTGTTTGAAAGCCAGGACGACGCGGTAAGCGGCATCCTGACCGGCAAAGTGGCTGAGGGCGAAGTGGTCATCATCCGCTATGAAGGTCCGCAGGGCGGTCCGGGCATGCAGGAAATGCTCTACCCGACCAGCTACCTGAAATCCAAAGGTCTGGGTAAGAAATGCGCCCTGCTGACCGACGGTCGATTCTCCGGCGGCACCTCCGGTCTGTCGATCGGCCACGCCTCACCCGAGGCGGCAGAAGGCGGCACCATCGGTCTGGTGGAAACCGGCGATCTGATTGAAATCGACATCCCCAACCGCACCATCAATCTGGCCGTAGCCGAGGATGTGCTGGAAGCCCGCCGCGCCGCCAAAGGCCCGCTGCCCTGGGGTCCTGCCGAGGAACGCCCGCGCGCCGTGTCCAAAGCGTTGAAAGCCTACGCCGCCTTCGCCTCCTCCGCTGCCAAAGGCGCCGTGCGGATCCTGCCCGGCGAAGAGTGATCCCGCCCTTCCGGGACCAGTACAATGATCAGAACAGCCCCGCCACTGGCGGGGGTTTCATAGGCTGTCGTTGCAAAATGCTGTCTGCTGCGGGCGTGCTAACGTCCGCTCACTCGTCGCGGTGCAAGCATGAGGCCAAATCGGTGTTATCTGATATTGCTCTGACCAGACAGTATTTGGTCAAACCTCTGGTCAAGAGAGCACCCCAATACCTGTCCCGTTCCGTCAGTGCTTCCTTACAGTCAAATTGCGTTCGCACTGAGCTGTGAATGAACTCAAATAAGAAATCGTCGCCGGCAAAGCGCTTGGAGAACTGAAGTAAAGACGCCGAGTACTCTGTGAGAAAGATCATTTGCCCACGCGTGGGCGGGACGGGTCCTACGCACTCTCTGTGATAAGACAAATCAAAGCCCAATGCTCGGCCCAACAATGCCGGATCAATCTCCGCGTCGGCTCTCGATACATTAGGGCAGAATACCAATGCCCACAGGATGGAAAGACGAGCCAACCGCATCCTTTTGAACCACGTGTCACTTATTGCATGGTCATCCATCAAGTCTCTTTGCGAGTTGCTACCATAGCAGACATTCGAGCAACGCGGAGCATTGGTCAAGAGAGCCCCAAATCACTTGTCAAATCCCCTCCATTGGCGGGTTTTTTTGCGTCTGTATCCCAATGCTGATTGCCAGGGATCACGGGTTCTCAAATCCTCCCCGTTGACATAGTACAGATTCGCACCATATTGGTACGATGTCGCACCAAATGAGATTCGGAGATTCCCATGACCCTGTCCCGCCGCAAAACCCTTGCCCTGATCGGAGGCGGCGTTGTGCTGGCCGCGACGGCCACCACGATGACCCTGACCAAAGCGCCGGAAAAAGCCCTCGCGCCCTGGGCGGCGGCTGGCCAATATGATGATCCGCGGATGCGGGCACTGTCCTGGGCGATCCTTGCGCCGAACCCGCACAACCGTCAGCCCTGGATGGCGGATCTGGCCACGCCCGATGAAATCACCCTCTACGTCGACACCAACCGCCTGTTGCCGCACACTGATCCCTTCAACCGCCAGATCACCATCGGCCTTGGCTGTTTCCTTGAAACCCTGCGCATGGCCGCAGCAGAGGAGGGCAGGGGCACGCAAATCACCCTCTTCCCCGAAGGCGAAGACCCGCAGGCCCTGGACCAGCGCCCGGTTGCCCGCATCCGGTTTGAGGGTAATGCGGACCCCGATCCGCTTTTCGCCCATGTGCTGGCGCGCCGGTCGAACAAGGAACCCTATGACATCACCCGCGCGGTGCCGGATCAGGCTTTGACCCAGCTAAACAGCAGCGTGCGCCATACCCGCATCGCCAGCAGCAACGCGCCAGCTGTCTCATGATGCCCTACTGGTCGAAATCGAGACCCCGCACACCTATAAGGAAAGCGTTGATCTGTTCCGCATTGGCCGGCGTGAGGTAGAGGCCAACCCCGATGGCATCGATTTCACTGGTCCGCTGTTTGAGGCCATGCACCGCACCGGCCTGATGACTCGTGAAGCTGCGCTCGACACTTCTTCAATGATGTACAGCGAAGGGGTGAAGGCCGTGCTGGCCAATACCGACACCGCAATGGCCCATGTCTGGATCGCAACCCAGGGCAACAGCCGCAGTGATCAGATCCGTGCCGGTTATGACTGGATGCGCCTGAACCTGGCCACCACTGCGCTGGGGCTGTCGATCCAGCCGCTCAGCCAGGCCTTGCAGGAATACCCCGAAATGGCCGCACATTACGCCGAGATCCACGAACGGCTGGCGCAACCGGGTGAAACCGTGCAAATGTTTGCCCGCCTTGGCTATGGTCCCGATGTGCCGCCCAGCCCGCGTTGGGGGGTCGAGGCCAAGACTCTCTGAACCCGCAGACCAAAGGATCACGGATGAACGACAACAGCGGTCTTTATTTCACCTTGTTCAATGAAATCGGCATCCTGCAGCAGCTGGGCCGGGCCCAGCTGGAGGCGCATCTGCCCGAGGGGTTGATTGCGCCGCATTTCGGGGTGTTAAACCATCTGATCCGCTTCAGCGACGGGCGCACGCCATTGGAACTGGCGCGCGCCTTTCAGGTTGCCAAAACCACCATGAGCCACACGGTAGCAGGGCTGGAAAAACACGGCTGCATTGATCTGCGTCCCAACCCAGACGACCGCCGCTCCAAACAGGTTTGGCTGACGGAAAAAGGCCGCAGCGTACGCGATGCTGCCATTGCCGGGTTGGCACCGGAAATGCTGGAACTGGTGGAGATCGTGCCGCCCGATCGGGTGCAGCAGATGGTCAAAGACCTGGAACAGCTGCGCCGCTACATGGATGCGCGGCGCGACTGATCACTGGGCTTATTCGGTTAGATTGTTCACCGCGTTGGTAACGCCGACAACCGAACCAATGAGGCCCAGAACCGTCCGCGCGGAGGTCACAACCGTTTCGGTCCCCAAGACGGTGTCCTTCGGGTTGATCTCAAACTTGCGGGCGGCAAACAGACCATCGGCCGAGGTCAGGTCAAAGGCAAAGACCACCTGTTCCTGCAACGGACCTTTGGATGAATAGTCTGCCCGTTCGGGCGTTGGCACGGTGTCGTCCAGCGGGTAGTCGCGCAGCACCAGGACCGATTTCAGATCGGCGCGGCTGTCAGACAGGCCACCGACAGTCGACAGGGCCTCCATCGCGGTCAGGCTTTCGCGGGTGAAGGGTACAACCTCTTCGCGGCCCGTGGCGCCAAGCGCGGTGAAGAAACGATCATCTTCGGCCACTACAACCTTATCGCCACCCCGCAGGATGGTGTTGAGGTTGGGATCCGCCATCAGCTGTTCGGCCCGGATTTCATAGACATGCCCGCCCCGCAGCAGGCGCACCAGCGGATTATCAAGACCGGGGCGGATGCCGCCACCGGCGGCAATCAGGCTGAGGATCGAATAGTTGCGGCTGGGCAGGGGATAGCTGCCCGGGGCAGCAACGCCACCCACCAGATCGGCGGCATTTCCGGCGCCCTGTTTGACGGCCAACTGCACCTGCGCTTCGGGGGCCACTCCGGTCATGGCTTCCTGAATCTTGGCACGGGCGGCTGGCTGGGTAAGATTGCGGATTTCCACCTCACCCGCATAGGGCATGAAAATCATCCCGCTGGCTGACACCACCATGGGCGGCAGGGCGGCCTGTTTTGACACACCGTTGGACAGCAGCGAGTTGTCCTGGTTGTCCCAGACCACCACGGAAACCACATCACCGGTGCGGATCAGCTGGCTTTGCGGACCAC
>PAPN01000026.1 GCA_002708925.1 Paracoccaceae bacterium
CCCTTCCCGAACTCGGAAGTTAAGTGCTCTAACGCCAATGGTACTGCATCTTAAGGTGTGGGAGAGTAGGTAACCGCCAAACCTAGTAATAACCAAACTATGATCCCTCTAAATAGATGAAAAGAATGGCGCGGGATGGAGCAGCCCGGTAGCTCGTCAGGCTCATAACCTGAAGGTCGCAGGTTCAAATCCTGCTCCCGCAACCAAAATTCTGAACGCCTCTCGGGTTTCCCGCGGGGCGTTTTGATTTTGTGTTGTCGCCAGCGGCTGATAACACCCTCATGTGAGCAATAACCCCAATATCGCGACTGCATGGGCTATGGTGGATCAGCCAGAGGTTATTTCAGTGGGATGCTGACACGTAATTGAACGGTTTCCAGGCCTGGATTCACCGTTTCGATGTCCGCATTGGAACGATGATCGTAGGACAGGCCGATCCGAACGCCTTTGCGGGTTTCATATCCGATTTCTGCGCCGGAACGGAACTCTAGCGGAGACCCCAGATCCGGG
Organism: Paracoccaceae bacterium; assembly: GCA_002708925.1. Classification (GTDB taxonomy): domain Bacteria; phylum Pseudomonadota; class Alphaproteobacteria; order Rhodobacterales; family Rhodobacteraceae; genus Thalassobius. Next base: position 511 of record PAPN01000026.1, read on the forward strand.
CCATCCCCCTGTGCATAAAGGCCGGGCATCAAATGCAATTGCACATAGCCTCGGTTCCGGGCGAAATAGCCCGTCCAGGTTGCGCCAAACCCGATCCAGGCGTCGCCATCACTGGTGGCGGACAGGCCAAAAGCCGGCTGAAACGGCCCATAGGCGCGTCCGAAATCGTAGCGGACATAGACTTCTTCGGCGATGCTGTCTTTCTGAAACTGCACATCCCCCGCGGATAAGGCAATGCGCGCCGGGGTGTCGCGTTCGGTCAGGCAGCCCGAGACCGGACAGTGACTGGCTTTCATGTCGGCCAGGCCGGCAATCAGAAAAAGAACCGCAAAGGTACCGTCCATGTCATCCTCCGAACGCTGTTAGGGCTTGGGTACACCACGGGGCTGAAAATGTCACCGATGAACTGATCACGACATCGCGTCCGGGTGTTCTAAGGCAGAGCCCACCGCGATGAAAAACGGCTGACGCGCCCCAATAGCTGTGGCATTTCCGGGGGCTCCGCAGCATATTGCCGCGCGAAGTGCGCCGCGAATGCAGGCAGGCTGGTGTCCTGCTAGTAAGGGAATCACCTTGCATGCCTATATTGGCTGGTATACTATCGCATACAGCAAGCTTGTCCCGGCTCGCCAGACGCTTCTGCGGCCCTGTGGGCAAGCGTAACAGAACTTAAGCGCCGGGAATGTCATGAGCTTGTACACAGACTACCTTACTGAGATTGAAACTCGCAAAGAGCAGGGCCTGAACCCCAAACCCATCGACGATGGTGCTCTGGTCGAAGAGCTGATCGCACAGATCAAGGACACCGGGAACGCGCATCGCGAAGACTCGTTGAAGTTCTTCATCTACAACACGCTGCCCGGCACCACGAGCGCCGCTGGCGTGAAAGCGGCCTTTTTGAAAGACATCATTCTGGGTGCGGTTGAAGTGGCTGAAATCACTTCGGAATTCGCATTTGAACTGCTGTCGCACATGAAGGGCGGCCCCTCGATTGCGGTGCTGCTGGACATCGCCCTGGGCGCGGACGCGGGGCTGGCTGCTCAGGCGGCCGAGGTGCTGAAAACCCAGGTCTTCCTTTATGAGGCAGACATGGATCGCCTGGCCGAGGCACATGCCGCAGGCAACGCTGTCGCCACCGACATTCTGGAAAGCTATGCCAAGGCCGAGTTCTTCACCGAACTGCCCGAAGTTGAAGAAGAGATCAAAGTCGTCACCTATATCGCCGCCGAGGGCGACATCTCGACCGACCTGCTGTCGCCCGGCAACCAGGCGCACAGCCGCGCAGACCGCGAGCTGCACGGCAAATGTATGATCACCCCCGAAGCTCAGGCCGAAATTCAGGCGTTGCAGGCAGCCAACCCCGGCGCGCGCGTCATGCTGATCGCGGAAAAGGGCACCATGGGTGTGGGCTCGTCGCGGATGTCGGGTGTGAACAATGTGGCGCTGTGGACCGGCAAACAGGCCAGCCCCTACGTACCCTTCGTGAACATCGCCCCCGTTGTGGCTGGCACCAACGGCATTTCGCCGATCTTCCTGACCACCGTGGGCGTGACCGGCGGTATCGGTCTGGACCTGAAAAACTGGGTCAAGAAAGTGGACGCCGACGGCAACACTGTCATGGATGACAACGGCGATCCGGTGCTGGAGCAGGTTTACTCGGTTGAGACGGGTAAGGTGCTGACGATCAACACCAAGGATAAGAAACTATACGATGCGGACGGCACCGAGCTGGTGGACATCTCGGGCGCGCTGACCCCGCAGAAGGTGGAATTCATCAAGGCGGGCGGTTCCTATGCCGTGGTCTTCGGTAAGAAGCTGCAAACATTCGCAGCCGAAGCCCTGGGCCAAGAGCTGAAATCGGCCTACGCGCCCTCGAAAGAGGTGGCAATCGACGGTCAGGGCCTGACCGCGGTCGAGAAGATCTTTAACCGCAACGCCCGCGGTGTTGCGCCGGGCACCGTCCTGCACGCTGGCTCGGATGTGCGCGTGAAGGTGAACGTCGTCGGCAGTCAGGATACCACCGGCCCGATGACCGCCCAGGAACTGGAGGCCATGGCCGCCACCGTGATCTCGCCCTCGCTGGACGCGGGCTATCAGTCGGGCTGTCACACGGCTTCGGTCTGGGATCTGAAGGCGCAGGCCAACATCCCCAAGCTGATGGCGTTCATGAACAAATTCGGCCTGATCACCGCGCGTGACCCGCAGGGCGAGTATCACGCGATGACCGACGTGATCCACAAGGTGCTGAACGACATCACCGTGGACGATTGGGACATCATCATCGGCGGCGACAGCCACACCCGTATGTCCAAGGGCGTTGCGTTCGGCGCGGACTCGGGCACTGTTGCTCTGGCGCTGGCCACCGGCGAAGCCACCATGCCGATCCCGGAATCGGTTAAGGTGACGTTCAAAGGCACCATGAAAGACCACATGGATTTCCGTGACGTGGTGCACGCCACCCAGGCGCAGATGCTGAAACAGCATGGCGATAACGTCTTCCAGGGCCGCATCATCGAGGTGCACATCGGCACTCTGCTGGCCGACCAGGCCTTCACCTTCACCGACTGGACCGCCGAGATGAAGGCCAAGGCCTCGATCTGTATCTCGAATGACGACACGCTGATCGGCTCGCTGGAGCTGGCCAAGTCGCGCATCCAGATCATGATTGATAAGGGCATGGACAACGCGGCGCAGACCCTGCAAGGCCTGATCGACAAAGCCGACAAACGCATCGCCGAGATCAAGTCTGGCGAAAAACCGGCCCTGTCGCCCGATGACAGCGCCAAATACTTTGCCGAGGTTGTCGTCGATCTGGACGAAATCAACGAGCCGATGATCGCTGACCCGGACGTGAACAACATCGACGTGTCCAAGCGCTATACCCACGACACCATCCGCCCGATCTCGTTCTACAAGGCCGAGAAGAAAGTGGATCTGGGCTTTGTGGGTTCGTGCATGGTGCACAAGGGGGACATGAAAATCGTCGCTCAGATGCTGAAGAACCTGGAGAAGGTCCAGGGCGAGGTGAAGTTCAACGCGCCTCTGGTTGTGGCTGCCCCCACCTATAACATCATCGACGAGATGAAGGCCGAGGGCGATTGGGAAATCCTGCAAAAATACTCGGGCTTCGAGTTCGATGACATGGCCCCCAAAAGCACCGCCCGCACCGAGTACGAAAACATCCTGTATCTGGAACGTCCGGGCTGTAACCTGTGCATGGGCAACCAGGAAAAAGCTGAAAAAGGCGACACCGTTCTGGCTACCTCGACCCGTCTGTTCCAGGGCCGCGTCGTGGAAGATTCGTCCGAGAAAAAGGGTGAATCGCTGCTGGCCTCGACCCCGGTTGTGGTGCTGTCGGCCATCCTGGGCCGCACCCCGACCATCGAGGAATACAAGGCCGCCGTCGAAGGTATCGACCTGACTAAGTTCGCACCGCCGAAGGACATCCCCGGCGCCTCGCGTTCGGTTCATTTCTAAGCCGGCATTCAGTCTGAAACCTAAGAGGGGCGCCCGGTGCGCCCCTTTTTTATTGGCAAACGCACGACAAAAACGCCGTGACATACCGATGCCGGGCGGGGCGATTGCAGAAATATGATCGGGAAAAGTGGTACTCCGTAGGGGAATCGAACCCCTCTTTCCAGGTTGAAAACCTGGCGTCCTAACCGATAGACGAACGGAGCAGCCTTGGCGTGAGCCGGTGTTTAGAAAAACATTGTGCCGGGTTCAAGCGCCAAATGCCTCTTTGGTGGAATTTTCTATCGGTGCGCGGCCAGGTATCTTTCTGCCAGCGGCAGGGCCGTGTCCACCGCAACCCGTGACCGCGCGGCGCCGCCGGGTTCCTGACGTCTGGGGATGATCCAGCCGGGGTAGGTCAGCGCGCGGATCATGATGAAAAACTCCAGGCTTTCCAACGAGATGACCCGCCGCACGGCATAGCCCTTCAGCACGGCATCGCGCAGGTCTTCGTAATCGGGCGCAGCAAGGAAACGCATCAGAAAGGTGGCGATCTCAAAATCGCGGAACCCCCAGCCACCGTCGTCAAAATCAATCAACGAAAGCGCGCCAGCCTGGGCTAGAACATTCTCGGTCAGGATGTCCGCGTGGATCAGACCATAGTCCAGATCGCTCTGCTGGGCGGCCAGCTGCGAATAGGCCAGGCGCCGAACCTGGCGCAGGGTGTCGGCCTGGGCCGGTGTCAGATCCGGGTTGTCCCAAAACGGCCCCCACAAGGGCGCATCCCCCAGCAGCCCGTGCAGATCCCAGTGTGGCCGGATGAAATCGGCCGGCTTTGCCCAGGCATCGGACAGATCGTGCAGCCGTGCCATTGTGCGCCCCAGATCCTGAGCAAAGCGCAGGCGGTCTGGAACGTCCAGATCGCCGAGTTTGCCGGCCTGGGTACCGGGCATCCAGCTGAGAACACTGACCGGCGTGTCTCCGATCAGCTCGATCAGGTGGCCATCGGTGGACGGATGGGGCAGGGGAACATTCAGCCCGCCCTGGGCCAGGGCTTCCATCCACTGCATTTCCGAACGCAGCTGGGCCTGACTGCGATAACCGGGGCGATGCAGACGCAGGGCGCGCGGCCCATCCGGTGTATCCGCGCGATAGACTGCATTTTCGCGCCGCGCCGCCAGGCTAAGCGTCTCAGGGGCAATGCCCCACCGCATAGCGGCCTTGTGGGCGGTTTCGTGGCTCATGGCCCGACCGGAGTTTCCGCCAGCACCGCGTCCAGCGTTTGCACCAGCTGATCCACATGCGCGCGGGAAAACACCATCGGCGGGCGCATTTTCAGGACGTTCTTGTACCGCCCGAGGAAGTTCAGCAGCACCCCGCGCCTGCGCATTTCATTGGCGATGCGCAGGGTATACTCGGGGGCGGGGGTTTTCTGATCGCGGTCCAGAACCAGCTCGATTCCAAAAAACAGCCCCGCGCCGCGCACGTCCCCGATCTGAGGGTGACGCGAGGCCAGCTCTTGCAGGCTGGTTTTGGCATAGGCACCGACATCGCGGGCATTTTCCTGCAAGCCTTCGGTCTGAAGAACGTCCAGCGTGGCCAGACATGCGGCCATCGACACCGGGTTCCCGCCGAAGGTGTTGAAATAGCCAAAGGCATTGCGGAACGCGCCCATCGGGCCGGCCCCGGCGATCACTGCGCCGACGGGGTGGCCATTGGCCATGGGTTTGCCGATGGTGATGATCTCGGGGGTAAAACCGATGCGTTCGTGCCCCCAGAAATGACTGCCCAGACGGCCAAAACCGGGCTGGACCTCATCTGCGATGACGATGCCTCCGGCGCGTCGGACGGCCTCGATTGCGGGGGTCAGCCAGCCGTGGGGCAGGTCTGGAAAGCCTTCGTTTGCGAAGAACGGACAGACCACCAGCGCCGAAACGCCATGCCCCTTTGCCTGCAATTCCTGGATCTGCGTCTTAACCGCGGCGGCAAAGGCCCGTGCGTGTTCCATGCCTGGCTGCCCGCCCAAGGGGCGGTAGCTGTCAGGCGCGGGGACAAAGGCGATATTATCCTGGTACCCCCCAATCGGAGGCTTCGTCCGGCTGAGCTGCGAGACCGCCGCCGTGTTCCCATGATAGGTGTAATCCGTTGCAATAACGCCAGAATTCCCGGTCCAGGCCTGCGCCATCCGCAGCGCGACGTCATTGGCCTCGGAGCCGGTGCAGGTCATCAGGATCGTGTCCAGGCCGGTGTCCAGCGTGTTCAGCAGGCGCTCGGCGTAATTCAGGATTCCGTCATGCAGATAGCGCGAATGCGTGTTCAGCGTGCCCGCCTGCTGACAGATTGCCTGCACCACCTTCGGATGGCAGTGGCCGACATGCGGGACGTTGTTATAGCAATCCAGATATTGCCGCCCGTCCGCGTCCCACAGATGCACCCCCGCGCCGCGCACCAGGTGCACGGGCTCTTGGTAGAATGTGGGTAAATTGGGGCCCAGCAGGCGCGTGCGCTTTTGCAGCAGGGTTTCCGTCATGATGCCGGTCCGGTCTGGTGTCTGTTGAGGCGACTATTGACCGGACCGGACGGATTGTCATGGGGTTTCCTGGGGCAATCTGCGGTTTCAGCCCGGTTTTGTTGACGGGCTGAGCAATATCAGGATTTCCACTTGGCCGCTTTGGCGCGGGCGGCCTGTGCGAACATGTTGACGTCCAGCCCGACGGCCAGGAATTGCGCGCCCCAATCGCGGTATTCGGCGGCAACCTCGTCCACGGGGGACAGAATGCCGGCGGCCTTGTCCGAGGCAGCGATGCGTTCCAGGCAGTGCTTGATCACAGAGCGGACATCCTCGTGTGCGGCGTTGCCCGGATGGCCCAGATCGGCGGCCAGATCGGCCGGGCCGATAAAAACCCCGTCGATACCGTCGATGTTCAGGATGTCCTCTAGCGCGTCTACGCCTTTTTGGCTTTCGACCTGGACCAGCAGGCAGATTTCCTGGTTCGCGGTCTGCACATAATCGGTAATCGCCCCGAACCGGGACGCCCGCGCCATCGAGGCACCAACCCCGCGGATGCCCTCGGGCGGGTAGCGCATGGCGCGGGTCAGCTGTGCGGCTTGCTGCGCGCTTTCGACCATGGGAACCAGAACGGTCTGCGCGCCCACATCCAGCGCCTGTTTGATCACCCAATCCTCACCCACCGGGACACGGACCACGGGGTGCGAGGCCGAGCCCTGAAGCGCCTGAAGCTGCGCCATGATCGAGCGCACGTCATTGGCCGCGTGCTCTCCGTCGATGACGATCCAGTCGAAACCGGCGGTGCCCAGCACCTCGATCGCAAAAGGGTCGGCGAAACCGGACCAGCAGCCATATTGCATGTCGCCACGGGCCAGAGCAGATTTGAACGGGTTCTTGATAGCCGGCATGTCAGAGATCCTTCTGTTTGGCAGCGATTTCGGTGATCACGGTATAGGCGGTGTCGATATCCGCCTGGGTACAGTCAAACTGCCCCGCCTGGAACCGGATCACCAGCTTATCCTGCGTGCGGGTCTGGGTCAGGTAGATGCGCCCGTCGTCATTGATGGCGTTGATCAGATCCAGGATGGCCTGATCGGGGTCACGGCCCGCAGGCGCATAACGGAAGGTAAACAGCGACAGCACCGGCTCGGTCACGATTTCAATATCCGGGGCGGCACGCAGTTTTTCCGCCAGGGCCTGAGACCAGTTAACATGATTGCGGATCATCTGGCGCAGCCCGTCCATGCCATAGGCGCGGATCAGGAACCACAGTTTCAGCGCGCGGAACCGCCGCCCCAGAGGCACGCTCCATTCCGAATAGTTGATGATCCCGTCCGCGCCGTGGGTCTTCAGATATTCAGGCTGAATGGCCAGCGTTTGGGTCAGAGCCTGAGGGGATTTGACGAAATGGGCGGACAGGTCGAACTGCGTGCCCAGCCATTTGTGGGGGTTAAAGACGACAGAATCGGCCTGGTCCACGCCCTTCCACAGATCGCGGTATTCCGGGCAGATCATGGCCGAGCCCGCCCAGGCCGCATCCACATGGGTATAGAGAGTATATTTCTGCGCCAGCGAACATGTAGCGGCGATGTCATCGCAGGCGCCCGTGCCGGTGCCGCCCACGCAGGCGACGATTCCGGCGGGCAGGTATCCGGTGTCCAGATCGGCCCGGATCTGCGCCTCTAGCGCGGCAATGTCCATCGAACGCAGGGGGCCTTGGGTGGGGATGCGCACCAGATTGGCCTGACCGATCCCCGCCACCCAGATGGCGCGATCCACCGATGTGTGCACCTCGTCCGAGCAATAGATCCGCAGCGTTTTTTGCCCCGGCAGACCGTTTGCATTGCCATCCCAGTTCAGCGCGCGCTCGCGCATCACCAGCACCGCCGCCAGCGTCGCCGAGGACGCCGAATCCTGAATAACCCCCGCAAACTCCGGGGGCAGGCCCAGCCCCTGACGCAGCCAGTCCATCATGCGGGTTTCCATTTCCGTTGCGGCGGGCGAGGTCTGCCACAGCATACATTGCGGTGCCATTGCGGTGACCAGATTGTCGGCCAGTACCGCCGCAGGCGAGGCATTCGACGGGAAATAGGCAAAGAAACGCGGGTGCTGCCAATGGGTGATGCCGGGGACGACGATGTTTTCGAAATCGGCAATCACGTCTTCGATCGGCTGCGCGCTGTCTGGGGGGCTGGCGGGCAGGGCGGCCAGAATATCCCCCGGTTTCGTCTGCGCGCGCACGGGTTTGTCCTTTAGGCCTGCGTGATAATTTGCGGCCCAATCGGCGGCCCATTTGCCCCATTTGGGAAAATCGTTCCAGCGCATCTTACCCTCCCGGTTTTCGCTTAACATGTTAAGTAGCAGAAAGCACGGCACCCCGGCAAGGGCAGAGCATCACCGGGGCGGTAAAAGGTCAAGACGGCAGAGGAATCACGTGTCTCGGGCGGTCTGCATCGCGGCGCTCAGGATGGCGCGATCCCCCACATGATTGGCCAGAATCAGCACCAGACGGGCATTCAGCGCATGGCTGTCTGCGTCGCTCAGCCCGTCATGGGTGGCGATCAACTCGGCATAGAAATCATCCACGCCGTCGATATTCGGGGTCAGGATCAGATCGGACATTGGGGTTACTCCTTGCCGATGGCGCGGCGCAGGGCGGCGCGGATTTTGGAGTCGTCATAGCTCTGAAAGCGGGCGGCGACATGCTGGTCGGGGCGGATCAGGTAAACGGCCGATTCGGCCGCGCCCAGATAGCGCTGGGCCAGGGCGCCGGTGGTGTCGTCGCTGGCCGATAAGGCCAGGCGTTTGATGGTAACGCCGCTTTCGTCCAGGGTATCGGGCGCCTCTGCGTCGATGGTCAGCAGGATGAATTCATTGCCCAATTCGGACAGCAGGTAGCCCTCGCCCAAGGGCGCATCCGGGCAAGGCGCGCCGGGACGGGTACGAGCAGGGCCGTCCAGCCCGTCGGGCGTGTTCAGCGGCGAGCCATCATAGATACATGGCACGGACAAACGCCCCGAGTTCACCATCGGCCGGGCAAAGGCGTGTTGTTCCGACAGGTCCAGCACCGCGTCGCGCAGCAGTTTGGACATGCCCGATTTTGGCGTGATGAAATCGGTCGAACGGGTGGAGTTCAGGATGTTTTCATCCGCGCCGTGGATACGCTCGTTATTGTAGCTGTCCAGCAGGCGATCGGGGGCTTGCCCCTTGATCACCATCCCCAGTTTCCAGCCCAGATTATCCACGTCCTGCACGCCAGAATTCGCCCCGCGCGCCCCAAAGGGCGAGACCTGATGCGCGGCATCCCCGGCAAAGAACACGCGACCATGGCGGAAGCTGTCCATCCGTTTGCACTGAAACGTATAGATCGAGGACCAGACCAGATCGTAGTCCACCCCTTGCAGAAAAGCATCCAGACGGCGGCGTATGTTTTCCTCTTTCATCTCTTCTTTGCGGTCCACGTCCCAGCCGATCTGGAAATCCACGCGCCAGACGTCATCGGGCTGTTTGTGCAGCAGCATCGAGGCCCCCTCTCCGTGGCTGGGGTCAAACCAGAACCAGCGCTCGGTGGGAAAGGACACGTCGCCTTTCATCTTGATGTCGGCGATCAGGAAGCTGTCCTGAAAGACCTTGCCGGTGAAATCATAGCCCAGCATTTCCCGCAGGGGGGAATTGGCACCGTCAGCGCCGATCAGCCAGTCCGCCATTAGCGTATAGGGGCCATCCGGGGTTGTGATTTCGACGGTCAGGTGATCGTCTTGGACCGTGACATTATCGACCCGGTTCTTCCCGCGGATCTCAATCGGCGCACCCTGGGCCTGGAGCGCGCGCAGACGTTCGATCTGGAAGCTTTCGAAATAGGGTTGCTGCATGTTGATGAAGGCCGGGAACTTGTGGCCCTCTTCCGGCAGCAGGTTGAATTCAAAGACTTTATCGTCTTTATGGAACACTTTGCCCAGGTTCCAGACGACGCCCTTGTCCAGCATCGGCTCGCCGCAGCCATAGCGGTCGGCGATCTCCAGACAGCGTTTGGCGAAACAGATCGCGCGGCTGCCCATACCGACGCCTTCGTGATCGTCCAGCACCAGAACGGGGATGCCTTGCAGGCCCAGGTCCAGCGCGGTGGCAATCCCGACGGGACCGCCCCCCATCACCACGACAGGATGGCGCACAGGTGTTTTCAGATCCTGATCGGCAGATTTTTCGTAAGGGTACAGCCGGTAGGCCAGCGTGTATCTGTCGTCAAACATGGGTGTCTCCTCCGGATTTTGGGACGCACGAAACCATGGCCATGCCTGCACATGACGCCCGATAGCATGAATGCGTTGGGGCCCGCGCCCGGCCTGGGCGCGGGGGATGCGTTAGCCTTGCAGGGCCTCCCACATGTCCAGATCGCGCTGGGCGGTCCAGATGCGGGGGGTGTCGATGCCGCGAGCCTCGTCATAGGCGCGGGCGACATTGAAGGGCAGGCAGTGTTCGTAAATGGCGTAATCGGCGAATTTGGGGTCACATTCTGCGCGCACCGCGTCCCAGGCCTCTTTCAAGGTGCCGTTGCGCGCGGCGACCTTGGCGGCGGGGCGATAGGTACTGGTGACGAAATCGCGGGTGTTTTCAATCGCCGCATTGACCATTTCCTTACCCACCAAGGCATCGCCACGGCCGGGCGCGATGGCATCCACGTCATAGGCTTTGATCTTGTCCAGAGTGGTGCCCCAATCGCCGAAATGTCCATCGCCGCAGTAACAGGCCGAGTGATATTCGACGATATCGCCGGTGAACATCACGTTCTGATCGGGCACGTGGATGATGGAATCGCCCGCCGTATGCGCGCGGCCAATCTGGCGGATGTCGACGCGGCGATTCCCCAGATAAACGGTCATTGAATCGCTGAAGGTGGTGGTCGGAAAGGTCAGGCCGGGGATGGATTCGTGGCCTTCGAACAGGCGGGGGAAGCGTTGAAATTCGCTGTCCCAATCCTCTTGGCCGCGTTCGACGACCATGGCGCGAGCAGCGTCCGACATGATGATCTGCTGCGCCCCAAATGCGCTGGCCCCCAGCACGCGCACGGCGTGATAATGAGTCAGCACCACATGGGTGATCGGCTTGTCGGTGACGCTGCGCACGCATTCGATCACCTTGTTGGCCAGGCGCGGGGTGGCCTGTGCCTCGACGATCATCACGCTGTCATCGCCGATGATCACGCCGCTGTTCGGATCGCCCTCGGCGGTGAAGGCATACAGCCCCTCGCCCACTTCGGTGAAGCTGATGGTTTTTTCGGTCATGTCCCCTTGGGACGCGAATGCTTTGGCCATTTTGGGGCTCCTTTAGCGTTGATAGGGGTCATCCAGAGCGGGCAGAACAGTGCCCGAACACGCGCCAAACCCGACGGTATAGCCATCGCCCCTGGCCGCGCCGTGCAGGGTCAGCGTATCGCCATCCTCAAGGAAGCAGCGCTGCTCCCCCGTGTCCAGCGTCAGGGGCTCTTTGCCGCCCCAGCTCAGCTCCAACAAAGAGCCCCGCTCCGGTTTCGTCGGCCCCGAAATCGTGCCCGAGCCCAGCAGATCGCCCACGTTCATCGGGCAGCCGCTGGTGGTGTGATGCGCCAACTGCTGCGCGGCCGAATAATACATCTGGCGATAGTTGGTCCGGGTCAGGGTGGTGGCACCTTTCCCCGCAGGGGCCAAAGTAACCGACAGATCAATGTCATACAGCATCGGCCCGCAGTCCCGCAGATGCGGTAGCAGCTCTTTTTCGCGCGCCGGCGTGTCACAGCGGAACGGCTCCAGCGCGGCCTTTGTCACGATCCAGGGGCTGATGGTGGTGGCTGTCGCCTTGGCCTGAAAGGGCCCCAAAGGCTGATACTCCCAGGCCTGGATGTCACGCGCGGACCAGTCGTTCAGCAGCACATAGCCAAAGATGTTGTCGTCAGCCTCTTGCACCGTGATTGGCCCATCCGAGGCCACACCAACAATGGCCCCCATCTCCAGTTCCAGATCGAACCGCGCACAGGGCGCCCACCCAGGCACCGCGTCATTCGGCCCCTTCAACTGCCCCCAGGGCCGACGTACGTCGGTGCCCGACACCACAACCGAGGACGCCCGCCCATTATACCCGATCGGAATATGCAGCCAGTTGGGCGGCAAGGCATTCTCTGCCCCCCGGAACATCGTCCCCACGTTAACGGCATGATGCTTGCCCGCATAGAAATCGGTATATTCCGACACCAGGATCGGCATATGCAAACGCGCTGCCGATTGCGGCACCAGCATCGGCTGCACACTCGCCTGATCCGCGCTGCCCTCGGCCAGAATCTCGATCAGCCGCGCCCGCAAGGCCGCCCATACCTCGGCCCCTTCCTCCATGACCTCGTTCCAAAACGGCACGTCGAACAGGGGCACATCCCCAATCGTAATCACCCCGGCCTCTTCGGCCGCCTGACAATCCAGGATCATATCGCCAATCGCCACCCCGCACCGCGGCTCCAGAGCGTCGGTTTCGAACACACCATAAGGCAGGTTGTTCAGCGGAAATGGGCATTCGGCACGGTTCGCGCTCTCCACCCAGCTTTTCATCAATGACATCGGTCGTCCTTCCTTTGGATGCGGCGCAGCATCCCTTTCTTTGCTCCCCAAACACTCCGGGGGAATTGGCCAAAGGCCAAGGGGGCAGAGCCCCCCAGCTCATTTTTTACCCGGCGTTCCGTCGAATTTCTTCTCCAGGTCCGTCCAGCAATCAATGTAATCATCCTGCAACGGGGCCTCATTGGCGGCGAATCCCGTCAGATGCTGCGGGAAACGGGTCTCGAACATGAAGGACATCGTATTGTCCAGCTTGTCCGGCCCCAGATTCGAATTCGAGGCCCCCTCAAACGCGTTCTTATCCGGCCCGTGCGGCAGCATCATATTATGCAGGCTCATCCCGCCGGGAACAAAACCTTGGGGTTTAGCGTCATACTGACCATAGATATTGCCCATCAGCTCGGACATGATGTTTTTGTGATACCACGGCGGGCGGAAGGTGTTTTCCGCCACCATCCAGCGTTCGCGAAACAGCACAAAGTCGATATTCGCCGTCCCCGGCTGCCCCGAGGGCGCCGTCAACACGGTAAAGATCGACGGGTCGGGGTGGTCAAACAGGATCGCGCCCACCGGGCAATAGGTGCGCAGATCGTATTTGTAGGGCGCATAGTTTCCGTGCCAGGCCACAACGTCCAGCGGGCTTTGCCCGATCTGCGAGCTATGGAACTGCCCGCACCATTTCACCGTGATTTTCGAGGGCACTTCCTTATCCTCGAACGCCGCCACGGGGGCCTTGAAATCCCGTGGGTTGGCCATGCAGTTCGCGCCGATCGGGCCGCGGCCCGGCAGCTCGAATTTCTGGCCGTAGTTTTCGCAGACGAACCCCCGGCAGGGGCCCTCCAGCACCTCGACCTTATAGACCAGCCCGCGCGGCAGGATCGCGATCTCCTTGGGCTCCAGATCGATAATCCCCAGCTCGGTGAAAAACCGCAGGCGGCCTTCTTGGGGCACCACCAGCATTTCACTGTCCGCCGAGAAGAAATATTCATCCACCATCGAGTCCGTCACCAGATAGACATGGCTGGCCATGCCGACCTGCGTATTCACATCCCCGGCCGTGGTCATTGTGCGCATCCCGGTCAGCCAGGTCAGCGGCGTGTCCGAATGGGGCACCGCATCCCAGCGGTACTGGCCCAGGCTGGTCACATCAGGGTCCACGCAGGGGGCGGATTTCCAATAAGGCAGGTCGATCTTCGTATAACGATGCGAGTGTTTCACGCTGGGGCGGATGCGATAACACCAGGTGCGCTCGGGCGGGTTTGCGGTAAAGGCGGTGCCTGACAGCTGTTCCCCATAGAGGCCGTATTCGCATTTTTGCGGGCTGTTCATCCCCTGAGGCAGCGCGCCGGGCAGGGCCTCGGTTTCGAAATCATTGCCAAACCCCGGCATGTACCCCGGCGTCGTGCCCAAGGTGGTGCCAGCTTGCGAAACGGGGCTGCCCTTGGGCTGCATGTGCTGATTCATCGCGTGTCCTCCTTATTGGTTGCGGAGTTAATGGTTGATTTTGTAACTAACAAGCGCGAGAGGAGCCAGAATCATGAAAAATGATGATTTCCCGTTGCAGCAATTCCTGCCCTACCTGTTGAATCAGGCGGCCGAGGAATCCAGCCTGGAGTTTCAGCAGGTCTATAAGAACCGCTATGGGATGCTGCGCACCGAGTGGCGGGTGCTGTTTCATCTGGGCATCTACGGGCGGATGACGGCCAAGGAAATCGGTCAGCGCTCTAAGATGCACAAGACCAAGATCAGCCGCGCCGTCCAGCGCCTGGCTGAACGGCGGTTTCTGACGCGGGATCAGGACGAAAAAGACCGCCGGCTGGAGCATCTGGAACTGACAGCAGCGGGCCAGTCGGCCTATCGCGATCTGCGCGCAGTGGCCGAGAAATACGACGCGCGCCTGTCACAGGCGCTGACCGACGAGGAAAACCATATCCTGCGCCGGGCCCTGACCAAACTGGCGCGTATGGGGTAACGATCAGAAGTTGATCTCGACGCCGGGCAGGTCCAGTGCTTTCATCAGATCGCGCAGCTCTTGCCGGGCTGCGACATTCGAGATGTTCAGCTGTTTCACCCCGATGTCGCGCAGGTCCAGCAGGGTCAGGCCGCGGGGGAACAGCTCGCGGAAGATCACGCGCTCGTGGAAACCGGGGGCCACGCGGAACCCGATGCGCTTGGCCAGAGCGTCCAGCGCTTTCTCCATTTTCTCTTTGTTGACCATATGTTGCGCGCCCAGACGATTGCGCAGAACCACCCAGTCAATCGGCTTCAGCCCGGCCTGAGCCCGCAGTTGCCGCGCGTTCCAGACCATCTCGGAATAGACCGAGGGCCCCTGGATTTTGCGCCCGTCCGTGTCCACATGGGCCAGCAGGTCGAAATCCACAAAGCTGTCATTCAGCGGGGTGATCAGCGTGTCGGCCAGCGAATGCGCCACCTGGCTGAGCCGCGTATGCGAGCCGGGGCAGTCGATCAGGATGAAATCGTTGTCAGGCTCGACCGTGGCGATCGCCTGCGACAGCCGGTGATCATAGGGG
Organism: Paracoccaceae bacterium; assembly: GCA_002708925.1. Lineage (GTDB taxonomy): Bacteria > Pseudomonadota > Alphaproteobacteria > Rhodobacterales > Rhodobacteraceae > Thalassobius. The sequence continues at coordinate 15,582 of PAPN01000026.1, forward strand.
TTTTCGCCCGGTTTCAACTGGGACTGATCAATCTCAGGCAGGTCGAAATACGAAGGCGAGGGCAAATCCAGACCCGATTGTTCCAGAAACGCCTTTCGGTTCGTCACATAGCGCGCAAAGGTCTTCTGCCGCAGATCCAGGTCCAGCACGGCCACGCGTTTGCCCATTCGGGCCAGAGCCGTCGCCACATGCATCGACACGGTGGATTTGCCTGCGCCGCCCTTTTCGTTTCCGACGACAATAATATGCGCCATTGAACCCTATCCCGCTATAACTTGCCTTGCTCATGCCTTGTGCCCACAGGATATTGTGGGTCGGCCTGTTTTTCAAAGCTTTGTTGCTTTCTTGAAAGCATTCCTTCGCATCTGTGACGCGATTTTGGAAGAGGGAAGGTGACCAAACGGGCAAATGGGGCCTGCACAAAAGAAAAGCCCCGCCATTGGCGGGGCCTTCCGAAACAACATGCCAGACGGGATCAGAAGCCCAGGCCAGCGTATTTGTTTTTGAACTTCGAGACGCGGCCGCCGGCGTCCATCAGACGCGAGGTGCCGCCGGTCCAGGCCGGGTGCACGCTGGGGTCGATGTCCAGGGCCAGGGTGTCGCCCTCGGCGCCCCAGGTCGAACGCATGGTGACCATGGTGCCGTCGGTCATTTTCACTTCGATGAAGTGATAGTCGGGGTGGATGCCATCTTTCATCAATCCGTTCCTTATGCTTCGGCGCCGGCTTTGGGCTTGTAGTTGGTGACTTCTGCGATACGGGCGGATTTACCGCGGCGCGAACGCAGGTAGTACAGTTTGGCGCGGCGGACGCGGCCACGGCGGACAACAGTGATGCTGTCGATGTTGGTCGAGAACAGCGGGAACACACGCTCTACGCCTTCGCCAAACGAGATTTTGCGAACAGTGAACGAGCCGGCGATGCCGTTGCCGTTTTTACGGCTGATGCAGACACCTTCGTAGTCCTGCACACGGGTGCGCGAGCCTTCGGTCACTTTGTAGCCGACGCGAATGGTATCGCCAGCTTTGAAATCGGGGATGGATTTCCCCAGGTCGGCGATTTGTTCCGCCTCCAGTTGTGCGATCAGATCCATCGCTTTGCTCCTAGCTATGCTTGCGGTTGGTCCGCAAAGGTCTGTGACATCCTCAGAGCTCTTGGTCTTCATCCGGGTCCGCCGCAGCGCCCGCCAGAGGGTTCAGGTCGTCTTTCTTTGAAACTGCCGGGGATGCACTGGGGGTGCCGAAGACGCACCCGGAATACCACAGCAGGCCCGCAGGCCGATTCCGGCCGCGAACGAGCGGTGTATAGGGGCAGATGCTGCGGCGATCAAGGGGATTTAGCGTCTTTCACGGCCTTATACGCGGCCCACATGTCCGGGCGGCGTTCTTTGGTGATCTGCTCGGCCATTTCCTGACGCCACTGGGCGACGTTGCCGTGGTGGCCGGACATCAGCACCTGCGGAATCGGACGTCCGCGCCATTCGGCGGGGCGGGTGTATTGGGGGTGTTCCAGCAGGCCGTTCGAATGGCTTTCGTCCTCGATGCTTTCGGCGTTACCCAGCACCGAGGGCAGCAGTCGCACCGTGGCGTCGATCATGGCCTGAGCCGCGATTTCCCCGCCGGTCAGAACGAAATCCCCAAGCGAGACCTCCTGAATGTCATAGTGATCCAGCACCCGCTGATCCACGCCCTCGAACCGGCCGCACAGCATGGTGATCCCGTCCGCCCGAGACCACGCCCGCGCCATCGCCTGATCAAAGCGTTTCCCACGCGGGGACAGGTACACCAGCGGGCAATTGCCGCGCGCGCCGCGCAATGTTTGGTCGATTGCGTTGCCCAGAACGTCGGGCCGCAGCACCATGCCTGCGCCCCCGCCGGCTGGCGTGTCATCCACATTGCGATGTCGTCCAACCCCGAAATCGCGCAGGTTCGTGGTCTCTAGCTGCCATTTGCGTTCAGACAGGGCCTTGCCGGTCAGGCTTTCCCCCAGAACCCCAGGAAAAGCCTGCGGGAACAGGGTGATGATCCGCGCCGTCCAGACATCGGGGCGCAGGGTGGTTTCGCTCATCAGATCCTGGGGTTGCAGGGTCAGGCGCACGGATTTACGCCCGTGTGACCGGCTGGGGGGGGCTTTGCGCGGTGGGGTCGGAGTATCGCTCATACCCGGCGTCATACCCGGTTCCGCAGGGCTAGTCCAAGGGGTCATTTTCCCGGTTTTCGTCTGGCTCTGGTGGCTGCATCCGGTCGATCTGATCCAGAGCATCGTCCAGAAAGGCCTCGAACTGCGCGGATTGGGGCGTCCAGCGGTAGCGCCAGATCCCAAAGGCCGTGGCCCCCGCGCAGATCAGAACCGGCCCCCACAGCGGCAGGCCAAGAGGCTGCGTCATACGCCCGCCCAGATACCCCAGCCCGAACAGAACCGCAGCAATGGCGCCATTCACGATCAACGCAACCAGCGCGTTTAGGATCAAAAGAGCGGGCTGAGAGGGCAATTTGCGCGTCTTCAGAGAAAGAGCCGAGAAAAACAGCGCGAAAACCGGCACACTGGCCCAGGGCGCTGCGGACAGCCCCGCCAAAATCGGCGCGGCATAAAGAGGGATCACATAGGCAAGGATGCCGGACAGAGAGTATTTTTCAAAAGCCATGCTCTTAGAGTAGGTGCAATCCCTGCGATCCGCGAATGACAAAGCCCGTCACGGTTTGCGGTATTGCGGTTTTCGGCGCGTCTGGGGCGGGTGTTCGGCGATGGCCAGTGCCTCTTTGGTCTCATAGAGTTTGCGCCCGCGCATTTTTCCGCGATTCAATTTCAGGAATTCCTGGCTCAGCGTCTCGGATTGGCCCGGATTCCGGCGGCCGATCGGGCGCAGCTCGGCCTGTGTCTGGGGCGGAATGTCCAGCAGATCCAGCAGCGCTTGCGCGGGGCCAAAGGGATGATCTGCGTAGCCCTCCAGCGCGGCGGTGTGCACGGGGACGGGGGCGATGGCCTGGCGGATGGCCCGAGCCTCGGCCTCAAGATCGGGCAGCGGGGAAAACCCGGCGGCAAACTGTGCTTCGTTTTGGGTCAGTCTGTTGGTGCGCAGCACATGCCGCCATAGACTGTTCACAAAGGGCCGGGGCGCGCGCGTGGTATAGAGAAACTCGATCCGCACATCCGGGCCGAAGCGGCGGCGGGTTTCACGGATGATTTCACGGGCAAGGGGAATTGCCATGGGGGCATAGCGCCGGGCCGGACGCAGCCGTGCCCCGCGCAGGCCCAGCATCATGCCGGACAGGCTCTCTCGGCTGATCACGATCACAGGGGCATCGGGAACCGAGCGCAAAAACGCGCGAAACCCCAGACGAAACAGCCAGCGCCGCCAGAATACCGGGCGTTGCCCGTACCAGCGGCCCAGATAGCGGGCGCGCTTCAGCTCTGTTTTCTGATAGACCGCCATGTGGGGGCGCAGGCGCTGGGCGTTGCGTTCCAGAAAAGCCTGAAGGCTGGTGGTGCCCGTCTTGTGAAAACCGGCATGGATAATGACGCGCGTCATACGTCAAGCAGGCCCTCGGGCGGGTCTGCGATGATCCGGCCGGCAGTCAGATCCACCGTGGGCACGGCGGCCAGGGTAAAGGGCAGCAGAACGCTGGCTTTCAGCCCCGCGCCGTGTAGTTCCAGCAGATCGCCCGCCCCGTGATTTTGCACCGATTTCACGCGGCCCAGCAGGGTTCCGCCGGTGTCATATACCTCAAGCCCGATCAGGTCGGCGTGGTAAAATTCGTCATCGGGCAACGAGGGCAGCCGGCCCCGCGGCACAAAGAGCTTTACCCCTTTCAGCGCGTCGGCCTCTTCCTTGGTGGTGACGTCGGTCAGGCGCACGGCCAGCCCGTTCTTGATCGTGCGCAGGACGCCCACGTCAAAGCTGTGGCTGCCGTCCTCGGTCAGCAGGGGGTTATATTCCTCGATCGCCTCGGGCTGGGCGGTATAGCTTTTCAGGCGCACCTCGCCGTGGACGCCATAGGCGCCGGCGATGGTTCCGACACAAATCAGATCGTCTGGGTGGCTCATGGCTGGGATCCTTCGGCGGTTCGCCTCAGGTGATAGCGCGTCAAAGCGGGCGGGGCAATTCGGTCAGGACAATTCGGTCAGGGCGCGGGGGCCAGCTGCTCGGCCAGAAAATCGGTCAGAGCCCGCCACGCGCGCGCATAGGCGACCGGGCTGAAGGCCATGCCGGCCTTGGGCATATTGGCATTGGGATTGGTAAAGGAATGCCCGGTGTGCCCAAAGGCCAGCAACTGCCAGTCGGGGCAATGCTGCGTCAGTTCCTGGGTCAGGGCCTGCACGTCGGCGGGCGTGGCCAGAGGATCATCCCAACCGTGCAGGATCAGCGCGGCGGCTTTGTAGTCTTGCACCTCGGGCGGGGCATCGAACAGGCCGTGAATCGGGGCCACCGCGCGCAGGTCCGCGCCGGTGCGGGCCAGGTCCAGAACGGCTTTGCCGCCAAGGCAGAAACCCAGGGCTCCGGTGCGGTTCGCATCCACCATCGGCTGGGCCTTCAGTGTTTCCAGGGCCGCGTTCATCCGGCGCCCCAGGCGGGGGCGATTCTGGTTCAGCTCTGTCATCCAGTCCAGCGCGACTTCGCGCTCGGAGGTATGACGCCCCTCGCCGTAGTAATCCACGGCCAGCACGGCATATCCCAGGGTGGCCAGCTCTTCGGCCCGTTGCAATTCCAGCGCCCCCAGCCCGGCAAAGGCCGGAGCGACCAGAAGACCCGGCTGCGGGTCTGTGTTCGCGGGATCCCAGATCAGCCGACCGAGCATAGTCGTTTCGCCGTCCGAATAGCTGTGCGGAGTGTTCTTCATGCTGCCCTCGTTACCTCTTATTGCAACCCAGAGTGACGCGACATGCGGCCAGTTGCAATCGGATAAGGGCCATAAAATGCAAAAGGGGCACCGCGATTGCGATGCCCCGTTCTTTTGGTCAGGCAACACGCCAGGCGCGTGGGCCTTATTCCTCGGCAGAGGCTTCTTCTGCGGCTTCGGCAGCTTCAGCGGCCTTGGCGGCTTTTTCTTCTGCGCGATCCTTGGCTTTCTGGCCCGGCTCGGCCTTTTTCATGTTGGCGCGCTCTTTCTTCTCCAGGGTGCCGGCGGCTTCCAGGAAACGCGACACACGGTCGGTGGGCTGAGCGCCCTTGTCCAGCCAGTACTGAACGCGCTCCATGTCCAGTTTCACGCGCTCTTCGCTGTCTTTGGGCAGCAGCGGGTTGTAGGTGCCCAGTTTCTCGATGAAACGGCCGTCGCGCGGCATACGGCTGTCAGCAGCCACAACGCGGTAGAAGGGGCGTTTTTTCGAGCCACCACGGGCCAGACGGATTTTCATTGCCATTGTTGAGTTCTCCTTTGATGGCGTTTGCCGGTGTCGGACCGGCGGATCCTTGGGTTAGGGGCCAGGGTTATTCCTGGTGTTTCTTATGGTGCTGAATGACTTCAGCGATGATGAAGTTCAGAAACTTCTTGGCGAAATCGGGGTCCAGATCGGCCCGGTTTGCCAAATCTTCCAGCCGCGCGATTTGCGTGGCTTCGCGATCAGGGTCCGAAGGGGGCAGGTCGTGGCTGGCCTTCAGCTTGCCAACGGCCTGGGTGTGTTTGAACCGCTCGCCCAGAGTATAGACAAGGATCGCATCCAGACGGTCGATGCTTTCGCGGTGGTCCTTCAGGATTTGCGCGGCGCGGGTCACGGCGTCAGTCAATGGGCATCCCTTTCGGTTTGAACAGAGGGTCGGCGTAATTGGCGATTTCCATCTCGATCCCGTGGGCCAGCTGGCTGCCGGCCAACTGATCGGGCGCGGGATGGCGGAACACATGGTCATTGCCGTCCACGGTTGTGGCGGTGGTGTCGCATTTCGCGCCCAGACGTTCGGCCAGACGGATCGAATCCAGGTTCTTGGGATCCACATAGGACACGGCGGTCTGCCAGCCCATCTGTGTATACAGATGGTTGCGCACCGCATGGGTGGCCTCCAAAGCATAGCCCTTACCGGCGGTTTCGGGCCAGATGATCCAGGCCAGCTCGGCCTCGGGCCATTTGGCGGGTTTCCAGCCGCCGGCCATGCCCAGCGGTTTATCGGTCACCTTGTCGTGGATCATCCACATGCCAAAGCCGCGGATCTGCCAGTGGCCGATTTCTGCGGCATAGAGCATCCAGGTTTCGTAATCGTTCAGCGGCCCGCCCATGAAACGCGCGCGATAGCTGGTGAAAGTGGATTTGAAATTCGGGTAATCCTCGGGCTCGGGGCCGCGCAGGATCAGGCGCCGGGTTTCCAGAATGGGGATCTGAACGGTCATTATGCGCCCTCGCTGGGAAGGTGGCGATAGGTATCGCAGTTCTCGATCGGAGCGCTCAGCTCGGGGGCAATCCGCGCGCCCAGACGATCGGCCAACATGCGCGAGCGGGCATTGCTCCGGTCGATATAGCTGACAACATGCGGCCAGTTCAGATCGCAGAACAGATGCTGCAACACGGCCCGGCAGGCCTCGTGCGCCAGGCCTTTGCCTTCGTGTTCGGCCGCGGTTACCAGCCAGCTCATCTCGGGCTGGGGGAAATGCGCGGGATGGTAAGGGCCGGCCATGCCGATGGTCTGCCCGGTGCTTTTCTCGACGGCTGCGAACATGCCATAGCCGCGCAGCATCCACTGGCCTGCATAGGCGGCCAGTTTGCCCCAGGCCGTGCCCAGATCCATCGGCCCGCCGTAGAATTCGGCCCGATCCGAGCGCAGGAATTCCACAATGGCGGCCTCGTCCGCTGGGCCGGGTGCGCGCAGGATCAGGCGATCCGTTTCCAGAATGGGGAAGGCTGCGGTCATGTTGCGGCCTCCGGTGCGGGGTGGCGATAGACGTGGCAGGGATGCCCCATGACGCTGCCTTCACGCTCGAAAATCGCGCCCAGCCGTTTGGCCAGCGCCACCGAGCGCGTATTGTCCGGGTCGATATAGCTGATCGGGGCGGCAAGGCCGAAATGTTGTGCCCCATAGGCGCGAGCGGTCAGCGCGGCCTCATAGGCCAGGCCTTTGCCCTCGTGCCCGTTATAGAGATGCCAGCCCAGTTCCGGCTCGTCCCAGCCTTCGGGGTTGAGAAAGCCAACGCCGCCCACGGGGGTGCCGGTGTCTTTGTCCTGAGCCACCCAGAGCCCATAGCCGCGCAGCATCCAATGGCCCAGGGCCCCGGCCATCGTGCGCCAGCTTTCGGCGCGTGGCTTGGGGCCGCCGACGAAATGGCTGCGCGTGCTTTCAAAGAACGCGGCGATCACGTCCAGATCGCTTTCGCGGAATTCGCGCAGGATCAGGCGGTCGGTTTCCAGTGTGGGGATGGTGACAGTCAGCAAGGTCATGCGTAGGCCTCCACCGAGCCGTCGGTGTCCAGATCTGCCGGGCCGGGGTGGCGATAGAGCAGATCCTCGCCCATGTGGACGTTCTGGTATTTGCGTTCGAACGTGGCCCCCAGACGTTCAGCCAGAGCGATAGAGCGCACATTCCCCGGCACGATATTCGAGGTCAGCGTGGTCATGCCCAGCCCATCGGGCGCATAGGCCCATTCGCGGGCGCGCAGGGCGGCCTCATGGGCGATGCCCTTGCCTTCGAAATCGGCGAAGACGACCCAGCCCAGCTCGGGTTCCGGCCAGCCATGCGGGTTCCAGATGCCGGTGATGCCCGCCGCCTGACCCGAGGCTTTGTCCTCGATGGTCAGATAGCCATAGCCGTGCAGATGCCAGTGGCCGATGTTCAGCGCGAACCAGCGCCATGCGTCACTGCGATTGTCATAAGCGCCAAAGCCCTTGGCCCGGTCCTGATCGCACAGGAAATCCATCAGCGGTTCCGCGTCTTTACGATGCGGACCGCGCAGGATCAGGCGATCGGTTTCCAGGGTGGGGGCGTTGGTCAGGCTCATTTGAGCCCCCCTCGCACGGCGCGCAGCGCCGGGCTGCGCCTGCCTGCCCCCCGGCAGGCGCATTCTGCGCCTACCCAGGCAGACGCCGCCCGGCGGTCAGGCCGGGGCATCTGCATCAGAGAGGAGGGGACGAGGAAAGCCATGATTTACTTCTTCTTGCCGAAACCGCTGAGGCCGGGGGGCAGCGCGCCGCCGCCCAGACCGGGCAGGCCACCCATGCCGCCGGGCAGCTTGCCGCCCATGGCCTTTGCGGCTTGCTCCAGCGCTTTGGGGTCCATCTGGCTGGGGTCCATCCCACCCATATCGGGCATTCCGCCCTTGCCCATCATCCCCTTCATGGCTTGTTTGAGCATCCCGCCTTTGCCCATCTTGCCCATTTTCTTCATCATGTCGGCCATCTGGCGCTGCATCTTCAGCAGCTTGTTCAGCTCGCTGACCTCCAGCCCGGCACCGGCGGCGATACGTTTCTTACGGCTGGCTTGCAGGATCTGCGGGTTGGCGCGCTCTTTCTTGGTCATCGACTGGATCAAGGCGATCTGGCGCTTCAGCACCTTGTCATCCATCCCCGCGGCCTGAGCCTGCTTGGCCATTTTGCCCATGCCCGGCATCATGCCCATGATGCCTTCCATGCCGCCCATTTTCAGCATCTGCTCCAGCTGCATTTTCAGGTCGTTCATGTTGAACTGACCCTTCTTGAAGCGGCGCATCATGCGTTCGGCTTGCTCGGCCTCGATGGTTTCCTGGGCTTTTTCCACCAGGGCCACGATGTCGCCCATGCCCAGAATCCGGCCGGCGATACGGTCGGGCTCGAAGGTTTCCAGCGCGTCCATTTTCTCGCCCAGGCCGACGAATCGGATGGGTTTACCGGTCACGGCGCGCATGGACAGGGCCGCACCGCCGCGTCCGTCGCCGTCCATCCGGGTCAGAACCACGCCGCTGATGCCGATCTTGGCGTCGAATTCCTCGGCGACCTCGACGGCGACCTGGCCGGTCAGGCCATCGACCACCAGCAGGGTTTCGCGCGGGTTAACGGCATCGCGGACGTCCTCGACCTCTTGCATCAGGGTTTCGTCGATCTGCAACCGGCCGGCGGTGTCCAGCATATAGACGTCATAGCCGCCAAGGCTGGCCTGCGTCTTCGCCCGTTTGGCGATCTGCACGGCGCTTTCGCCCGCGACGATCGGCAGGGTGTCCACGCCGATCTGCGTGCCCAGAACCTGCAACTGCTGCATTGCGGCGGGGCGGTAGATGTCGAGCGAGGCCATCAGCACCCGCTTGCCCTCTTTTTCTTTCAGGCGTTTGGCCAGCTTGCCGGTGGTCGTCGTCTTACCCGAGCCCTGAAGGCCGACCATAAGAATCGGCGCCGGAGGGTTGTCGATCTTCAGCGCGCCGGGGTCTTCGGCGCCTTGCAGCACGTCCACCAGCGCGTCATGCACGATCTTCACGACCTGCTGGCCCGGAGTCACGGATTTGGTGACGGCTTGGCCTGTCGCCTGTTCCTGAACCTTTTTAACAAAGTCACGGGCAACGGGCAGGGAAACGTCGGCCTCCAGCAGGGCCACGCGGACCTCGCGCAGGGCGGTTTTAACGTCATCCTCGGACAGAGCGCCCTGTTTGGTCAGGCGGTCAAAGACCCCGCCCAGGCGTTCGGATAGATTTTCAAACATTCCCGCGGCTCCTTAACCCCGTTTCAACATGGCCCTACAGGTAAGCAAGACCGGCCCAAATGCCAATGTCCCCCGTGGGCGCAACGCGCTGACGGGGGGCGATCCCTGCATGTAGCATGGGACCGGAAGACTCGTGGACTCCCGGATTGGTAGGGCGCGGATAGTCGAACTGTGTGAATAAGTCAACACTTGGCCCGGATCGGCCTGATCGCGCCGATGGCGGTTGCGTGTGTGGTTGACCTGCATCGCTTTAGATGAATATAAGAGGGCTTTAAGTGGGTTGGTGCACCAATTCCTTTACTTGAAAGATTTTTGTGCGCTAATTCGTGTAATGGCCGTGTTGGCCTAAACATTAGAAGGAAGTTTCAAGATGAAAAAGCTTGCTATGGCTATGGCCGTTTGCTCCGCTTTCGTGCCCGGCCTCGCCGCGGCAGGTAACGCTCTGCCCGGTAACACCGATCCCGAGCCCGCAATGGACGATGATCCCTTTGCAGCTGCTTCGTCGTCGGCTGGTTCGCTGGGTGGCGCAGGTGTTGCAGTTGGCCTGGTTGTTGCAGTTGCCGTTGCAGCGGCTCTGAACTCCGGTGGCGGCACCGATTCGGACAGCTAATATTACGAACTGGCAGCTTGGCTGACAGTTTGGAGAGCGACGGTGGCATTGGCCTCCGTCGCTTTTTCTTTGCCCGTGGGAACGGATCAGGCGGCCAGGGTGGCGATGGTGTCGCTGGCGTGTTTCAGCGACGATTCGGGGTCGATGGCATAGTGATCCGACGCGACGAACTGCACGTCGGTGATCCCGAAAAACCCAAGCATATGCCGCAGATAACCCGAGGCAAAGTCGATTTCAGAGCCCATGCGCGTCCCGTTCGAGGAATAGGCAATGATCGCGCGGGTGTTCTGCACCAGGCCTTCGGGGCCGGCCTCGGAATAGCGGAAAGTCTCGCCCGCGCGGGCCATCTGATCCAGCCAGATTTTTAGCTGGGCGGGCACGGCAAAATTGTAGATCGGCAGCGCGATCACCACGATATCGGCGGCTTTCAGCTCTGCGATCAGGGTGTCGGACAGCGTGGCGATTTCGGCCTGCGAATCCGAGCGCTGCTCGGCAGGGGTGTTCACGGCCACCAGCCAGTCGGCATCGGTCGCGGGCAGGGGCTGCGCGCCCAGATCCCGGCTGGTCACGGTGGCGTCCGGATGCGCGGCGGTCAGTTTGGCCAGAATCTCGTCGGTCAATTGACGCGAGATAGAGCCCTGCGTTTTGATGCTGGAGTCGATTCGAAGGATGTTTGGCATGATCTGGTCTCTTTTCTGTGAATTGCCTTTGGTCCTAAATCAGTTATCCCTTGCGTAGTTGAACACAATTCGCCTGATCCCACAGTTGGTGTTTGCAGGCGCACAGATGAGGGTCAGATGGATAACTGGGATGAAATCCGAACCGCATATCAAGTCGCACGTATGGGCACGGTCAGCGGGGCAGCGGATGTTCTGGGCGTGCATCACGCCACAGTGATTCGCCATATTGATGCGCTTGAAACGCGTCTGGGGGTGAAGCTGTTTCAGCGTCACGCGCGCGGCTATACCCCAACCGAGGCCGGCCAGGATTTGCTGCGGGTGGCGCAGGGGGCGGACGATCAGTTCAGCCAACTGGCGGGGCGGATCAAGGGGCGCGGGCAGGATGTCTCGGGCGAGCTGGTGCTGACTTCGTTGTCGGGGCTGGCGCCCTTGCTGACGCCGGTTCTGTCTGAGTTTCGCAAAGCCTATCCCGAGGTGGTTCTGCGGTATCTGACCAGCGACCGGCTGTTCCGGCTGGAATATGGCGAGGCGCATGTGGCCATCCGCGCCGGCAGCGCGCCCAAGGATCCGGACAATGTGGTGCAGCCCCTGCTGTCACAGCGGATCGGCCTGTTTGCCGCGCCCTCGTATGTGGCGCGCAAGGGTGTGCCCGAAGGCCCCGAGGATTACGGCGATCACGAATTTATCGGCTCGGACAATCGCGACACGCGCGCGCCATTTTTCCGCTGGCTGTGGGAAACGGTCCCGCCGGAAAGCATCGTGTTCCGCAGCACGGATGTGCGGGCGCTGAACCTGGCGGTTCTGGAAGGTGTCGGGATCGGGTTTCTGCCCCAGTGGGAGGCCCGCCGCTATCCCGATCTGGTGCAGGTCTGCTCCGCCCAGGAGGATTGGGAATCGCCGCTCTGGCTGGTGACGCATATGGCGCTGCACCGGACCACCAAGGTTCAGGCGCTGCTGGGCTTCCTGAAAGACCGTGCCAAGGACTGGAACTGACATGTCTCAGGCCATGCGCGGCCATGCGGCGATGCTGCTGTTCTCGGCTCTGGTGGCGGGGTCGTTCTCGCTGGGGGTGCTGGCTGCGCCGCATATTGCCCCCACCGCGCTGAATGCGGTGCGATTTGCGATTGCGGCGGTCCTGGTGGGGGTGGCGGCCGTGGCCACCACAGGGATCGCGCGTACTGCGTTTCACTCTCCCTGGCGCTATCTGCTGCTGGGGGGCACCTTTGCCATCTATTTCGTGCTGATGTTCGAGGGGCTGAAAACCGCCGCGCCGGTGTCCGCAGCAGCCGTGTTCACACTGACCCCGATTCTCAGCGCTTTTGCCGGCTACGTGATGCTGCGCCAGATCACCACGCGCTGGATGGCGATGGCTCTGGCCTTGGGCGGAGCAGGAGCCGTCTGGGTGATTTTTCGCGCCGACCTGTCAGCGCTGCTGGGCTTCCATATCGGAACCGGAGAGGTCATCTATTTCTGGGGCTGCGTGGCACATGCGATCTATACCCCCATGGTGCGCAGGCTGAACCGGGGCGAGCCGGCGATCGTCTTCACCTTCGGAATGCTGGTGGCCTGCTGCCTGCTGGTCACGCTCTGGGGATGGGGCGATATCACGGCCACCGACTGGGCCGCATTGCCGGGCATCGTCTGGATCACCATCCTTTATGTCGCGGTATTCGCCAGCGCCGTGACCTTCGTGCTGCTGCAATATGCCTCGCTGCGGCTGCCCTCGGCCAAGGTGATGGCCTATACCTACCTGACCCCCAGCTGGGTGCTGATATGGGAGATTTCCCTGGGGCATGGCGCCCCGACACCGCTGGTGCTGGTGGGCGTCGGGCTTAGTATCGTGGCGCTGCTGATGCTGCTCAGGGGGGACGGTTAATCAGCCGGGCCGCTGCCCAGCTCGTTTTGCAGAAAACGCTCGAATGCATCCAGATTGACCGCCTCGAACTGGCCAAAGCTCTGCATCCAGATACTCGCCTCGCGCAGCGCATCGGGCTCCAGCTTGCACCATTTCACCCGTCCGCGTTTTTCCTGGCTGATCAACCCCGCATTGGCCAGGATCACCAGATGTTTCGAGATCGCCGCCAAGGACATCTCAAAAGGCTCGGCCACATCGGTCACCGCCATGTCATCCTCCAGCAGCATAGACAGGATCTGCCGGCGCGTGGGATCGCCCAACGCAGCAAAGACGGTATCAAGAGAAGCAGCCAGTGTCATGCCTCCGCGTTAACGGGGCCAAATCCGAAGATCAACCAAACAGTTGAATATACGGAATCCGCCCTGGTAGCGATAACGCCCTTGGGGCCAGGGCGCGCCCATTGCTTCTTTCTGATAAAAATACTCATTATAACAGTGGCTTAAATGACTTCCAGCCGCGTCCAATGGGCGCTTGACTCGGGCGGTGCCGCGCCGTAGCAAATGCCCAACCGTCCAAAGGGGGTTTTGCGCGTGACCGATCCCGACCAGAAACGCGATCTAGAGCGTCTGGAAGCCCGGATCGAGGCTGTCAAAGCAGCCCAGTCCCCGAAACCCCGCGCGGACGAACATTATTCGCTGGCCAATCATGCCTGGCGAATGGTGATCGAGTTAGTCGCCGGTCTCGGGATCGGCTTTGGCATAGGATACGGGCTGGACAGCCTGTTCGGGACCATCCCGATCTTCCTTGTCATATTCACATTGTTGGGCCTTGCGGCGGGGATTCAGACGATGATCCGCACGTCGAAAGAGCTCCAGGAACAGACATTGGCCGATGAGGCCGAGAAGGACGAGAGGACATAGACGTGGCAAGCGAAGCACATGGCGCGGAAGAAGGCGGTCTGGTTTTCCATCCGATGGATCAGTTCATCGTAAAGCCCCTGTTCGGTGGCGATGCGATCCATTGGTACACCATCACCAACGTGACCCTGTGGATGGCCCTGGCGGTTGTCGCGATCGTCGTGATGATGGTTCTGGGCACCTCGCGCCGTGCAACGGTTCCCTCGCGCAGCCAGTCGGTTGGCGAGCTGGCCTATGTCTTCATCTACAAGATGGTCGAGGACGTCGCCGGTAAGGATGCGGTCAAGTTCTTCCCCTATATCATGACCCTGTTCATGTTCATCGTCTTTGCCAACTTCCTGGGCCTGATCCCCATGAGCTTTACCACCACCTCGCATTTTGCGGTGACCGTGGTTCTGGCTCTGCTGGTTTTTGTCGGTGTCACCATCACTGGTTTCGTCAAAAACGGTGTCAGCTTCCTGGGCCTGTTCTGGGTCTCCAGCGCGCCGCTGGGCCTGCGCCCGATCCTGGCAATCATCGAAGTGATCTCGTATTTCGTGCGCCCCGTCAGCCACTCCATTCGTCTGGCTGGTAACGTGATGGCCGGCCACGCCGTGATCAAGGTGTTCGCAGGCTTTGCAGCCATCGCCGCGGTCAGCCCGCTGTCGGTTCTGGCGATCACCGCAATGTACGGTCTTGAGGTCCTGGTGGCCTTCATCCAGGCCTACGTTTTCACCATTCTGACCTGTGTGTATCTGAAGGACGCTCTGCATCCGTCGCACTAAGGCCCCCGAATACCTGAGAGCATGAGGCTCATGCTCTCAACACCAAACGTCAACTTCCAATCGTAAGGAGATTTCACAATGGAAGGCGAACTCGCACATATCGGCGCAGGCATTGCAGGTCTGGGCACTGGTCTGGCCGCACTGGGTGTTGGCAACGTGGCCGCAAACTACCTGGCTGGCGCTCTGCGCAACCCGTCGGCAGCTGCTTCGCAGACTGCAACCCTGTTCATCGGCATCGCATTCGCAGAAGCCCTGGGGATCTTCTCGTTCCTGGTCGCTCTGCTGCTGATGTTCGCCGTCTAATCCGAACGGAACACATCCTTACGGCCGGGTGGGCGCAGCGCGTCTGCCCGGTGTAACCGGAAGTTCCCAAGGAGGACGCAATGGCGAGCAATACGCACGACGCCGCAGGTCAGGCAACTGAGAGTGCCTCGGGCATGCCGCAGTTGGACCCATCGAGCTGGGGCAACCAGATTTTCTGGCTTCTGGTCACGCTGGTCGTGATCTATTTCGTCCTGTCGCGCATCGCGCTGCCCCGCATCGCTGCGGTTCTGGCCGAGCGTCAGGGGACAATTACGAACGATATCGCCGCAGCCGAAGAGCTGAAGGCGAAAGCGGTCGAAGCTGAAGAGGCTTATAACAAAGCGCTGGCAGATGCCCGTGCCGAAGCCCAACGCATCGTCGCTGAAACCAAGGCCGAAATTCAGGCCGATCTGGACGCAGCCACCGCCAAGGCGGATGCCGAGATCGCCGAGAAAGTGGCCGAGGGTGAGAAAGTCATCGCCGAGATCCGCGCGAATGCCCTGGAAAGCGTCAAGGACGTTGCCAAAGGCACCACCGCCGAGATCATCGCTGCCCTGGGCAGCGAGGCAGACACGAAAACCGTGGACGCAGCCGTTGCTGCACGTATGAAAGGCTAAGGGAATGCGTAAACTTGCTACTCTGCTGGCCCTGACTGCGGCAACGCCGGCCTTCGCGGCTTCGGGTCCGTTCTTCTCGCTGGGTAACACGAACTTCATCGTGCTGCTGGCCTTCATCCTGTTCCTGCTGGTTCTGGTGTACTTCAAGGTGCCCTCGATGCTGGGCAAGATGCTGGACAAACGCGCCGAGGATATCCAATCGGAACTGGACGAGGCGCGCGCCCTGCGTGAAGAAGCCCAGACCCTGCTGGCCTCGTATGAGCGCAAACAGAAAGAAGTTCAGGATCAGGCCGACCGGATCGTCGCCCACGCCAAGGAAGAGGCCAGCGCGGCCGCTGAACAGGCAAAGGTCGATCTGAAAGACGCGATCGCGCGTCGTCTGAAGGCCGCCGAGGATCAGATTGCCTCGGCCGAGGCTTCGGCTGTCAAGGACGTCCGTGATCAGGCCATCGCCATTGCCATTGGCGCTGCGAATGACGTGATTGCCAAGAAGATGACCGCGACCGAGGGCAACAAGCTGATCGACGCAGCCATCGCCGAAGTGGACGCGAAACTGCACTGATCATTGGGACACCCCAATCAAAGAACCCGCGCCTTGGCGCGGGTTTTTTCGTTTTAGCGGGCCTTTTCGTGCTCGAACCGTTGCAGGGCGATTTTCTCGTTCTGCTCGGCCTTTTGCTGGTCGCTGAGCGAGTCTTTCACATAGTCCAGATGCGCCTCGACCGCGCGGCGTGCGGCGGCTGGATCGCGGGTTTGCAGCGCGTCGTTGATTGCCCGGTGCTGATCCAGCAGCGTATCGCGGGTGGTGCGCTGACGGAACATGATCGTGCGATTGTAGAACACGCCCTCGCGCAGCAGCTGATACATCGAGCGCATCATGTGCAGCATCACCACGTTGTGGCTGGCCTCGATGATGGCCAGGTGGAAATCGGCATCCAGGCGGGCTTCGTCTGCGGGGTCGCGTTTGGAATGGACGGCCTCCATTTTGTCAAAGATGGTCTGGACCACCTTCAGATCCGTATCCGAGGCCAGACGGGCTGCGCGTTCCGCGGCCAGCCCCTCCATGTCGCGGCGGAATGAGATATAATCGAACACCGCTTCGTCATGCGCGGCAAAGAGCTTGACCAAAGCCTCGGAGAAGGCCGAGCCCAGCACGTCCGCCACATAGATCCCGGCGCCCGCGCGGGTGGTCAGAAGGCCCTTGTCCTGTAGCTCGGCAATCGCCTCGCGCAGCGACGGACGGGATACGCCCAATTTTTCGGACAGTTCCCGCTCGGAGGGCAGTCTTTCACCGGGGCGCAGAATACCACGCAAAATCAACAGCTCAATCTGTCGGGTAACGGCGGCCGAGAGCTTCTCGGGCTGGACTTTCTGAAAGGGCATGGGGCGTCCTTTTTGGTCAAATTATATGACCGGAGCCCGATCCTGGCAAGCCAGCAGACGGAAGTTGAACAGCCCCTGAAGCGCGCAGCCCCAGCCGGGATCACGCAAAAGGGCGGCCCGAACCGGACCGCCCTCGGGTTTGCCGAGCCGGAGGAAGCCTTACTCGGCAGGAACGGCGACCGCTTGGGACGGTTTGCCGAAATGCTGGCGGTTCAGGCGCAGCACCAGCCAGATCATCAGCGCCTGCGCGGCCAGCGCCACAGCCGTCACGATCCAATAAGCAACCGAGAACTTGTCAATCACCCCTGCCGCGGCCAGCCCTTTGTTCACGAAGAAATGGATCATCACCGACAGGGCCACACCAGGGCAGACCAGCGCATAGGAACCGGGCGAGGTTTTCGTCCCCAGCACGAAATCCTTGAAATACCCCTGACGGCGCAGAACCAGCATTCCCAGCATCACGAACAGCACCTGAACGGTCAGCATCCGGGCCAGAAAGACCATGGTTTCCCCATCGGTGACATGGGCTTCAAAGCTGGTGTGCAGCCCGTGACCCTGACGCAGGAACATGATGCCCAGAACCGTCATGATCGGCACGATGACCATCAGGGTGGGGCCGGCCTCTTTTGCGGTGCCATAGTGCAGCATCGAATTGAACGCCGTTACCGCCGCAACCACCGTGTATAGAATGGCGGCAATCCCAAAGAAGGTGGACAGAACCAGCCCAACCCCAACGGTCAGCGTGGTGCTGCTCATGGCGGCGGGGGCGGACAGGCCGACGGCGATCATCGACAGCGCAAAAGCCGGCAGAAGCTGCGCGAAGGAGTTATGCGCAGTGACATCGAACACACCGCCTTTGGTCAGTACTCGGCCCAGGAAATCCCCGATCGTGCGCAGCGCCCAGACGCCGATCAGCAGGAACGCGATCAGCGCCATGGGGAACAGGTATTCGACGATGCTCCACAGGCCGGGGACATAGACCAGCCCCACGATGAACATGGCATTCACCGTCATGGCCGTGGCCAGAGGGGCCGCCAGCAGTGTGGTTTCCGCATTCGAGTTGCGCAGCTTTTCATAGGCTTCGGTTTGCTTGAATTTACCCAGAGACGCAAAGTTCCAGATCAGCAGTTTCACATTGAGGAAGGCAAAGATCGCGATGCCAACCACGGCAACCGCAATGGCAATTTGCAGCCCGATCTGGCCGGTTTGGAACGCGGCCAGGATGTCTTCGAAGATGGGCACGGGCCGGTCGGGGTGCGGCACCCAGAACATCAGATACATAAAGAACGTGACGGCCAGGCCGCCAGCCCCCAAAGAGGCAAGGAAATAAAGCGGTGAATAACTGTCCGCCGGGCGTTTGATTTGCGTGGACATGGTGACCTCATAAATATTCCGTAGCTGGAATGTATATTAATATGCAAGATATGGAATGTAATGGGATGCGTTGTCGCAGGCGGCTTAACGCGGCCTTTACCTGTTGGGGCGAAGCTGCGGGTATGAGAGTTGTTTTTCCTATTCGCCTGTGGCCGCGGCCCAATTCCGTGGGCCTCGGCGCGGGACATGTGTCAACTGAGTGGCTTTGACATGAACAGGCTGGCCGGGTGATCTGCATATGACCCGAAAGGCCCCCGTTTGGCATAGCCCAGATCACGATAGAGCGCGACAGCGGCCGCCAGTTTATCACCCGTTTCCAGCATCACGCGGGTGTGCCCCTGGGCGCGGGAGGTAGTCTCCAGCTGGGCCATCAAGGCGCGTGCAGCCCCGGTGCCCCGCGCAGCTGGGGTGACGAACAGGCGTTTGACCTCGCCATAGGTGCCGCAATCGACCAGCGCAACGCATCCCACAGCGGCCGCATTCCTTCGTGCAACCAGAAATATGATCTCGGGCCTGTCCAATTCCCGTGCCGAGAAGGTAAAACATTCATCGGCGCTGTAGACCGCGCGCAGGGCCTGCTCTGAACCGTCCACCAGCGCCAATCCGTCGGGCGTCAGCGGGCTTTCGACAGAAATTGAGAGCGTCATTCCCGGTCCTTCCTTGTGATCCGACGAAGATTTTTGCGATGTTCCGCGTTTGGGTCAAGTGGCGGAAATCCGCAATATCTTGTGGATAACTTGGGGTGCGCGGCCATATCAGGGGTGTTGGCGTTGACTCAGAGGGGCTTGGCGGATCAGGATCGGGGTTACACTGGAATCACAGGACACCCTTCGCGCTTGCTTTTCACGAAACTCAGACTGACCGGCTTCAAAAGCTTCGTGGACCCGACCGATCTGCTGATCAAGGACGGGCTGACCGGCGTCGTGGGCCCCAATGGCTGCGGTAAGTCCAACCTGCTGGAGGCGCTGCGCTGGGTGATGGGGGAAAACCGGCCCAAAGCCATGCGTGGCGGCGGCATGGAGGATGTGATCTTTGCCGGCGCGGCCTCGCGTCCGGCCCGGAACTTTGCCGAAGTGTCCCTGATTATCGACAACCAGGAACGTCTGGCCCCCGCCGGGTTCAATGACGAAGATCAGCTGGAAATCGTGCGCCGGATCACTCGCGATGTGGGCAGTGCCTATAAGGTGAACACCAAGGACGTGCGGGCGCGCGATGTGCAGATGCTGTTCGCCGATGCCTCGACCGGGGCGCATTCGCCGGCGCTGGTGCGGCAGGGGCAGATCAGCGAGCTGATCAACGCCAAACCCAAGAACCGCCGCCGCATTCTGGAAGAGGCCGCGGGGATTTCGGGCCTCTATCAACGCCGGCACGAAGCCGAGCTGAAACTGAAAGGCGCCGAACAGAATCTGGCGCGTGTGGACGATGTGGTAGAACAGCTGGCGCATCAGCTGTCACAGCTGGATCGGCAGGCACGTCAGGCGGCGCGCTACCGGGCCATCGGCGAGGAACTACGCCGCGCCGAAGGGCTGTTGCTGTATCGCCGCTGGCGCGAGGCAGACGAGGCGCGCCTGGTGGCCGATGCCGAATTGCGCGAACGTGTGACCGCCGCCGCCGGGGCCGAAGGCACGGCGCGCAAAGCCGCAAAACTGCGCGCCGAGCGAGAAGAGGCCCTGCCGCCCCTGCGCGAGGAAGAGGCAATCGCCGCCGCCGTCCTGCAACGTCTGCAAGTGCAGCGCGATGCGCTCTCGGATCAGGAAGCGCGGGCGGTGCAGACGATTGAAACGCTGCGCAACCGTATCGAACAGCTGGCCCGTGACATCGAACGCGAGGCCGGTCTGAACCGCGATGCCGGCGAAATGATCGAACGGCTGGAATGGGAAGCCCGCGAGCTGCAAAAAGCCGGCGAAGGCCATATGGAGAAGCTGGAGACAGCCGCTGAAATCTCGCACGAGGCGGCGGGCATCTTGCAGGATCGCGAGGCGGATCTGTCCGAACGCACCGAGGATGTCGCCCGTCTGGCGGCCAAACATCAGTCGGCGCACCGCCTGCTGGAGGACAGCCGGAAAACCCAGACACGCGCCGAGGCCGAAGCGGATAAGGCGCGCGAAGCGGTTGATGCCGCCCAAGGCGCGCTGGAAAACGCCGAGATCGAGTTCGAAGCCGCGCAAGAAGCCGAGGCAATCGCGGTCGAGACGGCCTCGAATGTCGAAGAGATGCTGCTTGAGGCCGAGGCCGCCCGTGCCGACACGCAGGCGCGCGAAGCGGATGTGCGCGCCGAACGATCCGAGGCCGAAGGCGAGCTGAACGCCCTGCGCGCCGAGGTAACGGCGCTGGCCAAACTGTTGGAACGGGACACGGCCGAGGGCGGTCAGATCATGGACCGTTTGCAGGTGGAACAAGGGTTCGAGAAGGCCCTGGGTGCGGCTCTGGCCGATGATCTGCGCGCCCCTGAGGTGGACGAAGACGGCCCCTCGGGCTGGGCGGTTCTGCCTGATTACGAGGATACGCAGCCGCTGCCGACAGGGGTGACAGCACTAACGCGGCATGTGTCGGTTCCGGATGTTCTGGCACGCCGGATGTCACAGATCGGGCTGGTCGGCGCCGAGGATGCCGCGCGTTTGCAGCCGTTACTGCGCCCCGGTCAGCGGCTGGTCAGTCAAGAGGGCGATCTGTGGCGCTGGGATGGTTATCGCGCCTGGGCCGAGGATGCGCCCTCGGCTGCGGCGCTGCGTTTGCAGCAATTGAACCGTCTCGAAGAACTGAAACAACAGATGGAGCGCGCCAACGCGCGGGCCGATGCGGCGCGTCAGGCGCATGAGGCGCTGGCGGCCCGTCTGACGGATCTGACCCATGCCGATCAGGCCGCCCGTCAGGCGCGGCGCGATGCCGACCGGCTGGTCAACGAGGCGAACCGCAAGCTGAGCCGGGCCGAGGCGGATCGCAATCTGGCGCAGTCCAAGCTGGAATCGATGGGGCTGGCGGTCTCGCGGCACGAAGAGGATGCGATGGCCGCGCGCGCGCAAGTCAATGAGGCCGAGCAGGCGGTGTCCGAGCTGGACGATCTGGAGGCCGCGCGGGCCTCGGTGGAAGACGTGAAAATGACGGTCGAGGCGGCGCGGATCACGATGATGTCCAAGCGCTCGGCCCATGATGAGCTGCGCCGCGAGGGCGACGCTCGCATCCGGCGCAGTCAGGAAGTCACCAAAGAACTGAGCGGATGGCGGCACCGTCTGGACACTGCCTCGACCCGCTCGGCCGAGCTGGAAGATCGTAAGGGCGCGTCCGAGGAGGACCTGATCGAGGCCAGCGCGGCCCCCGAAGAGATTGCGATTCAGCGCGAAGAACTGAACGAGGCGATTGAACAGGCCGAAGAGCGGCGCCGTCTGGCGGCGGACAGCCTGGCCGAGGCGGACTCGGCCGCGCGCCAGTCCGAACAGGCCGAACGGGATGCCGAGCGGTTGGCCAGCGAAGCCCGCGAGGCGCGCGCCCGGTCCGAGGCGCGGGCCGATGCGGCGCGCGAAACGGTGGCTGCCGCAGCCGAACGGATCAGCGAGGAACAGGACAGCACCCCCGATAAGTTGCTGGAAACATTGGATGCTGACCCTCAGGAGATGCCTGGATCGGACCAAATCGAAACCGAAGTGAATCGGCTTAAACGACAGCGCGATGCTCTGGGGGCGGTGAACCTGCGGGCCGAGGAAGACGCCAAGGAAGTGCGTGAAGAGCACGGTGTGCTGATCGGCGAAAAGGCCGATTTGGAGGAGGCGATCAAGGCTTTGCGTCAGGGGATTGCCAGCCTGAACCGCGAGGGGCGCGAACGGCTGCTGACGGCGTTCGAGCAGGTGAATGCGAATTTCAGCCAGCTGTTCCGGCATTTGTTCGGTGGCGGCGAGGCCAATCTGGTGCTGGTGGAATCGGATGATCCGCTGGAGGCCGGGTTGGAGATCATGTGCCAGCCGCCGGGCAAGAAGCTGAGCACTTTGAGCCTGCTGTCGGGCGGCGAGCAGACGCTGACCGCGCTGGCGCTGATTTTCGCGGTATTCCTGGCCAATCCGGCGCCGATCTGTGTGCTGGACGAGGTGGACGCGCCTTTGGACGATGCCAATGTGACGCGGTTCTGTGACATGCTGGACGAGATGTGCCGGCGGACGAACACGCGATTCTTGATCATCACGCACCATGCGGTGACGATGGCGCGGATGGATCGGCTGTTTGGGGTGACCATGCAGGAGCAGGGGGTCAGTCAGCTGGTGAGCGTGGATCTGAAGAAGGCGGAACAGCTGGTGGCGTGACGGGAGCGCCGCTCGTTGCCCTGTGGGCAACATCGCCCCGCCCGCCGTCCCGTATTCAGAGTTTGATCAGGCGGTCCTGAAGGGTGACGGTGCCGTCCTGGACGATTTTGCACAGCAGTCCTCGCAGGCGTAGGTGGATGTTCTGGCGGTCCATGATCCAGTCTTTGGCGGGGGCTCCGTAGCGGGCTTTCCATTTGATGCAGGCGTCGTTGAAGACGTCCGAGACTTCGAGGATGGCGGTGCCGGCTTGCAGGTGGCTGCCGACGGGCAGGTTGCTGTAAGAGCAATCCAGATCGGCGACAATGGGATCGCCCGGATGGGGCTGGGTTTCGCGGTCCAGCCAGACGGTCTCCATCACGCGGGTGGGCAGGATCGAGACCTGAATGCGCGGATCGGGGCTGCCATCTGGGCGGGTGATCCAGGGGGATGTCGCCCAACGCTCGCCGGGGATGCCGCCTGTGACGGTCATGTCCAGCGATTGCACGAAATCGCGTTTGCCGAAATCGGGGCGACGGCAGAGCATGGCGATTGGGGCGTTGTCCGGGGGGGCGGCGCGGATATGATCCATTGCGGCGCGCAGCTCGGCGGTTTTGGCGTGCATTACAGTTTCCCCAGAAGTTGCGCGGTGGGCCAGGCATCGGCGGGCAGGCCCAGGCGTTTTTGCTCGGCCTGGACGGCCTTGCGGGTGCCTGCGCCCAGGATGCCGTCCACTTTGCCCACGTCATGGCCCCGCGCGGCCAGTTTGCGTTGCAGCTGTTTCATCTGCGCGCCAGCCAGGCCCGCATCGGGGTTTCCTGGGTTGAACACTGGGGCGCCTTCCAGACGGGTGGCGAAGTAAGCGGCGGTCAGGACGTAGGTAAAGCTTTGATTCCATTCGAAATAGACGTTGAAATTCGGATAGGCCAGAAAGGCCGGCCCCTTATGCCCCTGCGGCAGGATGACCGAACCGGGCAGGTTCGCCGCCCATTTGCCGGAGCGGGGACGGATGCCCATGGACTCCCATTTGGACAGGGGCATTTGCGTGTGGATGCCGGTTTGTGACCAGTCCATATCGGCGGGGACGGTGATTTCCTGCAACCAGGGCTCTCCGTGTTTCCAGCCCAGATGCGACAGCATTTTCCCGCCCGACATCAGCGCATCGGGGGCCGAGGTTTTCAGGCTGACATGGCCGTCACCGTCGCCATCCACGCCGTTATCCAGAATGTCTTGGGGCAGCATCTGCACCATGCCGATTTCCCCCGCCCAGGCGCCGGTGGTGCGGGCCGGGTCGAAGTCGCCTCGGGTGAACAGCTCAAGCGCGGCAAAGACCTGCGGGCGGAACAGATGCGGGCGGCGGCAATCATGCGACAGGGTGACCAGCGCGTTCAGCGTGTTGAAATCCCCCTGGAAAGCGCCGTAATCCGTTTCGAACGCCCAGAAGGCCAGCAGAACACCGGGGGCGATGCCGTAGTCGCGCTCGATCCGGGCGAAGGTTCTGGCGTATTTACGGGCGTTGGACTGGCCGCGCTTCATCCGATCGGCCGAGATCAGGCGACGGGCAAAAGTGGTGAAATCCAGCTGGAAAACGCCCTGAGCGCGGTCGGCTTTCAGCACCTTTGCATCCTGACGCACGCCCGCAAAAAACCGCTGTACGGTGCCGTTGTCATAGCCCTTGGCGGTTGCCTCGCTTCGCAGGCCCTGAACGAACCCGCTAAAGTTGCCTCCGCAGGGGGACGCGGCAAGGGCCGTGGTGGCAGATAGCAGAAGGGCGGACAAGGCAAGAGATAGGCGCATAAAATCCTCGGAAAGTTAAAGTCTTTGTCAGAACCTATCAGCAGCACTGCGACGGGTGGAAGTCAGAAAATCCAGCAGATCCATGCCTGCCCCAAGGTGATCAGGGCCACACAGCCCAATGTCAGCCCCCAGACGCGCCACAGGGCACTGACTGAGCGGTCGATGTCATCGGGGCCGGCTTGGCGTTGGCCGCGCGGATTCACCCAGGGGAAGCTCTGCATTTCGCCTTCGTAGGCGCGGGGGCCGGATAGGGCGACATTCAGGGCGCGGGCCATTGCGGCCTCGGGCCAGCCGGCATTGGGCGAGCGATGCTGTAGCGCCTCGGCCCGGATCGCGGGCCAGTCCCGCAGATGATAGGCCACAGCGATCAGCCCCGCAGTCAGCCGCGCAGGGATCAGATTCAGCAGATCATCAAGCCGCGCGGCGGCCCAGCCGAATTGCTGATGGCGCGGGGTGCGGTGCCCGATCATGCTGTCGGCGGTATTGGTGATCTTATAGAACAGCAGGCCGGGCAGGCCAGCGATCAGGAACCAGAAAACCGGCGCAATGACCCCATCCGAGAGGTTCTCGGCAGCGGATTCGATGGCGGCGCGGGACGCGGCGGGGCCGTCCATTTGCGCGGTGTCGCGGCCAACGATCATCGCCACCGCGCGGCGGCCATCGCCCACGGACAGGCGCAGCGCGTCGGCCACCGCCTGAACATGTTGCACCAGTGATTTCTGGGCGATCAGAATGGCGGCGATCAGGATTTCCGCCAATGGCCCCAGGCTGCTGAGCAATGCGCCCAGAATCCAGGCGAACACGGCCAGCGCGGCCATGACCAGCGCGCCCTTGAAGCTTCGCAATGCGCCCGCGTTGAACCGCGCGTCGCACCAGGCAATCAGACGCCCCATCAGCACCGCAGGATGCGGTATTCGGGACCAGAGCCATTTCGGCTCGCCCAGCAGCGCGTCCAGAATCATCGCGAAAAACAAGGTCATGATAAGGCGGTCTCCAGCCGGGCCCAGTGCTGCGGCGCAGGCAGGCCCAGACGCAGAAAATGATCGGAATAGGGGAAAATGCGGGTCCAGATACGGTGTTTGGCCAGGCGCTCTTGCCAGGCAGAGGCCGCGCTGACGCGATACAGTCGGAACAGCGGGGTGCCGCCGTGCACCTTGGCTCCGGCGGCGATCATCAGGCGATCCAGTCGCGCGGTATCCGCGGCCAGCCTGCGACGTGTCCGTTGCGCCCAGTCGGGATCGCTTAGGGCGTGGGCGCCGATTTCCAGCGCAGGCCCCGAGACCGCCCAGGGCCCCAGCAGATCGGCCAGACCGGGACCGTTCAGAGGCGCGAAAGTCTGCGGATGCGCGATGGCAAACCCCAGCCGCACGCCAGCCAGCCCCCAGAATTTGCCAAAGCTCTTGAGGATCACCGTGCCGGGCCGAGCGGCGCGTTGAATATGCGTCTCGGCCGGAGTCACATCACAGAAACTCTCGTCGATGATCGTCAGCGCGCGGTCCTGCGGAGGCGAGGGCCACAAACGCCCGTCGGGATTGTTGGGGTGAACGTAGACATGCGTCGGCTGGTCCGGATCATCGGGGCTGACCGGGATGCCATGCGCCTTGAACGCGGCGGCATGTTCGTTATAGGTGG
The DNA here is from genome assembly GCA_002708925.1 of Paracoccaceae bacterium. Lineage (GTDB taxonomy): Bacteria > Pseudomonadota > Alphaproteobacteria > Rhodobacterales > Rhodobacteraceae > Thalassobius. The sequence goes on from PAPN01000026.1 coordinate 41,367, forward strand.
GACGCGGGATATAGACGCCGCCGGACTGCGCTAGAGCGGGCAGGTTGGCAATCAGCGCCGAGGCTCCGGGGGCGGCAACGATCTGCGCGCCATCGGGGACATTCCAGAACCGGCGCGCGGCGTTCAGCAGCTGGCTCTGTGCGGTCTGATCGGGCAGGGACATCCACGCATCCGCCGGAATCTCTGGCACGGGATAGGGCACCGGATTGATCCCGGTCGACAGATCCACCCAGCCTGCGCGCGTGCCGCCATATTGTGCCACGGCTGCGTCGATGCCTCCGCCATGATCCCTGATTTTCGTCACGCCAAACCTCTTGAATGTCTGCGCGATCAATGCCCTCAAATCAGGGTCCAGCACAAGAGGGCGCTACAGCGCGTCCCGTCCATGTGGGCGGTTCAGATCCAAGAGCGGCGAAATCGGCACGATCCGGAACGGGTTTATCGTTTCGTGGCTATAGTAATAGTGGCGGATGATGTGATCTATCCGGGTGGTTTCGGCCACGCCGGGCCATTGATACAGCGCACGCGTATAAGCCCACAGGTTCGGAAATTCGATCAGCTTGGCCCGGTTGCATTTGAAATGCCCGTGATAGACCGGATCGAAACGGATCAGAGTGGTGAACAGGCGCCAGTCGGCCTCGGTGATTTGAGGGCCCAGCAGATAGCGGTTCTGCGACAGATGCGTTTCCAGCCAGTCCAGCGTGTCGAACAGCGGGCCGACGGCCTCTTCATAGGCGGCCTGGGTGGTGGCAAAGCCGGATTTGTAGACGCCATTATTCAGCGTGTCATAAATGCGAGAGTTGAACTCCTCGATCCGAGGGCGCAGGGGGGCGGGCCAGAAATCCAGCGTGTTGCCCGTCAGCCCGTCAAAGGCCGTGTTGAACATGCGGATGATCTCGGCGCTTTCGTTCGACACAATGGTGCCGGTGTGCGAGTCCCACAGAACCGGCACGGTGACACGCCCGGAAATATCGGGGGCCGCGCGGGTATAGATTTGGTGCAGGTGGGTCAGGCCGAATTGACGATCGCCCGTGGCCCCGTCGAAATCGGTGCCGAATGTCCAGCCGTCCCGCAGCATATCGGGGTGGACAACCGACACGGGGATGTGGGGCTCCAGCCCTTTCAGAGCACGAAAGATCAGCGTGCGATGGGCCCAGGGGCAGGCATAGGATACATATAGATGATAACGCCCGCTTTCGGGGTTGAAACCGCCAGTGCCGCTGGGGCCGGGGCGCCCATCCGGGGTGATCCAGTTGCGGAAACTGGTGGTCGTGCGTTTGAAGCGCCCGTCCTGATTGCGCCCCGTCAGCGAGTCCTCCCGCCAGGTGCCATTCTCCAAAAGTCCCATTGGCATCTCCTTTGGGCGGCGTTCTAATGGGATTGAAAAAAGGGGGCTATCCCCGCACCCGCGCAGCCAGGCTGCGTTGCTGCACATGCAAGCGATTCTATGCGGCGCGCGGCGGGGCACAGGCAGGATCGGCAGTTGGGCGGGCCGTTCGGCCTTGGGCGCAAGGCCATGCAACACGCTGCGCTGCGTCATGAAACGTTAACTTGACCTCAACCATGATTGGCCCATGCTTTGAGACAGCACGAGGGGAAGGCACATGTCGACATTTATCTCGAAAGAGGTCCAGGCGGGTTTGGATGCCGCGCGCAAGGCCAGGCTAAAGCGCTCCAGCCGTATGATGGTCGAGGCAGGCGGACAGATGTTCCGCATCCTGCGGTTCTGGGACACCGGCTTTGCGCTGGATGCGGAAAACGCACCGAAGATGCGCGGTTTCGTGGATATTTATGATCGCGGGTTTCACCTGTATCAGTGTCTGATCGTTGCCTCGGCCAAGGAAGGCGGGCAGATGATCTATGAATTCAAGCGTCTGACCGCAACGCATACCGCGGCCCCCGTGGATTTCGCCGTTGAGGACCGCGAAGCCGTGGCGCTGCTGCCAGATCAGCTGCGGGGCTGATTATTGCAAATCGGCAAAGGCCGCCTGCATCCGGTCCACCGCCTGCTGCACCAGCGCGCGCGGAGTGGCCAGGTTGAAGCGCAGAAAATCCTCGCCGCCCGAGCCAAAAGTCGGCCCGTGATTGACCGCGATCCTGGCCCCTTTTTGAACACGGTCGGTGAATTCCGTGCGCTCCATCCCGGTGCCGGAAAAATCGACCCAGGCCAGATAGGTGGCCTCTAGCGGCATGGATTTCAGGCCGGGAATGGCGTTGATGGCCGCGTCGAACAGCTGTTTGTTGCCGTCCAGATAGGTCACCAGCTCATCCACCCAGGCGGCGCCTTCGGGGGAATAGGCGGCCTCGGCCATGTGCAGGCCAAAGGCGTTCGCAGACAGCCCCAGCCCCATCATCCGGGCGGCGAATTTCTGGCGCAGCGCCGGGTCGTGAATGATCACGTTGCCCGAATGACTGCCGGCGATATTGAAGGTCTTGGTGGTGGCCGTCATCATAATCAGGCGGTCTGCGATGCCCTCGATCAGCGCCATGGGGGTGTGGGTGGTGCCGGGGAACACCAGATCGTGGTGAATCTCGTCTGAAACCAGGATCAGATCGTGGCGCTTGGCGAAATCGGCGACGCCTTGCAGTTCTTCGCGGGTCCAGACGCGTCCTCCGGGGTTGTGCGGTGAGCACAGAACCAGCATCCTGGCCGAGCCATCCATCTGCGCATCCCAGGCGTCGAAATCCATTTCATAGCGGCCATCCACATTGCGCAGATCGCATTCGATCACGCGGCGGCCATTGGCTCGGATCACCTTGGCAAAGGCATGATAGACCGGGGTCATCAGCACGACACCATCGCCCGGCTGGGTATAGGTTTCGACGCACATCGCGGTGCCGTTCACCAGCCCGTGCGTGGTAAAAATGGCGTCGGGGTCTACCTGCCAGTTGTGGCGGGTTTGCATCCACCAGCAGATCGCCGCGCGATAGCTGGTATCATCGCCGTAATAGCCATAAATCCCGTGATCGTGCATCCGCTGCACGGCATCCTGCACGCATTGCGGCGCGGGGAAGTCCATGTCGGCCACCCACATCGGAATGCCATCGTCCGCCGGAACGCCATAGATGCTCTCCATCATGTCCCATTTGACAGAGTGACTGCCAAAGCGGTTGATGATCTCGTCGAAATTCATGCGCGGTCTCCTTGGTGGTCTGATGTGCACCCTAGACAGATAAACGGGCGGGGAACAAGGCGGCGGTTTTTGCGGTGGTATTGTTCTCATATTCTGTGATATATTGCAAATATGTTCCTTTTTATCTTATATGTTTGGGGGGATTTTTATATTTATAGATATTTATTGGGAAATTATTTTATGCACTCTTTCCCCGCCCGTCGCTTCGCGAAACTTTGGCCCATTGCGCGGGGCTTGGCCATATCATAAATGCCCCACATGAAGCATCCAATCCTGATCCACCCCGACCCTCGGCTCAAGAAAGTCTGCGACCCTGTTGCGGATCTGTCGGACGAGCTGCGCAGCCTGGCCGATGACATGCTGGAAACCATGTATGACGCGCCGGGCATCGGTCTGGCCGCGCCTCAGATCGGGAAAATGCACCGGCTGATCGTGCTGGACTGCGTTAAGGAAGAGGGCGAAGCTCCGCGCCCCTTGATCATGTTCAACCCCGAGATCATTGCCGCGTCCGACGAAACCAATGTCTACGAAGAGGGCTGCCTGTCCATCCCCGATCAATATGCCGAGGTCACGCGGCCGGCGGATGTCTCGGTGCGGTGGCTCGATGTGAATGGCAACGAGCAGACCGAGGATTTCGGCGGGCTGTGGGCGACCTGCGTGCAGCACGAGATCGACCATCTGAACGGTAAGCTGTTCATTGACTATCTGAAGCCGCTGAAGCGCCAGATGATCACTCGCAAGATGCAGAAGCTGAAACGCGAACGGGCCCGCGCGTGACGGCCCGGACCTGTATTCCCTGGCCGGACAAACGTCTGCGGACGGCGGCGGCCGAGGTGTCTGAAATCACCGAGGACACGCGGGCGATCTGGAATGATATGATCGACACGATGGAGGCCATGCCGGGCGTTGGTCTGGCTGCGGTGCAGATCGGAGTGATGCAGCGCCTGGCGGTTGTCGATGCCTCGGATGCGCGGGGGCAGGCGGTGCGCATGGCCAATCCCGAAGTGCTGCACGCCAGTGTGCAGCTGCGCCCGCATGAAGAGGCCAGCCCCAATCTGCCGGGAGTGTCGGCAAAGATCGAGCGTCCGCGCGCGGTGACGGTACGGTTTCTGAATGAGGATGGTGAGATCGAAGAGCGTGATTTCGTCGGGCTGTGGGCGACCAGCGTGCAGCATCAGATCGACCATCTGAACGGGAAGATGTATTTTGACCGTCTGTCCAAGATGAAGCGGGATATGCTGCTGCGAAAAGCCAGGAAGCTGCGCGGATAGGGCGCGTTTTTGAGTATTTGAAGAGCAAAGAAGGGAAGCGGATGCGCGTTGTATTCATGGGGACGCCCGAGTTTTCTGTGCCTGTGCTTGAGGCTTTGGTTGCGGCGGGGCACGAGATTGCCGCTGTTTATTGCCAGCCGCCGCGTCAGGCGGGGCGGGGCAAGAAGGACCGGCCGACCCCTGTGCATGTGCGTGCGGCCGATCTGGGGCTGGAGGTCCGTCATCCGGTGTCCCTGAAGGATGAGGCCGAGCAGGCCGCGTTTGCTGCGTTGGAGGCGGATGTGGCTGTGGTTGTGGCTTATGGGTTGATACTGCCTGAGGCGGTGTTGGATGCGCCGTTGCGGGGGTGTCTGAATATTCACGCCAGCTTGTTGCCGCGCTGGCGCGGGGCGGCGCCGATTCATCGGGCGATCATGGCCGGGGATGCGGAAACGGGCGTGTGTATCATGCAGATGGAGGCGGGGCTGGATACCGGGTCCGTATTGTTGCGCGAGGCAACGGCGATTGGCCCGCAAGAGACCACGGCGCAATTGCATGATCGTTTGTCCGTGATGGGTGCGGAGCTGATTGTTCAGGCGTTGGCCCGGTTGGATGATTTGCAGCCTGAGCCGCAGCCTCAGGCCGGGGTCACGTATGCGCATAAGATTGATAAGGCGGAGGCGGCTGTGGACTGGTCTGCGCCCGCTACCGAAGTGGATCGGAAGATCCGGGGGCTCTCGCCTTTTCCTGGCGCGTGGGTCGAGCATGACGGGGGGCGGCTGAAGCTGCTGGGCTCGTGTCTGGCTGAGGGGGCGGGCACCCCCGGAGAGATTCTGGACGATGCTCTGACGGTGGCGTGCGGGACGGGGGCTGTTCGGATTTTGCGCTTGCAACGGGCGGGGAAGGGCGCGCAGGATGCAGGGGATTTCTTGCGCGGGACGCCTCTGGCCAGGGGCACCGTGCTTTAATTCGGGAAGGCTCAGATGTTTCCAACGCTCATTGGGACGGTCGTGATTGCGGGGATCGTGGGGTATCTGTCCGAGAAGTCGGGATTTACCCGGAACGGGATTTTGCCCTCGGTTATCGTCTGTATCGGCGGGGCGTTTCTGTTTTACTTTGTCCGGATCATGTTCGGGCTGGGGTTTGGCAGCGCGGGGGTGGATGCGATTGTGTCCGCGATCGGGGCGCTGATCATCGTGCCGACGCATTTTCGAAAATAGGAGGCCGTCATGGGCGTTATCTGGTTGGTGATCATTGGGGCGGCTGCCGGGTTTCTGGCGACGCGGCTGATGAGGCTGGAAACCGACATCGTGACCACCGTCGTGATTGGCATGGCCGGAGCGCTGATCGGGGGGCTGGTGCTGCGGTTTCTGCTGGCCGTGATGGGCGCGTTCGCCGGGCTGATCGGAGCGGTCCTGGGTGCGCTGTTGCTGATCTGGCTGTGGCAGATCTACGTGCGGAAATAGATCACGGTTTGAACGGGGCCATGCCAGCGCGGGCCAGTTCATCCGCGCGTTCGTTTTCGGGGTGGCCGGCGTGGCCCTTGACCCATTCCCAGGTCACGTTATGGCGGGCTTGGGCCTCGTCTAGGCGCTGCCAGAGCTCGACGTTTTTCACGGGTTTCTTGGCGGCGGTTTTCCAGCCGTTGCGTTTCCAGCCGTGAATCCAGCCCGTGACGCCGTTTTTGACATAGGCGCTGTCAGTGACCACCGTGATGGTTGAGGCTTTTGCCAGCGTTTCCAATGCGTTGATCGCGGCCAGCAGTTCCATCCGGTTGTTGGTGGTCTCGGGCTCGCCGCCTGACAGCTCGCGTTCCTTGACGATGGAGTCGCCGTCCATGGCGCGCAGCAGAACGCCCCAGCCGCCGGGGCCGGGATTTCCAGAGCACGCTCCGTCCGTATATGCAAAGAGTTCAGGCATGGGAGGCAACGGATATCCAATCCGACAGGGATCCGTCCAGCCCTTTGTCGCGTCCGGGGGAGATTTTCATGACGGTGAAGCCTGCGGTTTCCAGCAGGGTGCGGATCTCGGCGGGTTGATAGTAGGTGTAAAAGCGCCCCAGCCGGTCGCGGCTGTCCCCCTGGCCGGTCTTGACGGTCATGTGAAATTGTCCGCCCGGTTTCAGGGCGCTGTGGATGCGTGACAGGTGGCTGGGCATTTCGCTGCGCGGGGCGTGCAGCAGGCTGAAGTTCGCCCATACGCCATCGTATGTGCTTTGCGCCGTCAGCTCCGAGAAGCTCTCTTGGCGGGCGGTTACTCCGGGCAGTTGATTGGCCAGGGCGACCATTTCAGCCGAGGCATCGGTGGCCTCTACGATCAGTCCGGCCTTCTGCATGGCCTGCGCGAACAGTCCCGGCCCGCAGCCCAGATCCAGCACGCAGGCGCGGGCGGGCAGGGCGCAGATAAAGGCCTGCAACAAAGGTGTTTCGATATGGTTCTGGGTGACTGCGGCATATTCTTGCGCCCGCGCGTCGTAGACCTGGATGGTCTCTGAATCCTGGGTCATGCGCGCTCCAGTGCCAGACGTCCGGCCAGCAGGGCAAAGATGGCGGCGAAGGAGCGGTTCATCCAGCGCATCGCCCGCTCGCTGGACAGGATCAGACGGCGCGCGGCCGCAGCGAAAACGCCATACAGCACGAAGACGCCGAAGGTCATCGCCATAAAGACCGCGCCCAGGGTCAGCATCTCGGCCGTGGCGTTGTCCGGAGTGCCAGACAGGAAAGGCGGCAGCAGCGCCAGAAAAAAGATCGAAAGCTTGGGGTTCAGCGTGTTGATCAGAATACCCCGGCGCGCGATGGCAAAGGCCGATTGGCGCGCTTTCTGGCTGTCGATTGACAGGGCGCCCCCGCTGCGCAGGGCCTGCCAGGCCAGCCACAGCAGATAGGCGACGCCGGCAAATTTCACCGCCTGGAACAACAGGGCCGAACTGTGCATGACCGCCGCTAGCCCCAGAATGGCTGCTGCCATGGCCGGGACAATCCCCAGCGTGCAGCCGAAAGCCGCGATGATCGCGGCGCGGCGGCCCTGACCCAGCCCCATGGCCAGCGTGTAGATGACCCCCGTGCCGGGGGCGAGGACGACAACCAAAGCGGTCAGCAGGAATTGAGCGGTAATCATGAGGGCCTCAGGCAGGTTCGCGCAGAACGCGGGGAACTTTGAACTCGATATTCTCTTGGGCAGTTTCGACGATTTCAACGGTGACGTCGAACCTGTCGCGGAAGGCGTCTACCACCTCGTTGATCAGCACTTCGGGGGCCGAGGCCCCGGCGGTGATGCCCAGGGTGCGAATGCCGTCTAGCGCGCGCCAGTCGATTTCAGTGGCGCGCTGCACCAGTTGGGCATAATCGCAGCCATTGCGCGAGGCGACCTCGACCAGGCGCCGCGAATTGGACGAATTCGGCGCCCCCACCACCAGCAGCGCATCCGATTGCGGCGCAATCGCCTTGACCGAGGCCTGGCGGTTCGTAGTGGCGTAGCAGATGTCCTCTTTGTGTGGGCCGACGATCTGCGGGAAGCGTTCGTTCAGCGCGGCGATGATGTCGATCGTATCATCCACGGACAGGGTGGTCTGCGTGACAAAGGCCAGTTTCGCAGGGTCGCGCACGGGCACGCTGGCCACATCCTCGACGGTTTCGACCAGCAGAACCTCGCCCTGGGGCAGCTGGCCCATGGTGCCGATGGTTTCGGGGTGCCCGGCATGGCCGATCATGATGATTTGCAGCCCGTTTTCGAAATGCCGCTCGGCCTCGATATGGACCTTAGAGACCAGCGGGCAGGTGGCGTCCACATAGATCATATTGCGGGTTTTGGCGGCGGCGGGCACCGATTTGGGCACGCCATGGGCGGAAAAGATCACCGGGCGGTCATCGGGGCAATCTTCCAGTTCCTCGACGAAGACGGCGCCCTGATCGCGCAGGCTGTCCACCACGTATTTGTTATGCACGATTTCATGCCGGACATAGACCGGCGCGCCCCATTTCTGAATCGCCATTTCAACAATCTTGATGGCGCGATCAACGCCGGCGCAGAACCCGCGTGGGGCGGCAAGGTAGATGGTCAGCGGCGATTTGGTCATGCGGGGCCTCCTGTTGGTTTCACAGGTAAGGCGTTGGGCGGGCGGGGTCCAGTGTTCAGGCGCTGCGCTGCCCCGGTTCGGGATATAAAAAACCGGGGCAGGGGCCCCGGTTCGTTTGTCTTGGGCGTGTGCGCCTCAGGATTGATAGTCGGCTTCGCGATCCATTGGCATTTCACGCGGAGGACGGCCGATGACCTCTTTCAGCTCGTCCAGCTCGATGAAGTTGTCGGCCTGGCGGCGCAGCTCGTCCGCGATCATCGGCGGCTGGCTGCGAATCGTCGAAACGACCGAGACCCGGACGCCCTGACGTTGCAGCGATTCGACCAGCGGCCGGAAATCGCCATCGCCCGAGAACAGCACGATGTGATCGACACGCGGGGCCAGCTCCATCGCGTCCACGGTCAGTTCGATGTCCATGTTGCCTTTGACCTTGCGGCGGCCCTGGCTGTCGGTGAATTCCTTCGCCGGTTTCGTCACCATGGTGAAGCCGTTGTAGTGCAGCCAGTCAACCAGGGGGCGAATGGGCGAGTATTCGTCATTTTCCAGCAGCGCGGTGTAGTAGAAGGCCCGCAGCAGTTTTCCGCGGCGCATGAACTCTTGCCGGAGCAGTTTATAGTCAATGTCGAACCCAAGAGCTTTGGCAGCGGCATATAAATTCGAACCGTCGATGAACAGCGCCAGCCGTTCGTCCTTGTAGAACATAAAAAAATCCCTTCCGATGTAATGCCGCGCCTGTCCGTCCGTGAGTGAGTGTGCAAAAAGAAAGTGCGGCCTTGAGAAGAATTAAGTTTATCGGAAGCAGTGCGCAAGTGGCTTAGTACGCTCGAAAGGATAGGGTGGCTGTGGAAATTGATCAACCTGTCTTGATTGCCCTCGGGTCTAATCAAGCCTTTGAAAACACGGGCAGTGCTGAAGTTTTGAACCTTGCCCTTGCGGAACTGGGTAAAAGAGGGGCGGAAGTTGTTCGCCAAAGCCGGTTTTTCAGGACGCCGTGCTTTCCGGCGGGGGCGGGTCCGGACTTTGTGAATGCGGCGGCGCAGTTGCGCACCGGGCTGACCCCGACAGAAGTGCTGGCGCTTCTGCATGAGATCGAGTCCAGCCTGGGGCGCCTGCGACAGCAAAGATGGGGCGCGCGCACGGTGGATCTGGATCTGCTGGCCTATGGGCAACTGGTCTTGCCGGATCTGGGGGTGTTTCAATCCTGGCGCGACTTGCCGCTAGGGCAGCAGATGCGCCTCACGCCTCAGCAGCTGATTCTGCCGCACCCCCGCCTGCAAGACCGGGCCTTTGTGCTGGTGCCCCTGCTGGATATTGCGCCTGACTGGACTCATCCGGTTTTGGGCCGGACAATACGGGAAATCTGCGCTGATTTGCCCGAGGCGGCGATAAAAGAGGTGCGGGCTCTTTGAAACCGGGTTGTCAATGCCTATTTTTCCCCATAGAAAGCGCCTTTCAGACAAGCTGTCCCAATGACTGGAGTGCCCCATGGCCCGCGTTACCGTTGAAGATTGCGTAGACAAGGTTCAGAACCGTTTCGAGCTGGTGATGCTGGCTTCGCATCGGGCCCGTGAAATCTCGGCCGGGGCCGCGATCACTGTGGACCGTGACAACGATAAGAACCCGGTTGTCGCCCTGCGTGAAATCGCCGAGGAAACCCAGTCCGCCGACGAGCTGCGCGAACGTCTGATCGAGAGCAACCAGACCCAGATCGAGGTCGATATGCCCGAAGACGACAACATGGCCCTGCTGATGGGCGGCGGCGAGCCGGCCGACAAACCGGCCGAGGACGACATGTCCGAAGAAATGCTGCTGCGTCAGCTGATGGAAGCACAAGGGCAGGGCTAAGCCCCACCTAAAACAGGAAGTGGTGAGTATGATTGCGGTTGATGACCTGATCGCACTTGTTCGCAACTACAACCCGAAAACCAACGAACAGCTTATCCGGGCGGCCTATGAATTTGGCCGCCTGATGCATGAAGGGCAGTACCGTCACTCGGGCGAGCCCTATTTCAGCCACCCCGTCGCTGTTGCCGCGATCCTGACAGAACAGCGGCTGGATGATGCAACGATCATCACGGCGCTGCTGCATGACACGATCGAGGACACCAAAGCCAGCTATTCCGAAGTCGAAAAGCGGTTTGGCCGGGATGTGGCCGATCTGGTGGATGGCGTGACCAAGCTGACCAATCTACAGCTGTCCAGCTCGGAAACCAAACAGGCGGAAAACTTCCGCAAACTGTTCATGGCCATGTCCAAGGATCTGCGGGTGATTCTGGTCAAGCTGGCCGACCGTCTGCACAACATGCGCACGATCAAGGCCATGCGCCCCGAAAAGCAGGTGCAAAAAGCACGCGAAACGATGGATATTTTCGCCCCTCTGGCCGGCCGGATGGGGATGCAGTGGATGCGAGAAGAGCTGGAGGATCTGGCCTTCAAGGTGCTGAACCCCGAAGGGCGCGCCAGCATCATGCGCCGTTTCGTGATGTTGCAGAAGGAAACCGGCGACGTCATTCACCGCATCACCGGCGACATGCGTCACGAACTGGAAGAGGCCAAGATCGAAGCGCAGGTCTTTGGCCGCGCGAAGAAGCCCTACTCGATCTGGCGCAAGATGGAAGAAAAGGACATGGGGTTCAGCCGCCTGTCCGACATCTACGGGTTCCGCGTCATCACCGATTCCGAGGAAGACTGTTATCGCGCCCTGGGCGTGATCCACCAGCGCTGGCGCGCGGTGCCGGGCCGATTCAAGGATTATATCAGCCAGCCCAAATCGAACGGGTATCGCTCGATTCATACGTCGGTGTCGGGGCGCGATGGCAAACGGGTCGAGGTTCAGATCCGCACTCGACAGATGCACGATGTGGCCGAAACCGGGGTTGCCGCGCACTGGTCCTATCGCGATGGGGTGCGCAGCCAAAACCCCTTTGCCGTGGATCCGGCCAAATGGATCGCCAACCTGTCCGAACAGATGGGCGGAGAAGAGGACCACGACGAGTTCATGGAAGCTGTGAAGCTGGAGATGTACTCGGACAAGGTGTTCTGCTTTACCCCCAAGGGCGAGGTGGTGAAGCTGCCCAAGGGTGCCACGCCGATTGATTTCGCCTATGCCATCCACACGCGGATCGGCAACGCCTGTGTCGGCGCCAAGGTGGACGGGATGCGCGTGCCCCTGTGGACGCGGGTGAAAAACGGCCAGTCGGTGGAAATCATCACCGCCGAGGGGCAGACGCCTCAGGCCACCTGGCTGGAGATCGCCACGACCGGCAAGGCCAAGGCCGCGATTCGCCGGGCCTTGCGCGCCGTGGATCGGGAACGCTTTATCAAATTGGGCAAGGAACTGGCGCGCTCGGCCTTTGAACATGTCGGCAAAAAGGCGACGGATAAGGCGCTGGACACCGCCGCGCGCCATTTGCGGATCGACGGCCGGAACGAAGTGCTGGCCCGTCTTGGCAGCGCCGAGCTGACCGCCCGCGAGGTGATTCACGCTGTCTACCCCGAGCTCAGCTCGCGCGAGGGCGAAGAGGTGGCCCCGCATCGCGCCGTTGTCGGCCTGTCCGCCGATCAGCGGTTTGACCTAGCCAAATGCTGTAACCCGCTGCCCGGCGAACGCATCGTCGGCATCACTTATCGCGGTAGGGGCGTGGTTGTGCACGCGATTGATTGCGAAGCGCTGACCCAATACGAAGACCAGCCCGAACGCTGGATGGATCTGCATTGGCACGCGGGCAAACACCCGGCGGTGCACACGGCTTCTCTGGAGTTGACCATTGGGAATGACGCAGGGGTACTGGGACGGATTTGCACATTGATCGGCGAACAAAAGGCCAATATCTCGGACCTGAATTTTCTTGACCGAAAGCCGGATTTCTTCCGTCTGCTGGTCGATCTGGAACTCAGAGACGCCGAGCATCTGCATTCGGTGATTTCGGCCCTGGAAGCAGAGAGCGATGTGGCCGCCGTGCAGCGCCATCGCGATCCGTCGCGGGCGGGAATGCAAACTGGCTAAAAGGAAGGGCGGCCCCCTTGGTATTCAAACGCAGGGACAGAAGACCGATCTGGAAGATCGTGTTCGAATTCTTCTGGCCCCGCGGCGGTTGGGGGCGCGCGGCGCTCTATGTCAAACACCGTCTGCGCCGTCTGCCAGATTCCCCTGAAAAAATCGCCCGAGGGATCTTTGCCGGGGTTCTGACCACCTTTACCCCCTTCTACGGGATGCATTTCGTGGTGGCCGGACTGCTGGCGCTGATCTTGCGCGGGAACATCATCGCGGCGCTGCTGGGGACGTTCTTTGGCAACCCGCTGACCTATCTGCCGATTGGCATGATCAGCATGAAAACCGGCTATTTCCTGCTGGGCCTGGGGCCGCATGACGATCATGAGGTGAAGCGCAGCCTGGCGGGTAAGTTCCTGGATGCAGGCGATAATTTAAAGGACAACCTGTTCGCGATCTTCACTGGGCGCCAGGTGGAATGGCACGAGCTGCGCGTCTTCTACGACGAGGTGTTCTTTCCCTACATGATCGGTGGCATCGTCCCCGGCATCCTCACCGGGATCATTATTTATTACATCAGCGTGCCCCTGATCCGTGCCTATCAGCACCGCCGCAAAGGCGCGCTGAAGGCCAAGCTGGCCGCGCTCAAGAAAAAAGCGCATCTGACGGCTGACGACAGTAAGAAACCAGACTAGGTTCGGCGCACGGGGTAGAACGACTCAGATCGAAGGAGAAGGCGATGCAGCCTTTGGGACAATTGCGCCTTGGGGTGAACATTGATCACGTGGCCACGGTGCGGAACGCGCGCGGAGGGGCCTACCCCGATCCGCTGCGTGCGGCCAAGCTGGCGGAACAGGCCGGGGCCGACGGGATCACGGCACACCTGCGCGAGGACCGCCGGCATATCTCGGATGCGGATATCGACGGGCTGATGGAGGTTCTTTCGGTGCCGCTGAACTTTGAAATGGCGGCGACGGACGAGATGCAGAAAATCGCGTTGCGGCACAAACCGCACGCCGTCTGTGTGGTGCCCGAAAAACGCGAGGAACGCACCACCGAGGGCGGCTTGGAAGTCGCGCGCGAAGAAAACAGGCTGGCGCATTTCATTGCCCCCCTGCGCGAGGCTGGCTGCCGCGTGTCGATCTTCATCGCCGCTGATCGCAAACAGATCGAGGCCGCAGCCCGCATCGGTGCTCAGGTGATCGAGCTGCATACGGGGGCGTATTGCGATGCCCATGCCGAGGGCCGCTTTGACGATCGCGATGCCGAGCTTGCGGCCCTGCGCGAGATGTCCGCCTATGCCCATTCGCTGGGGCTGGAGGTGCACGCAGGCCACGGGCTGACCTATGATACCGTTGCCCCCATCGCGGCCTTCCCCGAGGTGATGGAGCTGAATATCGGCCATTTCATCATCGGCGAGGCCATCTTCCGCGGGCTGACCCCGGCCATCCACGAAATGCGCCGCCTGATGGATCTGGCCCGCACCGGAGAAACAGCATGAGCATCCCCCGATATACCTTTGTCTTTCTGGGTGTCAGCGTTGGACTGTGGTTTCTGACATTGATGATCGGGCAGGTCTTTGACTTTGACATCTCGAACGGGGGGATGGTGATCGTGCCGCCTCTGTTCGCTGCGATGATCGAGGGCAACAGATTCGCCCGCCGCACCAAACGCCTGCCAGAAAGCAGCGAAATGTGGAAATTCGCGCGGACGGCGGCGTTGGTCGTGCTGGCGATCACCATGGTGTTCAGCGTCGTGATGACCTTTGTCATTCCGCAACTGCGCGCGATGATGTCTCAGCCGATGGGGGCGGGGCTGCTGCTGGGGGCTGTGGTGTTGCAGGCATTCCTGGCCTTTCTGGTGACCCGGTTCTTTCTGGGGTTGGGCGCCAAATCGGGCCTGAACGGGCGTTGATCCATGATCCTGGGTATCGGCACGGACCTGGCCAATATTGACCGTATCCAGGGCACGCTGGATCGGTTCGGCGACAGGTTTCGCAACCGCGTTTTCACCGAAACCGAACAGCGCAAGGCCGAGCGCCGCAAGGATGTGGCAGGCACCTATGCCAAGCGCTGGGCCGCGAAAGAGGCGTGCTCAAAGGCGCTGGGCACCGGCCTGCGCATGGGCATCAGCTGGAAGGACATGGCCGTCAGCAATCTGCGCAGCGGCCAGCCGGTGATGGAGGTCACAGGCTGGGCGCGCGAACGGTTGCAGGACATGACGCCCGAAGGGCACGAGGCCATCATTCACGTAACCTTGACCGATGATCACCCCTGGGCGCAGGCCTTTGTCGTGATCGAGGCCCGTCCGCTGGGTTGACACCTTGCATCCCACCCCGCATGTAGCCTGCATCAAAACTCAGGAGTCCTCAGGAATGGCGAAGAAGGAAAAGAAAGACAGCGGCGTGATCGAGACGATCAAAACCGTCGTCTATGCGCTGTTGATCGCGGGTGTGTTCCGGACCCTGTTCTTTCAGCCCTTCTGGATTCCGTCGGGCTCGATGAAGGACACGCTGCTGATCGGGGACTTCCTGTTCGTGAACAAGATGGTCTACGGCTATTCCTATGCCTCGTGTCCCAGCATCCGCGCTTTTGGTCTGAACATCGACGCCAAGGACATCTGCGGCTTTATCGACGGCGAGAACACCCGCATCATGGGCAGCCAGCCCGAGCGCGGCGATGTCATCGTGTTTCGCCACCCCGTGACCGGATCCGATTATGTCAAACGTCTGATCGGCCTGCCCGGCGATACCGTGCAAATGAAGGATGGCGTGGTGTTCCTGAACGGGCGCGAGGTGCCGCAGACCCCCGATGGTGTGTTCGAGGAAACGAGCGAGGCCCAGGGCCCGCAGCGTCTGCGCCCGCGTTGTGAAAACGGCCCGGTTGGCACTGGCGGTGTCTGTCAGAAAACCCGCGCCATCGAAACGCTGCCCAATGGCGTGCAGCACACGGTGCTGAACATCGGCAATCAGCGCTCGGATCACACGGGGGTCTTTACCGTCCCCGAGGGCCACTACTTCTTTATGGGCGATAACCGCGATAATTCCACTGATAGCCGCGTGCCGAAAAC
Organism: Paracoccaceae bacterium; assembly: GCA_002708925.1. Taxonomy (GTDB): domain Bacteria; phylum Pseudomonadota; class Alphaproteobacteria; order Rhodobacterales; family Rhodobacteraceae; genus Thalassobius. The sequence goes on from PAPN01000026.1 coordinate 56,886, forward strand.
CGCGGGCGGCGTGGGCTTTGTGCCGTTCGAAAACCTGATTGGCCGCGCCGATCGCATCATGTTCTCGTCTGCGGGGCGGTCGCTGTTCTCGGTCTGGGCCTGGCGGGGTGATCGCTTCTTTAAGGGGATCGAGTGAAGCTGTCAGCGGAATTGAAGGCCTTTGAGGGCCGGATCGGGCACAGGTTTTCCCAGCCCGAACTGCTGCTGCGCGCGGTGACGCATTCTTCGGTGTCCTCGCCTTCGCGGCAGGATAATCAGCGGCTGGAATTTCTGGGCGACCGGGTGTTGGGGCTGGTGATGGCTCAGGCGCTGCTGTCCCAGGATCAGGCCGCCTCGGAGGGGCAGCTGGCCCCCCGTTTCAATGCCCTGGTTCGCAAGGAAACCTGCGCCGATGTTGCGCGCGACATCGGCCTGGGCGATGTGCTGAAGCTGGGGCGCTCGGAAATGATGTCCGGCGGGCGGCGCAAACAGGCGCTGCTGGGCGACGCAATGGAGGCCGTGATCGCCGCCGTCTATCTGGATGCGGGGCTTGAGGCCGCGCAGACGCTGATCCTGCGGCACTGGGGTAAACGGGTGGACACGGTCAAGGCCGACGCGCGCGATGCCAAAACCGCGTTGCAGGAATGGGCGCAGGCGCGGGGGCAGCAGCCTCCGAAATATGCCGAACTGAAGCGCGCGGGCCCTGATCATGCGCCGGTTTTCACCATCGGTGTGACGCTGGCCTCGGGGGAGACGGCGCAGGCGACGGCAGGGTCCAAACGTCAGGCCGAACAAGCCGCCGCCAAGGCGCTGCTGGCGCAGGTGCAGGCAGGCTAACCCTTATTTGGCGGTGTGGAAACGGATGCGGGCTGGTGAAACCCGCAATTTCCGGCTATGTCCATGGCCTGACCAAAGGAGACACCCAGATGACCACCCGCGCGGGTTTCGTTGCCCTGATCGGAGAGCCGAACGCCGGCAAATCCACGCTGACCAACCGCATGGTCGGCGCCAAAGTGTCGATCGTGACGCATAAGGTGCAGACGACGCGCGCGCGCATTCGGGGCGTGGCGCTGGAAGGTGACAGCCAGATCGTATTCGTTGACACGCCGGGCCTGTTTCAGCCGCGTCGCCGTCTGGATCGCGCGATGGTGGCGGCGGCCTGGGGCGGGGCTGCGGATGCGGATGTGATCGTGCTGCTGATCGAGGCGCATCGCGGGATCACGCCGGGTGTAGAGCGCATTCTGGAAGGTCTGGCCGATCTGGGCGAACACCGCCGGATCGCCCTGGCCATCAACAAAATCGACCGGGTGAAGGCTGAAAAACTGCTGGCGCTGTCCGAGGATCTGAACGCGCGGTTCGATTTCGCGCAGACGTTCATGATCTCGGCTGAAAAGGGCCACGGCGTGGACGATCTGCGCAAATGGCTGGCCGCCGAACTGCCCGAAGGCCCGTGGCTGTATCCTGAGGATCAGATCGCCGATCTGCCCATGCGGATGATCGCAGCGGAAATGACCCGCGAAAAGCTGACCCTGCGCCTGCATCAGGAACTGCCCTATCAGATGACGGTCGAGACCGAAAAATGGGACGAGCGCAAAGACGGCTCGGCCCGGATAGATCAGATCATCTATGTCGCGCGGGACGGGCACAAAGGCATCGTTCTGGGCAAACGCGGCGAGACGATCAAGGCCGTCAGCCAGGCCGCCCGCGCCGATCTGGAGGAATTCCTGGGCCGCAAGGTCCATCTGTTCTTGCAGGTCAAAGTGCGTGAAAACTGGCAGGAAGAGGCCGCGCGCTATTCCGAAATGGGGCTGGATTTCCGCGACGGGAACGCCTGAGCCCGCCGCTCAGATCGCCGAGGAATGCCCCGCTTTTGACAGATCGTAGGCGTCAAAGGCGCGGGCGATCATCCGGGTCAGCGGGCGCGATTCCGGGGGTATGAACAGTCCTCCGCCCGAATGGTCCAGGTGTCCTTTGAAGTCGGATTTGGCCCCGGCATAGAGCTGATCCAGATTGGCCTGAGACATCTGGAACGTGTCGCGCAGCTCGGCGTCGTTGGTGCGGAAATCGCACATCAGCATCTCGATCACGCGTGAACGCAGCTTATCCTCGGGGGTGAACATATGCCCGCGGGCGGTGGCGAAACCTCCGTCCCGAATGGCGCCGGTATAGGCCCCGGTGCTGGCGTTATTCTGCGCATAGCCCTGCGGAAAACGCGAGATGGAAGAGGCGCCAACCCCCACCAGCACATCCGAGGTATCATCGGTGTAGCCCTGGAAATTCCGGCGCAGCTTGCCGGTTTTCTGCGCGATGGTCAGCCCGTCCGACTGGGTGGCGAAATGGTCGATCCCGATTTCGGCGTAATTGTCCCATACGAACAGGCGGCGGGCGGTTTCGAACAGGTCCAGCCGTTCCTGCGGGGTGGGCAGCGCATCCGAGGGGATCATCTGCTGGCGTTTCGCCATCCAGGGCACATGGGCATAACCATAGAGCGCCACGCGGTCGGGATTGAGCGACAGCAGTTTCTGGACGCTTTCGGTGATCCGCTCTTTGGATTGGTGCGGCAGGCCATACAGAATATCCGCGTTCAGACTGTATACACCATGGGCGCGGATCGCCTCGATTGCGTCACGGGTCACGTTATAGCTTTGCAGGCGACCGATGGTTTTCTGGATGCCCTCGTCAAAATCCTGCACCCCGATCGAGGCCCGGTTCATCCCCGCTGCGGCCAGGGCGGACAGGCGGGAATCGTCGATCTCGTTCGGGTCGATTTCAACCGAGAATTCATAGTCCGGGGCAAAGGGGGCCACGTTCAGAATGGCCTCGGCCAGATCGGTCATCATCGCGGCAGACAGCAAGGTTGGCGTCCCGCCGCCCCAATGCAGCCGGTTCAGTGACACGTTTTCCGGCAGATTCTGCCGTAGCAGCTGCAATTCGGCCTTCAGCGTTTCCAGATATGCACGCACGGGAGATTCGCTTTGTGTGCCCTGGGTCCGACAGGCGCAGAACCAGCACAGACGGCGACAAAACGGCACATGCAGATACAGGGATATTTCGGATCCGGGGACTATACCCTTGATCCAATTGGTGAAATCCCCGCTGGTGACGTTGTTTGAGAAGTGCGGCGCCGTCGGGTAGCTCGTGTAACGAGGTACCTTCGCGTCAAACAGCCCCAGTTTTGCAAGTTGCGTTTTCGTTTCCATAGGCCTAGCCTTTAGGTGAAACAGGACGGGTCAACTTTGACCCAGATCAAGCGCGCGACGGACAAAAATGCTTCAGGATGAAACTCTGACTCACAATCACCATTGTGGAGAATGCCCCATTCGCCACAAGGCTGTGTGCGCCCGGTGCGATACCGACGAGTTGGTTCAGCTCGAAGAAATCAAATATTACCGGACCTTCGAGGCCGGTCAGACGGTGATCTGGTCGGGCGATAAGATGGATTTCGTCGGCTCGGTCGTGTCGGGAATCGCGACGCTGACCCAAACGATGGAGGACGGCCGCACCCAGATGGTGGGCCTGCTGCTGCCCAGCGATTTTGTCGGGCGTCCGGGGCGCGAGGGGTCGGCCTATGATGTGGTGGCGACCACCGATCTGGTGATGTGCTGCTTCCGCAAGAAACCGTTCGAGCAGATGATGGAAGGCACGCCCCACGTGGCGCAGCGCCTGCTGGAGATGACGCTGGACGAACTGGACGCCGCCCGTGAATGGATGCTGGTGCTGGGCCGAAAAACCGCGCGCGAGAAGATCGCCTCGCTTTTGTCGATCATCGCGCGGCGCGATGCCTCGTTGAACCTGCGGCCGGCGAATGGGGAGCTGGTGTTCGACCTGCCCCTGACACGCGAGGCCATGGCCGATTACCTGGGGCTGACTCTGGAAACGGTCAGCCGCCAGATTTCCGCGCTGAAACGCGACGGGGTGATCCATCTTGAGGGGAAGCGCCACGTGACTGTCCCCGATTACAACCGCCTGATGGAAGAGGCCGGGGATGACGCGGATGGCGGTATTTTCGCCTGATCCCGTTGCTGGATGCAGACAAAGGCCGGGGCCCGCTGGGGCCCCGTTTTGTTTGTGCAGTTGTCAGTGGGCCATCAGAACCGGAATTTCGGCCTGCTCCAGCATATAGCGGGTGGCCCCGCCCAGGATCGCCTCGCGGAAACGCGAATGCCCGTAGGCACCCATGACGATCAGGTCGGCCTCGGTGTCTTTGGCGTGGCGCAGCAGCACGTCCGATACGCGCGGCAGGGTTTTTGACAGCACGTCAATCTCGGCACGGACACCCTGACGGGCCAGGTATTGCGACAGCAGACCGCCGGGATCCGAGCGATTCGGCCCATGCGTCGGAGGATCAATCACCACAACCCGCACGGTATCGGCCTGCTGCAAAAAGGGGATGGCGGCGCGCACGGCGGTCAGGGCCTCGTTGCTTTCGTTCCAGGCGACGGTGATGTTCCGAGGCGTGTCGGCCATGTCCACCCCGTCGGGCAGAATCACCGCAGGCACCTTGCCTTCGAACAGGGCGGCCTCCATCACGGGCTCCATTTCGGCCCCGTGATCCTTGCCATAGGGCTGCGGCAAAATCACCAGATCCGAGAACCGCGCATGGGCCGAGATATGGCGCCCGATGTCCGCCAGCTGGGCCACGCCGGTATCCGTTCCCCAGCGGATGTCGGATTTCGACAGGCGGGTCTGGACTTTCTCTTCGATTTCCTGGGCTTCTTCCTGGGCGCGGGTCAGGGATTCTTGCAGGACCATCGCGTTGGCCCCCGCATAGTAATACCCCGTTTGCGTCCGATCGACGCCCATGCACAGCACATCCAGATGCGCGTCGTTCGCCCGCGCCAGAGCGATCCCGCGCTCAAGCACCGGGCCGATGAACTTGGTGTCCGTCAGTACCGAAAATAAACTTTTGTAGGCCATGGTTTTCTCCCATCCGCATGTGACCGCTACAGGCTTAGATTAGACGCCCCCGGACCGAGGCACATTGACCCGTGTCAAAAAATGCAGATGGGGGTTTTGACACAGATCAAGGCAGCCGGACGCAGCCAATCGCATTAAACGGCCAGTCTAGAACCGCCCGCGCGGGTTACGAATCGTGCGGGTACAAGACGAAGGGACGCAAAATGGTAAATTACATCAAGCTGATCGCGCTTGGTCTGGTCACGCTTCTGGCGATGATCGCGGCCAATTACGGGCGTGACCTGGCTTATCAGGTGAACGCGATTACCGTGGCTCTGGCCGCGGCTGTCGCGTTCCTGTTCGTGCTGCGGGGCACTGGCGAGGACGCCAAGCCCGCGCCTCAAAATGAATATCTCGACGGTGTTGTGCGCGCCGGCGTGATCGCAACCGCGCTGTGGGGGGTCGTTGGCTTCCTTGCGGGGACGTTTATTGCATTTCAGCTGGCTTTTCCGCAGCTGAACTTTGACTGGGCCATGGGCTATGCCAACTTTGGTAAGCTGCGCCCTCTGCACACCTCGGCTGTGATTTTCGCATTCGGCGGCAACGCTCTCATCGCGACGTCGTTCTATGTGGTGCAGCGGACCTCGGCTGCGCGCCTTTGGGGCGGGAACCTGGCCTGGTTTGTGTTCTGGGGTTACAACCTGTTCATCGTTCTGGCGGCAACCGGCTATATCCTGGGAGCAACCCAGTCCAAAGAATACGCCGAGCCCGAATGGTACGTTGACTGGTGGCTGACTGTCGTCTGGGTGGCCTATCTGGCGGTTTTCGTCGGCACCATCGTGAAACGCAAAGAGCCGCATATCTATGTGGCGAACTGGTTCTTCCTGTCGTTCATCCTGACTGTTGCGATGCTGCATATCGTCAACAACCTGTCGATCCCGGTTTCGTTCTTCGGCTCTAAATCGGTTCAGGTCTTTGCCGGTGTGCAGGACGCCATGACCCAGTGGTGGTACGGCCACAACGCTGTGGGCTTCTTCCTGACGGCGGGTTTCCTGGGCATGATGTATTACTTTGTGCCCAAACAGGCCGAACGTCCGGTCTATTCCTACAAGCTGTCGATCATCCACTTCTGGGCGCTGATCTTCATCTATATCTGGGCCGGCCCGCACCACCTGCACTATACCGCGCTGCCTGACTGGGCCTCGACGCTGGGCATGGTGTTCTCGGTTGTGCTGTGGATGCCGTCCTGGGGTGGTATGATCAACGGTCTGATGACCCTGTCGGGCGCCTGGGACAAGCTGCGCACCGATCCGATCATCCGTATGATGGTCATTTCGGTCGGTTTCTACGGCATGTCCACGTTTGAAGGCCCGATGATGTCGATCCGCGCTGTGAACTCGTTGTCGCACTATACTGACTGGACCATCGGTCACGTGCACTCGGGGGCTCTGGGCTGGAACGGGATGATCACCTTTGGTGCGCTGTACTTCCTGGTGCCCAAGCTGTGGAACAAGGAACGCCTGTACAGTCTGAGCCTGGTGTCCTGGCACTTCTGGCTGGCGACGATCGGGATCATTCTGTACGCCGCATCCATGTGGGTGACCGGCATCATGGAAGGCCTGATGTGGCGCGAAGTGGACGCGAACGGGTTCCTGGTGAACACCTTTGCTGACACCGTGGCTGCGAAACTGCCGATGTACGTTGTGCGCGGCACGGGCGGAATCCTGTTCCTGCTGGGCGCTGTCATCATGTGCTACAACCTGTTCATGACCGTGAAGAAGTCGCCAGCCGTGGAAGCCAAGAACCACCTGGTTCCGGCCGAGTAAGAGGAGATCGGAACAATGGCAATTCTTGATAAACACGCGATTCTTGAGAAGAACGTAACTCTGTTGACGATCTTCGCCTTCCTGGTCGTGACCATCGGCGGCATTGTGCAGATTGCGCCTCTGTTCTGGCTGGAAAACACCATCGAGGACGTAGAGGGCATGCGCCCCTACACCCCGCTGGAGCTGGCCGGGCGTGACGTGTACATCCGCGAAGGCTGCTATGTCTGTCACAGCCAGATGATCCGTCCGATGCGCGACGAGGTCGAGCGTTATGGCCACTACTCGCTGGCGGCGGAATCGCAGTATGACCACCCGTTCCAGTGGGGCTCGAAGCGGACCGGACCTGATCTGGCGCGTGTGGGTGGCCGTTACTCGGACGAGTGGCACATTGACCACCTGCGCGATCCGCAGTCGGTGGTGCCGGAATCGGTCATGCCTAAATACGGGCATCTGGAAAACAAGCTGATCGACGGGAAATACATTGCCGATAACATGGCAACCCATCGCCTGGTTGGTGTTCCCTACTCGGAGGAGATGATCGAAAACGCCAAAGCGGACTTTGCCGCCCAGGCCGATCCGGACAGCGACTATGACGGTCTGCTGGAACGCTACGGCGAGGCTGTGCAGGTGCGCAACTTCGACGGTCAGCCCGGTGTTACCGAAGCTGACGCTCTGGTCGCTTATTTGCAGATGCTGGGAACGCTGGTTGATTTCTCGACCTTCACCCCGGACGCGAGCCGGTAAGGGGAGGGGACCATCATGGAAACCTACTCGATCCTACGAGAGTTCGCGGATAGCTGGATGCTGATTGCGTTGTTTGCCTTCTTTATCGGGGTGGTGGTCTTTGCCTTCCGTCCCGGTTCCTCGAAGGTCTACGACGACGTGGCTGACATCCCCTTCCGGCACGAAGACAAACCCGCCGCCCCGCGCGGTGGTGACGCCAAGGAGGCGTGAGAAATGGCTAAAAAACCAAACCAAAACCAAGATGTGGGCACGACCGGCCACGAATGGGACGGGATTGAGGAGCTCAACACGCCGCTTCCGCGCTGGTGGCTGTGGACCTTCTATGCCTGTATCTTCTGGGCGGTGATCTACTCGGTTGCCTACCCTGCATGGCCCGGTGTCAGCAGCGCAACGGCCGGGTTCCTGGGCTGGTCAACCCGCGGTGACGTGGCGGCGGATATTGCTGCTCATGAAACCAAACTGGGTCCGATCAACGAGAGGCTGGCTTCGGTCGAGCTGACCGACATCGCCGGGGATGCCGAACTGAACGGTTATGCCGTGTCGGCCGGTGCGGCTGTGTTCAAAACCTGGTGCTCGCAGTGTCATGGCTCGGGCGCGGCTGGCGCTGTCGGCTATCCCAACCTGCTGGACGATGACTGGCTGTGGGGGGGCTCTATCGAGGACATCCACTTCACCGTCACCCACGGTATCCGCAACGAGGACGACCCCGAAGAAGAGGCCCGCCTGTCGGAAATGCCTGCCTTCGGTGCGGACGAGCTGCTGGAGCCCGAACAGATCGAACAGGTCGTGAACTACGTCATGTCGCTGTCGGGCGATCCGATGGATGCTTCGCTGGTCGAAGCCGGTGCCACTGTGTTCGCGGATGAATGCTCGTCCTGCCACATGGAGGACGGCACCGGGGATCGGTTCCAGGGCGCTCCGAACCTGAGCGATGCGATCTGGCTGTATGGCGGCGATTATGACGCCATCAAAGAGACGGTGACCAACTCGCGCTATGGCGTGATGCCCAACTGGAACACCCGTCTGACCGAAGCACAGATCCGCGCGGTTGCCACCTACGTCCACCAGTTGGGCGGGGGCGAGTAACCCGCCAAAGAATACTCGGGGGCGTTTCCCGCGTCCCCGAGTTCGGCACCGGCTCTTCCGTCCTGTTCGCGCGTTTCCTGGAAGGCCGGTGCCAATTAATTTAGGCACCTGTCCTGAATTTCAACCCATCGAGCTGTCCGTGCTGCGCCCGCGCGCGCGGTTTTTATCGTTTTGATCGCTCCAGATGGCGATGCCGGTCCAGGCAAACATGTACAGCACCCCGAAGACCACGATCACCTCGCCCGGCAGGGGGCCGACATCGGCGCGGCGAAAGGCCTGATCCAGAGATTCAACCGGGGTGGGATGCACGGCCAGCTTGCCGGCAAAGGCCAGCGACTGGATCAGCAAAATCCACAGGTAATTGCGCCGGATGCGTCGCCCGATCGCGGTCATCATGCCGACATGGTATTTGGGGCGCAGGTAATCTTCGGACAGGGTTTTTTGCCAGTTTTCCTCCATGTGCAGATCGCCGTCATACAGCATGGGCGCATAGAAATGCGTCTCCATCCAGCGGGCGCGGGCGCGCCAGACGTTGAAGTAGCGATAGCGCCGGGCCTCTTGCATCAGGAAAAAGATGATCAGCACCCCGACCAGAACCAGCGGCAAAGGCGAGGCATCGGGCGAGGCGAATGAGATCGACAGCGCCACCCCCAGCGTCACCACGGCCCAGTTCGTGGTCGTATCCAGCCGCGTGCGCCAGATTGTGCTGCGATAGACCTCGCCCCGGTACAGATGCGCGATGGCGGTCACTTCGGAATTGGTAAGTGTGGTGCGTTCGAAATCCCTGGCGGTGTTTTCTTGGGCCAGCCTGCCCGCGGTTTGGGTCACGTATTCCCCCCGTTTGTCTTGTTCAGGCCAATGGCCCGAGGTCTCCTGCTCCTGCGAAGACTATGCACGGGGGGAAGCGCCGGGTCAAAAGTTAAGCAGATGCCGCAGCCGTTTGCGCGGGGCAGCGGGCGGGGCCCTGCGGGTGTGGCAGCGCGGATCGACGCGCTGATTGCGTGTTTTAAACGGTTCGGTTCGGGTGGCCGTCATGAAAGATTTGGCATAGATCGAGAGCATGGATATTTCCTTTGCGCGTTGGGTATATGCCTGTTTTAATAAGCTATGGGGCGTATCGGCAGATCGGTAATTTTTCACAAATGTAAGGAAAGCTAACATATGGATTGGATGAGTTTTCCCCCGCTGAATGCCTTGCGTGCCTTTCACAGCCTCTATCGGACGGGAACGATGGTGCGGGCCGGGGCGGCGCTGAACGTCAGCCATGCCGCTGTCAGTCAGCAGATCAAACTGTTGGAAACGCACCTGGGTGTTCCGCTGCTGGATCGGTCCGGGCGCGGGGTGCGGCTGACGGCTCAGGGCAGCCAGTTGGCGCAGTCCCTGGATCGCGGGTTTCGTGAGATCTCGGACGTGATCAGCGAGCTGACACAGCAAGAGGACGACCGGCCGCTGCAAATCTCGGCGACGTCTTCGTTTGCCAGCAACTGGCTGCTGCCGCGCCTGGCCGATTTCCGGATGCGCCACCCCGAGGTCAACCTGATGATCAACCCAACGGCCGAGTTGCAGACATTAGAACCCGGCGGGATCGAGGCGGCGTTGCGCCACTGTGACGGCCATCAACCGGGGCTGGAGACCCATTTGATTGTCGCATCGCCCGTTGTCGTGGTCGCTGCGGCGCAATTGGTGGGGCCGGGGCCGGTGACGCAGGAAAGGCTGCATAGTCTGCCTTGGGTGCAAGAGCTGGGCACGAATGAGGCGACGGATTTTCTGAAATCGCAGGGGGTCAGCCAGGACACGCGGATCAACGTGACCTCTTTGCCCGGCAATATGGTGATCGAGGCCGCGCGCAGCGGTCAGGCCGCCGCCGTTGTGGCCCGCGCGATTATCCTGTCCGAGATCGCCTCGGGGCATCTGAAGGTTCTGCATGAGGACGGGCAGGGCAAGGGCTATTATCTGGTTACGCGCCCCGGCCCGCAGCGTCAGGCTTTGCGGGATTTTTCGCGTTGGATCCGCAGGCAGGGCCAGGGGGCGCCGGGCCGTGAAACAGTGGCGCGCCCTTGATTTCAGGAATGGGGGATTCAGAAATAGGTGACTGGAAAATGCAGATTTGATGCAGGTCAAAGCCGCCAGGCCGTATCCCTGTGAAAACGGCGCAATTAGTAGCCAAATGTCGGAGTGATTCCGTGTCGCAAACCCAGCCAGAAACCCCACCGAGCCTCTATGCCGCCCGCGAGCCGATTTTCCCGCGCCGTGTCAGCGGGAAATTCCGGAATCTCAAATGGTGGATCATGGCGATCACGCTGGGGATTTACTATCTAACCCCTTGGTTGCGTTGGGATCGCGGGCCTGCTTTGCCCGATCAGGCGGTGCTGGTTGATCTGGGGAACCGGCGCTTTTTCTTCTTTATGATCGAGATCTGGCCACACGAGTTTTACTTTGTTGCCGGGCTTTTGGTGATGGCGGGGCTGGGGCTGTTTTTGTTTACCTCGGCTCTGGGGCGGGTGTGGTGTGGCTATGCCTGCCCGCAGACCGTCTGGACGGACCTGTTCATCCTGGTGGAGCGCTGGATCGAGGGCGACCGTAACGCGCGTCTGCGCCTGCACCGCCAGAAAAAGATGGATTTTCGCAAGTTGCGGCTGCGGCTGACGAAATGGGTGGCCTGGTTCCTGATCGCTCTGGCGACGGGCGGGGCTTGGGTGTTCTATTTCACCGATGCGCCCACGCTGCTGGTGGATCTGGTGACGCTGAATGCCCATCCGATCGCCTATTCGACGATGCTGGTTCTGACGCTGACCACCTTCTTTTTCGGTGGGTTCGCGCGCGAGCAGATCTGCATCTATGCCTGCCCCTGGCCACGGATTCAGGCGGCCATGCTGGACGAAGATTCGCTGGTGGTGGGCTATCGCAGCTGGCGCGGCGAGCCGCGCGGCAAGCATCGCAAATCCGCCGAGGCCGAGAACCTGGGCGATTGCATTGACTGTATGGCCTGCGTGAACGTCTGCCCCATGGGGATCGACATCCGCGACGGTCAGCAGCTGGAGTGCATCACCTGCGCCCTGTGTATCGACGCCTGCGACGAGGTGATGGACAAGATCGGCAAACCGCGTGGTCTGATCGACTATATGGCCCTGACGGACGAGGCCGCCGAACGTGCCGGCAATCCGCCCAAATCCGTGTGGAAACACATCTTCCGTCCGCGCACGATCCTGTACACCACGCTGTGGGCTCTGGTTGGGGTGGCGCTGGTTGTGGCGCTGTTCATGCGCTCTGAGATCGATCTGACGGTGGCCCCGGTGCGGAACCCGACGTTCGTAACGCTGTCCGATGGCACCATTCGCAACACTTATGACGTGCGTCTGCGCAATAAACATGGCGAGGAACGCTCTTTCAAAATTTCGGTCAAGGGCGATAGCGCGCTCTATGTCCAGCTGGAGGGCACGCCCTATGCCTCGGTTGCGGTGCCTGCGGACTCGATGAAACTGCAACGGGTCTATATCATGGCCCCCAAGGGCTCGGCCCCCGCAGAAAGCGAACGCGTGGATGTCCGGATCTGGGTCGAGGACAACTCGGACGGCGCCCGCGCCTATAAGGACACCGTGTTCCACGGAAGGAAAAACTGATGGCAGAACGCCAAACCAAAGGCCAACTTACCGGGCGACATGTTCTATTCGGATTTGTCGCCGCCTTCGGGGTTATCATCGCCGTGAATATCTTCATGGCGGTGAGCGCCGTTAAGACATTTCCGGGGCTGGAGGTGGCAAATTCCTACGTCGCCAGCCAGGAATTCAACAAACGCAAAGCCGCCCAAGAGGCGCTGGGATGGACGGTCAACGCCATCCATCTGAAGGGCAAGCTGTACCTGAACATCACCGATGCAGACGGCCAGCCCGTCCAGCCCAAAGAGCTGCACGCGGTTGTCGGCCGGGCGACCTCGGTTGCGGATGATGTCGAGCCTGCGTTTACCTTTGACGGCACCGCCCATGTGGCCGAGATCGCTCTGGCCGATGGCAACTGGAATATCCGGATGACGGCGCTGGCCCAGAATGGTTCGGAATTTACCCAGCGCGTGATTTTGCACGTCAAATAACCTCAAAGGCCCCGCCATGACTGCCACGATGCGTCCCACCCCCTCTGCCTGTCCGGCCTGTTCGGCGGCCCCCGCGGCCGAGGCTCTGGCCGCACTGGACGCCCCGCAAGAGGCGCGGATCGCCCTGTCCGTTCCGGCGGTGCATTGCGCGGCCTGTATCTCGACCGTGGAAAAGGCGCTGGCCGATGTGCCCGGCGTACAGTCCGCGCGGGTGAACCTGACGCTGAAACGCGCCCAGATCGAGGCCGCCCCCGATGTCATGCCCGACGATCTGATCAAGGTGCTGGAGCGTGTGGGCTATGAGGCGCACGAGCTGGACGCCGGAGCGCTGTCCGCCACCCAGACCGATAAGGCCGGGCGCGATCTGCTGATGCGGCTGGCGGTGGCCGGGTTTGCCTCGATGAATGTGATGCTGCTGTCGGTCTCCGTCTGGGCCGGGGCCGAGGATGCGACCCGCGATATGTTCCACTGGATTTCGGCGGCGATCACCCTGCCGACGATTGCCTTCTCCGGTGTGCCCTTTTTCAAAAGCGCCTGGGGCGCGTTGAAACACAGCCGTCTGAACATGGATGTGCCCATCGTTCTGGCAATCGTGCTGGCGCTGGTGACCTCGCTTTGGGAAACTTCGCTGTCTGGCCATCACGCCTATTTCGACGCGGCGCTGACGCTGACTTTTTTCCTGCTGGCGGGGCGCTATCTGGATCACCGGACCCGCGCGATTGCCCGTTCGGCCGCCGAGGAACTGGCCGCGCTGGAGGTACCCCGCGCCATCCTGCTGCGCGATGGAGAAGAGGTGCAAGTGCCCGTCTCTGAGGTCTCGGTCGGGGATCTGATCCTGGTGCGGCCCGGCGGCCGGATGCCCGTGGACGGTGAAATCACCGAAGGCTTCAGCGAGATCGACCGCTCGCTTCTGACTGGCGAAACCGTGCCCGTGCTGGCGCAGCCGGGGCGGGGGGTCTCTGCTGGCGAGGTCAACCTGACCGGCCCCCTGACCATCCGCGCCACCGCTGTGGGCAAGGATACATCCCTGCATCAGATGGCCGATCTGGTGGCCATCGCGGAATCGGGGCGCTCGCGCTATACGTCATTGGCGGATAAGGCGGCGAAACTCTATGCGCCCGGTGTGCATATCCTGTCGGCGCTCAGCTTTGTGGGCTGGTGGCTGTTTACCTTTGACGTGCGCACCGCGCTGAATATTGCTGCCGCCGTGCTGATCATCACCTGCCCCTGTGCGCTGGGGCTGGCCGTGCCTGCGGTGACCACGGCGGCCTCGGGGCGGCTGTTTCGCAAGGGGATGCTGATCAAACATGCCACCGCGCTGGAACGTCTGGCCCAGGTCGATACCGTGGTGTTCGACAAAACCGGCACGCTGACGGCAGGCACGCCCGAGCTGACCAACCTGTCCGATCACAGCCCGCGCGATCTGCAAATCGCCCTGGCCCTGGCCGAGGGATCCTCGCATCCTTTGTCTGTGTCATTGGCCAGGGCGGCGCGGGCGGCGGGCATCACACCGGCCCCGATTGAGGCGCTGACCGAGGTGCCCGGATACGGGACCGAGGCCACATGGAACGGGCATCGTGTGCGTCTGGGCCGCGCCGCTTGGGTGGGGGCCAAGCCGGCCGGAACCACCGCCGCCTGGCTGAGCATCGAGGGCGAGGCCCCCAGCGGGTTTACCTTTACCGACCGTCTGCGCGACGGTGCCGAAGAGGCCGTGAAATCCCTGCTGGACGCGGGCAAAGAGGTGATCCTGATCTCGGGCGATACCAGCCGCGCGGTCGAGGAATTGGCCAATCGTCTGCGCATCAAGCACTGGATGGCCGAGGCCCTGCCCGCAGACAAGGCCGCCCGGATCGCGGCGCTGTCCGATCAGGGCAAGCATGTGCTGATGGTGGGCGACGGGCTGAACGACACGGCGGCGCTGGCGGCGGCGCATGTGTCCATCTCGCCCGCGTCGGCGTTGGATGCGGCGCGTGTGGCCTCGGATATCGTGCTGCTGGGCGGGGATCTGTCGCCGATCAATGACGCGCTGGATACGGCCAAATCGGCCACCAAGCGGATTCGTGAAAATTTCCGCATCGCAACGATTTACAACGTCATCGCCGTGCCGATTGCGGTGGTTGGGCTGGCCACACCGCTGGTTGCGGCCTTGGCGATGTCCTCCAGCTCGATTACTGTGTCGCTGAATGCGCTGCGCCTGAGGTAAAGAATGGAAGTCCTGGCATATCTGATCCCAATTTCGCTGGTCATGGGGGGCATTGGCCTGCTGGCTTTTGTCTTTACCGTGCGCTCGAACCAATATGATGACCCCGAGGGCAACAGCCAGCGGATCCTGTCGGGCGAATGGGACGACCACCCCAAGCCCTGACCCGCGGTGCCTGCCCCATGAAAAAGCCGCCCATTGGGCGGCTTATGTCTGTCTTCTGTATGCGGGGCTTAGCCCGGTCCTATCATAAAGCACGTCACCTGACGGGCCTGCAATCTGCGGCAGGCCAGATCGGCCTTTTCGCGGGTCAGCCCCATGAAATTCGCATCGAACCCGCCCTTGCGGTTGACCACTTTGCGCAGGCTGCCCTCAAGCGTGGCCATCTCGGCCAGGGCGGTTTTCACCAGCACTTTCTCGGCGGCGTAGCTGCTGGGATAGCGGCCCACGTTGATCCCCCAGTGACGCCCGCCGGATGTGGACAGACGAGTGACGACCTCGCGCTCTTCCACTGCGGCTGAGGCCAGGGCATCCTCGACCGCGCGTTTCTGCTCTCCGGTGCTGGCCAGCACCAGGCCCGAGGGCCGCATCCGCGGTGTCGGTGTGTTCGTGTCCGCCAACTGGACGGGCAGGGATTCTTTGGGCAGGGCCGGGGGGGCGGTGGCAGGTTTTTTCTCGGCCATTACCTCTTTGAGCGCATCGTTGATGTCGTCTTTCACCGCCACCAGGACCGGCGCCTGGGCGCTGCCCGGCCGGGGATGCGGACGCAGGCTTTGCTTGACGGCAGTCACCAGCCGGATGGTTTTCCCCGAGCCGCCCGGCGTCCCCGCAGGTCCGGATCCGGTATAGCCCGGCTTGGCCGGCTTGCGCAGCGCCACACGGCTGGGGGCCCGGCGGAATCCCAGGTCCAGCAGCTCGGCGACCTTTGCATTGCGCGTCGCGGTCGAGCGCCCGCCGAACACTGTCGCGATCACGCGTTCGCGGCCCCGCTCGGCCGACGCCACAAGGTTAAAGCCCGCCGCGCGGGTGTAGCCGGTCTTGATCCCGTCGGCGCCGCGATAGGCGGACAGGAATTTGCGGTTGGTATTGTTCACGGTCCGCAGCCCCGCGTCGGTCGTTTTGCGGCCGAACAGGTTATAATACTGCGGGTAATCATACAGCAGATGCCGCCCCAGAATTGTCATGTCCCGCGCGGTGGACAGGTGGCCCTGACGGGTCAGCCCATGCGCGTTCTTAAAGGTCGTGCGGGTCATGCCCATCGCGCGCGCGGTGCGGTTCATGCGGCGGGCAAAGGCGGCCTCGGATCCTTCGATCGCTTCGCCGATGGCAGTGGCCGCATCATTGGCGGATTTCACCGCCGCAGCCCGGATCAGATAGCGCAGTTTGATTTTCTGCCCGGCGCGCAGGCCCAGCTTGGACGGAGGCTCGGCCGCGGCATTGCGGGAAATCCGCACCATGGTGTCCAGCGAAATCTCACCGCGCTCGACAGCCTGAAACGCCAGGTACAGCGTCATCATCTTGGTTAGCGAGGCCGGATGCAGCCGGGTGTCAGCGTTTGCGGAATGCAGGACCTCGCCGGTGCGCGCGTCCATCACCATTGCCGCATAGGGCGCGGCGCGCACAGAGGCAGGCACCACGATCAAGAGCCACACGAATGCAATTGCCAGCAGGCCCCAGTGGGTCCGCTTCATACGATGATCTGTCACGATCACTGCCTTTTCTGCCTCATGCCGCTGATTTTTCAGTCGGCTTTTTGTTCTTAAGAAAAGGCTAACATGGAAAATCTGACCGATAAAGCCTTTATTTCTATAGATTTGTCGGCTTGCGCTGCGCGGAATTGCTATATCTAGGGGGCGAAAAAACGCGCGCCCCTATAAAATGGGATATCAGATGTATGTTGGCGAAATCTTGCTGAGCGACCTTTGCGAAAGCTGCTTATACATGTAGCTGGTCGAGTCGAAAATCTGCCCGGACGGGGCCAGGCAATAGCCGGGGATGACGCCCGCCTTTTGAAAGCCAAGGCTCAGGTACAGCGGCTCGGCCATGTCGCCGGTGCGGGTGTCCAGCGTCAGCAGCGTTTTTTCGGCGGCGCGCGCGTAGGTTTCCAGATGGTGCATCAGCGCGCGGGCCACGCCCTGGCGTCGGGCCTGCGGGTGCACCAGAACTTTGGACACTTCGGCACGATGCGGCTGGTTTGCGGGCGTCGCCAGCACCAACTGAGCCGTCCCGACGGGGCGCCCGTTCTGCGTGGCGACAAACAGGGCGCGATCCCCCGCGCCAACAGCCGTGGCGATGTCTGACCAGAAGGCGCGCGCCTCGGATTTCGGGTGCGGCAGGATAAAGCCGACACTGGCCCCCTGATACACACAGGCATAGAGAATTTCGGTCAGCGCTTCGATCTCGGTGCGCAGGTCATTGGCGGTCCATTGGGAAATCTGCATCGAAACCTCAGGTCAGAAAAAGCAGGTATTCGGCCCCCGTCGGGCTGTGAAACCGGGTTTGCCCCCATAGCTGATAGCGCAGGCAATCGCCGGGCCGCAGGGCGTACTGCGTGCCATCGACAGTGACGGTTAGCTGGCCGGAATTGACCAGCAGATGGTGCTCTAATCCGGGGCGCGGCGGCGTATCATAGCTGAGAGAGGCATCGGCAGGCAGGGTGCACAGCAGCAGCTCGCCGCGCAGGGGGGCGGCAGCGTTCGACACCACGGTGCGGGTGAATCCGGTTTGCGGATCGGTCCAGCGGGCCCGCTGCGCGGGGGGAATGACGGGTTGGAAGCTGTGCTCGACCATGGCCAGAACCTGCGACATGGACAGGCCGAACGCGGCGCACAGCTGGCCCAAAGCCTGCGTGGTGGGGCTGACCTCGGCGTTTTCAATCCGCGACAGGGTGGCCCGGCTTAGCCCGGACTGCGCAGCCAGCTGGGCAAGCGTCCAGCCACGTTCGGCGCGCATACTGGCCAGATGCCGCGCCAGATGAAGGTCGTTTTGCATGGCGATTCCCAAATAAGGAACTTTATCCCATATTTGGGAAAATCCGCCATGCGATCAAGCCTCTTTCTCGATCTGTGTCACCAAATCGGCCAGGGCGCTCAAATCCGGCAAGGTGACAAACCGTGCGGCGCCGGTTGGAGGGTCCGCGCGCTCGATTTCCCATTCCAGACCGTGGGGCATATGCACGCCCCACCCGCCGGCCTGCACCATGGGCACGACATCGCTTCTCATCGAGTTGCCGATCATCATCCCCTGCGCGGGGCCCTCGCCATGTCGGGTGAAGATCTCTTGGTAGATCGGTCGGGTCTTATGCGAGACAATCTCAACCCCGTCGAACATCTCGCCCAGCCCGGATTGCGCCAGTTTGCGTTCCTGATCAATCAGATCGCCCTTGGTGATCAGCAAAACGCGATGGGTGGCGGCCACGGCGCGGACGGCTTGGGCGGCGTGGGGCAGCAACTCGATCGGGTGTTGCAGCATATCCTGGCCAGCGTCGATCAAGGACCGGATCACCGGCGCGGGCACGCGGTTTTCGGTGACATCCAGGGCGGTTTCGATCATCGACAGAACGAAGCCCTTGATCCCGAAACCATAGTGCTGAATGTTGCGTTTTTCCGCCTCCAGCAGGCGCTGCATCAGGTGATCGGGATCTGCATAATCGCGCAGCAGATCGGCGAATCGGTCCTGCGTGAGGCGAAAAAATCGCTCATTTTGCCACAAAGTATCGTCAGCATCGAAACCGATGGTGGTGAGTTTTGCCATTTCTCGCGCTTTCCGTTCGGCGCGCCCTCTTTCCTAATTGGGCACAGAGGTTATATAGACCCTTCAAGGTGGGCCGGGTCAAACCATGCAAAGCGAACATATGGCAGAATTTGACGTGAAAATGTCGGGCAACGAGGACGATAGCGGAGATCCGTCTATCGCGCTGAAAACGCGCCCCAAGACAAAGCGCCCTCCGATGTACAAGGTGATGCTGCTGAATGACGATTACACGCCGATGGAATTCGTCGTGCATGTGCTGGAACGGTTCTTCGGCATGTCGCATTCGCAGGCCTTTGAAATTATGCTGACCGTGCATAAAAAAGGGCTGGCCGTGGTCGGCGTCTTCAGTCATGAAATCGCCGAGACAAAGGTGACACAGGTGATGGATTTCGCGCGCCGTCATCAACACCCCCTGCAATGCACGATGGAGAAAGAGTGACGCCGGCCCCGCCTGCGCATTCTGAACAGATCAATGAGTGATACCCGCATCGCCTTGGCGCTGGAGGCCGGCTTGCCGCTGCCCGCGACCGGAAAAATCGCCGTTCTGGGCCCGCGTGCGGGGATGGATTTGTCGGCTCTGCCCAAAGACCGGCTGGTTCTGATCACCCGGTTCAAGCCCGATTTCCAGGCGTTCGCCGCGCGGGGCTATGATGTGGCCACTGACTCCGAGGGCGATTTCAGCATGGCTCTGGTCGTGCTGCCGCGGGCCAAGGCGCTGGCGCGGGCGATGCTGGCACAGGTGCGCCTGGTGCCTCTGGTGGCTGTTGACGGGCAGAAAACCGACGGTGTGGAATCCGTGCTCAAGGAACTGCGCAAGCGTGAAACCGTCCAGGGGGTGATTTCCAAATCGCATGGGAAACTGTTCTGGTTCGCGCCGGGGGCGGATTATGCCGATTGGCAGGGGCAGGTGCAAAAGGTGGATGGGTTCCTGACCCGTCCGGGTGTCTTTTCCGCCGATAAGGTGGATGCGGGATCGGCCTTGTTGGCGCAGGCGCTGCCGCCGCTGTCCGGTAAGGTGGCCGATCTGGGTGCGGGCTGGGGATACCTGTCTGCGCAGACGCTGGCGCGCAGCCCTGATGTGACCGGCTTGCATCTGGTCGAGGCAGACCTGACCGCGCTGGACTGCGCGCAGGTGAATGTTCCGGATGCGCGCGCGCAGTTTCACTGGGCGGATGCGACGCTGTGGCGGCCCGATAGCAAACTGGATGCGGTGATCATGAACCCGCCGTTTCACACCGGGCGCGCAGCGGAACCGGATCTGGGCCGGGCCTTTATTGCCACGGCGGCGGCGGCGCTTGCGCCTTCGGGGCAACTGTGGCTTGTCGCCAACCGGCATTTGCCCTATGAGGCCGCGCTTGCTGCCGCTTTTGGCAAAGTTCAGGAAACAGGCGGCGATAATCGGTTCAAAATTCTGCACGCAGCGCGACCCTCTCGTCAGGGGCGCTAAGGGCGGCTAGGCTGAACCCACAGAATCACGGAGACCTGCATGACTTTCTCTATTGCCGGCAAGACCGCTATCGTCACGGGCGGGGCAAACGGGATCGGGCTGGCGATTGGCCGCCATTTTGTGGACAAGGGCGCGAATGTCGTTTTCGTGGACCGCGACGAGGACCGGCTGATCAAAGAATTCGGTGAGAATGACGAGGAAAACCCCTATCGTTATTTCGCCGGGGATCTGCGCGAAAAACTGACTCAGGCCAACCTGCTGTCAGCCACGCTGGATGCGTTTGACAGTGTGGATATTCTGGTGAACGCCTCGCGTCAGATGATCGCCGTGGACCCGCTGAATGCCGATGACGATGCGGTGGACACGCTGTTGCAGCAGAATATGCTGAACGCGCTGCGCCTGTCGCAGATGGTGGCCAAGCGGATGATCAAACAGGCCAAGGATCTGGAAGAGGGCAGCGCGGGCACCATCGTGAACCTGTCCTGCATTGCCGCGCGGCGGACGAATACGGACCTGCTGGCCTATTCGGTGTCTACGGCGGCGCTGGATCAGATGACTCGTTCGTTGGCCGTGGCGCTGGCACCGCATCGGATTCGGGTGAATGGGCTGGCTTTTGGCTCGGTCATGTCGCACAGCCTGAAGGACATGCTGAAGGATCACACCGATTATCGCCGCGATATCGAGAGCCACACGCCGATGCACCGCATTGCCTCGCCGATGGAGTTGGTGCATACCGCGCAATATCTGGCCTCGGAGGCCTCGGCCTTCATGACGGGGCAGGTGCTGACGCTGGATGGCGGGCGCACGTTGATTGACCCGGTGGCCGCCCCCGCGCATTGATGTCGCGCCCTTGGGTGGTGGCGTAACCCCGACGTGCCTGCTAGGTCTGTGTAAAAGACAGCAGGGATGCCCATGACCGATACATTCGCCGACGAAAAAGCCCGCGCCAGCGCCTGGTTCCGCCGTTTGCGGGACGATATTGTTGCCAGTTTCGAAGCGCTGGAGGACAGCCAGACCTCAGGCCCCTTTGCGGATCTTCCCGCCGGACGTTTCGAAGTGACCGAAACCAAACGCGACTCGGCCGATGGCAGCGATGCGGGCGGGGGCCTGATGAGCGTCATGCGCGGCGGCCGCGTGTTCGAAAAGGTGGGCGTCAATATATCCACCGTCTACGGAGAACTGGGCGCGCGCGCTCAGGCCGCCATGGCCGCGCGTAAAGGCATTCCCGGCATGAAGGACGACCCGCGTTTCTGGGCCAGCGGCATCAGCCTGGTGGCGCATATGCAGAACCCGCACAGCCCGGCTGTCCATATGAATACGCGCATGTTCTGGACGCCGCACGCCTGGTGGTTTGGCGGCGGGTCTGACCTGAACCCCTGTATCGAATACGCCGAGGACACGGCCCATTTCCACGCCATCCAGAAAGAGCATTGTGACAGGCATGACGCGGCTTTCTACCCGCGGTTCAAAGACTGGGCTGACGAATATTTCTACGTCCCTCACCGGGGCCGCGCGCGCGGGGTCGGCGGGATTTTCCTCGATGATCACAACACCGGCGATTGGGAGGCTGATTTCGCCTTCATTCAGGATGTGGGCCGGGCCTTCCTGCCCGCCTTTGTGCCGGTCACCGAAAAGCGCCGGAATACAGCGTGGACCGAGGCCGATAAGGATACGCAATTGGTGCATCGCGGCCTCTATGCTGAATATAATCTGGTCTATGATCGCGGCACGAAATTCGGGCTGGAGACAGGGCATGACGCCAACGCCGTCCTTATGAGCCTGCCCCCCCTGGCAAAATGGACCTGACCTAAAGGAGCGCGCAAGCGCGCACAGGATGTCTCGGATTTTCCCTTTGGGAAAATCCTCGGGCTTGGCGCGTGTTGAGCGGTCTGCTGAGTTTTACTGAGCGACACTTGGATTTGAGAGCCAAGGGGGTTTGGGGGGATATCCCCCCATCCGCCCGCAGGGCCAGACCTGTGCAGGCCGCCAGGCCTGCTCCGCTGGGTCAATGGGTCAGCCGCCTCTGACGGTGTCAATCATCAGCTGCACGTTTTCAGGGTCTGCATTCGGGGTGATGCCGTGGCCCAGGTTAAAGATATGCGGGCCGCCCGACAGGGCCTTCACAATGCGCCGGGTTTCGTCCACCAGCGCCTGGCCGCCCGTTACCATGTGCGACGAGGCCAGGTTACCCTGGACGCAGCCATCGACCTGTACGTTCCGGGCCACCCATTCGGCGCTGACCGAGTTATCCACGGCCACGCAATCGGCCCCCGTTGCCTTGGCAAAACCGATATATTTATCGCCTGCCTCACGCGGGAAGGCGATGACGGGAATATTCGGGTGGCGTTCTTTCAGGGCGGCGATGATTTTCCTGGCGGGGGCCAGCGCGTAGCGGTCGAAATCCTCGCCTTTCAGCGAACCGGCCCAGCTATCGAACAGTTTCACCACTTCGGCACCGGCCTCGATCTGTTTGGACAGGTATTCGACGGTCGAGACGGTCAGCAGGTCCAGAATGCCCTCAAAGACGTCGCGGTTTTCAGCCTTCAGCGCGTGGGCGGGGCCCTGATCCTTGGTGCCGCGCCCGGCGATCATATAGGTGGCGACGGTCCAGGGCGCGCCAGCAAAGCCGATCAAAGTGGTTTCCGAGGGCAGTTCCGAGGACAGGATTTTCACCGTGTCATAGACCGGGTTCAGTACCTCGTGAATGGCGTCCTTGTCTTTCAGTGCGGCCAGTTGATCGGCCGTGGTGGTGGTGGACAGACGCGGCCCTTCGCCGGTGACGAACCACAGATCCGCCCCCAGCGCCTGCGGCAGCAACAGGATGTCGGCGAACAGAATCGCAGCGTCAAACCCATATCGGCGGATCGGTTGCAGCGTGACCTCGGCGGCCAGTTCGCTGTTATAGCACAATGACAGGAAATCGCCGGCCTGAGCGCGGGTGGCACGGTATTCGGGCAGATAGCGGCCTGCCTGGCGCATCATCCAGATCGGAGGCGTTTCCAGCGTTTCGCCTGCCAGCGCGCGAAGGATCTTTTTGGGTTCGGACATCGGATTTCCTTTCGTTCCCCCGGTTCGTCCCCTTATGGCGACAAGATGTCAAGCATCGGGTGCTTGTCAGGACAACCTGCCGCGACTAAGGCTTGGCTTATGACACTTACGATGCCCAGCCCCGCCTCGCCCCTGAAGATCGGAACCCGTGGATCGCCGCTTGCGCTGGCGCAGGCGCATGAAACGCGGGATCGGCTGGCGCGGGCCTTTGATCTGCCGCCCGAGGCGTTCGAGATCGTGGTCATTCACACCACCGGCGACAACCAGCGCCTGATCGACGCGGATCAGCCGTTGAAGACGCTGGGCGGCAAGGGCTTGTTCACGCGCGAGATTGAGCAATCCATGCTGAAGGGCGGGATCGACATCGCGGTGCACTCGATGAAGGACATGCCGGTGTTGCAGCCAGAGGGGCTGGTGCTGGAGTGCTATTTGCCGCGCGAGGACGTGCGCGATGCGTTTGTGTCGCTTAGCGCCGCGTCGCTGGCCGATCTGCCCGAAGGGGCGCAGCTGGGCTCGTCCTCTTTGCGGCGCCGGGCGCAATTGCTGCATCGGTTCCCGCATCTGAAAGTGGTCGAATTCCGGGGCAACGTGCAGACCCGGATGAAGAAATTGCAGGATGGGGTGGCCGATGCGACCTTCCTGGCGATGGCGGGGCTGAACCGGCTGGGCATGGCGGATGTTGTGCGCGCAGCCATTGCACCCGAGGACATGCTGCCGGCCATCGCGCAGGGGGCGATTGGCATTGAACGGCGGATGGATGACAGCAACACCGCCGGCCTGCTGGAGGCGATCCATGACAGCGTGACCGGGCAGCGGCTGGCCGCCGAGCGCGCCTTCCTTGAGGCACTGGACGGTTCCTGCGAGACCCCGATTGCCGGGCTGGCCACGCTGGACGGCGGCACGTTGCGCCTGCGCGGCGAGGTGCTGCGCCCCGATGGCTCCGAGGTGATCGCCGATGATCGCACCTGCCCCATCGAGGACGGCCCCGAGCTGGGCCGCGCCATGGCCGCGGATATGCTGGCGCAGGCGGGGGCGGATTTCTTTAGCTGGCGCTAGGGGGCAGGACTTTCCCCGGATTAAGAATGCCGTTGGGGTCCAGCGCGGTTTTGATTGCCTGCATTGCGGCCAGGGCGGCCGGGTCTTTGCGGCGCTGCATCGAGGGCAATTTGGACAGCCCGATCCCGTGCTCTGCCGAGAAACTGCCCCCCAGTTTGCGCACCTCTTCTTCGACGGCCTCCATGATCGTGTCGATGTGATCTGCGTCGCCGGAACCGGGCCAGACGGTATAGTGAATATTGCCATCGCCCAGATGTGCGACGATCACCTCGCGGGCCTTGGGGTCAATCTGCGGCAGACGGGTTTTCATCACCTCCAGAAAAACCGAGACCTTATCCAGCGGCACCGCGATGTCATTGGACAAAAGAGGCGGGCGGGACATGGCAATCTCGGCGGCGGCTTCGCGGCGTTCCCACATTTCGCGGCGCTGGCTTTCATTCTGGGCGACGACCGCATCCAGAACGGCGCCCTGTTCGAACATGCCGGCCAGCACGTTTTCCAGATGGGCTGTCACGGGGATTTGCCCGTCCGGTCCGGGGGTGGCATCACGAGGGGCGGTGACGCCGATCTCGACCAAGATGTTCACCTCGTGCGGGGTCTCGAAAGGCTCGCGGGCATTTGGGTTGATCTGCTTATGCAGGCCGATGTGATGGCGCGGCATGTATTCAAAGGCTTCGACACAGCTGCCGGTGACCTCTTGTAACTGGTTGAGCAGTTCCAGCGCCTGCGGCAGGCCCGGCGCGGCCACCATCGCGGTGGCATAGGCGCGCGGCTTGGGGTGCAGTTTCAGCACTGCGGCAGTGATGATACCCAGCGTGCCCTCGGCCCCGATCAGCAGGTGCTTGAGGTTATAGCCCGAGTTGTCCTTATGCAGTTCGGACATGATATTCATGATTTCACCGCTGGGCAGGACGGCCTCGATTCCCAGCACCAGATCGCGGGTATTGCCATAACGCAGCACGTTCGAGCCCCCCGCATTGGTGGACAGCACCCCCCCGATCATCGCCGAGCCCTTGGCCCCGAATGTCAGCGGAAAGATCAGATCCTGGGCTTCGGCGGCGGAGTGGACATCGGCCAGGATCGCCCCGGCCTGAACGATCGCAATCCGCGCGGGGGCGCGCACCTCGTGGATGGCATTCATCCGCTCCAGCGACAGCATCACCGCCCCTTGGGCCACGGCCCCACCCGCAAGCCCCGTATTGCCCGACACCGGCACGATCACCGTGCCCGTCCGATTGGCCCATTTCACAATGTCCGAGACCTCTTGGGTATTGCCGGCCCGCACGACGGCGGCCGGTTGATAGCTGTATTTCCCCACCCAGTCGCGCGTATATTTGGCCATGTCCTTGCCGGTTAGAACATGTGTCGCGCCAACGATTTGTGAAAGTTCTTCGATCATGATGCCCCCCTCGTCGCCGGGTATTTGTGTCGGATTGGTATGCAGAAGTCTAGCGATGTCACAGCGGGCTTGACCCAAAACAAGCCTGCGGGAATGCTGAAACGGAATAAACAGGTGAGCAGGCATGACAGGGCGTGAAAACGGCTTTGACGCAATCAAGGGCGCAGCGATTATCTTGGTGGTTTTCGGCCATGTCTGGCTGGGGCTGGGCAGTGCCGGGCTGATCGGCGACGCCCAGTTGTTCCGCACGGTAGAAGAGGCCATCTACCTGTTCCATATGCCGGTGTTTTTCTTCGTTTCGGGCTTGTTTTTCATGCCGAAGCCCGCGCCGGTCCCGTTTTTGCGCCATAAGGTGCTGACCCTGCTTTGGCCTCTGTTGCTGTGGAGCTGGATCGAAGCTCTGGCCTTGCTGGTCTCGGGGCAGGGAGGGGATCGCGGGGTCTCGGGGCTGCTGGATGTGCTGGCCTATCCGGTTCCTGTCAAAAGCGTGTTCTGGTTTTTGTGGGCGCTGTTCGTGCTGCAAATCGGCGCCTATCTGGTTCAGCGGCTGTTCCGGGCGGGCGCGCTGGTGGCGATGCTGGGGCTGGCCATCGCGTCCGTGTTGTTTTTCCTGTTGGGGCTGAATCCGGGAATCTTTGTCACAATTATCGAAAATGCGCCGTATTTTCTGGCCGGTATCCTGATGCGTCCCATCCGCAAAGAGCTGGCCCACCCGCTGCCCCTGCCCTTTGTTGTGGGGGCGCTGATGCTGATCCTGTCCGAGGTCGTGCATCTGAAAGAGGGGATCGGCGCGCCGTGGTTTCAGGTCACGGCTCTGCTGGCGGTGATGGGCTTTTGCGGTGTGTTCGCCCGGATCGGCAACACCTGGGCGGGGGGCGGTTTTGCCTGGCTGGGCGCGCGGACCATGCCGATTTATCTGATCCATATCATCCTGACCGCAGCCACCCGCGTGACCCTGCTGAAACTGGGCGTCACCGCCCTGGGGCCGCATCTGGTGGCGGGGGTGCTGATGGGCATTGGCGTGCCGCTGATCGTGGATGCGGCAGTGCAGCGGCTGGGATGGGGGAAAGTGGCCGGGTTCGGCCAGCGCCCTGGACGCGCGACTATGCAAAACTGACCGAGACACCGCCGAACGGGCCGAAATCGGCCTCGATGACCGCCCCCGAGGGGGCCTCGACCGGGCGAATGAAACTGCCGGACAGGATCACCTGCCCCGGTTTGATCTGCTGGCCGTACTGGTCCATCCGGTGCGCCAGCCAGACGATGCCCTGCACAGGATCGTTCAGCACCCCGGCACCCAGCCCGGTTTCTTCGACCGCGCCGTTTTTCTGCACGATCGCGCCGACCCAGCGCAGATCATGGGCGTCGATCTGGTGGCGCTCGTCCCCCAGCACAATCCCGGCATTGGCCGCATTATCGCTGATCGTGTCGGTGATGATCCGGGTTTGGCCCGTCGCCGGATCCGCCCGCAGAATGCGCGTGTCCAGAATCTCAAGCGCGGGCGTCACGTAATCGGTGGCGGCGATCACATCGGCGGCCGTCACGTGGCGTCCGGCCAGGGGGGCCTTCATCACAAAGGCGATCTCGGCCTCGATCCGGGGCTGAATGAACCGCCCCTTGGGCACCACCCCGCCGTTTTCAAAGGCCATGTCATCCATCAGAACGCCGCTGTCGGGGATGTCGATATTCAGCGCGGCCTGCATCGCCTTTGAGGTCAGGCCGATTTTCCAGCCGATCACCTTGCGCCCCACCGCCTTGCGCCGCGCGATCAACGCGGCCTGAACGGCATAGGCGTCATCCATCGTCATGCCGGGGTATTTCAGTGACAAAAGCCCGATCTGCTGACCCGATTGTTCGGCCTGCCACAGGGCCTCGGCGGCCTCGACATGCTGGTCGGGGGTCATGCCTCGTCCTCCACCGTGTTGGTCAGGGTGCCGATGCCTTCGACCTCGATTTCGACCACGTCGCCGGGGACCAGGTATTGGGGCGGATCGAACCGCGCGCCCGCGCCGGTAGGAGTGCCGGTCACGATGATGTCGCCGGGCACCAGCGTGGTGAAGGTACTGATATAGGCGATTTCTTCGCGGATCGGGAACATCATGCGCGCCAGCACGTCGTCCTGGCGGACCTCGCCGTTCACGCGGGTGATGATGCGCGCGTCATCCAGTTGTTTGGCATCGGTGAAGGGCACCAGCCAAGGGCCGATGGCACCCGAATTGTCCCAGTTCTTGCCCTGCGTCACGTTGAATTTCGCATGGCGCACCCAGTCGCGGATCGTGCCCTCGTTGCACAGGGTCAGGGCGGCGATGTGGTCATAGGCGTCCTCGGGTTTGATGCGGCGGCCGCCCTTGCCGATGACGATAACCACCTCGCCCTCGTAATCCAGCGTATGGTTTTCCGGCGGACGGATCAGCGGGCGGCCATGGCCGGTGAAACTGCGCGGAAAGCGGGGGAACAGGGACATGTGTTTGGGCTGGCTGGAGCCGTCCTTGTATTCGGCGTTCCGGTCGGGAAAGTTGACGCCCACACACAGGATTTTTTCAGGCGCGGGGATCGGGATGTCATATTCGAACGTCCCCTCCGGATGCGTCACGGCGCGGTTCTCGGCGGCTTTGGTTAGGGCGCTCAGACCGTCTGCGGCGATCACCTCGCGCATGGTGGGCCATTGCGGGAAATCCCCGGACAGGGCCACAAATCCCCCTTCGATCACGGCGCCGTAAAGCTGGCCGTCCTCTGTCGATACAGTCGCAAATTTCATGCTATTCACTTTCTTCAGCGGGTCAGGGAGCGATGATCGGTTGCGCTTTCATCTTGCTGTCGCGCAATTCGGTATCGCGGAAAACGCTGCCATGTTCGAACCACGATTTCGGCGCAGGCGCACCCCACAAGGTCTGGCGCTGCGGGTCTTTGAGATCCCATTTGATCGGCTCCAGATCGGGGTCAACCGTTTGATAATCCGAGCAATAAATCTCGATCCGGTGGCCGTCCGGATCCAGAATATAGAGGAAAAACGCGTTGGAAATCCCATGCCGTCCCGGCCCGCGTTCGATGTTGTCCAGATAGCCGGTGGTGCTCATCAGATCCAGCAGGTCGATGATGTTCAGCGGCGTGGGCACCCAGAACGCGGTGTGGTGCAGGCGCGGGCCCTTGCCGTTGGTAAAGGCGATGTCGTGGATGCCGCCCTTGCGGTGCATCCAGGCGGCCCACAGGTTCTTGCTTGCGTCGTCCTCGGTGTATTCGGTGACGCGGAAGCCCAGTTCGTTGTAGAATTCAACGCTGGCGTCCACATCGGGGCTGTAGCAGTTGAAATGGTCGATCCGCAGGGGTTTCACGCCGTTGTACAGCTTATATTCCTGATGGATGGGCGCCAGGCGGTCCATTTTGAAGTAGAATTCCATCGGCGCGCCGAACAGGTCGGTGCTGCGCAGGGTGCGGCCCTGATAGGGGCGATCCACCCATTCGACGGGCAGATCCTTGGCGGCGAACCACTCGGCGGCCTTGTCCAGGTCTTCTTCGGAGAACACCTTATAGGACAGATAGCTGACCGAGGGCGCATCCCCCTGTTTCAGAACCATGCAGTGGTGGCCGCGCTCTTCCATGGCGCGCAGATAGAGGGTGCTGTCATCCTCGTCAGTGACTTGCAGGCCCAGCGTGTCCACATAGAAGGCGCGGCTGGCGGCCAGATCCCTGACGATCAGCTCGACATGGCTGAGGCGCACGATGTTGAACGCGGGGTAAAGGTTTGGGGCGGGAACGGGCATAAGGGTCTCCTGTCGTCGGGTCGGCCCTATGGGACCGGGAAAATCACGTTGGTCTGGCCGGTGCCGGAACTGGGGAAATACTCGGTCACGATCTCGCATTTCTGGTCATATCGGTCCCATCCCAGCGCGCCATACAGCATGGCGGTGTCATGCATTGCGCCTTCTCCGCAGCAATGTGCGGCATATTCTGGCAGCATCTTCAGAAAGCTCGCGTGATCGCCGTTTTTCCACATCTCCAGCACATGCAGGTCCATCTGGCGGTTGAATTCGGAACTGATGGTGAAGGTGCCGTTGTTGGCGGCATAGTCCTTGTTGGCCCAGATTTTGTGGGACAGGCTGCCGCTGGCCAGCAGCAGGACC
This sequence comes from Paracoccaceae bacterium, assembly GCA_002708925.1. Taxonomy (GTDB): domain Bacteria; phylum Pseudomonadota; class Alphaproteobacteria; order Rhodobacterales; family Rhodobacteraceae; genus Thalassobius. The sequence goes on from PAPN01000026.1 coordinate 86,528, forward strand.
TTGTGATCGCTGGCCTCGACCGCTTTGCGGATCGCTTCGCCGATCACACGGCTTTCGTCATGGTCGTGCACGGTGCACCAGGCCGCAATTGAGACCACCTTCAGGTCGTGTTCGCGGCTCATGAAGCGCATTGGCACCAGCGAGCCGTATTCCAGCTCCAGACTGTCCAGGTGGTGCGACAGCGTATACACCCCCATATCCGAGGCCGCCTGCGCAATCGCATCCCCCAGTTGGGGATTGCCCGGATAGTCATAGGGCAGATCCTGAATGAACTGCGGAAACTCATTCGAGGTGAACATCCCGTGGAAGCGATGGTTCGCGTTGATATGAAAGCCCGCGTTGATCACCCAATGGGTATCACAGATCACCACGGTGTCGGCCCCCAGGGCTCTGGCCCTGCGCGCGATTTCATAGTGGCCCTCGATGGCCGGCTGGCGTTTGCCCTGGATCGGGCCGGGCTGTTCCGACATCAGCATTGTCGGAACGTGGGTTACCTTGGCGGCAAGGACGATTTCACCCATCTCTTTCTCCTCCGATAGAAACTGTCGCGCGTTTCCTGTGGGCGATTTACGCGCCCAGCTGAGGGATCTTGTGCTGACCGATGGCCAGACCGATGTGTTTTTGCTCCATGTAGAATTCGAAGGACCAGTCGCCACCGTCGCGCCCGATGCCCGAGGCCTTGACCCCGCCAAAGGGCGTGGGCAGGTGGCGGACGTTTTCGCTGTTGACCCAGATCATCCCGGCCTCCAGCTTATCGGTAAAGCGCAGCGCGCGGGTCAGATCGTTTGTCCAGACATAGCCGGTTAGCCCGTATTGCACATCATTGGCGATTTGCAGCGCCTGTTCCTCGGTGTCGAAGGGAATGGCGGTCAGCACCGGGCCAAAGATTTCCTCTTGGGCGATGCGCATGTCGTTCTGTGCGCCGGTGAACAGCGTGGGTTTGACGTAGTATCCGGGCTGATCCAGCGGTTCGCCGCCGGCGGCGATGGTGGCGCCGTCCTGTTTGGCGATGTCGAAATAGCTGCACACCTTGTTGAAATGGGTCTGATGGATCAGCGGGCCGACCTCGGTTTTCGGGTCCAGAGGGTGGCCGACACGGATATTGTTCACACGGGCGATCAGTTTTTCAATGAACGCCTCCGCAATGGTGGATTGCACCAGAAGGCGGCTGGACGAGGTACAGCGTTCACCGTTCAGCGAATAGATCATGAAGATCGCGGCATCCAGCGCGCGGTCCAGATCGGCGTCGTCAAAGACGATGACGGGGTTCTTGCCGCCCAGCTCAAAGTGGACGCGTTTCAGCGTGTCGGCGCCCTGTTTCATGATCATCGAGCCGGTCTTGGATTCGCCCACAAAGGCGATGGCCTTGATGTCGGGGTGTTCGGTCAGCGCGCGGCCTGCATCCTCGCCAAAGCCGTTGACCAGGTTCCAGACGCCAGGGGGCAGGCCCGCCTCTTCGGCGATCTCCATCAGGATGCGCGCGGTGACAGGGCTGAACTCGGCCGGTTTGTGCACCACGGTACAGCCCGCCGCCAGCGCCGGAGCGATCTTCCAGGTGGACAGCATGAAGGGCGTGTTCCACGGGGTGATCACGCCGACAGGGCCAATGGGGGTGCGCGTGGTAAGGTTCATCAGCGTGGGCGAGGGCAGGGCCTGACCGTCCCGCGCGCTGGGCGCTTTGTCGGCGAAGAACTTGAAATTCGCGGCCCCGCGCAGCGCGGCCTTGGACATGAACCGCAGCGCCTGGCCGGTGTCATAGCATTCGCACAGGGCGATTTCCTCGGCGCGCGCCTCGATGCCTTCGGCGATTTTGTGCAGAATCTTTTTGCGTTCAGCGGCGGGCATGTCGCGCCAGGCAGGGAAGGCATCGCTGGCGGCCCTGGCGGCGGCGTCAATGTCCGAAGCATCCGATTTGGCGACGTTGCAGATGAAGGTCTCATCCACGGGCGAGCGGTTTTCAAAGGTCAGCCCGCTGCCCGCGGGCAGATCCTGCCCACCGATGCGGTTCAGCACGCCGGTGTCCTTGAACCGCGCCAGATAGCCGCTCAGTTTCTCGATATTGGTTTGCAGATCGGACATGTCTCAGCCTTTCAGATGGTCGCGGATAGTGCCGGTTTTGGGGGAAAGCTGGGGGTCGATGTCGCGCATCTCCATCGACAGAGCCAGCGAGCGCGTCTCAAGCACGGGTTTCAGAAATACCTGGGCAGCGTCGAAAATGGCGGCTGTGGCGCGTTTGCGCGTGTCCAGATCCCGGCCGGCCCGCAGGCGAACGCTCAGGTCGATATAGCCGTGTTTGGGGTCTCCGTCGGCCAGGCTGACATGATCGGCCCGAAAGGCCCGCACTCTGACGCCGGCCATGGGGAAAACACCCGTGGCAATCGCTTCGCGCCGCAGCAGGTCGCAGAATGCGGGCCAATCCACCGCCTCTTCGAGGTTGGCGGAATAGTCGATCATGAAATGCGGCATGTGTCCTCCCCGCTCAGTCATTAACATGTTAAATAAAATTCCGAAGCTGCGTCAAGCCCCCGTATTGTCAGGCGCAAAAAACCGGGGCAAAACAGGGTTATGGATGCAAAAGGACACCTCCCGCCGGAAACGAATCGGTCTTTGCCAATTGCGTTGCTCAGGGCGCGCGAAAAGGTGATGGGGCCGATCCGGTCTATGCTGATGGATGTCGGCGTGACGGAACAGCAGTGGCGCGTGATGCGTGTGCTGAACGAATGCGGCACCCTGGACCCGACCGAGATCGCCGAGCGATCCTGCCTGCTGCTGCCGTCCTTGACGCGGATTTTACAAACGCTGGAGAGCAAAGCGCTGATTTCACGCGCACCGCATCCGACGGACCGGCGCAAGCAGCTGGTCACGATCACCGGGGCCGGTCAGCAGATGATTCTGGACAACATGAAGGAAAGCCAGCGCCTGAACGCGTGGCTGCGAGAGTCCTTTGGTGATGAAAAGCTGGATGCCTTGCTGGATCTTCTGAACGAGCTGGACGCGTTGGAGCGTCTGGAAGATCACTGAAGCGGCAGGCCCCGCAGGGCCCGCCAGCTCGATTCGTTCCGGTAGGTTCCGCTATAGGCCAAGCAGAACCGTCTGACCGTCCAGTTTGACCGGGAAACTGGCGGTTTGCCCCTCATCCGCGCCCTGAGCAGCGCCGGTTTCCAGCGAGATCACCCAGTTATGCAGCGGGCAGGTGACGCATCCGTCATGCACGATGCCCTGGCTGAGCGGGCCGTTTTTATGCGGGCACTTATCCTCCAGCGCGAAGATGCGGTCATCGCTGGTGCGGAAAATCGCGATGGTCATGTCGCCGTTTTTCACGCAGCGCGCACCCTGGCGCGGGATGTCCGAGATGTCTCCGACCGAGACCCATTGTTGTGCTTGGACGTTCATTCTGCCGCCTCCAGTTTGATTTCAGCCATCGGGGCGAATTCATGCGCTTCGGCGCCGGCCACACGTTCGGCCCAGGGATCGACCTGTGCGAATTTCTGGCTATAGACGAAGCGTTCGTAATAGGCCTGGCGCTGTTCCAGATCGTCAAAGATGACCTCTTTGATGTGGTCATAGCCCACGCGATCGGCCCATTTGTAGATGCGTTCCAGATAGTAGCCCTGTTCGCGATACATCTGGGTCATGGCGCAGATGGTCTCGATACATTCTTCTTCGGTTTTCACGGTGCCCAAATCGGTGGTGCCCTGAATGTGCAGACCCGCCGCGCCGCCATAGACGATCTGATAGCCGCTATCGACGCAGATCACGCCGATGTCCTTGCAGGTGGCCTCGGCGCAGTTGCGCGGGCAGCCGGTGACGGCCAGTTTCAGCTTGGCCGGAGACCACGAGCCCCACAGGATTTTCTCAAGCTTCACGCCCAGACCCGTCGAATCCTGCGTGCCAAAGCGGCACCAGTCCGTGCCGACGCAGGTTTTCACCGTCCGCAGACCCTTGGCATAGGCCGCGCCCGAGATCATGCCCGCATCGTTCAGATCCTTCCAGACCGGCAGCAGGTCTTCTTTTTTCACGCCCAGCAGGTCAATCCGCTGGCCGCCGGTGACCTTGACGGTGGGGATTTCGTATTTGTCGGCGACATCGGCGATGGCGCGCAGCTCGTCCGGGGTGGTCAGGCCGCCGAACATACGCGGCACAACCGAGTAGGTGCCATCCTTCTGGATATTCGCGTGGACGCGTTCGTTGATAAAGCGCGACTGCATGTCATCCACGTATTCACCCGGCCAATCGGCGACCAGATAGTAGTTCAGCGCGGGGCGGCACTTGGCGCAGCCTTCGGGCGTGGACCATTCCAGTTCCTGCATGACCTCGGGGATGGATTTCAGTTCCTTGGCCTTGATCAGGCGACGCACATCGCCGTGGGTGTGGGTGGTGCAGGGGCACATGCCCTCGGCTGCGGGCAGGACGAAATCATCGCCCAGGGCGAGGCCCATCACGCCTTCGACCAGGCCGGTACATGTCCCGCACGAGGCGCTGGCCTTGGTCACGGCGCGGACCTCGGCCAGGGTGGTCAGGCCCTTATCCTTGATCGCGGTCATGATCTGACCCTTGGAGATGCCGTTACAGCCGCAGATTTCCGCGTCATCGGGCAGGTTCGCCAAGGCGGCCAGCGGATCGGCCGCCGCGCCCCCCTGATAGGCCTGGCCGCAGATCAGGGTTTCGCGCATTTCCTCGATGTCTTCGCCGGATTTCAGCAGCTCATTATACCAGGCGCCGTCGGCGACATCGCCGTACAGAACCGCGCCGATCACCTTGTTGTCTTGCAAGATCACGCGCTTATAGGTGCCGCGGGTGGCGTCGCGCAGGACGATATCCTCGCGGTCGGGGCCTTCGGCGAAATCACCGACCGAGTAGAGATCACAGCCCGTGACCTTCAGCTTGGTGGGGGTTTCGGCGTGTTTGAATTCGGTGTCCGCAGGGCCGGCCAGATGGGCGGCGGCGACGCGCGCCATCTGATACAGCGGGGCAACCAGGCCGTAAACCATGCCGCCGACCTCGACACATTCGCCGACCGAATAAATATCGGCGTCCGAGGTCTGCATCGACGCGGTGGTGACGATCCCGCGGTTGACCTCCAGGCCCGCATCGGCGGCCAGTTGGGTGCTGGGGCGGATGCCCACGGCCATGACCACCAGAGAGGCGTCGATCACCGTGCCGTCGGCTAGTTCCACGCCCTCCACCTTATCGGTGCCCAGGATTTGCTTGGTGTTGGCTTCGCACTTTACTTCGATCCCGCGCGATTCCAGCTCGCGTTGCAGCAGGTAGCCGGCGGCGGGGTCCAGCTGACGCTCCATCAGGGTGGGCATCAGGTGAATGACGGTCACGTCCATGCCGCGCGCCTTCAGGCCGGCGGCGGCCTCCAGACCCAGCAGGCCACCCCCGATGACAACGGCGCGCCCGCCCTTGTCCGAGGCCTCCAGCATTCCGTCCACGTCATCAAGATCGCGGTAGGCCAGAACGCCGGGCAGATCCTTGCCCGGAACCGGGATGATGAACGGGGACGAGCCGGTGGCGATCACCAGCTTATCATAGGCCTCGGTCACGCCGCCTTCGGAGGTGACGGTCTTGGCCTCGCGGTCGATCTGCGTGACCTTCTGGCCCTTGTGCAGGGTGATGCCGTGATCGGCGTACCAGGCGTCATCGTGGATCACGATGTCGTCAAAGCTTTTCTCGCCGGACAGAACGGGCGACAGCATGATGCGGTCATAGTTCACGCGCGGCTCGGCGTTGAAAATGGTGACTTCGTATTGATCGGTCAGGTCGAACAGATGTTCCAGCATCCGGCCGGGGGCCATACCATTACCGATGATGACAAGGCGTTGTTTAGGCATGTGGCGCTCCATCGTCACAAGAGTCTCTGGGGACTCGGGGATTTACAGTGAGTGATGTGCAGCGCCATTGCCGCGATGATCCGACGGGCCGGACCATAAAAGAATAGGGCCACGTCATTGCAGCCGTGCCTTGATAGACCATGATAAGTTACAGGCCCTGCGGGAGAGGTTGCAAGCAGGCTGTTGCTGCATTGCGGCGCCGAAGCGGGAAAACCGTGTTTGCGGCCTCTGTCTGCTTAGTTTTTGTGCAGCCTTTGTCTGGCGCTGTCAGGGATTTGCCCTGGAATTGCCGGGCGCTGACAATGGATGCAAAAAATTCCCCGCAAGTTCCCCCGAATTCGGCCCAGTGCGGGCTCTTTCGGGGTAGGCAGCGATTCGGCGATCTGCTATCTTGCCCGGAATAAAAAGAATATCGGCAGGTATACAGGTAATGAGGACGGGCTATCGTGGCACGTTCGTTATCTCTTGGTCGCAAACGGAACTGGACGGTCTTCGGGCTGCCTCGGTCGGGCAATTGGCTGTCGGAGCCATATGGGCCTGGCACGGCGAGGCGCTGCGCGTGGATGGCCGCAATGATCTGCTGCGTCTTGAGAATGCGGACGGAGAAGAAACCCTAAGACGAAGCGCCGCGCGCATGGTGTCGCGGCTGGTGGGCATGGCAATGTCGCACGAACGGGAATCGCAAGAGGCGGATCCCGAGCTTCTTTTGCGTGATCGCTACTTTATCGTCACGGATGGGCAGCGGTCTTATACGGTGACGCTGATTGATCCAGAAACCGGGGGCGCGCCGCTGGCGATGTTCGTCGGGGAAATGCCGCCTCAGAAACGCGAGCTGTGGATCGTGCATACGGCCCTGCGCTCGGAGCCGGACACGGTGGCGCTGGAGGCGCGGCGCGGGGTGATCTGCTTTACCCCCGGCACGCGGATTGACACGCCAGAGGGGCCGCGCCTTGTGGAAGAGCTGCGCGAGGGCGACGCGGTGCAGACGCTGGACAGCGGTGCGCAGGAAATTCAGTGGATCGGCAAGCGCCGGATGACGGGGGCGCGTCTTTATACCATGCCCTATCTGCGCCCGATCCGGATTCGGGCCGGTGCCGTGGGCCTGGGGCGCCCGGATGAGGAGTTGCTGGTCTCGCCCGATCACCGGATTTTGCTGAAAGGCGATGCCGCCCGCGCTTTGTTCAACACCCCCGAGGTTCTGGTCGCTGCGCGTGATCTGGTGGATGGGCACCGGGTCAATGTGGACATGGCCCTGCGCGAGGTGACCTATATCCATATCCTGCTGCCGCAGCATCATCTGATCCGGGCCAATGGCGTGGAAACCGAGAGCTTCCATCCTGCCAGCGCTCATTTCGACGCGTTGGAGGCCAGCGACCGGCGGCGCCTGGAGCAAGCCCGCCCCGAGGTGGCCCGAGACCCCGCAGCCTATGGCGAATACGTGCGCCGCACGCTGAACAAGTCCGAAGCAGCCATTCTGACGCACGAGCGGGCCTGAAAAGAGACCTGAAAAGAGACCAGAAAAATAGGCCTGAGAGAATGGCCCCGAGAAACTGTTGACTCCGGGGGCAATCTGTCTATAAGCGCGGCTTCATTGGTGTTGGTGGCCCCCGCAAGGGGATGCCTGTCACGTCGGCAAACCTGGCGAGAGGACAACGCCCTTCGAACCCGCGATTGCAGTCCGAAAAGTGGGAAACGGTTTTCGGATCGCGCTGCAATGCTTTACATTGAAGGAGATCAGCAGATGACCAAAAGAACTGCTGCCAAGTACAAGATCGATCGCCGCATGGGCGAAAACATTTGGGGTCGCCCCAAATCCCCCGTCAACCGTCGTGATTACGGCCCCGGCCAGCACGGTCAGCGCCGCAAGGGCAAACTGTCCGACTTCGGCACCCAGCTGCGCGCCAAGCAGAAGCTGAAAGGCTACTACGGCGACCTGACCGAGAAACAGTTCCGTCGCATCTATGGCGAAGCCGAGCGTGTCAAAGGCGATACGGGTGAAAACCTGATCGGCCTGCTGGAGCGCCGCCTGGACGCCGTTGTCTACCGCGCCAAATTCGTGCCCACCGTGTTCGCGGCCCGTCAGTTCGTGAACCACGGACACGTCCTGGTGAACGGCAAGCGCGTGAACATCGCGTCCTACCGCGTCAAAGAAGGCGACGTTGTCGAAGTTCGTGACAAGTCCAAACAACTGGCCGTCCTGCTGGAAGCCGTGCAACTGCCCGAGCGCGACGTGCCCGACTACATCGACGCCGACCACTCGAAGATGAAAGCCACCTTCGTGCGCACCCCCGGCCTGTCGGACGTGCCCTACCCGGTGATGATGGAACCGAACCTGGTCGTGGAATTCTACGCGAAGAACTAATCTTCGCCGATCCAGACAAAATTCAGGAAACCCCGGCCCCAGCGGTCGGGTTTTTCTTTTGATGTTTCTGTCCAAGGTCCAGAATTTGTCCGTTCTATAGGTTGCTGCAGCAGGAATGAGGGTCAGTTGTCAGACCTACGGGCTTAGTAAGCCGAAAAGCTTCAGTTTTTGAGCGAGAATGGCTATGCTTCGGGGATGAAAAAAAACAGCATCAGCGTCCAAGACCACATTTTACCTGATGGTTCCATGTCCTTTGAACTTAGGGAAACCCTCACAGACGCACTTGCAGAAATGAAAGAAAACGCCGTAGATCATAAGCAACCACCATGGACAGCCTTTCCAGAATACGAAAGATATTCAGTGGGTTGGAGAATGGGGCCTGGTGAAGACTACTGGCATGCATTCCATCAATGGATACGCTCTCTCGACAGACCAGACGTTGATAAATTTGTTTCGGCTTATCCCGAACCAGAAAACTGGACGGGATTTTTCGGTAGCATAGGTTTTGACAGCTAAATTTGCGATGGCTCGTCAGTAGTTTTCATTATTTCGCGGTAGATGGTTTGGTTTGGGTCGTTTCGCCAGGGCGGCCATTCATGATCTGACATTGAAATGTTGCTTCATCCCGCAGTCCCGCCATTCACAATGACCGCCCCGGATACACCCTGACGCATTGCGCGGCGGTGCGGCATCGCCTAAACCGCCCTTGCGACAGGACAGGAGAGCTGACATGGCCGAGAAACCCGCGCTGGAACGGAAATTCGAACAGGGGCTGTTTGCCTCGCGCTGGTTGATGGCACCGATGTATCTGGGGCTGGTCGTGTCACTGGGGATGCTAACCATCGTGTTCTGCCGCGAGCTGATCTACTATGCCCCCCAGGTTCTGAGCATGACCGCCGATAAGGCCATTCTGGTCGTGCTGACGCTGATTGACCTGTCGCTGGCCGCGAACCTGCTGCTGATCGTGCTGTTCTCGGGCTATGAAAACTTCGTCTCGAAGCTGGATATTGATGACGGCGGCGACCGGCCCAGCTGGATGGGCACCGTGGATTTCGGCGGGCTGAAAATGAAGCTGATCGCCTCGATCGTGGCGATTTCCGCGATTCATCTGCTGAAACAGTTCATGGAGATCGGCAAATCCAGCAAGCCTCTGGACGAGGCGGCCCTGTACTGGCTGGTCGTGATTCATATGGTGTTTGTCGGCTCGGGCGTTCTGATGGCCGCGGCGGACTGGCTGGGCGCAAAGTCCAAAAAGGGCTGATCGGGGCGAGTCCTTCGCGTCACACTGGTTTCAAAACGCCGGTTTCGATCTTCCCTTGCCTGAACGGGCTTTGTAAGGAAGGTCCGAAGGAGACACGAATATGACCCAGATCACGCCCCAACCCGGCATCATGGAAATCGCCCTGTATGTCGGCGGTGCCAGCCATGTGGATGGTGTGAGCGATGTGGTCAAGCTCAGCTCGAATGAAAACCCTTATGGGCCCAGTCCGGCGGCGGTCGAAGCGCTGCGGCGGGCTTCGTTTGAATTGCACCGTTACCCGTCCACCGATCATGCAGGGCTGCGCGCCGCGATTGGCGACATCCACGGCGTGGCCCCTGACAATGTCATTTGCGGCGTTGGCTCGGACGAGGTGTTGCAGTTCGTCGCACAGTCGTTTGCCGGCCCCGGCGACGAGGTGATCTATACCGAGCATGGGTTTTCCATGTACCCGATCCTGGCCCATGCGGTGGGCGCGACGCCGGTCAAGGTGGCTGAAAACGAACGCGTGGTGGACGTGGATGCCATCCTGGCCGCCTGCACCGATAAAACCCGCATCGTGTTCATCGCCAATCCGGCCAATCCGACCGGCACGATGATTGATCTGGATGACTGCGCACGCCTGGCCGAGGGCCTGCCCCAGGGCGCTCTGCTGGTGCTGGATGGCGCCTATGCCGAGTTCGTCGAAGGTTATGACGGCGGCGCCAAACTGGTGGAAACCCGCGACAACGTGATCATGACCCGGACGTTTTCCAAGATCTACGGGCTGGGCGGGCTGCGGATCGGCTGGGGCTATGCGCCGCGCGCGATCATTGACGTGCTGAACCGGGTGCGCCAGCCTTTTAACCTGTCTAACATCCAGCTGGCCGCCGCCGAGGCCGCGGTGCGCGATACCGCCTATACGGAAAAGTGCCGGGCCGATAACACGCGTTTGCGGAACTGGCTGGCCGAGGCTTTGGCGGCGCATGGGGTGCCGTCCGACCCGTCGGAGACCAACTTCATTCTGGCGCGTTTCAAGGACGAACCCGAGGCCAGCGCCTGCGATGAATACCTGAAATCTCAGGGCCTTATCGTGCGCAAAGTTGGCGGCTACGGCCTGCCCAACTGTTTGCGGATCACCATCGGCGATGAACCCGCCTGCCGCCGCGTGGCCCATGCGATCGGGCAATTCAAAGGGGGTGCCGCGTGAATACCCCCTATCAACGTGTGGCGCTGATCGGGCTGGGGCTGATCGCCTCGTCCATGTACTGGGCGCTGAAACGGGCTGGATTTGACGGCGAGGTGACAGGCTATGCCCGCTCGCAGGAAACCCGCGATACCGCCCGCCGGATCGGCCTGTGCGATCACGTCTGCGACAGCGCGGTCGAGGCCGTGCGCGATGCCGATCTGATCGTCCTGTGTGTGCCTGTCGGGGCGATGGGGGCGGTGATGGCCGATATTGCTCCGCATCTGAAACCTGGCGCAACCGTGTCGGATGTGGGCTCGGTGAAGAAATCGGTGATCGAGGCCGTCGGCCCGCATATTCCCGAAGGCGTGCATTTCGTTCCCGCGCACCCTATGGCAGGGACGGAACATTCCGGCCCCGAATCCGGGTTTGCCACCCTGTTTGATAACCGCTGGTGCCTGATCGTGCCCAACGGTGCGGACGAAACGGCCACCCAAACGCTGGAGGATTTCTGGCGCGCTCTGGGGGCCAATTGCGAACGGATGGACGTGCAGCACCACGATATCGTCTGCGCAGTGGTCAGCCATATCCCGCACCTGATCGCCTATACGATGGTCGGTGTGGCCGATGATCTGAACCGCGTGACGGATACCGAGGTTATCAAGTTCTCGGCCGCTGGTTTTCGGGATTTCACCCGGATTGCCGCGTCGGACCCCACGATGTGGCGCGACGTCTTCCTGACCAACAAAGAGGCGACGCTGGAAATCCTGGGGCGCTTCACCGAAGAGCTGTTCGCCCTGCAACGGGCCATTCGCACCGGCGATGGGGATCAACTGCACGATTACTTTACCCGGACCCGAGCCATTCGCCGCGGGATTATCGAGGCCGGGCAGGATACGGACGCCCCCAATTTCGGGCGCGCGCAGCTGTCCAAATGAAGGCGCTGACGGCGGGGATGATTGGGGCGCTGTGCCTGGCCACGATGGCTGTGGCCTATGCCCCCGAACGGTCCTTGCGCCCCATCGCACGGGGCGAGGTCCACCCCGCGTTGATCGTGTCCATTGACCCCAAAACGCTGGGTGTCACTGCGACGGTGGCGCAGCCCGAACGGGCGGGGCTGGCGCGATCGTTGCGCCCTCAGCTGCGGCCCAAGCGATTGACAACAAAGGTGACCTCGGTGGCCGCAACCAGTGGGGGCGCGGCGCGTCGGGGCTCGGTCTGTGGGGATCCGGCGATTTTGGGCCAGCCTGTGGGGCGGGTTCCGGGTAAGATTTCGGGCTGTGGGCTGTCTGATGCGGTGCGCGTCCATTCTGTATCTGGGGTGCAGCTGTCCACCAGCGCCTTGATTGACTGCACCACCGCGAAATCCCTGAAACTATGGGTCGAGCGCGGAATGAAACCGGCGGTCGGGCGACGGGGCGGAGGCGTTTCCAAAATGCGCTTGTTTGCCAGCTATGCCTGCCGGACGCGCAACAACAAGAAGGGGGCGAAAATCTCGGAACATGGTAAGGGGCGGGCGATTGACATCGGGGCCTTCACGCTAAAGGACGGATCCGAGATTTCCGTGCTAAAAGACTGGGGGCGCGGTAAAAAAGGCCGTATTCTCAAAGAGATGCACACCGAGGCCTGCGGTCCGTTCGGCACGGTTCTGGGGCCGAATTCGGATAAGTATCACAAGGATCACTTCCATTTTGACACGGCGCGGTATCGCAGCGGATCCTATTGCAAATAACCTAGCGCAGTTCTAGCCGGGGCAGTTTGCCGACGGGGACGGGGCCCAGATAGGCCGTGCCTTTGCGCAGCTCCAGCGGCAGATCCAGCGTTTTGGGGTTGCCTGCCAGCGCGGCCAGAAGCGCCAGGGTTTCCTCTAGATTCTCGCCCATTTTGCGCGAAACCTGGCCCGAGTTCACCGCCATCTGAATGATTTCGCGCCAATTGCGGGCCTTGATCGTGACATCGCCCGTCAGGCGGCCCAGATCATCCACATCGGCGGCTCCGGCGACCCAAAGCTCCAACTCGCCCCAGCGGGCCTCGGCCAGGGTCAGGTCGATATGCGTGGGCTGCGGGCGCCGCGTTTCCACCGAGCTGAGATCCCACCGATCATCGAATGACACCTGCACCTGCGCGCGCAGGGCATCGAAGGTACGGGGCAGCTCGGCTGCGCCCAGCAATCCGCGCATCTGCATCGGGGGGGCGAAATCCTCGGCCTCGATCGCGAATTGATAGGTGTTGGGGGCGGTCTCGGTTTTCTGAATGGCGGCGCGCAGGGCGGTCATGGTGGTGGCCTGGCCATCGCGGGTTTGGAGGGTCAGCGTATCGGCCACCAGATTCGAGCGGTTCAGTGGCAGCGCCGCGCCGGTATCCAGAATGACGCTGGCCTGAAGCTTGGCTGCGGTGATGTCCAGTTTCTGATCCGGCGTGGCCAGAAGCTGCTGGTTCGGCCAAACCGCGATGATGTGGTTCGGCTGATAGCTAAGCGTCAGCAGCTGAAACAGGGGGGCCTCCCATGCCCAGCCGGATTTCGGATCGGCCAGCGACAGATCGGTGAACGTGGCATCCACACGGTTGGGAAACCCCGACACGTTCAGCGCGCTGTATTCGGCCACCCAGCCCTCGGACTGACGGTCGGCGAACCAGCCCTCCATTTCGGATTTCAGCGTTTGCGAGGCAAAGACCCAATAGCCGGCCCAAAGGGCAGCAATGACGACAATCGCAATCAGCAGACGTTTCATCCCAGGGCCTTTCATGTTCGCTTGTCGTGGTGTTTACAGGGGGCAACAGGAAAGGGCCAGACTGATGACGATGTGGGTGTTCGGATACGGATCGTTGCTGTGGAATCCGGGGTTTGACCCGGCCGAAAGCCATCTGGCGCAGCTTCCCGGCTTTCATCGCAGTTTTTGTATGCGGTCGGTTCATCATCGTGGATCTCAGGAAAATCCGGGCCTGGTGCTGGCCCTGGACCGGGCCGAGGCCGTCTGTCATGGGCTGGCTCTTTCGGTGCGTTCGGGCCAGGAGGATCAGGTGCTGGCCGCGCTACGCGAGCGCGAGCTGGTGTCCTCGGCCTATGTGGAAACGCAACAGGTGGTCAGCCTGCGCGATGGGCGGCAGGTGCAGGCCGTCACCTACATCATTGACCCCGATCACGTGCAATATTGCGGCGGTCTGCCGCTGGAAGAGCAGGCCCATATCATCGCTCATGCGGTCGGCGGGCGCGGGCCCAACACCGAATATCTGTTCAACACGGCGGCGCATCTTCACGAATTGGGCATTCAGGATCACGAACTGGACTGGTTAACTGCAAGAGTGCGTGAGATTCTTGCATAAATCCTTGGCTTGAGGGGGCGCATTCCGTAAGCTTTGCGCAACTATAACTGTGTCAGGATCTGACCGCCATGGAGCTGCCAGACCGCGAGGCCGAGCCGCAATTTTCGCAACCCGTCCGCCAGATCATGTCGATGGTCCTGGTGCTTGGCCTGACATCCTTTGTGGTGTTTCTGGCCCTGCCGCGCATTCTGCCCGTATTCGAGGCGAACCCCTATCTGAACGGGTTCATCATGTTCGTCTTTGCGGTGGGGGTGATCGCCTGTTTCTGGCAGGTGGCGCAGCTGGTGAATTCTGTCCGCTGGATCGAGTCCTTTGCTCGGGATCATTCCGTTACCGACGGGCTGCACGCGCCGCGCCTGCTGGCCCCTTTGGCGGCATTGCTGCGCACGCGCGGGGCACGGATGCAGATCGGCGCCTCTTCGACCCGCTCGATTCTGGATTCTGTCGGCACCCGCGTGGACGAAGCGCGAGAGATCACGCGGTATATCGTTAACCTGCTGATTTTCCTTGGCCTTTTGGGTACATTCTATGGGCTGGCTACCACCGTTCCCGCGCTGGTGGACACGATCCGCAGCCTGGCCCCACAAGAGGGCGAGGCCGGAGTCGAGGTGTTTGGCCGCCTGATGAACGGGTTGGATGCGCAGCTGTCGGGTATGGGCGTGGCCTTTGGCTCGTCCTTGCTGGGGCTGGCGGGGTCGCTGGTTGTGGGCCTGCTGGAGCTGTTCGCCGGGCACGGGCAGAATCGTTTTTATCGCGAACTGGAGGAATGGCTGTCCACGATCACCCGCGTTGGATTCTCGGATGGGGACGGATCGGGGGATGGCTCGCCCGTGGCGTCGGTTCTGGATCACATGACCCAGCAGATCGAGGCCATGCAGCAGATGTTCGTGGAATCTGACGTCAGCCGCGCGATGGTGGATGAAAAACTGTCCTCTTTGGCGGTGTCCATCGAACGTCTGACCGACCGGATGGCCGGCACCGCGCGGGCCAATGATGCGATTGTCCGCATGGCCGAGGGGCAGGACCGCCTGATCGAATTGCTGTCCGAGCAGGGCTCTGACGGGATGGACGCCGAAAGCCGGATGCGCCTGCGCTCGATCGACGTGCAATTGCTGCGCATTCTTGAGGAAATCAGCGCCGGACGTCAGGAAACCATGGCCGAGCTGCGCACGAACCTGTCCTCGCTTACGGGGTATCTGGCCCGCCGCCGCGGGTCTGACGGCCCCTCGGAGAGCTGATCATGGCGCTTTCCCGGCGAACAGGACAGCGTTTTCAGGCCTCTATCTGGCCGGGGTTCGTCGATGCGATGACCGGGCTGCTGCTGGTTCTGATGTTCGTTCTGACCATTTTCATGGTGGTGCAATTCGTGTTGCGAGAGACGATCTCGGGGCAGGAAAGCCAGTTGGATGAACTCTCGACCGAGGTCGCCGCGCTGGCCAGTGCGCTGGGGTTGGAGCGCAAGAAATCAGCCGAGCTGACCGCCGAAATGGGGGAATTGAACGCCACGTTGGCGGATGCGCAGGAACAGACACGGCAGCAATTGGCGCTGATCACGGCTTTGACGGCTGAACGTGACGCGCAGGCCGGGCGGATTGCGGATTTCGAAACGCAGGTTGCCACGCTTCTCGCACAGCGCGATCAGGCTTTGGGGCAAGTTGCCAGCCTGGAAGGGGAGCGGCAGGAGCTGACCGATCAACGGGCGGCGTTGCAATTGGCCCTGGCGCAGGCGCGGGATGAGATTGATGAAGGGGCCGAGGCCGCCCGTCTGGCCGCAGCGAAACGCGCGGCGCTGGAGGCGTTGATCGCCGATCTGCGTGCCGATCAGGCCCAGACCGAAGCCGCCCGCGCGGTCTTGGACAGCCGTGTCAGCGATCTGGAAACGCAACTATCCGAGGCCGAGAAAACACGCCTGGCCGAAGCCGCCGCCGCTCAGGCCCTGCGGGAGCGGCTGCAAAATGCGGACACTGAATTGACGGCGATGACGCTGGCATTAGAGGCGCAGCGCAAGAAGGCCGAGCAAACTCTGACCCTGCTGGCCGCCGCCGAGGCCGCAGGCGAGGATTTGGCGGCGAAACTGGCAGAAGCGCTGGCGCAACAGGGGCTGGACGCTGAATCGCGCGCGGATTTGCAGGTGCAATTGCAGCAGGCAGAGACCGCTTTGGCGCGGGCTCTGGCAGAGAAACTGGCCGCCGAGCAGGCCAATCAGGCACAGCTGACCGAGGCGGAGCGTCAGGCTCTGTTGCTGGCCACAGCCAATCGTGCGCTGGCCCAAGAGCAGGCAGTTTCCGCCGAAGCGCAGCGTCAGCAGGCGCTCTTGAACCAGCAAATCGCCGCGTTGCGCACGCAATTGGGCAGCCTTCAGGCGTTGCTGGATGACTATCAGGAACGGGATGCCGCCGCGCGCGTGCAACTGGAAACGCTGGGCAGCGATCTGAACGCGGCGCTTGCCCGCGCGGCCTCGGAAGAGCGCAAAAGACGGGAGCTGGAAGAGGCCGAGCGCCTGCGTCTGGAACAGGAAAAACAGGCGCTTGAGGCCGAAAAGCAGGATCTGGAGCGCTACAAAAGCGATTTCTTCGGTCGCCTGCGGGATGTGCTGGGCGCACAAGAGGGCGTGCGGATTGTCGGGGATCGGTTTGTTTTTTCCTCAGAGGTTCTGTTCGAATCCGCCAGTGCTGAACTGTCGCCCGCGGGCCAGGCCGAAATTGCCAAGATCGCTCGTATCCTGCGTGGCATCGCGGATGATATTCCCCCTGAAATCGACTGGGTGATCCGTGTCGATGGCCATACGGATAATGTGCCGCTGTCCGGAACAGGTGAATTCGCCGACAATTGGGAACTGAGCCAGGCGCGCGCGCTGTCCGTGGTGCGCTATATGGTGAACTTCCTGGCCTTGCCCCCCGATCGGCTAAGCGCGAACGGTTTTGGGCAATATCAGCCGGTTAACCTGGCCGACACCGCCGAAGCGCGCGCGCAAAACCGGCGGATTGAGCTGAAACTGACCGAGAAATGATCAGCGAAGCTGCGTTCGGGTGGTCTGACTGTCGATGATGGCCCCGTTCCGGATCAGCTGAATCAGGCCCGTGTAGCGGCCAGGCGCGAACCCCTCAGGGGGGCGGCGTTTTCCAGCGGCCCGGAAAAACTGCGCCTGAGGCTTGTCCAACTGGATTTCTTTGGTCAGGAACACCCCGTTTGGACCGTCGATTTGCAGGCGCAGCACGTCCCCCGCGCGACTGCCAAAGGCATATGCCCACAGAACCAGCGCATCGGTTTTGCCCGGAAGGCTCGTTTGCCCTGCGCGGCCGTCTTTGATCTGGTCGTATGCGGGAATTTTGCTGGAAAATCCGGTGCTGATCAGGGATCCGGGCGTGTAGGGCAGGGCCATCTGCCAAAGTGTCTCCGGATCGGCAGTACCGCAGGTGATCTGCCCATCGGGGTCAAACGGGTCAATCACCTGCCCCTTGTGGCGCACGGACAGGTGCAGATGCGGAAACTGTGTGCGGCCGGAGAATCCAACCTGTCCCATCGCCTCGCCGGCGCTGACATGCTGCCCCTGGGTTACCTTGATCGAACCACGTTTCAGGTGGCAATACTGCGTGATCCAGCCGTCTCCGTGGTCCAGCACGATACCGTTGCCGCATTCCTGCCCGTCCGTCTGCGCACGGATGCCGACATCGGGCACACCATCGCGCAGGCCGCGGACCACTCCGGAGGCGGCGGCGATGACGGTCACGCCTTTGCGCATCGCCTGGAACGATGGCAGGCCAAAATCGGTGCCCTTATGGCCATCATAACTGAGCGGCCCGCAGGTGAAATCCAGCGCGGCTGGCCCCCTGTCGTGATCCACATATTGCTGAATGAAGCAGCTATCCCCCAGGGCGCACTCCAGCGGAAACTGCAATATAAAATCCCCCGCCACGGCTGGAGTGGCGAGGGTGCTCAGAGCGACCAGCGTCGCCCATTGCTTCATTCGGCTGTCAGCAGCGGAGGCTTGTCGCCTGACAGACGTTTCTGGCCCGGCCCGTCGATCCGCAGGTCAATTTTGCCATCCTTGACACCAACCTGAACCACGCCGCCCTTGGACAGTTTGCCAAAGAGAAGCTCCTCTGCCAGGGGTTTCTTGATGTTTTCCTGAATCACGCGGCCCAGCGGGCGGGCCCCCATTTTCGCGTCATAGCCTTCTTCGGCCAGCCATTCGGCGGCGGGGCGTGTCAGCTCGATATGGACATTGCGATCCATCAACTGCGCTTCGAGTTGCAGGACGAATTTTTCGACCACTTGCAGGATCACCTCTTTCGGCAGCGGCTGGAAGCTGATGACGGCATCCAGGCGGTTGCGGAATTCAGGGGTGAAGGTGCGTTCGATGGCGGCGGTATCCTCGCCCTCGCGACGATCACGGCCAAAGCCGATGGCCGCCTTGGCCTGTTCGGCCGCCCCGGCATTCGATGTCATGATCAGCACCACATTGCGGAAATCGACGGTGCGACCGTTGTGATCGGTCAGGCTGCCGTGATCCATCACCTGTAGCAGGATGTTGTAGACATCGGGGTGGGCCTTCTCGATCTCATCGAGCAGCAGCACGCAGTGGGGGTGCTGGTCAACACCATCGGTCAGCAGACCGCCCTGATCAAACCCAACATAGCCCGGAGGCGCACCGATCAGGCGGCTGACGGCGTGTTTTTCCATGTATTCGGACATGTCGAAACGCAGCAATTCCACGCCCAGCGTATCGGCCAGTTGTTTGGCAACCTCGGTCTTGCCGACGCCAGTGGGGCCAGCGAACAGGTAGTTGCCGATGGGTTTTTCGGGCTCGCGCAGGCCTGCGCGGGCCAGTTTGATGGCGCTGGACAGGGCCTCGATCGCGTTGTCCTGACCGAAGACCACGCGTTTGAGCGTTTTCTCCAGGTCTTTCAGCACCTCGGCATCGTCTTTAGAGACGTTTTTCGGCGGGATGCGCGCGATTTTGGCGACCACGGCCTCGATCTCTTTGGCGCCGATGGTTTTGCGGCGTTTGGATTCGGCGATCAGATGTTGTGCGGCGCCCGCTTCGTCAATGACGTCAATCGCCTTGTCCGGCAATTTGCGGTCATTGATATAGCGCGCGGCCAGTTCAACCGCAGTTTTGATCGCATCTGCGGTGTAGCGGACGCTGTGATGTTCCTCGAAATAGGGTTTCAGGCCCTTCAGGATTTTCACCGCGTCTTCGACCGAGGGTTCCACCACGTCGATTTTCTGGAACCGGCGGCTGAGCGCGCGGTCCTTTTCGAAATGCTGGCGGAATTCCTTGTAGGTGGTCGAGCCCATGCAGCGCAATTTGCCGCCCTGAAGCGCCGGCTTCAGCAGGTTCGAGGCATCCATGGCCCCGCCCGAGGTTGCGCCCGCGCCGATAACCGTATGAATTTCATCAATGAACAGCACGGCGTCGGGGTGATCTTCCAGTTCGGTCACGACAGCCTTCAGCCGTTCCTCGAAATCGCCGCGGTAGCGGGTGCCAGCCAGCAGCGCGCCCATGTCCAGCGAATAGATCGTGGTTTTCGACAGGACTTCGGGTGTTTCACCCTGCACGATTTTACGGGCCAGCCCCTCGGCGATGGCGGTTTTGCCGACACCGGGGTCGCCCACCAGCAGCGGGTTATTCTTGCGACGGCGGCACAGCACCTGAATGCAGCGTTCCACCTCGGAATCGCGGCCGATCAGCGGATCCACGTCGCCTTTGTTCGCCTTGGCGTTCAGGTCCACGCAATATTTGGCCAGCGCGGATTCCTTTTGTTCCACCGTGTCCCGAGAGGCGCTGCCCGAGGCGGTGCTTTCCTCTTCTTCTGTGGCGCCGGTGATGGGGCGCTGTTCGCCAAAAGCGGGGTTTTTGGCCACGCCATGGGCGATGAAATTCACCGCATCATAGCGCGTCATATCCTGTTCTTGCAGGAAATAGGCGGCGTTGGATTCGCGTTCGGCGAAGATGGCGACCAGCACGTTGGCCCCCGTCACCTCGGTCCGGCCCGAGGATTGCACGTGGATCGCGGCGCGCTGAATGACGCGCTGAAAGGCGGCGGTGGGCACGGCCTCGGAGCCTTCGATATCGGTGACCAGATTCGAGAGATCCTCGTCGATGAACTCCACCAGGGTGGTGCGCAATTCATCCGTATCGACCGAGCAGGCCTTCATCACGCGCAGGGCGTCGGGTTCGTCAATCAACGCCAGCAGTAGGTGCTCAAGCGTTGCAAATTCGTGTTTGCGTGCATTGGCCAGGGCCAGTGCAGCGTGGATTGCCTGTTCTAATGTGTTCGAGAATGAAGGCACGGCGGGTGCTCCTTCCTGATCTGGGCCGGACAAACGGGGTGTTCACCCAACCTTGGCCTCATAAGATTAAAGTTTGGTCGATAAGCGCCGGGCTTCAAGTCTTTTCTGTGATTTTTTCAACACAAAATCCGGAGCTGCTGTGTGTCTGGGCTGTGTTTGGGCGGGCCTGTTTCAGAAATTATCCTTGCGCTTGCGGACTTCGGCAAAGACCAGGGCGGGGTCCGCGCCGATCATATTCACCGCTTTTTGAACCCCTTCGGTATGGCAGCGCAGGAACGGATTGGTGGCCAGCTCTTGCGACAGAAGGGACGGGACGGTTGGCTGGCCGGCCGCGCGGGCCTGGGCGATGGCTGCATCCCTAGAGATAAGCTGCGCATTGCCGGGATCAACCGTCAGCGCGAATTTAGCATTCGAGGCCGTATATTCATGCCCCGAACACACGGTGGTTTCGGGCGGCAGGGCGGCCAGTTTGGACAGGCTGGCATACATCTGATCGGGGGTGCCTTCGAACAGGCGGCCACATCCCAGGGCCATCAGGCTGTCCGCGGTGAACAGCAACTGGCTGTCGGGGAAATGAAAGGCGATATGCCCGATCGTATGCCCGGACACGTCCAGAACGCTGGCGGTTTCAGAGCCAAGCTTCAGCGTGTCGCCTTCGGACAGCGCGATGTCCAGCGGGGGCAGGCGGTGCGCATCGGCCGCCGCGCCGACCACTTTGGCGGGATGGGCGGCCAGCAGGTCGGGCACTCCGTCGATGTGGTCCCAGTGATGATGGGTCAGCAGAATGTGGGTCAGTCGCCATCCCCGCCGTTTCAGCTCGGCGCTGATCGGGGCCGCGTCGGGGACGTCCACAACGGCCGTGTCGCCGGTTTCGGCATCGTGGATCACGAAAGAGTAGTTATCGGACAGGCATGGCACCGTAACAAGCTCAAGGGGCATGGTGTTTCCTCCGCTGTTGGTTATTCTTAGGGTCAGACTAGGCTGATCACAGGGCTGGCTGCAATGCATCTTGATGTGCAGGATCTGCGCAATTTCTATTACCGCAGTACGCTGGGCCGAGCGGCGCAGAAGGCCGTGCGCGATCAATTGGTCAGCCTGTGGCCCGAGGCGGCAGGTCAGACGGTTGTGGGGTTCGGATTCGCGGTGCCTTTGTTGCGGCCCTATCTGGCCGAGGCGCGCCGGGTGACGGCCCTGATGCCGGGCCCGCAGGGGGTGATGCCCTGGCCTGCGGGGATGCCCAACCTGTCGGTTCTGTGCGAGGAAACGCTGTGGCCGATCGAGACCGGCCATGTGGATCGTCTGGTGGTGCTGCACGGGCTGGAAACCAGCGAGCAGCCCTCGGCCGTGCTGGAGGAATGCTGGCGGGTGCTGGGGCCGGGGGGCAAGGCGATGTTCATCGTGCCCAACCGCGCGGGCCTGTGGTCGCGCAGTGATCGCACGCCTTTTGGCTATGGACGCCCCTATACGCATAGCCAGTTGGAGACCCAGCTGAAACGGCATAATTTCATGCCGGAACGCACGGCGACCACGCTTTTTCAGCCGCCCTCGCAGCGCCGTTTCTGGCGCAAAACCGGAGAGATGTGGGAAAAACTGGGGGCCTCGATGTCTGTGATCGTGTCCGGCGGGGTGATCATGGTTGAGGCCTCGAAACGGGTTCATGCGCCCAGCGGGCCAGGGCTGAAAGAGGCCGTGCGCCGCCCGCTGTCAGTGCTGGCTCCGACCGCCGCAAAAGAGGCCAAGCCAGTCTGACCGGGCATTTTTCTGCCTGATTTCTGTGCGCAAATGTTGCGAATCCTAACAATCAGAGAATACCCGAATCCTTGCGTCAGACGGGGTTGATTGTGGAAATTTCGCTACGTCATTCGCCATCTTGGACAGTGATAGCGATAACTTGCCCGGCCGCCTTGGCATTGGAGGGATCGAAAACAACCATTTTGGTGAAAAAAATGCAGCTGAAAAACAGGTCCAAAGCGTCGCAGTTGGGCTAAGCTGCTGAAAAGCAACGGTATTCATTTGTATACCGTTGTATCATGGCAGGTTGCTAGGTAGGGAATGCTCTGCTACACCCACGCCGATTTCGATACTTTGACGCAAATCAAGGGTCTAAACACCTCCAACCGGACTCAATTGTGGGAACGGACGGGGCCAAAATAGTCGGAAGGGTGGACGTGTCCGAACCAGCTTCGATTTCCTCCGGCATCGCCGCGCGCTATGCCACTGCCATTTTTGAGATCGCAAAAGAGAGCAACGCTCTGGCCGATCTGGAAACCAATGTGACCGATCTGGGCGCTGTGCTGTCTGAAAGCAGCGATTTGCAGTCCATGATCCTGTCTCCGATGATCTCGCGCGAAGATCAGGGTGCAGCCGTCGCCGCCATCGCCGACAAAATGGGCCTGATGCCCGTTTTGAAAAACGGCCTGAGCGTGATGGCTGAAAAACGCCGTCTGTTCGTGCTGCCCGCGCTGCTGAGCGCGTTGCAGGCGCAGATCGCCGAAGAAAAAGGCGAAGTGACCGCCGAAGTCACCAGCGCCAAGGCGCTGACCAAAACCCAAGCGGAAAAGCTGGCGAAAACGCTGACTGCCCGCGTTGGAAAAACCGTCAAGATTAATGCGGCCGTTGATGAAGATCTCATCGGTGGCCTCGTCGTCAAAGTGGGCTCGAAGATGATCGACACGTCGATCCGCTCCAAGCTGAACTCCCTCCAGAATGCAATGAAAGAGGTCGGATAAATGGGTATCCAAGCTGCAGAGA
>PAPN01000027.1 GCA_002708925.1 Paracoccaceae bacterium
TGCTGCAAAACTTCCTGAATGTAATGAAAGTCCCCGCATGAGCGACGCGATGAAACCCCTGATTTTCGCCGCCTCCGAAGGCCCGCTGTCGCGCGCCCAGGCCGAGGCCGCCTTTGCCGAGCTGTTCGAGGGCAACGCCACCCCCGCCCAGATCGGCGGGCTGCTGATGGCGATGCGCGCGCGCGGCGAATCCGTGGCCGAATATGCCGCCGCCGCCGCCGTGATGCGCGCCAAATGCCTGCCCGTGAAGGCCCCCGAGGGCGCGATGGATATCGTCGGCACCGGCGGAGACGGCATGGGCACGCTGAACATTTCAACCGCGACGGCCTTTGTGGTAGCCGGTGCCGGGGTGCCCGTGGCCAAGCACGGCAACCGGAACCTCAGCTCCAAATCGGGCGCGGCGGATGCTTTGGGCCAGATGGGCATTGACGTGATGGTCGGCGCTGACGTGGTGGAAAAAGGCCTGGCCGAGGCCGGGATCGGCTTCATGATGGCCCCGATGCATCACCCTGCGATGAAATTCGTCATGCCCGTGCGGCAAGAGCTGGGCTGCAAGACGATTTTCAACATCCTGGGCCCGCTGACCAATCCGGCAGGCGTGAAACGCCAGCTGACCGGGGCCTTTGCGCCCGATCTGATCTTTCCGATGGCCGAAACGCTACAGGCTCTGGGCTCGGAAAAG
Source organism: Paracoccaceae bacterium (assembly GCA_002708925.1). Lineage (GTDB taxonomy): Bacteria > Pseudomonadota > Alphaproteobacteria > Rhodobacterales > Rhodobacteraceae > Thalassobius. The sequence goes on from PAPN01000027.1 coordinate 683, forward strand.
GCGTGGCTGGTGCATGGCTCGGACGGCACGGATGAGGTGACGATCACCGGCTCTACTCAGGTGGCCGCGCTGGAGAATGGCCAGATCCACAGCCGCCAGATCCATCCCGAGGACGCCGGCCTGCCCGTGCACCCTCTGTCGGCGATTCTGGGCGGCACTCCGCAGGAAAACGGCACCGCCATGCGCGCGCTGCTCAAAGGGGCCAAAGGCGCCTATCGCGACGCGGTTCTGCTGAATGCCGCCTGCGCGCTGATGGTGGCAGACAAGGCCAGCACCCTGCCTGAAGGCGTTGAAATCGCTCAGGAATCCATTGACAGCGGCGCGGCTTTGAAATCCGTGGAAACCCTGGCCCGCATCACCTCGGAGGCAAGCGCATGACCGAAACCGGCACCGTTCTGGACAAGATCAAGGCCTATAAGCTGGAAGAGATCGCCGCCGACAAGGCCGCCAAACCGCTGGAGGCCATCGAGGCCGAAGCCCGCGAGGCCAGCCCCGTGCGCCCCTTTGCCGAGGCCCTGTTCACGGCGTCGCGTGCGGGCTATGGCCTGATCGCGGAAATCAAGAAAGCCAGCCCCTCGAAGGGCCTGATCCGCCCCGATTTCGACCCGCCCGCGCTGGCGCAGGCCTATCAGGCGGGCGGCGCGACCTGCCTTTCGGTGCTGACCGACACGCCCAGCTTTCAGGGTGCCAAGGAATACCTGACCGCCGCGCGCAATGCCTGCGATCTGCCCGCGCTGCGCAAAGATTTCATGTATGACACCTATCAGGTGGCCGAGGCGCGCGCGCTGGGGGCCGATTGTATCCTGATCATCATGGCCTCGGTCAGCGACGCGCAGGCCCAGGAACTGGAAGAGGCCGCCGCGTCCTGGGGCATGGACGCGCTGATCGAGGTCCATGACGAGGCCGAACTGGAGCGCGCCGCGCAACTGAAATCGCGCATGATCGGCATCAATAACCGCAATCTGAAAACCTTTGAGACCACGCTGGACACTACCCGCCGCCTGTCACGGCTGGCCCCTGCCGATCGGATGCTGGTGTCGGAATCGGGGCTGTTCACCCCCGAGGATCTGTCGGACATGGCCCGCTATGGCGCGCGCGTGTTCCTGATTGGCGAAAGCCTGATGCGGCAGGAGAATGTCTCCGCCGCGACGCGCGCGCTGCTGGCCAATCCGCTGATGCCGGGGGGCGTCTGATGGCTGGCCTCACGCATTTCGACGCCAAGGGCGACGCGCATATGGTGGACGTGTCCGATAAGGCTGTCACCGCGCGGATTGCCACGGCGGCCGGATGGGTGAAGATGGCCTCGCAAACCTTTGAAATCATTTCAGAAGGACGCGCCAAGAAGGGCGATGTTCTGGGCGTTGCGCGACTGGCCGGTATCATGGGGGCCAAAAAGACGCCCGACCTGATCCCGCTGTGCCATCCGCTGCCTGTCACCAAGGTCTCGGTTGATCTGACGCTGGATCCGGACCTGCCCGGCGTGCAGATCGAGGCAACGGTGAAAACCACCGGCCAGACCGGCGTGGAAATGGAGGCCCTGACCGCCGTCAGCACCGCCGCGCTGACCGTCTATGACATGATCAAGGCCGTGGATAAGGCGATGGAGATCGGCGGCATCCGCGTTATCTTGAAAGATGGCGGAAAATCAGGACGTTACGAGGCGACATGATCACGGTAGATGAGGCTCTGGAGCAGTTGTTCGCGCTGGTCCGCCCGCTGGAAACCGAAGAGGTGCCGCTGGCGCAGGCCGCTGGCCGGGTGATGGCCAAAGACGCCGTGGCCAAACGCACACAGCCGCCCTTTGCCGCCTCGGCGATGGATGGCTATGGCGTCCGCGCGGATGAGGTCGCCGTGGGCGCGCAGTTCAAGATCATCGGCGAAAGCGCCGCCGGACATGGGTTTGACGGCACCGTTGGCCCCGGTCAGGCCGTGCGGATTTTCACCGGCGCCCCCGTCCCCGAGGGCGTGGATTTCGTGGTGATTCAGGAAGACGTGGACCGCTTTGTCAACACGATCACCATTGATCGGGATCCCGGCCAGAACGCCAATATCCGCCCCGCTGGCAATGACTTTGCCGCCGGCTTCACCCTGACCGCCCCGCGCGTTCTGGGGCCCAATGACGTGGCTCTGCTGGCCTCGATGAATATTCCGCAGGTGACGGTAGCACGCCGGCCCGACATCGCGCTGATTTCCACCGGGGACGAGCTGGTCATGCCCGGCGATACTCCTGGCCCCGATCAGATCATCGTTTCGAATACATTCGGGCTGAAGGCGCTGTTCGATCGGGCCGGGGCGATTGCGCGTATCCTGCCGATTGCGCGGGATAATCCGGCCTCGATCCAGATGGCATTCGATCTGGCCAAGGGCGCCGATCTGATTGTGACGATTGGCGGGGCCTCGGTTGGGGATCACGATCTGGTGGGCCAAGTCGCGCAGCAACTGGGGCTGCGGCAGAGCTTCTACAAGGTGAAAATGCGCCCCGGCAAGCCGTTGATGGCGGGCCGGATGGGAGATGCGGCGATGGTGGGCCTGCCGGGAAATCCGGTGTCGGCCATGGTCTGCGGAACGGTGTTTGTGCTGCCGATGATCGCCGCCATGCAGGGCCTGCCCGCGCAGCCTGCCCGGACGCTCAGCGCGCAGCTAAGCGCTGATATTCCGGCGAACGGCCCCCGCCAGCACTATATGCGCGCGCATGTGGATGCCGGGCAGATCACGCTGTTTGACCGTCAGGACAGCTCTTTGCTGTCGGTTCTGGGCATGGCCAACGCGCTGATCGTACGCCCCCCCGAGGATCCGGCCCGCCCGGCGGGCGCAACGGTAAACTACCTGGCTCTTTAGCAGCAGCACCGCCGGATATTGCCACCGGACTTGACACAAAACAAGAACATGCGTAGAACAAACCCAAACCGGACAGGCTTGGAGGTGGCATATGCTGACCAAAAAACAACTGGATTTGCTGCAATTTATCCATAAACGCGTCCAGCGCGACGGTGTGCCCCCCTCGTTTGATGAGATGAAAGAGGCGCTGGATCTGCGCTCGAAATCGGGGATTCACCGGCTGATCACCGCGCTGGAGGAACGTGGTTTCATCCGCCGCCTGGCCCACCGCGCCCGCGCGATCGAGATTGTCAAACTGCCCGAATCGATGGGCGGAGAGGCCGGTTTCAGCCCCCGCGTGATCGAGGGCGACCGCCCCGACAGCACCCCGTCCGCCGCCCTGCCGATCGAGGCCGTTCAGGCCGTGCAACTGCCCATCATGGGCCGTATCGCCGCCGGTGTCCCGATCGAGGCGATCTCTCATGCCTCCAGCCAGGTGGCCGTGCCCAATCAGATGCTGTCCGGTCAGGGCGAGCATTACGCACTGGAGGTGAAGGGCGACTCGATGATCGATGCGGGGATCAACGATGGAGATGTGGTGATCATCCGCGAAACCTCGGCCGCGGATAACGGCGATATCGTCGTGGCCCTGGTCGAGGATCACGAGGCCACGCTGAAACGCTATTTCCGGCGCGGCAATGCCATTGCGCTGGAGGCCGCGAACCCTGCCTATGAAACCCGCGTCCTGCCCGAGGATAAGGTTAAGGTGCAGGGCCGTCTGGTTGGTCTGATCCGCAGTTACTGACGTGACGGGCACCGGCTCCAGGGGCGACAGCCCGCGCGGGCATTGGCCGATCTGATCTCGATCCCCCGCGCGGTTTCATACAGCGCAAGGGCACCTGTCCGCCGCGTCACCCGCGCATCGGTCACCCGGCAGGGCAGCCCCTGAGGCAGCACCCGGTCCGAGATCACCCAGTCCTGCGCGGTGCAGCTTACCGTTTCCTGCGCCCGTTTGCCGCGTACCACCTGCACATGCAATCCGTCCACCACGGGCACCACCGGCCACAGCTGCGCGGCCGCCGCCTGATCCCGCCTCAGCCCGTCATTTTCCAACCAGCTCCGCGCCACGAATCCCTGCCCGCGCGCCCGGCTGAGCGCCCGCGCCTCGCCTGTTTGCAGCCCCACCAACGCCCCCTGTTCGGAAATCAGCATCAGCGGGCGGGCGCTGCCCGACCATAGCACCAGAGCAAACACGCAGATCGGCGCTCCGGCCCAACGCCCCTTTCCTTGCCAGAGCGCGACGATCAGGGCTCCGACGGTCAGCAGCGGCAGCACGTACCATTGCGGGCTGACCACGAACCGCACCGCGCCTTCCAGCCCCGCCACCCAATCGGCCACGCCCAGAATCCAGCGCATCCCCAGCCCCATGACCCAAAGCGCGATCCATTCCAGCCCCAGCGGCATCAGGCACATCGCAATCACCCCCGCCGGGATCACCAGCACCCCCATCAACGGCACCGAGGACAGATTCGCGATCAGCCCCAACTGCGAGACCTGATTAAAATGCGCAGCGCCAAAGGGCGCGGTCGCCGCCCCCGCGACAACCGAAGAAATCACCACCGCGATCACCGGCTGTACCCACGCAGGGCCGATCCGCAGCTTATGATCCCGGATCAGGCCGAACACCGCCACCAGCGCGGTCGTTGCAGCAAAAGACATTTGAAAACCGGCACTTAACAGCGCCTCGGGACGCAGAAACAGCACCACCATTGCCGCCACGGCTACCGCTCGCAGCGACAGGGCCCGCCGATTGAACACCAGCGCCAGCAGCATGACGGCCACCATGATAAAGGCGCGCTCGGTGGCGATATTGCCGCCCGAAAGCACCAGGTACCCCGCCGCGACCACAAGGGCCACAAGGGCCGAGATTTTCTTGGCCGGCAAGCGCAGGCCGACCCAGGGCACCGCAGCGAATCCCAGCCGCAGACCGCCGAACACCACCCCCGCCAGCAGCCCCATATGCAGGCCTGAAATGGCCAGAAGATGCGCCAGATTCGAAGCGCGCAGGGTCTCTAGCGTCTGTTTTGCCATCCCCGAGCGATCGCCCGTCATCACCGCGGCGGCGAAGGCCCCGGCCTCAGCCGGCAGCGCGCGCTGGATACGCGCGGACAGGTAGGCGCGGATCGCGGCCACGCCGCCGCCGTCGCCAAAAGACCACAAAACCAGCGGGTTGCGCGTATAGCCGACCGCTCCGATCTGCTGGAACCACGCGTGGCGGCGAAAATCAAAACCGCCCGGTTCGGCCGGGCCATTGGGCGGGGACAGATGGCCCGTCAACATCACCACACTGCCCGGCACCGGCGCGGGCTGGCTCCAGTCGCCATGCAAGGATAGGCGCACGCGCGTGGGCGTTTTATGCGGTGCGACATCCTCTAGCACCACGCGGTCCAACGTGACCCGCAGCGCGTCCGAGCTGGAGCGATCCACCGCAATCACCCGCCCCTGCACCGCGCCGTAATAGCGCCAGCTCAGCACCGGCCCCTCCAGCATATGGGTGCGCGCGCTGGCCAGACAGACCCCCAGCGCGGCCAGCCCCACCATCCAGAACAGAGGCGAGGTTTCCGGATCCAGCCGCCAGCCACCGACAATCCCGGTCAGCGCCAGGGCGGCCGCGATCAGCAGCAGCTTGCCGTCGGGCTCTGTCGGCAGCAGGAAATACCCGCCGATCCCCAGCGCTAGACAGACGGGTGCCCAGGGAAGCAGATGCAGACGCTGCCCCAGCAGCACGTCGCTGATGAACGGAATGCGCGTCACGGCCAGTCCTTGTTCTTGTCCTCGATCCGGGGGACCGCTAGACAGGCGGAAACGCTAACCCCTCCATGGTTACCGAAAGGTTAAATTGCGCATGTCCACCCAAGTCGTCACCCGCTTCGCCCCCTCGCCCACTGGCTATCTGCATATCGGCGGGGCGCGCACCGCGCTGTTCAACTGGCTGTATGCGCGTGGGCGCGGCGGCAAATTCCTGCTGCGGATCGAGGACACGGACCGCGAACGCTCGACCCCAGAGGCCACCGCTGCAATCCTGAAAGGCATGGCCTGGCTGGGGCTGGACCATGACGGCGAAATCGTCAGCCAGTTCGAACGCGCCGATCGCCACGCCGAGGTGGCCGGCCAGCTGCTGGCCGAGGGCAAGGCCTATAAGTGCTTTGCCAGCCAGGACGAAATTCAGGCCTTCCGCGAGGCCGCCCGCGCCGAGGGCAAATCCACCCTCTACCGCAGCCCCTGGCGGGACGCTGACGCCAGCACCTATCCGGACGCCCCCTATGTGGTGCGGATCAAGGCGCCTCAGGACGGGGTGACGGTGATCCGCGATCAGGTGCAGGGCGATGTGACCGTGCGCAACGATCAGCTGGACGACATGATCCTGTTACGTTCCGATGGCACCCCGGTTTACATGCTGGCCGTTGTTGTCGATGACCATGACATGGGCGTGACCCATGCGATCCGGGGGGATGACCACCTGATGAACGCCGCGCGCCAGCAGATGGTCTATGACGCGATGGGCTGGGACGTGCCGGTCTGGGCGCATATCCCGCTGATCCACGGCCCCGACGGCAAAAAACTGTCGAAACGCCACGGCGCGCTGGGGGTCGAGGAATACCAGGCCATGGGCTATCCGGCCGCCGGGATGCGCAATTACCTGACCCGTCTGGGCTGGAGCCACGGCGATGACGAATTTTTCACCGATGCTCAGGCCAAAGAGTGGTTCGATCTGCCGGGAATCGGCAAATCTCCGGCGCGGTTGGACTTCAAGAAGCTGGAAAACATCTGCGGGCAGCACCTGGCCGCAATGGAGGATGCCGCAGCGCTGAAAGAATTGCAGGAATTCATCGCCGCCACCGGGATGCCCCCCCTGGAAGAAGACAAAATTTCGCGCCTGTCCCAGGCCATGTCCTTTCTGAAAGGCAGCGCCAAAACCTATCCGCAACTCCTTGAAAAGGCTCAGTTTGCATTGGCAGACCGGCCGATTTCCCCGGATGAAAAAGCGGCAAAGAACCTGAATGATGTATCCCGTTGTATACTGAAAGAATTGACGCCGCAGTTGCAAAATGCTAGCTGGACGCGAGACGATCTGGAGGCAGCCGCCAACCAGGTCGCTGAGGCGCAGGGTATCAAGTTCGGCAAGCTCGCCGGCCCGCTCAGAGCCGCCCTTGCCGGGCGCGCGGTAACCCCTAGCGTTCTCGATATGATGCTGGTCCTTGGGCGGGAAGAAACCATCGCCCGCCTGACCGACGCAGCGGCCTGAGGGAGGACGGGATTTGCCCCGCACACCCCCCCGAAAGCCAGAAACCAAACGCCTGAGCGGTACGCGCACAAGGCCTGTGATGAAGGGAACACTATGACTGAAAACACCAGAACCGCCACGCTGAGTTTCGACGGCAAAACCATCGACTTGCCGATCCTGTCCCCCACTGTCGGCCCCGACGTGCTGGACATCCGTAAACTCTATGCCCAGGGCCAGGTGTTCACCTACGATCCGGGTTTTACCTCGACCGCGTCCTGCGACTCGACCATCACCTATATCGACGGCAACCAGGGCATCTTGCTGCACCGCGGCTACCCGATCGACCAGCTGGCCGCGAAATCGCACTATCTGGAAGTCTGCTATCTGCTGATGTACGGCGAGCTGCCCACCGCAGCCCAGCTGGAGAAATTCGAATCCACGATCACGCGTCACACCATGATCCACGAGCAGATGCACAATTTCTTCCGTGGGTTCCGCCGCGATGCGCACCCGATGGCCACCATGGTGGGCGTTGTCGGCGCGATGTCGGCCTTCTATCATGACAGCACCGACGTCAGCGACCAGCGCCAGCGTGAAATCGCCGCGCATCGCCTGATCGCGAAAATGCCGACCATCGCCGCGATGGCCTATAAATACTCGATCGGTCAGCCGTTTGTGTATCCGCGCAACGATCTGGATTACGCCGCGAACTTCCTGCACATGTGCTTTAGCGTTCCGGCCGAGCCCTACCACGTGGATCCGATCCTGGCCCGCGCCATGGACCGCATCTTTACCCTGCACGCCGATCACGAGCAGAACGCCTCAACCTCGACGGTGCGCCTGGCCTCGTCCTCGGGTGCCAACCCGTTCGCCTGTATCGCAGCCGGCATCGCCTGCCTGTGGGGCCCGGCCCATGGCGGCGCAAACCAGGCCTGCCTGGAGATGCTCAAGGAAATCGGCACCGTTGATCGCATCCCTGAATTCATCGCCCGCGCCAAGGATAAGAACGATCCGTTCCGCCTGATGGGCTTTGGCCACCGCGTCTACAAAAACATGGACCCGCGCGCGACCGTGATGAAACAGTCCGCCGACGAAGTGCTGGAGCTGATGGGCGTCGAAGACAACCCGCTGCTGCAAGTCGCCAAAGAGCTGGAACACATCGCCCTGAACGACCCCTACTTCGTCGAAAAGAAACTGTTCCCGAACGTCGATTTCTATTCGGGCATCATCCTCGAAGCGATGGGCTTCCCCACCTCGATGTTCACCCCGATCTTCGCACTGTCGCGCACCGTGGGCTGGATTTCGCAGTGGAAAGAGCAGTTCTCGGATCCGCAGATGAAAATCGGCCGTCCCCGTCAGCTGTACCTGGGCGAAAACGCCCGCGACTACGTGGATGTCGAAAACCGCTAAACGCGGCGCACTCCCAAAACCACAAAGGCCACCTCGCACGAGGTGGCCTTTTCCGTATCAAACCCTGTTACACTGCGGCAGTTTCAGCCCCGTACCCCACTTCCTAGTGCCCCCCAGGCAGCACTGCACTTCTTCAGTGCTGCCGAATACCCGTTTCTTTCTGATTAAAATACTCAAATCCCATGCTCTCAACAGGCGCTACATAAAGTTAGTGCGCACCAAGATCGGGGGGGGAATTGAGTATTTGAAGAGCAAAGAAAGGGGGGTGACGGCCCTCCGAGAAGGTCTGCCAATTGGAAGGGGGCCGGGTTAGCGGCCTTCGTAAGTGGGGCTGCGTTTTTCCAGGAAGGCCAGCACGCCCTCTTTGAAGTCGCGGCTTTGTCCGCAGGTGCCCTGGCTGCGGCCTTCTTGCGCCAGTTGCTCGTCCAGAGAATTGTCCCAGCTGCCTCGGATCGCGGTTTTGACATGTTGGTAGGCAAGCGTCGGGCCTTTGGCCAGATGCGCTGCGCGGGCCTGCCAGATCGCCTGGAATTCGGCATCGGGGACGGCTTCCCAGATCATCCCCCAGTCATCGGCCTGTTTGGCGCTGATCTTATCGGCGAACAGTGCCGCGCCCATGGCTTTGGCGCTGCCCATGTTGCGGGTCATCCAGTAGGTGCCGCCGGCATCGGGGATCAGGCCGATCCGCGTGAAAGCCTGTAGGAAATAGGCGCTTTCGGTGGCGATCACCACATCCGCTGCCAGCGCCAGGTTCGCGCCAGCGCCTGCGGCCGGGCCGTTCACCGCGCAGATTGTGGGGATCGGGCTGTCAAAGATCGCGCGCAGCATTGGCATGTATTCGTCGCGCAGCGTGCGTTCCAGATCCAGGTTGGCTGCATTGGCCCGGTCGCTTAGATCCTGGCCCGAGCAAAACGCCTTGCCTGCGCCGGTGATCACCAGCACGCGGGCGGATTTGGCCGCTTCGAGGGCGGCATCGGTGATTTCGGCACGCATCTGGGTATTCAGCGCGTTCATCTTATCGGCGCGGTTCAGCGTCAGAACGGCAATGTTCTGGCTGATTTCGAGCGTGATGGTCTGGTACTCCATAGGAGGCTCCTCATCCTGTTCACGGTGCAGCATAACCGACCGATGGGTCAGGTAAAGCAAAACCGCGCGTCACTCTTTCATGATTTCCTGAAGGCGTTTCTGCTCGTCTTCGGACAGAGCCTGCACCGGCGCCTCGGAGCCTTTCTGACGTGTGCGCAGGTAGCCAAAGCCGATGCCCATCGCCAGCAGCAGCATCAGCGGGCCAGCGCCCCAGAGCATCCAGTTCACCCCGCCGGTCAGCGGTTTCAGCAGCACATATTCGCCATAGCGCGCGACCAGGTATTCCTTGACCTCTTGGTTGCTGTCCCCTGCCAGGATGCGTTCACGCACCAGAAGGCGCAGATCGCGGGCCAGCTCGGCATTGGAATCGTCGATGCTTTCGTTGCGGCAGACCAGGCAGCGCAGGTCTTTGGATACCTCGCGCGCGCGGGCCTCAAGCGCGGGATCGGCCAGGATTTCGTCAGGTTGCACGGCCCAGGCGGGCAGCGCCAGCAGGATCGTCAGGGCCAGGATCAGGCGTTTCATTCGGCGGGCACTCCTACCGTGGGGGTTTTGCGGGCGCCGGCGGCGACGCGATAGCGCCGGTCCGACAGGCTGAACATCCCGCCCAGGGCCATCAGGATCGAGCCGCCCCAGATCCAGTTCGCCAGAGGTTTGAAATAGACGCGTACCGCCCAGCCGCCATCATCCTGCGGATCGCCGATCACCGAATAGACATCACGCAGGAATCCGTTGTCGATCGCGGCTTCGGTGGTGGGCATTCTGGCCACCGGATACTGGCGCTTTTCCGGATAGAGGGTTGAGATCGCGCGCCCGTCCTTGGACAGCTCGACCGTGCCCATGGTCGAGAAATAGTTCGGCCCCTGCACGCGGTTTACCTCGGTCAGGGTCAGGGTATAGCCGGCCACGTCAAAGGGTTCGTTCAGCTGCACGACGCGAATATCCTCGACCTCCCAGGCCATCAGGCCGGCAACGCCCAGCATGGTGATCCCCAGCCCCGCGTGGGCCGTGGCCTTGCCCCAATCGGCGCGCGGCAGGCGCAACAGACGGGCAAACCGCCCCGAGCGCCCGGTACGCTGCCACAGGTCCGTCGCGGCCCCCGCCACCAGCCAGGCCCCCAGGAACACACCGACCGGCCCCAGCAGGCTGCGGCCCGATTGCATCGCCCAGGCCAGCCCGGCCAAGGCCAGCGCCAGCCCCAAAGCCGGCAGCAGCGGCTTCAGCGTCCGTCCGATCCGCGCACGTTTCCACGGCATCATCGCGCCAATCGGCAGGATGATCCCCAACACCAGCATGAAAGGCGTAAAGGCCATGTTAAAGAACGGCGCCCCGACGGAGAGTTTCCGGCCAAAGGCCAGCTCGGCCACCAGTGGCCAGATCGTGCCGATAAACACCACGAAACAGCTGACGGCCAGCAGGATATTGTTCACGACCAGCCCGCTTTCGCGGCTGACCAGGCCAAAGACGCCCTTGGCCTCCATGATGCCGGCGCGCGCCGCATAGAGCGTCAGCGCCCCCCCCATGAACACCGCCAGAATCGCCAGGATAAAGATGCCGCGCTCGGGGTCGTTGGCAAAGGCGTGCACGCTGGTGATCACCCCCGAACGCACGATGAAGGTGCCAATCAGGCTGAATCCAAACGCCATGATCGCCAACAGGATGGTCCAGCTTTTCAGGCTCTCGCGTTTTTCCACCACGATGGCCGAATGCAGCAGCGCCGCGGCGATCAGCCAGGGCATGAAGCTGGCGTTTTCAACCGGGTCCCAGAACCAGAAACCGCCCCAGCCCAGCTCATAGTAGGCCCACCACGATCCCAGGGCGATGCCGATGGTCAGGAACACCCAGGCGGCCAACGTCCAGGGCCGCACCCAGCGCCCCCAGGCAGCATCCACGCGTCCCTCGATCAGGGCGGCCACGGCGAAGGAGAACGCCATGCTCAGCCCCACATAGCCCAGGTACAGGAACGGCGGATGGAAGGCCAACCCCGGATCCTGCAGCAACGGGTTCAGGTCCTTGCCGTCAAAGGGCGGCACGGCCATGCGCAAAAACGGGTTCGAGGTGAACAGGATAAAGGCGAAAAACGCCACCGAAACCGCCGATTGCACCGCCAGAACGCGGGCTTTCAGGGTTGGGGGCAGGTTGCCTCCGAACCAGGCGGCCATGGCGCCGAACAGCGTCAGGATCAGCACCCACAGCAGCATCGAGCCCTCATGGTTGCCCCAGACCCCGGACACTTTGTACAGCATCGGCTTGGCGGAATGCGAGTTTGCCACCACCAGACGCAGCGAAAAATCCGAGGTCACAAAGGCATAAGTCAGCGCGGCAAAGGAAAACGCCGTCAGCAAAAACTGCGCATTGGCGGCCGGTTCGGCAATGGCCATCCAGCCCGGCCAGCGCTTGTGCGCGCCAATCAAAGGGACAACGGCCTGAACGATTGCGATCAGGAAGGCGAGGATAAGGGCGAAGTGGCCAAGCTCTGTAATCATGACATGGGTTATAAAGCGAAGGCCGAACCCGTCAAATCGGATTCGGCCCTGACCCCCGTTCACATTGTCGCGCCTAACGCCCGCTGGTCGCGGAATGTGCCTGCCAATCGGCCAATGCGGGGTTTTCGTCCACTGTCATCATGGGGGGGGCGTCCTCGGTCATCAACGGAGCCATACCCTTGGCCATCGCCAGATCCCGGATCAGCCGTTCCTGAAACGCCTGCCCCTTGGCCTGATGCCGCGCGCCAAAATAAAACGACACGATCGCCCCCAGCAGCCACCACAGGGGCTCGGGCACCAGGGCGATCCCTGTCATCCGGGCGGCAAACCATTCCGGATCCACCATCGCGGCGATAAACAGCCCCAGCGTCCCCAGCGCCAGCCCCGGACGCGGCAGCCGGTTCAGCCCGTCGATCACCCGGTCAAACAGGCCCCGGCGCGGCAGCAGAAACTCGGCTCCGAATTGCGACAGCGCCGCCTGACGCGCCGCCCCTGCCCGCTCGGCCTGCGCCTCGGCGTTTTCGCGGAAAACCTCGGCGGTTTCGCGCAGCACATTGCGCCCATCGCCAAAGATCACATCAAAGGCCCGCCCCATCACGCCCATCCCGATACCCGCTGCTGAAAATCGCGGTCCGTCAGATGATAGCGCGGCGAGATGAACTCCTCGGCGCGCCGGATCCAGCCGCCCTTGCCCCCCGCGCGGGTCTGCGCATATTTGCGCGAGGCCGGGCGCGCATCGGCCAGCGCAAAGTAATAATTGCGCCGCGCGATCCCGTAAGCGTCAGCAAGATGTTTGGGCGCGTCCTCGGCCGCGATTTTCGCCGCCATGATGGTCCGAGGCCCAATCACCCCATCCACCGCCACCGCCTGCCCCATGTTGCGCAGCAGCCGTTGCAGGATTTTCACCGCATTGCCCCCCGCATTCACATACATATCGAACACCGAGGCCCGCAGGCAGGCCGGCAATTCCCCAATCCGGGGGCGCTCGTAGTAATGTTTCAGGAAAATCTGAACGGCCTGTTGACGCGTCAGGCGTTTGACATCCTCGGCGTCTATGTCGCTGTCGCCATCCAGATCCAGCCCCAGCCGGCGCATCGTATGGATGGTGACCCCGAATTTGGTGGCCCCGCCGGGGTCGTCGGGATCGTTCACATAGCCGCCCTCGCGGGCGATGATGTCATTGGCGATGTCGCGGACTGTCTGCATGGCGCTCTCCGGTCTGATCTGTCCCGATCAGGGTGAGAGCCCGAGGTTAACAGGCGCTAATCTGACAGTGCGCGGAGAATGGCGTTAAAGTATCACCTTAACTTTGCCACATAAGTACCCGAAAATAAAAAGGTTAACCCTCTGCCTCCTGATAGACGCCTTGCTCTTTCAGAGCATCGACAACTTCCTTGGGCATATAATCTTCGTCGTGTTTGGCCAGAATCTCATTGGCAACGAAGATCCCGTCCACGTAATTCCCCGTGCCGATCATCCCCTGATTTTCCGCAAACAGATCCGGCAGGATGCCGGTAAATGTCACCGGAACCGTGGCCCCGCCATCGGTCACGTTGAATCGCACCACCTCGCCCTGACCGCGCTCCAGGCTGCCCTCTTCGACCAGCCCGCCGATGCGGAAGGTTTCACCGGGCGCGGGCGGCTCGGCCATGACCTGGGTCGGAGAGCGGAAGAAGTTGATCCCATCGCGCATCGCATAGCCAATCAACCCCGTGGACAGGGCCAAGGCCACCACGGCAAGCGCGATAACCTGAATGCGGCGTTTCTTTTTCAGACCTTTCATTCCAACCTCCCAGTCGATCAGGCGGATGCTCTGAACATATCCGAACACCTGCAAGTGAGTCACCTAACATCCCGCAGGATTTTCGCAAGGTTTCGGGACTGCTACTTTTTGTCAGCCCATTGCCATCCCATTGTCAGCCCAGACCGGATCAGGCCGGATCAGGCGGACTGAAAACTGATCTGGCGGCGCAAAAACTGCGTGGCCCGCGCAGAGACTTTGGCCGGATCGCCCGTGGTCAGGAACATGTTCTCGGTTCCAGAGCCCACCATTGCAGGGTGGCGTTTCAGATAATCCTCAAGCGAGGCGGCCACCAGATTGGCCTGGCTATAGACGGACACATCCGGCCCCAGCGCATCCTGAAAAATATCCTGCATCAGCGGATAATGAGTGCAGCCCAGAATGGCGGCCTCGGGATTGGGCATTTTGCGTTTCAGCGCGTCCACATGGCTGCGCACCATCGCCTCGGCCAGGATCAGATCGCCGTCCTCGATGGCATCCACCACACCGCCGCAGGCCTGCGCCTCGACATCGACACCGATCGCGCGGAACGCCAGTTCGCGCTGAAACGCCCGGCTGGCCACGGTGGCGGGCGTGGCAAACAGCGCCACATGTTTCACGGCCACCTCACGCGGGGGGGAATTGTCGCCCCATTTACGCTCGGTCAGGGCCTCGATCAGCGGCACAAAGACGCCCAGAACGCGTTTGTCGCGCGGGATCCAGCTTTCCTGCATCCGGCGCAGCGCCGCGGCCGAGGCGGTGTTACACGCCAGGATCACCAGATCGCAGCCCGCATCCCACATCCGTTCAACCGCCTGCGTGGTCAGGTTATACACGTCATCGGCATCGCGCACCCCATAAGGCGCGTGCGCGTTATCCCCAAAATAGACGAAAGGCACATCCGGCAGCCGTTTCGAGACAGCATCCAGCACCGTCAGGCCGCCCAGCCCACTGTCAAAAATCCCTACTGCCATTGCCCGGGCCTCGCTTTTTCCGCCTTAGCGACGGTGTTTCTGTTCGAATTCATAGCCGTAATCATAGGATTTCAGCGGCGTCGGGGAAAGCTCATACGTGGCTTTGCGCAGAAAATCCATCAGAGCTTTGGTATCCCCCGCATGGGCGCGCAGAGCCTTGGGGGCAATCGGCTGACCGATGGACAGACGCACGGGCCGGTCCACGCGGCGCGCGAATTCCTGGATCAGCAGCCCCATGCGCAGCGTCGGATGGCAGTGGCTGGCCCATTGAAACAGGCGCGAGTTATGCCCGTCAAAATACACCGGCACCACCTGCGCCCCGGATTTGGCGATCATTCGCGCGGTGAATGCCCGCCAGCCCGGATCCATCGGCCGAGACATGGGCCGCGCGCCCGTTGACACCGTACCGCCCGGAAACACGCCGATCGCGCCGCCCTGCGCCAGATAACGCAGCGCCTCTTTGCGGGTTTCCAGGTTTTGCTGAACGGCGGCGCGGGTTTCGTCAAAGCTGATGGGCAGGATAATGCGGTTCAGATCTTCGGCCTTGCGGAACACCCGATGCGCCAGAATGCGGAAATCGCCCCGCGTACGCGCCAGCAGATGCCCCATGATCAGCCCATCCAGAATGCCGAACGGATGATTGGCGATCACAATCAGCGGGCCGCGGGCGGGGATATTCGCCAGCGCGCCGCCCTCAATCTGCAAGGACAGCCCGTAGCGTTCCACCATGACCGACCAGAAATCGCGCCCCTGCGCGATCTCGGTCTCATAGCCCTTTGCCCGCCGGATCAGACCCAGCCGGCCAGAGGCATTTTCCATCAGCCGGATCACCGCCCGCCCGCCTCGTGTCCGGGCCGAATGCGCATAGCTGATGTCG
Source organism: Paracoccaceae bacterium (assembly GCA_002708925.1). Classification (GTDB taxonomy): domain Bacteria; phylum Pseudomonadota; class Alphaproteobacteria; order Rhodobacterales; family Rhodobacteraceae; genus Thalassobius. The sequence goes on from PAPN01000027.1 coordinate 16,398, forward strand.
CGCGCGATCTGGCGCTCAGACATGTTCTGGCTCATCGGGGCTCCTTCCTGCCGGGCTTTGTGCCTAGGGCTTTATCCCTCGGCCGCAGTTAAGAAGTTCCCCAGCAGAAAGCCAGCCCTGCCAGGTGCCCCCGGCGCATAGGCCCGCACCTGTGGCGGCCCGGTGACGCGGTTTATTCGGCCGCCTGTGCCGCCGCCGCCCCCGGATCGCTGCGCAATTGCGCCAGCAGAGCCTCGCGCTGTTTGGCCGCCTTTGCCTCGTTCGCCATTTTCACCGGGCCGAAGCCGCGGATCGTCAGCGGCAATTCGGCCAGGGCCACCGCAACGGGCAGGGTTTCGGGCGTCACGCGTTCAAGAGCCTCGGTCATGTCGGTCTCGTATTGCCGGATCAGAGCGCGCTCCATCCGGCGCTCCTCGGTCCGGCCAAAGGGGTCCAGCGGCGTGCCCCGCAGCCCTTTCATCCGCGCCAGCAGACGGAACGCACGCATCATGCCCGCGCCGAATTCCCTTTTCACCGGACGTCCGTTCGCCCCCATTTTGGACAGCAGCGGCGGGGCCAGATGGAATTTCATCGTGAAATCGCCATCGAATTCCGCCCGCGCCTTGGCTTCGGTGTCCAGCAGCAGCCGGGCGACCTCGTATTCGTCCTTATAGGCCAGCAGCTTGGCATAGCCCTTGGCCACGGCCTCTTGCAGCGCGGGATCGTCGAAACGGTCCACGAATTTGCGGTATTTGCGGGCCAGACGCTTGCCCTGATAGGCCACCAGATGATCCGCGCGAAAGGCGATTTTCTGCTCCACCGACCTGGGCTTTTCGATCACTTTGGGGGCCAGCAGCGCGGCGGCCTGTGCGGGGTATTCTGCCGCCCAGCGGCCAATCTGGAACGCGCGCTGATTGCGGGCCACTGCCGTGCCATTCAGATCAACCGCCTGCGTGATCGACTCCAGGCTCAGCGGCACCAGCCCCTTCTGCCAGGCCGCGCCAAAGATCATCATGTTCGAGAAAATCGAATCCCCCAGCGTCAGCTTCGCCAGTTCCGAGGCATCGAACAGCATCACCCGATCCTGAAGCCGCGCCTGCAATTGCAGCTCCAGCCGGTCCGAGGGCAGCGCGAATTCGGTGTTGCGGGTGAAATCGCCGGTGATGATCTCATGGTTGTTGACCACCGCGCCGGTTTGCCCGGCACGCGTCAGCCCCAGCGTTTTCGCCCCGGCCGAGACCACCAGATCCCCGCCGATCAGCGCATCGGCCTCGCCTGTGGCCACGCGCACGGCGCTGATGTCCTCGGGGGCGTTGGCCAGGCGGCAGTGGATATGCACCGCCCCGCCTTTCTGCGCCAGGCCGGCCATCTCCATCATGCCCGCGCCCTTACCGTCAATCTGAGCCGCCTGCGCCATCACCGCGCCGATGGTCACAACGCCGGTGCCGCCCACGCCGGTGATCACCACATTATAGGTGCCATTGATCGCAGGCAGATCGGGCCGGGGCAGATCGGGCAGGTCCAGGTCAGCGGTTTCCACCTTTTTGACCTGCGCGCCCTCCAGCGTCACAAAGGACGGGCAGAACCCGTTCAGACAGCTGAAATCCTTATTGCACGAGGATTGATCAATCGCCCGTTTCCGGCCCAGTTCTGTGTCAACCGGCACCAAGGAGACACAGTTCGACTGCACCCCGCAATCGCCGCAGCCTTCGCAGACATCGGTGTTGATAAAGGCCCGGCGATCCGGATCCGGAAAGCTGCCGCGCTTGCGGCGGCGGCGCTTTTCGGCGGCGCAGGTCTGGATGTAAACAATGACCGATACACCGCTGATTTTGCTCATTTTCTCTTGGACAGAAGGCAGCTCGGACCGTTCGTGTTTTTCCACCCCCGAAGGGAAGGCGCTCAGGTCCAGCTCTTCTTTTTCGTCATAGACGACGGCGATATGCTGCACGCCCATCGCACGCACCTCTTCGACGATGCGATAGGCGGTCAGCCCGCCCTCGTTTTTCTGGCCGCCGGTCATGGCGACGGCATCGTTGAACAGGATTTTATAGGTGATCGTGGTGCCCGCCGCCACGGCCGCGCGGATCGCCTGAATGCCGGAATGGTTATACGTCCCGTCGCCCAGATTCTGGAACACATGCGGCTTTTTCGAAAACGGAGCCTCGCCGATCCAGTTCGCCCCCTCGGCCCCCATGTGGGTGAATCCCAGCGTATCGCGATCCATCCATTGCACCATATAGTGACAGCCGATACCGGCATAGGCGCGGCTGCCCTCGGGCACTTTGGTGGAACTGTTATGCGGACAGCCCGAGCAGAAATAGGGCAGACGGCTGGCGATTTCCTCGGCGTTGTCATTGCGGCGCGCTTCGGACAGCGCCGCCATGCCGGCCTTGATGCCTTCGGTGCCGCGCCCCTCTTCGATCAGGATCGCGCCCAGTTTTTCGGCAATCATGATCGGATCCAGCGCGAGTTTCGTCTGGAACAGTTCCGGCCCGTGCATGGACCCGGCCCCGCCGCCCTTGTGCCAGCCATAGACGCGCCGTCCGCGACGGTCATCAAAGATCGCCTCTTTGACCTGCACCTCGATCAGCTTGCGCTTCTCTTCGACAATCACAATCAAATCAAGGCCTTCGGCCCAATCGTTAAAGCCGGTCATGTCCAGCGGGAAGGTCTGACCGACCTTATAGGTGGTAATCCCCAGTCGTTCGGCTTCTTCGGCGTCGATGTTCAGCAGCGCCAGCGCATGTTCCAGATCCAGCCAGTTTTTGCCCGCCGCGACAAAACCGATCTTGGCACCGGGTTTGCCCCATTTGCGCTGGTCCATCTTGTTGGCGTGGCTGAAGGCTTCTGCTGCAAAACGCTTATAGTCAATCATCCGCGCCTCTTGCGAGGTGGGATCGTCGCCCAGACGGATGTTCAACCCACCCGCAGGCATTTCAAAATCGGGCAACACCAGCTGCATCCGGTCTGGTCGGCCATCAA
>PAPN01000028.1 GCA_002708925.1 Paracoccaceae bacterium
CCCGGGTAGCTCAGGGGTAGAGCAGTGGATTGAAAATCCTCGTGTCGGTGGTTCGATTCCGCCCCCGGGCACCACTAAAACCTTCAAAAAGCTTAAATAAAACAAGGTACTTAGTGGTAAATTCGGCTTGAAGCTGAATTTGGCAAGTTGTGCCTTTTTCCAGCTATTTTTGCCTTTTCACACATCGTTTGCATGGCAAAAGCATGGCAAAAACGCCGTCCGCCATGGCAGCGGGAATCGGGGGATGACAGGCGCGCGTGAGCGGGCCGAACTATGTCGCGCTAAATTGCTATCGCGGCACGCCATCAATGAAGATGTTTTCGCTGATCTTGCCGCCGCCGGGGTCCAGCGTCTGAGCGGCACGGGCGCGGGCCTGTTCTGCCATCTGAGCCGAAATAGCGCCTTCGCGCTCTGCAAAACTGATCTCTTCAAGCGCGGACTCGTACTGCTTCGACGCGGAATAGAGCGGATTATACTTGGCGCGCAGCCGGTCCAGCGTCTCGCCATGCGCCGCAGCCGCGCGGCTGGCCTGTTCCATTTCCCGCGCAAGCTGGGCCTGTTCGCCCCGCGCATATTCGGCGGCAACGCTGGTCTGCAGAAGTGAGCTGCGGAGGTCATCGAACTGCGACTTGCGGAAACGCGTTCAGACTTTTTCAGAGGCTGCACGCGGCGACACCCGCCGAAGTGAAGTGGATGCGCTTGTTGCTAACCGCTTCGCTGAGTTGGAAGCGCAGGGTCATGGACCGCAGCGACACGAAGGGGCCGTCACACGTCAGATGTTAGAAGATCGAGTATTGAAAGGTTTCGATCCGATGACAGGCAGTCGGACAGATGGGGTTACAGGCCGACCACACATCGTGAGCCGAAGAGCAACTCGGATTACGAGTGAAGCGGATTTTGTTGCCGCTGAAGCGCTCATTCGAAGGTCGCCAGAATACAGGTTTGCACGAGATACAGCTTTGTCTCTGGCCGGAAATGGTCGGTCTCGGTTTGAAGTTGTGTTGCCTATCGAAGACGTCCTTGGCCCCGACTACGCAAATGCAGTTGAAGGTGTCACGAGAGTGGGTAGTTTCAAGAACTCTCAAGGGGTTACTCCGATTGACTTCGAAGGCGGACAAATAAAAGCTGTGTACGAATTGACACCAGATGGGGAACCGTTGCTGGTCACGCTATTTCCGATTGGAGGGAACACATGACCCGAGTTGATCTGAGAACCCAAGCTTGGATGAAAGATATTGGACTGTATTGTGGCGCGAATACAAACGATCCTGCCAGACTGAAGGAAATTTCTGCTGAACCTACGGAGTGGTCAGATCGCTTGAAGCGAAACTTTGAGCATGTTCTCGCGGAAAGAAACGTGACTGCCCTAGACTACGAGAACCAAACAGATGTCAGTTTCGATTCTGATGCAGACCTGCACGCCTACCTGCTTAGACTGTATGACTATCTTTATAGATCAGGCCCGTTCCCCGACTTGATTTGATCTCTCCTTGCAGGCAAATTGCGCTTAAAGCCGTAGCCAAGTGGCTTTGCCACCTTTGGTGGTGCCCAAGAGGGGTCAGTCGCATTCCAGGTGCAAAAAAATCTACCTATGTTTGAGGACCAAAAGAGCAGGGATCATAATTATGTCGGACTGGGACATTCCAGAGTATCAAGAGCTGGAAGACTTCGCTTGGGACAGAATGGAAGTCGGCGATTTGCGCGGAGCGACCGACGCCGCGCTCAGAGCAATCAAATTAGAACCCGATACAATTGACAGCTATGTCATTCTCGCTCAAGCCGCAGCAGTACTAGGGCAAAAGCAGGCTTATGCTCGCGAAGCCGTCCGTCTTGGCGAAATCGAGTTCAAGGACGAAATCGCCTCTGCACCCTCGGAGGACTTCCCATTTTGGAGTGTCACAAGGACAAGACCGTACATGCGTGGTCTTCATACGCTGGCGCTTGCGCTTTGGGAAAATGGCAGAAGCAGGGCAAGAGATGAAGCGATTGAGATTGCTCAAAAAATGCTCCGTATATGCCCAAACGATAATATTGGCGTGAGGTTCCTGCTACCCGAATGGTACGCCAGACAAAGCAAATGGTCGTTAGGGCGGCGTCTTTTGTCTGAGTTTCGGGATGAATATCGGACGGAGATGAATATGTGGGCCGCACTTTATGCATTCCAAGACGATGATCTTGATGTTGCGCAGGACATGGTAACGAAGGCCAGACAAACAAACACGCATATTGTCGGACAGCTTCTCTTAAAGCGACACCCAAAACGGAGCGAGGCGGCGTGGGTGGCCCAAGGCTCGATTGAAGAGGCGAAGGCGTATTCAAACCAAGCCTATGACCTTTGGCGATCAATGAATGGTGGAGTTGAGTGGTTGTCTCAATTTCCGCGCCGCTAAGCTCTGCACGAAAAATTTTTCCTAGTTTGCGCCAAAACCAAATTGCGAAAACTGAATTTTGCTTTGTGGACCGCTTGAGAGCCTGGGGTATCGTTGGGGTAGCAGTAGCCGTGTGCTTGAATGATCTGGCGCGAGACGGATCGAGACGGTCTGCCAAGTGCAAAGGTTAAGGTTTTCAATCGGCTACGTGATGTGTTGAGCAAACCTGAAACAGCGTGCGCGGAGCACAAGGCTAATTGAAAATCCTCGTGTCGGTGGTTCGATTCCGCCCCCGGGCACCACTTTCCTTGATTTTACTAGCTTTTTTCCGCCCGGAGGGGGCAATTGAGGGGCCGAATCGCACTTGGCGCTTTCTCGGCAAGCCATTCTTCTGGTAATCGCGACGATAGGCGGGGACTGGAGTCAGTCCGGTAGTTTTGGGAGTCCAAGCTCGTCAAGGAACTTATTATGACGTTGCCGAGCCTCTTTCGCCTTTGCAGAAGATAAAACTAAACGCTCGTGCACTTCCGCTAGATCGATTTTCTTCTCGGGCTTTGCAGTGCTCACATATCTTGAGATGTTGAGATTATAGCCGTTTTTTTCGATTTCCTCCATCGAAACTCGGCGTGCATAGCGCTCGATCTTCTCCGGCCTCTCTCTGTACGTTGTCAGGATTTCTTCAATGTCGTTGGTGTTTTCGTCTTGCCTCAGAAAGTTCTGTTTTTTGCCTTTGCCGTAGCGCTCGCTCGCATTGATGAACAGTACATCATCTGGCTGCTTACACTTCTTGAGGACTAAGATGCACACAGGGATGCCGGTTGAGTAGAAGAGGTTGGAAGGAAGCCCAATGACGGTATCGATATGTCCGTCTTGCAAGAGTTTGCGACGAATTCCTTCCTCCGCTCCACTACGAAACAAGACCCCATGCGGTAGGATGATTGCCATCGTGCCTTCATCCTTGAGAAAGTGAAACCCATGCAAAAGGAAAGCAAAGTCCGCTGCTGATTTAGGTGCAAGGCCACCGTAGCTTTTGAACCGAACATCCTCCTTCAAAGCGTCCGTGTGGTCCCAGCGGAGGCTAAAGGGCGGGTTCGCAACAACCGCGTCGAATTTCATCTTTTTAGCTGGGTTGGCTTCGCTAAGCATCTCCCAATCATTCTTGAGTGTGTCTCCGTGGAAAATCTCAAATTCGCTGTCGCTCATGCCGTGCAACAACATGTTCATTCGTGCGAGGTTGTAGGTCGTAATGTTGCTTTCTTGACCGTAGATTCTACCAATTCCTCGGTCGCCCATTTTGCTACGAACATTGAGCAACAACGAGCCGGAACCGCAGGCCATATCCAAGACGCTGGCAAGATAGTTCTTCTTCCCAGCGGCTGGATTTTGGCTGTCCAATGAGACGATGCGTTCTCAAGGGCTGTGCGCGTCTGTTGCTTGGTGGCAACGGAAAATGCGTCTGGCACACCAAAGCCTGCGACCTTGGAATGCCGAGCTGCCCTGTTACGCAGGTGTCAACGAAATCTGCCGATCCGTGGAGTTTGCGATCAGGTCGGGGTCGTGGCTGACGAGGAGCACGGCGATGCCGTTTTCTCGCGCGAGGTCTGTCAGAAAGTCCATGACCTCGCGCTGTGTCAGCGGGTCGAGGCGGGAGGTCGGCTCATCTGCGAAGAGGAATACGGGATCGAGCAGAAGCGCCCGAGCCATGGACAGCCGCTGGAGCTCCCCTCCCGACACCTCATCCGGTTTGCGATCAAGCAGAGCAGGCTCAAGGCGCAGTTTCTCCAGAAGCGGTGGTAAACGATCTGGTTCAATTCCATGCAAGGAAATCAAGTCCCGCAAGCCGCGGCCCAAGGAGAGATGAGGGGCAAAGGCGGCGGGGGGATCTTGCCAAAGTTTCTGATACCGTTTCGCCGCCGCATTGCACCGCGTGATCGTTCCCCCGGCAGGCGCTGTAATCCCGAGCAAAGTGTCGCCCAAAGACGATTTCCCAATGCCGGACGGTCCCAGCAGCCCCACAATCTCCCCAGCGTGAAGGGTGATGTCTTGATCGCGAAACAGCGTTTGTCCCCCGCGCTCTACGGTGACTTGGTGCCCCACGAGAACGGGCTTTCCGACCTGTGTTTTGGTCAGAGGTGCCCAATGGCGCGGCTCGGCCCGAAGGAGGTCCGCGGTATAGGGATTCGTTGGGGCACTGAGCACGCGCTCGGCCTCACCGCGCTCTATCAGCCCCCCTTTGCGCAGGACAAGGATTTCACCGCCCAAAGCCTCTGCAAGTTCCAGATCGTGCGTGATGGTCAGCAAGGCGCCACCTGCTTGCGTGACTGCATCCAGACGTCGTGCGACGTCGTCACGTCGGGCCACATCGAGACCTTTGGTTGGCTCATCCGCCACGACGATCTGCGCGCCGCCTGCGCGGGCGGCTGCAATCGCAAGCCGTTGCGCCATGCCTCCAGACAGCTCAAACGGATATTTCCCCCCTGCATCTTCCAGGTCGAGCTCGGTTAGATCGGCTGCGGCGTCCGCGAGGGGTGTTGCGCTGCCTGCGACCAGTTTATGCGCCTCGGCGACCTGCGTCCTCGCCCGCATCAGCGGATCAAGTGCGCGCCATGGTTCCTGCGGCAGGACCGAAATTCTGCGCCCCCAAAAGGCCTCCAGCGCCTTGGGGTTCTGAACGTCGACAGCTGTTCCTTCGATCGACAGGCTTCCCGATGCACACAGGCCTTTGGGCAAAGTGCCGAGGATCGCATCGGCGAACAGGCTTTTACCCGATCCAGTTTCCCCGATCAGGGTGACGGCTTGGCCTGATTTGATGGTCAGCGCGATTCGTTCGACCATTTGCTTGTCTTGGTGCCAAACGGACAAATCTGCGTTGAGAAGGGTCATGTGGTTTTGCCTCCTGCAATAAGGGTGAGCGCGAGAAGTGTCATCATAGTCGCGATAACAGGCTGCAACAGCGCCCAGGGGGCCTCGCGCCAATAGGGCAGCAGTTCAACCATCATCAGCCCGAGTTCGGGAGTCGGGGCGCGGACGCCAACAGAGACAAACCCGAGCGCGGCAACCCCCATCACAACTGCCGCAAAGGTCAGCGCGAAAGTGGCACGCAGCACAGGTGCCAGTTCGGGCCAGAGATGCGTGCGGAAAATGTAGAGCGGACCAAAGCCCAAAAGCTTGGCCGCCTCGACCGCAGGGGCGGCAATCCGGGCGCGGATGGTCGCGCGTGTCAGCCGGAAAATTTCCACCCAAAGCGTCGCCGACAGCCCTGCCCAAAAGGCCAAGGGCTGGGTCGGCAGGATCAGGCCTGCAATCAGCACGATCAGAAGCGCGGGCAGGGCCACGACAGAGTCCGCAAATAGGACGAGAAGCCGATCCAGCCAGCCCCCGCGCCAACTCGCCAAAGCACCGAGTGCGACGCCGATAAAGGCAGTGGTGATCAGCGTTGCAAAGGCGATCCCCAAGGAAAGCCGCAGCGCCGCCGCAAGCCGCACCGACATCGAGCGCCCGAGGTGATCATAGCCGAGGAGCGTATCAAGGGACGGGGGTTGCAGCGCATTCACAAGACTTTGGGCCGTTGGGCTGGTCTCGTTCACAATCGGCAGACCAAAGGCAAAGACCAAGACGATAGCAAGCAGGAGGATCCCAATGCTCGGCCCCGTGATGCGGCCCCAGAGCTTGGGCACCGTTTCAAAACGGTTCGTGACGTCGGTCATCGTGCGGCCTCCCTCGGGTCCAGCAGGCGGGCGGCAATGTCTGCCAGTGCGTTCACAAGAACAAAAGCCAAGCCCATGACAAGCGCGGTGCCTTGCACCATGGGAACATCACGGTGAAAGACCGCATGAACGAGCGCATGGCCGATGCCCGGCCAGCCGAAGATCGTTTCAACGACCACGACGCCTTCCATCAGCGTTACGAATTGAGCGGCGATCAGCGTCAGCACCGGCACGGCCACATGGCGCATGCCGTGGCGCATCACGACTTGGCGTTCCGACAACCCCTTCCAGCGGGCAAAGCGCCACCAGTCGGAGGCCTTTGCCTGCACAACCGCCTCGCGCGTAATGCGCGTTGTGTTCGCGGCCAGGCCGATGGCCAATGTGAGCGCGGGCAAGATGAGATGCCTCGCGTCGCCATGCCCTGCGGCTGGAAAGACGCGCAGCATGGTGGCGAAGACCACGATCAGGATCAAACCCAGCAGGAACTGTGGTGTCGCCTTGAAAATCGACGCCATGACAACGGTCGCCCGATCAAACCAGCCGCCCGGATGCAATCCCGCCCAGAGACCCAAGGGCGGGCCGATGAACAACGAGAGAAGGATCGCGATCCCTGCCAGTTCAGCCGTGGCGCCGAACTGATGGGCGATCTCTGCAAACACGGTTTCACCTGTGACCAGTGACGTTCCCAGATCGCCTTGCAAAAGACCCGCAAGCCAACCAAAGAAAGCCGCAAATCCGGTTGGATCGCCGATCTGGCTGCGGACAAGTTCTGCGTTCTCGATGCTCACGTTGTCATAGCCAAACCGCGCCGCCGCGATCCGAAAGATCATATCGCCCGGCAGGGCGCGCATCATGGCAAAACTCAAGACGCCGACGAGGATGGCAACCACCCCCGCCTGCGCCAGACGCCACGCAAGGGCGCCCGATAGTGACTTAATCATTTGCCTGATGTCAGCTTACTTCTCGGCCCATGTGACGCCAGCCAGACCCAGCGTGCGCTCGAACGGGTCGACCACAACGCCGTTGACGCCATCGGACACAGCCATGTTCAACTGATACCAGGCGATTGGCAGAACGGGCAGTTCGGCTTGCAAGGTGGCCACGAGGTCCTTGCGCGTGCCTTCAGGCGCGGTGCCTGCGGCCATTGCCTTGACCTTGGCCGTGAAGTCCTCATTGGTCCAACCCATGGCACCCCAGTCCCCACCGGGCGCGTAGTCTTGGAGCAGGGTGCCGACCGGATTGGGGATCAGCGCAAAGTTCCGTGCAAACAGCGCGGTGGAGAGGGTCCCGTCGTTGTGTTTCGCGGGGATCTCTGAGAAGTTCGTCGAATTGATAACCGGCTTTGCGCCGACTGCGGCAAAAGCCTGTTCAAGCACCGCAGCCACCAGCGGCAATTCGGGGCGGTCGGGATAGGTCAGGATTTCAATCTCCATCGCCTTGCCGTCACGTTCGAGCACGCCTTCCGCATTCGCTGTCCATCCCGCGTCAGCCAGCGCGACCTTGGCGGCCTTGGGGTCAAAGGTCAGCGGCGAGAGGGTGTCGTCATGCCATTCGGCCATTCCGGGGGGGAACATCTGGGTCGCGCCGGTATCATACCGGAGCACGGCCTTGGCGATGCCCGCGCGGTCGATGGCCAGCGACAGCGCCTTGCGGGTGTCGATGTCAAACGTCTCGCCATTGACCTTCAGCATCAGAACGCGCGGGATCGCAGTGGACTCCACGTTCAGGCCTTGAGCCCCCTTGAGCCGTGTGAAAGACGCAGGATCGAGCGAGAGCGTGATATCTGCATCACCGGACTCCGCCATCAAGGCACGGGTCTCGGCGCGGCTAACGCCGTGGTAGGCTGCCTTGGCAATCGCAGCCGTCTTGCCCCAGTAGCCCTCATAGGCCTCGACCAGCATTTTGGTCGGAGGCGAGAACTCCGTGATGCGATAGGGGCCGGTTGCGATGACCTTGGTCACTTTGCCATCCTCGATCGAAGACGGTGCAATGATGGCCGAGCGGTATTCAACCAGCATGGCAGGCAGCATCGCAAAGGGGGCGGAGAGGGTCATGATCACAGCCTGGCCTTCACCCGTGATCTCCGTGATCGGGGTCTTGGCAAGCAGCCCGCCGTTATCCCGTGACCAGTTCAGCGCCGCGGCGATAGCAGCCGCGTCCATTGCGCTGCCATCGTGGAAAGTGACGCCCTCACGCAGGGTGAAGGTCCATGTCAGCCCGTCTTCGGATACGGTCCAGTCAGTGGCGAGACCGGGAATCAAAGTGCCGTCGGCTTGGGCATCGACCAAGGTTTCCGCGACGTCCATTTTCAACAAAATGTTGCCCGAGGTGATCGGGTCAGCGCCTTTGATCTCGAACGGGGCAACAACATCGAGGACTTTGTCTGCGGCAAAAACGGGCAAAGCGCTGCTGGCCAGCAGCGCGGCGAGGGTCAGGGAACGGATCAATTGGCTCTCCTTGGTCGATTGATGCGAGTGAAAGGCTTTGCTTTCAGTCTATGTGCGGATTGTTATGTGGCTGGGGCATGCTTTGGGGGCATACGTTGCTACAGCGTGCATATTTATTACGTTATATCATAACTTTCGCAAGGAGCTTTTCCCCACCGGAAGTGCTTCCTGCCATTTAGGAGCGGTGCTTGCAGGACAGTCATAGGGATACTGGCCCACTGCTCGTCTTGATGTGGAAACGGCGTCTCATCGGATTATGGGCCCTGACATCAGGTCAATTGAAGCCGCTCCAAAATTTTTCTGTGCAGCTCTTGACGTGGGATCCGGTTTGTTGAAAACAAACAGTACCTAAAGGTATTGACAGGAATCGCAGGCATCAATAGCGTGCATGCGGAGGAGGAGACGCGCATGTCATCATTGGAATTTCTTGATTGGCGGACAGCCGAGTCCGTAGACAACCTTGTTGCACTCTTTGAAGAGCGGGCAAAACGGCATCCAGAGCGCCTTTTCATTGCTGATAAATTGCTTCGAATGACCTGGGGTGACATGGCTGCGGCGCTACGGGGTTTCGCGGCGGAGCATGGTGAGCGTTTGCGCGACAAGGATGTCGCTGTTTTCATGAGTAATGGCTCTGATTTGCTTACAACATACCTTTCGGTATTGTTTTGTGGCGGACGTGCGGCGCTGTTCAATGCGGCGATGCCGCGGGCTTCGGGGGCGAAGCTGATGGCGGATCTGAAGCCGGAAATGGTGTTCGCGGATCACGCGCTGGAATTCGAACCGGACGCCATACTTGTGGATGCTCCCATGATCGAAGGCTGGATCGCCGCCAAGGCCGAGGGCGAAAACCGCAGCGGATCGGGCGAAGATCCGGCAACCTATTTCTATTCGGGCGGGACCACGGGCATTCCGAAACGAATCCTCTATACCCACGCGCAAATCACCGCGGCCGGATCGCGAATGCAATGGGGCTGGCCGCTGTGCGAAGGCGAGGTGTTCCTGCCCATCGCCCCGTTCAGCCATATCTACGGCTATCTGGCTGGCGTCTGCCTGCCGATCCAATGCGGCGGTGGCTCGATCGTGCCGGACGGGTTCCACCCGGCAGCGGCCCTGGATCTGATCGAGAACGAGAAAGTCACCGTTCTGGGGGGCGGCCCCCCCGCGATTTACCAGGCCATGATGGCCGATCCGAAACTGGATCAGCGTGATCTGTCCTCGTTGCGGGTGTGTCCGGGGGGCGGCGCGGCTTTCCCTGTTGAAGTGCACAAACGCTGGAAGGAACTGACCGGCCTGACCATCTACGAAGGCTACGGCATGACCGAGATGGCGCCGATTTCGGTGAACACCGCCGAAGCGGGCAATCGCCCCGGATCAGTCGGCAAATCGGTCCCGGATTCGGCCTTCGAGGTGGTGGATATCGACACGGGCACGCGCAAAATGCCCACCGGCGAGGCTGGTGAAATCCGCATCCAGGGCCCGCATATGATGCGCGGCTATTGTGAAAACCCCGAGGAAACCGCCCTGGTTCTGCGCGATGGCTGGGTCTACACCGGCGACATCGGTGTGATCGACGAAGAGGGTTTCCTGACCATCACCGACCGCAAGAAAGACGTGATCCTGCACAAGGGCTTTAACGTCTTCCCGCGTGAAGTCGAAGAAGCCCTGCATTCGCATCCCAGCATCACCGGCGTCAGCGTTGTTGGCGTGCCGGACGTGCGCGCGGGCGAGGTGGTGGTGGCCTATGTCACTGTCAAACCCGGCGAAAACCCCAGCGCCGAAGATCTGCGCGCGGCCTGCGCTGAATATCTGGTGTCCTACAAGATGCCGGGGCGGATCGAATTCCTTGAAAAACTGCCGCTGACCCCTGCGGGGAAAGTGGATCGCCTGGCGCTGCGCGCCAAAGCCAAAGAGGCCGCCGATGCGTCGGCCCTCGTATGACACCGGATTTATAACGGGAGGAAACACACCTATGACCAAGACCACGATGAACCGCCGCTCGGTGCTGAAGGCCGCGCTGCTTAGCGCCGCCCTGGCCATTCCGGCCGCAGCCGCCAAGGCCCAGGACACCCTGGTGCTGAACTATAACCAGTGGTTCCCCAGCGGGCACTGGAGCCAGGCCGGCGGTCTGTACAAATACTTCGAGAAAATCGAAGAAGTCACCGAAGGCCGCGTGAAGGTTCAGGCCTCGGCCAAGCCTCTGGCCCCGCCGAACCGTAACTACCAGGCCGTTCTGGACGGTGTTGCCGATATCGCCTGGGGCCCGCACGGCTACACCCCCGGTGTTTTCCCGCTGACCGAAATGGTAGAGCTGCCCTTTATCACGGAAAACGCAGGTATTTCCTCGCGTGCTTACTGGCAGCTGTGGAAAGAGCATTTCGAACCCACCGGCATGCAAAGCGATGTTGTGACCCTGGCCATGCACGTGACCGCAGGCGGTAACATCTCGATGCGCGAAGATGTCGTGAATTCGATGGCCGAATTCAAAGGCAAGAAAATCCGCGTTCCCACCTCGGTCGTTGGCCGCGTTCTGCAAAAAGAGGGCGTTGTTCCCGTGTCCGGTTCGCTGACCGAACTGCGTGAAATGCTGGGCCGCGGGATCGTCGATGGTACCGTGATTTCCGACGAGCTGGTCACCGGCTTCAAGGTGGATGACGAGGTGCACGCCGTTACTCAGGTGCCCGGCGGGATCTTCTCGAACTCGGCCTTCGTGATCCTGAACAAGGACAAATGGAACAAGATCAGCGCCGAAGATCAGGCGGCGATCATGGCCATTTCCGGCGAAGAGCTGAGCGGCATGATGGGCGCGCTGTGGCATGAAAACGATGTGAAAGCCCGCGAGGCGTTCAAAGAGCGCCTGGGTGATAAATACATCATGGCCTCGGATGCGTTCCAGGCCGAGCTGAAAGCGGCCTTTGCCAACGAGCTGGACACCTGGAAAGCCACCGCCTCGGATCTGGGCGTTGACGCCGAGGGGGCCGTGAGCTTCTACAACACGAAAATCCAAGAGCTGTCCAACTGATGCAGCTGTCTGGTTTCATAAACCACCTTCAGTGGCCCTTCCGCATCATTGCGGGAGTGGCCCTGATCGGGCTGGTCGTCATCACTGCTGTCGATGTGATCGGCCGGGTGGTCTTCGGCAGCCCCTTGGGATTTGCCTATGAACTGGTGGGCGTTTTACTGGGCGTCACGGTTTATGCCGGGCTGGTCGTGATCAACGGCGCGCGTGAACATATCGCCATTGATCTGTTCGCCGGGTTTTTGGCGAAATGGCCCCGGTTCGATCGGGTGCGCGGCTGGTTTGTCTGGGTGCTGGAAGTGATCTTCTTTGCGTTGTTGGCAGGCTATGTTGGCCGTCAGGCCGCGCAGATGATGCGCTGGCATGAAACCTTCTTGTTCCTTCCTCTCGAAAAATGGCTGCCGCTGGCGCTCTATTCCGGCCTGTGTGCAGTGTCCGTTCTGGCCGTCTTCTTGGCGATATTTCCGGTCACCAAAGGCCGCAAAAAGGATAAGTCATGATCATCGCCCTTGCCTCTGTGGCCCTGGCCATTCTGCTGGTTCTGCGCACTCCGATTGGTGTGGCAACCGGACTGGTCGGTATTTGCGGTCTGGCCGCCTACCAAGGCTGGAAAGCGGCCTTTTCCCAGGTTGGCATCATCGCATCCGAGACCGTTCTGACCTATGAATTCGCGGTTATTCCGCTGTTTATCGTGATGGGAGCCTTCATCGCGCATTCCGGCATCGCCGGAGAGCTGTTCCGCGCCTGCTATGCCCTGGTGGGGCATCTGCGCGGCGGTCTGGCGCTGTCCACCATCGTGGCTTGCGGCGGGTTTGGCGCTGTGTCCGGATCCTCTTTGGCGACGGCGGCCACCATGTCGCGTATCGCCTATCCGCAGATGAAATCTTATGGGTATCGGACGTCACTGGCGACGGGCTCGATTGCGGCGGGGGGGACGCTGGGTATCCTGATCCCGCCCTCGATTGCGCTGGTTTTCTACGGGATCATGACCGAGACAGACATCGGTGCCCTGTTCATGGCTGGCATCGTGCCGGGCATTTTGGGGATGTTCCTTTATGCTGCTGCCGTCTGGTGGGTGGTCCTGCGCGACCCCAAGGCCGGCCCCGCAGGCGAAAAAATGCGCTGGGACGAACGCCTGAAGGCGCTGGCCGGTGTCTGGTCCGTGATCTTGCTGTTTGGCGTGGTGATGGGCGGTATCTATGGCGGGTTCTTTTCGCCCACCGAAAGCGCGGGTATCGGAGCCTTTGGCGCCCTGCTGATCGCCGCCCTGCGTGGCCGCCTAAGCTGGACCATGCTGCGGACCTCTCTGGCCGATGGGATCAGCACCACCGTGACGCTGATGATCATCCTGATCGGCAGCTTCCTGTTTGCGAACCTGGTCAATGTGGCACGTCTGCCCCAGGCGCTGGTCAGCACGATCGAATCCGCTGACGTGCCGGCGATGGCGGTGATCTTTGCCATCATCCTGATCTACGTGATCCTGGGCTGTGTGCTGGAAAGCATCTCGATGATGCTGCTGACGGTGCCGGTGTTCTATCCGCTGATTGTCTCACTGGGGTTCGATCCCATCTGGTTCGGCGTGCTGGTCGTTGTTGTGGTTGAGATCAGCCTGATCACGCCGCCGATCGGCCTGAACGTCTTTATTCTGAATGCTGTGCTTAAGGATGTGCAGCTAACCGATATTTTCCGCGGGGTCGTGCCCTTCATCTTTGCCGATGTGGTGCGCGTTTTGCTCGTGGTTTTCATCCCGGCTCTGTCGCTGACACTGCCCTACATGCTCAACTGAAAGGTGCACCATGACGAATACCGAAGTGCAAACGCTGACCATTAATGCGGCCGATCACCAGACGAATGTCCATCGGGCCGGAAAGGGCACGCCGCTGGCCTTGCTGCATGGCTCGGGGGCAGGGGTGTCGGCCTGGGCAAACTGGAACAAGGTGATCCCGCAGCTGGCGGATCAGTTTGACATCATCGCCCCCGACATCGCGGGCTTTGGCGCAACCGAGCAAAAGCCCGACACCAAGTATAACATCATGCTGTGGGTCGAGCATTTCGTCGGCATTCTGGACGCGCTGAACATCGAGAAAATCTCGGTCGTGGGCAACTCCTTTGGCGGCGCGCTTGGCCTGATGACGGCGATCAACCACCCCGAACGGATCGATAAACTGGTTCTGCTGGGCACGCCTTGCGGCCGTTTCCCGATGACTGACGGCCTGCGTGCCCAGGGTGAATTCGACGGCACGATGGACAGCATGCGCCGTGCCATCAGCTTCTTCCCCTATGATGACAGCATCATCACCGAAGAACTGATCGAGAAACGCTTTGAGGCCGCCACCCGTGATGGCGCGCTCGAAGCCTTCCGCAAGCTGATGCCTCCGCCCGAAGGCGACAACCCCGAGGTTCGCGGCATCCCCGAAAAACTGCTGCGAAACGTCAAGCACAAGGCCCTGATCCTGCATGGCCGCGAAGACCGCGTGGTTCCCTATGCCCGCGGGCTGGATATGCATCAGTGGCTGGAAAACTCGGAAATGCACAGCTTTGGCAAATGCGGCCACTGGGTGCAGATCGAACGCGAGGCCGAGTTCCTGCAATTGGTCCGTAATTTCATGGGAGGAAAAGCATGAGCCGCAATACTCTGGAAAAGGTCTTGTATGACCTGTCCACATCCGGCGCGAACAAAAAGAAGTTCGCCGAAGACCCCGATAAATTCCTGTCGCGCTATCAGCTGGATGACGCCGAGCGCACCCTGATCAAGGAATATAAAGTCCGTGAAATCGCCGATATGGGCGTGAATTCCATGCTGACCTGGGGCTTTTGGCTTCAGGCTGGCAAAACCAACCGTGACTACATGAAAGTCATGAAACGAGAGGAGGCGTAAAGATGGCCAAGATCGTTGGGGGCTTTGTCGCCCCGCATAACCCCGTGATGTACCTGAACCCCAAGGGCGCGACCCAAGAGCAGTCGGATTTCTGCTATGGTGCCTATGCCAAGATGGCTGATCGGATCAAAGAGCTGGAAGCAGACGCTGCTATTGTCATTGGCTGTGACCACTACATACTCTTTGGTACTGAATGCCTGCCGCCCTATGTTATCTCGACCGGCGAGATGGAGGGCCCGGTGGATCAGCTGCCCGGCCTGAAGCGCAAACACCTGCCCTCGCATGGGGCATTGGGCGAGCATATCGCCAATGTCGGCCGCGAAACCGGCTTTGACTGGACCGTGGGCCGCGCGCTGAACGTGGATCACTCGATCGCGGTGCCGAACCACCTGATGCTGGAACCCACTGGCCGCAATATCCCCATGGTTGCGGTCATGCTGGCCTGCGGCGTGGATCCGTATCTGCCGATGAAACGCGCCTGGGATCTGGGCGAGCATATCGCCGATGCCGTCGCCAGCTTTGACAGCGACGAGCGGGTCGTGGTGATCGGCTCGGGCGGGATTTCGCACCACGTGGGCGACGAGCGCATGGGCGAAGTGAACCCCGAATTCGACCAGAAGGTTCTGGACATCGTTACCTTGGGTGACAAGGCCGCGATGCTGGCGCTTAGCGACGAGGAAATCCTGCGCGACGGCGGGAATGGCGCGATGGAAATCCGCACCTATGCCTGCGCCATGGCCGCAACCCGCGCCGCCGGCGGCACCGTCATCGGCTACGAAGCTGTCCCCGGCTGGGTCACTGGCATGGGCTTTGCAGAACTGAGAGCCGCAGCATGACGACGGACCTGATCGCCAGCACGGACGTCCCCGAAGGGGAAATCGTCAAAGTGGAACTGTCGGATTTTCCGGCAGTTGCCATCGCTCGCCACGAGGGGAAAATTTATGTTTTCCCCGACCGTTGCCCCCATGCCGACGAAAGCCTGGCCGAAGGCTGGCTGGAAGAGGGCCGCGTCGTCTGCGGCGTGCATTTCGCTGAATTCGACCTGGACAGCGGCGAGGTCCATAACCCGCCCGCCGGCTGTCCCTCTTTGTCATTTTACAAATTCGAGGAGCGCGACGGCATGATCGTCGCAGACCTCGCAGGAGGACCAGAAAATGTGTGAAGCACCTGCAAATGGCCGCCCCAACATGGCGCCGGTTTATCCTCAGGCCGGCAGCTATCCGGAGTTCGCCAAGCTGGTTGACCGCGAAAACGGTCAGGTAGACCGCCGCGTCTTTACCGAAGAAGACGTCTATCAGGCCGAGCTGCGCCAGATCTTTGCGCGCTCGTGGCTGTTCCTGGGGCACGAAAGCCAGGTGCCTGGCGCGGGCGATTTCTTCCGCACCTCG
Source organism: Paracoccaceae bacterium (assembly GCA_002708925.1). Classification (GTDB taxonomy): domain Bacteria; phylum Pseudomonadota; class Alphaproteobacteria; order Rhodobacterales; family Rhodobacteraceae; genus Thalassobius. The sequence goes on from PAPN01000028.1 coordinate 15,806, forward strand.
ATGGGCGAAGACGACGTGATCGTCGTGCGTCAGCGCGATAAATCGGTGAAGGCTTTCATCAACTCGTGCCCCCACCGCGGGAACCGGGTTTGCATGGTGGACGCGGGTAAAAAATCCCGTGGCTTTATCTGTAACTACCACGGCTGGTCCTTCGGGATCGAAGGATCGCTGCGGGGCACGGACGGCAAGGTCTATGACAAGGACGAAGGGTTTGAAAAATCCCAGATCGGCCTGACCCCGGTGGCGCAGGTCGAAAGCTACAAGGGCCTGATCTTCGGCACCTTTGACCCGGATGCCCCCACGCTGACCGATTTCCTGGGGGATTTCACCTATTACCTGGACATCATGCTGGACAATGACGAAGGCGGGACCGAATTCATTGGCGGCTCGATCAAGTCCGAGATCGACTGTAACTGGAAATTCCCGGCCGAGAACTTTGTCGGTGACATTCTGCACGCTTTTTGGACGCACCAATCGGGCGCACAGGCCATTCTGGGCGGCGGCGTGGATTTGGGCGCCCGCTATGACGAGCTGGCCTTCCAGGCGTCGGTCTATGGGCACGGTATCGAAACCAACCTGGATAAGGTGGGGAACACCCGCACGCTGGGTTATCCCGATCTGGTCGATTACGTCTTTGACCTGAGCGAGAAAGCCAAAGAGCGCCTGGGCGAGGTCCGTGCCCGCGCCATCGGGGCGGTGTCCTCGGCGACGGTGTTCCCGAACTTCTCGTTCCTGCCGGGGCAGAACACCTTCCGTGTGTGGCACCCGCGCGGCCCGAACAAGATCGAGCTGCACGTCTGGACGCTGGTCAACAAGAACGCGCCCGAGCACATCAAGGAACAATACCGCAAAGGCGTCATGATGACCTTCTCGCCCGGTGGTGTGTTCGAAATGGACGATGGCGAAAACTGGGAATACTCGACCCGCGTCAACCAGGGCTTTGTGACCCGTCAGCAGCCGCTGCACTATGCGCTGGGGATGGATACCTCGGATCTGGAGCGTGACCTGCCCGGTCATATTCACAAGGGTTCGTTGAACGATGCGAACCAGCGGTTGTTCTACACCCGTTGGGCGGAATTCATGGAATGTGACAACTGGACCGATCTTCAGAACGCCTATACCGCGTCTCCGAAGAAGTCGGACCAAGCGGCGGAGTAACGGCCGATGACCGATCTGATTGATATCGCGAAACCCTTTGCCGATCTGGACACCCATGTAGACGCCGAAACCGAGCGTAAGATCATCAACTGGGTACATGGCGAGGCGCGTTTTCTGGATGCAGAACGCTATGAAGAGTGGCTGGACCGCTTCATCGACAAGGACGTTCAATACTGGATGCCCGATATGGAAACGCGCCGTCGTGACGATGCGCGCGGCATGTTCTGCTATGGTGAATCCGCCTATTTCGATGACAACTGGTCCGAGCTGCAAATCCGCGTCAAACGCTATAACGAACCCTCGGCCTGGGCGGATAACCCGCAGACGCGTCACGCGCATCTGATCTCGAACATCGAGGTCTTCGCGACCGACGATCCCACGCTCTTTGCCGTGCACAGCGCCTTTACCAATGTGCGCAACCGTAACGAGGCCGATCAGGATATCATCCACGGTCGGCGCGAGGACGTGCTGAAACTGTCCGAAGACGGCTTTGCCGGCTACCGCCTGCTGCGCCGCCGGGTGTTCATCGTGCAGAATGTCCTGCTGTCCAAAAACCTGAACACCTTCTTCTGATGGGCAGGCTGGACGGATACGCCGCGCTGGTTACTGGCGGCGGCAAGGGCATCGGGCGGGCAGTCGTGGATCGGTTCGTTGCCGAAGGTGCGAATGTCGGCGTTCTGACCCGCTCGCAGGGGGACGCGGATAGCCTGACAGAGGCGCATGGCGATGCCGTCGCGCCGATCATTGGCGATGTGCGCAATTGGGACGATAACCAGCGCGCGGTGGAAACCGTTCTGTCGCGCTTTGGCAAACTGGACACGCTGGTGCCGAACGCCGGGATCTACGATTTCTCGGATAAATTCCAGAATATCCGGGGCGAGGATCTGGAAGCGCGCTATCGCGAGATTTTCGACGTGAACGTGCTGGGCTATCTGCTGGCCGCCCGTGCCAGCCTAGAGGCCCTGCGCGCCTCGGAGGGGTCGATCGTGATGACGCTGTCGTCTTCGTCCTTCTACACCGGCGGGGGCGGGGCGCTGTATGTGTCCACCAAGCACGGGCTGGTCGGCACCCTGCGTCAGCTGGCCTATGAGCTGTCCCCGGAAATCCGCGTCAATGGCGTGGCCCCCGGCGGCACGCGCACGGGGCTGGGCGGTGGCTCGGGCGATGCGCGCGTGCTGGAGGATCTGGACGGATACGAGGCCATGGTCGCTCGGAACGTGCCGCTGGGCTTTTTGTCTGAACCCGAGGATCACGCGGGGCTTTATGTCACGCTGGCCTCGAAAACCGAAAGCCGCTTCGTCACGGCCCACATCATCCGCTCGGACGGCGGGATCGAGGTCCGCGGCCGTCGGCGCAAAAGGGAAACCAAATGAACGCGAAACAGAAAATTGCCGCGCTGAAGGCCCGTCTGCGTCTGCCCATGGTGGCAGCGCCGATGTTCCTGGTGTCCGGGCCCGACCTGGTGGTTGCCACCGCGCGGGCGGGGATCATGGGGGCCTTCCCGGGGCCGAACGGACGCTCGATTCAGGATCTGCGTCAGTGGTTCCAGCAGATCCAGGCGCAGCTGGGCCCGCAGGGCCTGCCCTTTGCGTTCAATATGATCACTCATAACAGCTATGGCCGGTTCGAGCAGGAGCTGGAGCTGGTGCGCGAATTCAAACCCGAGATCGTGATCACCGCCCTGGGTGGCCCGCATCGCGTGACCGAGGCCGTGCACGGCTATGGCGGCATGGTGTTTGCCGATGTGAACAGCCCGACCTATGCGAAAAAGGCCGTGGAAAAGGGCGCTGACGGGCTGGTTCTGGTCTGTTCGGGCGCGGGCGGTCATACCGGCCAATACGCGATGGCACCGTTTCTGGATGAGGTCCGCCAGTTCTTTGACGGTCCGATTGCCGTGGGCGGGGGGATCTCGACCGGGGCCGGGCTGCTGGCCGTGGAAACGCTGGGCGCGGATCTGGCCTATGTCGGCACCCGCTTTCTGACCGCCCAAGAGAACCTGATCGGCGACGATTACCGGCAGATGGTGATCGACAGCGGAATCGAGGATCTGGTTGCCTCGAAGGCGATCACCGGGGCTTTGGGCAACTGGATGAAAGCCTCGGTCGCGGCGGCGGGCATGAATCTGGATGACATGAAATCCGAAGCCAAGATTGATTTCTCGGGCGACATGCATTCGGGTGCCAAGGCCTGGAAAACCGTCTGGAGCGCGGGCCAGGGCTGCGGGCTGATTGACCGGGTCGAGCCTGCCTCGGCCATCGTTGACCGTTTCGAACGTGAATACCAAGAGGCGGGCCGCGCTCTGGCCGCTCGTTTCGCAAAAGAAGGAGAGGCCGCATGACCCCTCAAACCCTGGCAGACATGCTGCGCACCGCCGAGGCGACGGCCTCCCCGATCGCCCCGATCCGCGATCACCTGCCCGATGCCGCAGCCGCCTATGCCGTGCAGGAACTCAACACCCAGGCGCGGCTGAAGGCCGGTGGCCGTCTGGTCGGCCGTAAAATCGGCCTGACGAACCCCGCGGTGCAGGTTCAGCTGGGTGTGGATCAGCCCGATTACGGGATGCTCTTTGCCGATATGGACTTGCCGCATGGCGATGAATTGGCCTGGTCCGAAGGGGCACAGTATAAGGCCGAGGCCGAGCTGGCCTTTGTGCTGGGCCGTGATCTGCTCCACGCCGATTGCAGCATGGCCGAGGTCATGCGCGCCGTGGAATACGTGGTGCCCGCGCTGGAAATCGTCGGCAGCCGGATCGCCAACTGGGACATCCGTTTCGTCGATACCGTGGCCGATAATGCCTCGTCCGCGTTTTTCACCCTTGGCCCGTCGGCCCGCAAACTGACCGAAGCCGACCTGCTGGATTGCCGGATGGAGATGAAATCCGGCGATCAGATCGTCAGCCAGGGATCGGGCCGGGCCTGTCTGGGCTCTCCTTTGAACGCGATGCTTTGGCTGGCCCGCACGATGGCCAGCGCCGGGCGCCCCCTGTCCGAAGGCGACATCGTTTTGTCGGGCGCTCTGGGCCCCATGGTCGCCGCCACCCCCGGCGCGTCTTTCACTGCCAATATCGAAGGGTTTGGCGAAACTTCCATTCGGTTTGGAGAGTAATCCAATGAGCAAAATCAAATGCGCCATCATCGGTTCTGGGAATATCGGGACTGATTTGATGATCAAGATCATGCGTATGTCGTCTGTTTTGGAGATGGGGGCGATGGTTGGGATTGACCCTGCCTCGGACGGTCTGGCCCGCGCCAAGCGTTTGGGGGTTGCGACCACGCATGAGGGTATCGAGGGGCTGACCAAACTGCCCGAATATGCCGACATCCGCATCGTGTTCGACGCGACCAGCGCCGGGGCGCATAAGCGCCACAATGAGGTGCTGCAAAAGGACGGCAAACAGGTGATCGACCTGACCCCCGCGGCCATCGGGCCGTTTACCGTGCCGGCTGTGAACATTGACGCCAATCTGGCCGAAACCAACGTGAACATGGTCACCTGCGGCGGGCAGGCCACCATTCCGATGGTTGCCGCCGTGAACCGCGTCAGCCCGGTACGCTATGGCGAGATCGTGGCCTCGATCAGCTCGAAATCCGCCGGTCCCGGCACCCGCGCCAATATTGACGAATTCACCGAAACCACCGCCCATGCCATTCAGGCCGTCGGCGGCGCGCAGCGCGGTAAGGCGATCATCATCCTGAACCCGGCCGAGCCGCCGATGATCATGCGCGACACGGTCTATTGCCTGTGCGACGAGGCCGACACCGACGAAATCCGCAAATCGGTGCAGCAGATGGTGGAGGACGTGCAATCCTATGTGCCCGGCTATCGCCTGAAACAAGAGGTTCAGTTCGAACATATCGGCTCGAACGATCCGCTGCACATCCCCGAAATGGGGGGCGATTTCACCGGGCTGAAGGTCTCGATCTTCCTCGAAGTGGAAGGCGCCGCGCATTACCTGCCCGCCTATGCCGGGAACCTGGACATCATGACCTCGGCCGCGATGAAAACCGCCGAACGCCTGTCCATCAAACGCAACTGGGTAGAGGAGGCCGCATAAAATGACCAAGCTTTACATCCAAGACGTCACCTTGCGTGACGGTATGCACGCGGTGCGCCACCAGTACGATCTGGGCCATGTGCGCGCCATTGCGCAGGCCCTGGACGAGGCCGGCGTGGACGCCATCGAAGTCGCCCATGGCGACGGCATCACCGGATCGACCTTCAACTATGGTTTCGGCAAATGTACCGACGAGGCCTGGATTTCCGAGGCCGCCAAGGTCTGTAAGAACGCCAAGCTGACCACCCTGCTTCTGCCGGGCATCGGCACGATCGAAGATCTGAAACGCGTCCGCGATCTGGGCGTTCAGTCGGTCCGCGTGGCCACCCACTGCACCGAGGCCGACGTGAGCGCGCAGCACATCCGCGCCGCCAAGGACATGGGCATGGACGTGTCGGGTTTCCTGATGATGAGCCACATGAACACGCCCGAAAAGCTGGCCGAGCAGGCTGCCATGATGGAAAGCTACGGCGCCGATTGCGTGTATTGCACGGACTCGGGCGGGCGGCTGACCATGAAGGACGTCGAGGCGCGTTTTGACGCCTATAACAAGGCGCTGAAGCCCGAAACCCAGCGCGGCGCGCATATGCACGAAAACCTGTCGCTGTCGGTGGCCAACTCGGTCGTGGCCGTGGAAAACGGCGCGTTCCGTGTGGATGCCTCGCTGGCGGGGATGGGCGCGGGCGCGGGCAACTGCCCGATCGAGGCCTTCATCGCGGTGGCCGACCTGTACGGCTGGGAGCACGGCTGCGACCTGTTCAAACTGCAAGACGCCGCCGAAGAGCTGGTCCGCCCGCTGCAAGACCGCCCTGTGCGCGTTGACCGTGAAACCATGACGCTGGGCTATGCGGGGGTCTACTCGTCCTTCCTGCGCCACGCGGAAAAAGCGGCGGGTCTCTACGGGCTCGACACCCGCGAAATCCTGGTCGAACTGGGCAAGCGCGGCATGGTCGGCGGCCAGGAAGACATGATCGTAGATGTCGCCCTGGACATGATCAAAGCCAAGGAAAACGCGGTCTGAACAGGCCGCCATTCCGTACCAACTTGTCCGCTGGATGGCGGGTCAGGTGCGGCAAGAATGAGGAGAAGAACTTTGGAAAAAGTCGTAATCATTGGGGCCGGCCAGGCCGGTGCAGTCGCCGCGCTGAAACTGCGTGAACTGGGGTTTGCAGGGCAGATCACCCTGATCGGCGACGAGGCCGACCCGCCCTATGAACGCCCCGAGTTGTCAAAGGGCTATGCGCTTGGCAAAACGCCCTTTGCCTCTTTGGTGATCCTGACGCCCGAGGCCGCGACCGAAAAGTCCATCACATTGGCGCTTGGCACCAGCGTTCGTGGGATTGATCGGGCCCAAAAGCTGGTCCAGACAGAGCACGGAGATCACCCCTATGATGCGTTGATCCTGGCGACGGGGGGCACGGCACGGCGGCTGCCTTTGCCGCGCGGCATTCGCCGGAAAACCTATGCGATCCGCACCCGCGATGACGCCGATGCGCTGCACGATAAGCTGCCGCTGTCGCGCTCGGTTCTGGTTGTTGGTGGCGGCTGGCTGGGCACCGAGGTGGCGATCACCGCGCGGGGGCTGTGCCCCGAGGTGCATCTGGTCGAGGCATCGGCCCATCTGTGTAGCCGGGTCGCGCCGCGCTGGCTGTCGGATCGCCTGCAAGAGTGTCAGAAAGAGGCTGGGGTGGCGCTCCATCTGGGGAAAATGCCCAAGTTTCAGGATGATGGATCGGTCATCATTGGGGATCAGACCCTGACACCGGACCTGGTGATCGAGGCAATCGGCCTGGAGGCCAACGACGCTTTGGCACAAGAGGCAGGGCTGGCCTGCGCCGATGGCATTCTGGTGGGGCCGAACGGTGAAACCGACGACCCGGCGATCTTTGCGATTGGCGATTGCGCGCGCCGCAGGGATGGTGCGCAGGAACGCCGCGAAAGCTGGCAGCACGCGAACCAGTCGGCCGAGGATGTCGCCCGGCTGTTGTCAGGCTCGGCCCGTCGCAAGGAAGAGCCCGATTGGTTCTGGACGACGCAGGGGCCGCATAAAATCCAAATGGTCGGCGTCTGCGAAGAAAGCGCAGAACAATGGGAACGCCGCGGCCCGCGCGGAACCAGCCGCCTGTTTCTGAAGGGGACACGTCTGGTTGGCTGTATTGCCATTGATTACCCCCGTGACATTGCCGAGGCGCGAAGGCTGATCGCTGAAAAACGCTCGCTGGATCAGTCGAAGGCGGCGGACATGAAAAACCCGCTTACCAAATGCGTGGCAGATGCACGCGAAACGCTGCGGCTACCGCACTGACGCGTTAGCACTGGAAATAAGGATAGGGAGGAAAACATGCCAAAGATTGTTGTGACAGGTCACGAAAATGGCGCGTCCGTTGTCGCCAAAAGCTTTGATCGCCCAACGGGGTATTTCGATACCATGCCTGCGTTTTCGGCGGTGTTGGTGTGGTCAACGGGCGAAACTTGCAGCATCCCGTTGACGGGTGATTTCGATGCTTCGGCCCGCGCGTCGGTCTTGCCCGCGGCCGGAGAGGTGAACTTGATGATCGTGACCTATCCGCCCGATCGCACCCCCATGCCCGAGGGATTTGACCCCGCCAAATTCGGGGCCGAGATGCTGTCTAAACTGCCGGGGCTGGCCGAGAAGTTCGAAGAAAACGGTATGCATACCACTGACACGATAGATTTCGGTGTGATCTTGGAAGGTGCTTTGGTGTTGAAATTGGACGATGAACAGACCGTTGCGCTAAGCGCGGGGGATATTGTTGTCCAAAATGGCACCCGCCATGGTTGGTCGAACCCCGGTGATACTCCGACAACAGTGGCCTTTACGATGGTTGGCGCGCGCCGGGCCTAGACGCGCCAAACGCACACGGGGTTAATCAATATCGCGAGAGGTGACGAGTTTCAGAACCTTATCGAAAAACTCGTCCTGGCTCATGGAATCGACTGTCCGATGCAAAACGGAATCGCCCATAACCAGACAGTAAGCAAAATAGGCCCGTCTTTTGGCCTCTTCCTTCTCGAATCCCATGTCCCGAAAGAGCTTGGAGATATATTCAAAGCGGATCTCGTCCACCTCTTGCACCGCTTTGCGTGGGATCTCTACGCGTCGTGCCCAATCCCGAATCGAGCTTTCGACCTGCGCAAAGCCCGGTGAATTTTCCCGTCTCGGCAGTGCGAAGACATTTTTCAGCCGCTCGCGTGGGTCTACTCCGGATTTTGAGATGGCCCTAATAACATTCAGGGTCATCCGTTTGCGCCAATGCGCCAGCATTGCGCCCAACAGGTCGCTGCGCGAGCTAAAGTGCCAGTAAAAACTGCCTTTGGTTACGCCAAGCATTTTGCATAGCGTATCAATCTTGATGCCGCGGACATTTTCATCAACCAGAATCTGAATCGCGGTATCAACCCAATCCTGTTCTGTAAGAGGCGAGTCTTTGATTCGCTGTGTCTTACGTCTAGTCCGAACGACTTTATCAGAATTCTCCACGCTGCCTCCGAGTCGCGTTGATTGTCATATATCTTGCGCGGCCCCACCTGCATTGGCCGAATTGATTGTCAGTGACGGCGTGGATGCCCCCGCCTGATGGCATCGCAATGTGCCAAAGAGATTTTTTAGAATGCCACTGCAAAACAGCAGCATCCGTGACCGAAGTTAGCACTATTGGCGTCTCCCTTGCAAAGCCGGTGACGTATCCGCATGTGACCGGGGCGGATGCGGCGTTGCGGTTGGCAAGAAGGCAATCGAGCCCAGTTTCTTAACGTCCTTACCAGGCAATCGCAGAGGGCGGTCACATACGCTCGGGCAATGCGAATGACGTCTGGCGAATGGCATATTGCATTCTAATCCCATGTTTTAAATGTAAAAAACACCAAATCCGATGCCGAAAAAATTGGCGAGCCAGCGTCACTTCTGATGATGAATTTCTTGCTATCGGGCATACAAAGTCAAAAGTAATGAATTCGAGATCATCCCGCAGGCGCCGAACGGCCCGATAAAATCCGGTTCGATTTCGGACGAACGGACAGCGCTGAGTGACGGTTTGCGCAAGAATGTAGCCTTGCAAAATGTGCATAGCTGCATTGCAGCAAAACTTCTTGTTGCAGCGCAGCATTTGCAGTAGCTTCTTTTCAAAGGTTGGGCCTCCTCTCCTCCTCCCTGGGGGTCTGATCATGGTTCTACGCTGCACCTCCTCCCGCAGCGTGGACGCAGAACAAGGCACCATCTCACCTCCCGAGATGGTGCCTTTTTGTTTTGTTGAGCTAACAGGCTTCAATTGATCAGGCCCAGAATACAGGAGAACTCCGATGTTCTCTGATGGGGCATGAAATGCCATTTGGGGGCCGTTGGGGGCTGGGCCTTCATCCCCAATAGCACGGATCATTTTAAGGCATGGCACCAGAGCATGACGCACGGTGATCGTTTCTTGTGCACGTCGCTATTTCGTTGCCTGCCGAATATACATGCCGTTTATTCGTTCGGATGTGACCCAAGATGATGGTGTCGGCACTTGCTGGCCGTTGCCCGCACAGGTGCGCTGCATGAAAATTTCGACAGAATGGCACGGGAGCTGCGTATAAAATAAAATATCCGCAGCCCGCCTTCAATGCGCCCTCAATACGAAGGAATCCTATGTCCGAATTTCCCGTTGTCCGATCCCCGCAGCGAGCCGCTTGTGTTTTGCTTTTCGCGTTTAGCCTGATGTGCGGCATGGCGGCGGTTTGGCCGGTCTCGGCGCAGCCCGTTATGCAGGGCAATCGTGAAACGGTTGTGGGGGTTGTGACGCTTGAACGGCAACAGGTGCCATTTTCGACCACAGTACCGGGGCGGGCTGTGGCCTTTGAGCAGGTCGATATCCGTCCCCGCGTCGGCGGGGCGATTTCGGAGATCGTTTATGCTGCTGGCCAGCGTGTGGCCGTGGGCGACGTGCTGTTTCGCCTAGAGGATCAGACCTATCGCGCCGAGGTGGCCTCGGCCGAGGCAGAGGTGGCCCTGGCGCAGGCGTCGATTTCCGCCGCGCAGACGACCGTCAAACGCTATGAAAGCCTGGTGGGCAAGGGCGTGACCGACGAAGAGCTGGCCGCCGCGCGTGTGGCACTGCTGCAAAGCCAGGCCGATCTGAGCGCCGCGCAGGCCGCGCTGGAGATTGCCCGGCTGGATCTGGACCGCACGGTTATCAAAAGCCCGATCGCGGGGTTTGCCGATGTGGCAAGCGTATCGGCGGGCGCATTGGTGACCGAAAACCAGACGGATGCCCTGACCACGATCACGCGAATAGACCCGATCTATGTGGATGTCGAGGAATCCAGCCGCCGCATCGGCGAGGTGCGCAACAAGATCGACTCTGGTCAGCTGAGCCCAGGAGAGACACTGGCGATCCGGCTGATGCTGGAAACCGGCCAGACCTATGCGGGGCAGGGCCAGATGGTGTCGCCTGGCACCAGCGTCTCCACCACGACGGGCACCACCGAATTTCGTCTGCAATTCGACAATCCCGACCGGCGTATCCTGCCGGGGCAGTTCCTGCGGGTGGACATCACATTGGGCACAACCGAGGCCGTTCTGGTGCCGCAAGGCGCCACGTCGCGGTCCTCGGGGGGCGATCTGACGGCCTTTGTCGCGGTCGATGGCAAGGCCGAGCAGCGGATTTTGCAAGCGGCAGGCAGTTATCGCAACGCCTGGATCGTCACGGATGGCGTGACCGATGGCGAGGCGCTGATCGTGGACGGGCTCAGCACCCTGACCGATGGCGCTGCGGTGAAAACCGTGCCGGTGACGATCTCGGACGAGGGGGTGGTGACAGAGATTGACACTGCCCCGACAACGAAAGACGAGGGCTGATCCGTGGGAACCTTTTTCATTCCGCGCCCGGTCTTTGCCTGGGTGCTGGCACTGCTGACGATGCTGGCGGGGGGCTGGTCTTATCTGTCGCTGCCGGTGTCGCAATATCCCGACATCGCGCCCACCACGGTGCGTATCTCCGCCAGCTATTCGGGGGCGACGGCCTCGGCGGTGGAAAACTCGGTCACACGGGTGATCGAGGATGCGATGACCGGGCTGGAAGGCATGATCTACATGACGGCCTCGTCCACGCAGGGGGCCTCCTCTCTGTCGCTGACCTTTGATGACAGCGTGGACCCGGTAGATGCGCAAAACGAGGTGCAAACCAAGGTCAAACAGGTGGAAAGCCAGTTGCCGACCTCGGTGCAGACCAGCGGGGTCAGCGTGTCGCGCTCCAGCTCGTCGATCCTGATGGTGGGGGCGCTGGTGTCGCTGGACGGGCGGTATTCGACGCTGGAACTGGGCGACATCCTGAGTGAAACGGTCGAGGGGCCGATTGAACGGACCGATGGCGTGGGCGGGCTCAATTCCTTTGGGTCGGGCTATGCGATGCGGATCTGGCTGGACCCTATCGCGTTGGCACGATTCCAACTTACGCCCACGGATGTTGTCAGCGCGGTGGAAAATCAGAACACCACAGTTTCAGTTGGGTCGCTGGGATCGCAGCCCACCGTCAAGGGCCAGCAATTCACCGCCACCATCACGGCGCAAAGCCAGTTGGAAGGCGTGGCCGAGTTCGAGCATATCCTGCTCAAGACCGACGAGGACGCCGGGATCGTGCGTCTGGCCGATGTGGCAACCGTCGAGATCGGCCAAGAGGAATACGGCGGCGGATCGCGGTTCAACGGGCTGGCGGCGGCGGGTTTCGGGGTGAATCTGGAAACCGGGGCGAATGCGGTGGATACCGCCGTTGCGGTGAAGGCGACGCTTGCAACCCTGGCGCCCTCGCTGCCCGAGGGGGTGGAGTTTCGCATCGCCTATGACACCTCGCCCTTTGTCGAGCTGTCCATCGAGCAGGTCTATCAGACCCTGATCGAGGCCATCATTCTGGTGTCGCTGGTTCTGTTGGTTTTCCTGCAATCCTGGCGCGCCACGCTGATTCCTCTGATCGCGGTTCCGGTGGTTTTGCTGGGCACGTTCGCGGTGCTGTATGCCACCGATTACACCATCAACACGCTGACCATGTTTGCCATGGTTCTGGCCATCGGCCTGCTGGTGGACGATGCCATCGTGGTGGTGGAGAACGTCGAGCGCCTGATGCAGGACGAGGGCCTTTCGGCGCTGGAGGCGACGCGCAAAAGCATGGGCCAGATCGCCACCGCATTGCTGGGCATCAACGTGGTGCTGGCGGCGGTGTTCCTGCCGATGGCGTTTTTCGGCGGCTCGACCGGGGTGATCTATCGGCAATTCTCGATCACCATGGTGACGGCGATGACGTTTTCGCTCTTTGTGGCGATCATCCTGTCGCCCCCGATGGCGGCGCGGTTGCTGCGGGCCAAAACCGGCGCGCCGCGCTTTGCCCCGGCGCGCTGGTTCAACAGTGGCATGGCCCGGCTGACGGCGGGATATGCCGCCACGGTCCGCGCCTCTTTGCGCGCGCCGCTGCTGGTGCTGGCGGTGCTGGGCGTGGTGCTGGGCGGGGCCTGGGCCGTGTACAGCCGGATCGACAGCTCGTTCATTCCGACCGAGGATCAGGGCGTTCTGATGACCATGGTTTCGCTGCCCGAAGGGGCCACATCGCAGCAGACGCTGGAGACGGTAAAGCAGGTCGAGACCTATTTTCTGGAGCAGGAGAGCGAGGCGGTAGAGTCGACCTTTGCCGCGCTTGGCTTTGGGTTTGGCGGAAGCGGGCAGAACAGCGCCATGGTGTTCGTCAAGCTGCGCGATTTCGATCTGCGCGAGGGCAATGACGTCCTGTCGGCGGCCAGCGTGGCCGGGCGGGCCAATGGTGCCTTCATGGGGCATCGCGCGGGCCGGGTGATGGTCATGCAGCCGCCCGCCATCATGGGGATGGGCAATACGGGCGGCTTCACCATGTATCTGATCGACCAGGGCGCACGCGGGACAGAGGCCCTGAAATCCGCTGCGGAACGGCTGGTGGCGCTGTCGGCCGGCAATGATCAGGTGACCAATGTCGATGCCAGCGGCACCGAGGATGACAGCGCCCTGAAAATCGAGATCGACCAGGAAAAGGCCGAGAGTTTCGGTGTCTCGCTGTCCAGTGTGAACCAGATGCTGTCGGTGATCTTTGCCGGGTCCGAGGTGAATGATTTCGTTCTGGGGGCCTCGTTGCGCCCGGTGATCGTGCAGGCGGCGGCTGAATACCGGATGCAGCCCGAGGACATCCTGAAATGGTATGCGGTGAACAGCGACGGGGAAATGGTGCCCTTTGCCTCGTTCATGTCCACCAGTTGGGAACCTGTCGCGCCCTCGCTGCAACGCTATGGCGGTACGGCGGCGCTGGAGATTTCGGGGTCGGCGCCCGCCGGGGTCAGCTCGGGCGCGGCGATGGACGCGATGGAGGAAATGGTGGCCGGGCTGGAGGGCGGCTTCGGCACGGCCTGGACGGGGATCAGCTATCAAGAGCGGCAATCGGGCGATCAGGCACCGATCCTCTATGCGATCTCGGCGCTGGTGATCTTTCTGGCGCTGGCGGCGCTGTATGAAAGCTGGTCGATCCCGTTTTCGGTGATGCTGGCGGTGCCGGTGGGGATTTTGGGCGCGCTGGTGGCAGCGTGGATGTTCGGCCAGTCCAACGATGTCTATTTCAAGGTGGGGATGCTGACGACCATCGG
>PAPN01000029.1 GCA_002708925.1 Paracoccaceae bacterium
GCCGATGCCGGTTTCCAGCAGATCTTCGGGGGGGAAGGGCGTCTGGGTGCCCGGCGAGTTGCGCGCATAAAGCTCGACCACCCCGTGGCTTAGCGCCCAGATATGCGCCGAGAACATCGCCGCGGGGGGGCGTTTTTCAGGGGGGATATGCTGCGAAAGATCATCCGCGGCTTTTTCCAGAACCCCGCGTGCCCGATGCGCGACAGCGGCCAGCTCGGGCGTGCGATTCACGGAAATGCCGGATTCAAACATCGCGATATAGTGACCGGGATATTTGCGCGCAAAGGCCAGATAGGCGCGTCCCGTGGCCTCGAACGCAGCCAGCGCCGAGGGTTGCCCCTTGTCATAGGCATATTGCATGACGTCGGCGAAAATCTCATAGCCCTGGCGCGCGGCCTCGGCGATCAGATCGTCGCGCCCTTCGAAATGCCGGTAAACGGCGGCCGGGGTCACGCCGGCCTGTTTGGCGGCCTCGGACAGGGTGAATCCGGTGGGGCCTTTTTGTTCGATCAACAGCAGGGCCGCCTCGACCAGGGCCTGGCGCAGGTTGCCGTGATGATATCCGCGTTTCTTAGGCATCCCAGATATCCGGACCTGCACAAATCGAGCCATCCACCGGGCCGATGGCCTTGCTGTCTTTGCGGTCGTAATCGATCGCTTGCAGCACATGGCGGATCGCGGCCAGACGGGCGCGTTTTTTGTCATCCGAGCGAATGATCGTCCAGGGCGCGGCCTGAGTGTGACTGCGCTCCAGCGTTTCGCGAATGGCGGCGCTGTAGGCATCCCATTTCTTCAGACCCTCGACGTCGATCCAGCTGAGCTTCCACTGTTTCAAAGGATCGCTTTCGCGCGCCAGGAACCGTTTCAGCTGCTCGGCCCGCCCCACGTTCAGCCAGAATTTGAACAGTATAATCCCTTCATCCACCAGCATTTTTTCGAAATCTGGCACCTGGGCAAAGAAATGCGCGCGCTGACTGTCCGAGCAGAACCCGAACACTTTTTCCACCACGCCGCGATTGTACCAGCTGCGGTCATAGAAGACGATCTCGCCGCCCGCTGGCAGGTGATCAATATAGCGCTGAAAATACCATTGCGTCTGTTCGGTATCCGAGGGTTTGGACAGCGCCACCACACGCGCGCCGCGGGGGTTCAGATTCTCGCGGAAGCGTTTGATCGTGCCGCCCTTGCCAGCGGCGTCGCGGCCCTCGAACACGATGGCAATGCGCTGGCCGGTGGCCTTGGCCCAGCTTTGCAGCTTGACCAGCTCAACCTGGAGCTTCTCCATGTCCTTTTCATAGGGTTTACGCGCCAGTTTTTCCGAATGCGGATAGCTGGGCGCCAGGATATCCCCCTTTTCGGCGCGTTTGATCGCGTTGCGCACCTCGGCTGGGGCGTCATTTTCATAGAAAGCGCTGATCGCACCGTCAAAGGGCAGCTCCATGGGCCTCTCCATTTGTTTTCAATACAATATGGCGGTCTGCGCGGCTTAGTTCAATCCGGCACGCGCCGCCGCGCGGTCAATCGCGGCAATGACCTGAGGTTTCGCGTTATGCTGCGGAGTGTGGCCGATCCCCGGCAGGACGGTCAGCCGCGCCTTTGGAATCTGACGGGCCAGCGGTTCCGAGTGGATGGGCAGGCCGACAATCATGTCGGCACTGCCGTGCAGCAGTTCGGTCGGGGTTTGTATCTGCGGATAAAGAGGCACAAGCTGCGCGATTTCCCCGTTCAGATTGGCGCGTTGCAGGGCATTGGCGCGCAGACAGGCACGGCGCAGGGTCAGGCCGGCACCGATATGGGCGCTATAGCCTGCGGGGGGCAGCTGGGGCGTGAAAATCGATTCCAGCTCGGCGGTGACCACGGAATCGGGGACATAGGCCGTTAGGTAGGGGATCACCAAAGGGCCGATCCAGGGGTGCGACAGCGTGCGATAATAGCGCGACAGCGGCCCGTCCCAGGTTTGCGAGGCCCCCGCCACCAGCACCAGGCCTGAGATCCGATCCGCGCAATGCACCGCCCAGGCCAGCGCCACCGCGCCGCCATAGGACTGGCCCAGCACGATAGGGCGCGTCGCCCCCAGTTGCGCGGCCGCGGCAGACAGAATCTCGGCCTGTTGACGGATCGTTGCGCCGGTCCGGTTGATCGGGTCCGAATAGCCCAGGCCGGGCCGGTCGAACAGGATCACTCGGTAGCGTTGCGCCAGCTCCTGGGCCAGCCCCTGGGTAAAATCCCGCACATTCCCCGAGGCCCCGTGGATCAGCACCAGATCCGGCCCGCTGCCCATTGTCACGGCGTGCAACCTGTGCCCCTCAACGGTCAGAAACTGGCCCTCGGGCGGGTGGCTGCGGATGGCGCGGGCCTCGTGACGGGCGGCGCGCCACAGGGTTGCCCCGTGTAGCGAGCCAAATAGAATTACAATTGATCCCAATATGATAAGGGTCAAAGTTAACCTATTACTTTCGCCAATCCGTCGAGGCCGATCCGATCTGATCCATATCATAGGGCGTTGTCAGATAGATCTCGGAAATCCAGTTGCCATAGAGCAAATGCGCATGGCTGCGCCAGCGGTTCTGCGGCGGGTTTTCGGGATTGTCCTGCGGGTAATAGTTGAAAGGCATCTGAATTTCGGCACCTTCAACCTGATTATTGGCCAGATCGCGCTGGTATTCCTGATTCAGCGTGTCGCTGTCGTATTCCAGATGGTTGAACACATAGATTGCCCGGTGCGCCGGGTCTTCGACCAGCGCGGGGCCCACCACATCCGAATGCAGCAAAATAGGCAGACCGGCGGCCTCGATCTCGTCGCGGCGCATTTCCGTCCAGCGGCTGACGGGCATGATCATGTCGTCAGAAAATCCACGTAAATAAGGGCTTTGCGGGGCAAAGTTCATGTGGCGGTAGCAGCCGAACAGCTTCTCGTTCAGCAGATGTTTCTGCACATTATGGAAATAGTGAATCATCGCCATGCCGCCCCAGCAGACGCCAAAGGTGGAATGCACATGGGTCTGCGTCCAGTCGAACACCTGGCGCAGTTCGTCCCAATAGGTCACCTCTTCGAAGGGCAGATGTTCAATCGGGGCGCCGGTGATGATCAGCCCGTCGAATTTCTGACCGCTGGCTTTGACCTCGGCGAAGGTGCGATAGAAACTGGCCATGTGATCGGCGGCGGTGTTGCGGGCCTGGTGCTCGCTCATCCGGATCAGGCTGAATTCGATTTGCAGCGGCGTGGCGCCGATCAGGCGGGCGAACTGGTTCTCCGTCTGGATCTTTTTCGGCATCAGGTTCAGCAGGCCGATCCGCAGCGGGCGGATGTCCTGATGCTGGGCCATCTCTTCGGACATGACCATCACGCCCTCGTGCGTCAGCACGTCATAGGCCGGCAGATCATGAGGAAGTTTGATGGGCATTGGATTGGCCTCCGAAAGGTAAGAATAGACAGGGAAGGTAGGACGCGGATCAGCGGCGCTCAAGGGCCATGGCGATCAACTGGTCGAAATCCTGGGCGGATTTCACCTTTGCGATTTCCTCGGCCTTGACCGACACGCCCCAGTTCTGCGCCATCTGCGCATAGAGCGGCTGACGATGCGCCAGGGCCTGGGCATAGGTCCAGCGGATGAAATCATCGGGGTCTACCTGCGTTTCATCGCAGCCCTTCTGATCCAGGTATTCGGCCCAGGCCCGTTCGAGAAACGCGGGCTGATAGGACATCGGCTTGGGCGCGCGGTCAAAGCGGCGGATCAGTTCGGCAGTATGCGCCTCAGACCCCTCAATCCAGATCATAAGCGTATGTTCCGACAGGGTTTTCAGCACCAGATCATCCGGATCGGCAGGGTTCACCCATTCGCAGATCGACCCGCCGGTATCGCAGATGAAATGCGGATAGCCGTACAAAGCCCCGGCCCGTTCGATGAAATAGGGGGTATCCAGCAGGGCGGCGATTTCAGCGGTGCGGAACTGCGCCTGACGGCGGGTATATTCGGCATAGGGCAGCCCGCCTTTGGCCTCATCCCCCGGTTTGCCCAGATACGAGGACACCGGCGTCAGGTTCTCAAACGTGATATTAGAGCCGATATAAATCGAATCCGACATCAGCAACTCACGCAGAAAGGGGTTTTTCATCGCCTCGCGCTTAGCGTTGTCGGCGATATATTCGCCCATGTAGCGCGTCCCGATACGGTAATCGATTGAATAATGAAACCAGTCGCCCTGATCGCGCAGCATGTTCGAAAGATAGGTCTTACCCAGCCCGGACATCCCGAAGAACAGGATCTTTTTATGCGTGGCGTTCAGCCAGTCTTGGGCAGAGGTATAGAGCATGGGTTCCGATCCTTGACGCGCCAGCAGTCCTAGCGGGGCTGGCGGGGGCGGTCAAATCCTATTGCGCCGCAGCAGGCGGCCGTCGATGGTGATCAGCCCCGCCGCCAGCAGCGCGAACCCTCCGTAGGCGCGCAGGGGCAGCGTTTCGTCCAGCACCAAAGCGCCCAGCAAAATCGCACAAGGGGCCACCATCAGCGTTACCAGCAGCAGATTGCCCGCCCCCGCCATGGACAGCACCCGGTAATACAGCAGATAGGCACTGGCCGTCGCAATCAGCGACAGATAGCCAAGCGCGGCCCAGGTCAGCGGGGCCTGGGGCAGGGGGGGCGCGCCCTCGGTGCTGAGGGCAAGGGGGATCATGATCAGCGCGGCGCAGGTCAGCATCCCGGTGGCGGCCATCGCGGGCGATTGCCCCGACAGGGTTTTGCGCCCCCAGGCCCCCGCCAGCGCATAGGACAGCGAAGAGCCCAGCAACGCCAGTTGCCCCAGCGAGGCCAGGTTCAGCTGGCTCAGCGCGGCGGGGCCGATGATCACCGCCGCTCCGGCAAAACCCAGGGCCACACCGGCGGCCTTGCGCGCGCTCAGCCGTTCATCGGCGAACAGAACCGAGGCCACAAGCACCCCCAGCACCGCCGTCAGCGCATTCAGAATCGCCGCAAGCCCGGACGAGATATGCTGCTGCCCCCAGGTGATCAGCGTAAAGGGCAGGGCGTTATTCATCAGCCCCATCACCAGAAAGCCCCCCCAGATCGCGGCTGTGCGCGGCACCCGAATACCGCGCCACAGCACATAGACCCACAGCAATGCGGCCGCCCCGGTGATGCGAAAGGCCACCAGCCACAAAGGGCTGACATCGCGCAGGATCAGCGCGGTGGTCATGAACGAGGCGCCCCAGATCAGCGCCAGCAGGCTTAGCTCGGCCCAGGCGCGGGGGGGAATGGTTTTTTGAATCTGGCTCATGATCCGAATTTAGATAGCGCAGCGCCAGGGCCAATCCGAAAGATGCTTAATCACGCGTTTCTGACCAGATATTCAGATAGTTGCCGCCAAAGATCACCAGAGCGCCCAGCAGCACGAACAGATCCAGCGGCTCGTTATAAAACAGCATCCCGATCACCGCGATCAGCGGCAGCCGGGTGAAATCTATCGGCACCACCACGGTGGCGGGCGCCAGGCTCAGCGCTGTGGTCAGGCAAAAATGCGCCAGCAGCCCAGCGGCACCGATCAGCACCAGCCAGGGCGCCGTTTGCGCCGAGGGCAGGGCAATATCGCCGTCAATCCCGGCGCAGATCAGCCCCATGGCAGCCTGCATTGTCGTCAGGAAAAACAGCACCGAAGCCACGTTTTCCGTCCGTGTCAGTTTCCGTGTGGTCAGGATCGCTCCGGCAAAGCCGACAGCCGCCAGGGCCGCGGCCAGTTGCCCGATATCCACCGATTCAGGCGAGGGGCGCGCGACAATCAGAATGCCGATGAACCCGATGACGGCCGAAAGCACGCGAATGGGCGTCAGCCGCTCGCCCAGCACCAACGGGGACAGCAGTACCACCCACAGAGGCGAGGTGAACTCCAACGCAAAGACCTGCGCCAGTGGGATCACGGTGATCGCAAAGAACCACAGGTTTTGCCCGGCGAAATGGCAGACGTTCCGCACAAGATGCAGGCGCAGTTTGCGCAGGCGGACCTCGGCCAGTTTGCCGCGAAGGAACAGAACCAACACCACGATGATCACGCCGACCAGGCTGCGGTAGGACATGATCTCGAACGTGTCCAACTGGTGACTGACCGCGCGGCCCGCAACAGCCATCGAGGTGAAAGAGGCAATCGCCCCCGTCATCCACAATGCAGCCTTCACAACATCCGTGCCCGCTGGCATGGCTGTCTCCCCATTTTCACCCAAACGCATAAGGGGGGCAAACGCCCCCCTCTGTCCAGCCCGTTCTGGGGCCCGAATTATTCCAGCTCGATCGTGCCCGGTGGTTTCGAGGTGCAATCATAGAAGACACGGTTCACGCCCTTGACCTCGTTGATGATCCGGGTCGAGGTCTCGCCCAGGAATTCATGGGTGAACGGATAGTAATCGGCGGTCATCCCATCGACCGAGGTCACCGCCCGCAGCGCCACCGCATAGTCATAGGTGCGCCCGTCGCCCATCACGCCCACGGTGCGCATCGGCAGGATCGCGGCGAAGGCCTGCCAGATGTCATCATAGAGGCCATGTTTGCGGATCTGGTCGATATAGACGGCATCGGCCTTGCGCAGGATCTCCAGTTTGTCGCGGGTGATCTCGCCGGGGCAACGGATCGCCAGGCCCGGACCGGGGAAGGGATGGCGGCCGATGAAGGACGCGGGCAGGCCCAGTTCATGCCCCAGCGCGCGGACCTCGTCCTTGAACAGCTCGCGCAGGGGTTCGACCAGTTTCAGCCCCATCTTTTCGGGCAGACCGCCCACATTGTGGTGCGATTTGATGGTGACCGAAGGCCCGCCGCTGAAACTGACGCTTTCGATCACGTCCGGATACAGGGTGCCTTGGGCCAGGAACTCGGCCCCTTCGATCTGATCGGCGTATTTCTGGAATACGTCGATAAACAGTTTGCCGATTGTCTTACGCTTTGTTTCCGGATCGGAAACACCCTCCAGCGCGCCCAGGAACAGATCGCTTTCGTCGGCGTGGATCAGGTTCAGGTTATAATTGTCGCGGAACATGGATACGACCTGCTCGGCCTCGTTCAGGCGCAGCAATCCGTGATCCACGAAAACGCAGGTCAGCTGATCGCCGATGGCCTCGTGCAGCAGGATGCCGGTCACGGACGAATCCACACCGCCGGACAGCGCACAGATGACCTTTTTGTCGCCGACCTGTTCGCGAATCTTGGCGATCATTTCCTCGCGATAGGCGCCCATGGTCCAGTCGCCTGCGAACCCCGCCAGCCTGACGAAGTTTTCATAAAGCGTGGCGCCGTTGGGCGTGTGGTGTACCTCGGGGTGGAACTGCACGGCAAAGAAATTGCGCGCCAGATCCGCAGTGATCGCGAAGGGCGCACCGGGCGAGGTGCCATAGACCTGGAAACCGGGGGCGATTTCAGCCACGTGATCGCCGTGGGACATCCAGACCTGCTCTTGCCCGTCCAGGAACCAGCCGGTCAGGAAATCGGGGTGCGCATCGGCGGGCGTCACATAGGCGCGGCCAAATTCGGCGGTGGCGTGCTCGCCTGCCTCGACCCGGCCGCCCAGATCATGCATCATCACCTGCTGACCATAGCAAATACCCAGGATTGGCACGCCCAGCGTATAGGCCGATTTCGGCGGGCGGGGGCTGCCCTCGCGCATCACCGAATCCGGCCCGCCCGAGAAAATAATGGCCTTGGGCGCGAATTCGGCCAGAAACGCGTCGGTGACGTTCTGGTAGGGGTGGATTTCACAATAGACGCTTAGCTCGCGCAGGCGCCGCGCAATCAGCTGCGTGACCTGGCTGCCAAAGTCGATGATGAGAAGGCGGTCGTGCGAGATGTTTTCCATGCCCGTGCAATAGGCCGTTGCATCGCGCCGCGCAAGCCGGGAAGGGAGCGGAATTGTCCGTTTTTCCGGCTGGGCAATAAATGCGGGCCGCCAGGCATCACGCAGGATCGCGCGGCGGCCCGTCAAGGCTACCTTCTCGTTAGAACGAGAAGGTGAACCCGAATTCAACCGAGGTGAAGGCGGATTCGATGTCTTCGTACAGAATGTCTGTCTGGAAATCCTCGCCATCGAAATCATGACGCAGGATGGCCGCGCGCAGACGCGAGCGCTCGCCGATCATTTTTTCCATGCCGATCCCGTAGACCACACCGTTGATGGTGTTGTCCTCTCCGATCGGGCCACCGCCGCTGTCAACGAATCCGGTGGCCTCGGCGCGGGTGACGCCCAGGGTGCCGTAGACCAGCGTCTTGGGGGCCACCAGATAGCCGATACGGCCACGCAACGAGGCGACTTTCTCGACCTCGAAGGCGCATTGGAAGGCCGGGTTGTTACAGTCTTCAGAGCCGGTGATATCTGCCGAGGCATAGCTGAATTCGCCGCCATAGACATACTGACCGTTCTGGACGTCATAGCCCAGTACCAGGCCAAAGCTGTTGCCGCTCAGATCGCCCGAGCCGTCGCCGGGAAAGATATCCGCGCCGCCGAATTCGCCGCCGAAATCGCCCGAATTGAACGAGGCAATCAGGCCGACATAGGCGCCGCTCCAGTCAACCGGGGCCGCAACCGGCGGTTCCGGTGCCGGCTCTTCCAGTGCGCCGGCGCTGGCCATGCCCGCCATGCCAAGGGCGGCAATCAAAGCAGTCGTACTAAACAAGTGTTTCATAGGAATTCCCCAATCTCTTACCAATTAATTTGCTTCTGTCGCGCATCTTAACTTAGCGTTAACTAAAGATTGTGCATAGCTGCGCTCGCATTCTTTGCGTCGAATGTGACATCTGCCCCACAGTAAACGAAGGGTTCCGGGCCTGAGAGGGCGGGCTTGTGTCGTTTTTGACGTTTTTGCGCCGCTTGCGTCGAAAGAAACCTGCCGCGTCTGGGATAAAACCTGCGGGAACAGGACTAGTCGGAGTGTCTGAAAATGGATGCACAAAGAGGACGCCGCAGGGCGCGTTCAGGGGGCGGAGCCGCGCGGCGGGCCGAGCGCAGTTCGGTTTCGTTCGAGACCGCGCAGTATATCGAGCGCAAAATCCCCAACCTAGAGATTCTCAACGAAGAGGCGCTGGAGATCATCGAGGCCAATGCCGAACAGGTTCTGGCGGAAATCGGCGTTAACTTTGTCAATAATCCCGCAGCGCTGGACCTGTGGCGCAATGCCGGGGCCGAGGTCGAAGGCGAACGGGTCCGAATCCCCAAGGGGCTCGCTCGTGAGTTGTGCAAAACGGCCCCGTCCAGTTTCACGCAGCACGCCAGAAATCCCGCGCGCAATGTGGTGATGGGCGGCCGGAATCTGGTGTTGGCGCCGGTCTATGGCCCGCCCTTCGTGCATGACGCCGCCGGTGGCCGCCGCTATGCGACGATGGAGGATTTCCGCAATTTCGTCAAAATGGGCTATATGTCCAAATGGCTGCACCACTCGGGTGGCACCGTGTGCGAACCCACCGATGTGCCGGTGAACAAGCGTCATCTGGACATGTTGCACGCGCATATGACGCTCTCGGATAAACCTTTTATGGGCTCGGTGACAGACCCCAGCCGCGCGCAGGATTCGGTTGAGATGTGCGAGATCCTGTTCGGCAGGGATTTCGTGCAGCAGAACACGGTGATGACCTCGCTGATCAACATCAATTCCCCGCTGACATTCGATGATGTGATGATGGGCGCATTGGAGGTTTACGCGCGCAATAACCAGGCCTGTATCATCAGCCCCTTCATCGTTGGCGGGGCGATGGCGCCGGTGTCCGTGGCGGGCACGCTGACGCAGGTTCTGGCCGAGGTTCTGGCCGGCGTCGCCTATTCTCAGCTGATCCGCCAAGGCGCGCCGGTCATTCTGGGGGCCTTTGTGACCTCGATTGATATGAACTCGGGCGCTCCGACATTTGGCACCCCCGAGGCCGCGCAGGTGACCTATGGCGTGGGGCAGATCGCCCGCCGTCTGGGGCTGCCATATCGGTCCTCCGGAGGCTTTACCGGCTCCAAGCTGCCGGATGCTCAGGCCGGGTATGAAAGCGCTAACTCATTGAATATGGGGCTTTTGTCGGGTGTGAATTTCATGCTTCATGCCTGCGGCTGGCTTGAGGGCGGTCTGGTCACCTCGTATGAAAAATTCGTCATGGACGCCGATCAGCTGGGCACCCTGCATCGCATGGCCGAAGGCGTGTCAGTCGATGAAAACGCCCAGGCGATGGATGCGCTGCGCGAGGTGGGGCCGGCGGGGCATTACCTGGGGTGCGCCCATACGCAGGCGAATTTCAAAACCGCGTTCTGGCGCACGGATCTGCTTGATTACAAACCCTTCGAGACCTGGTCCGAAGAGGGCGCGCGCGATACGATGACCCTGGCCTCGGCGCGTGTTCACAGACTGTTGGCGGACTACCGGCAGCCCGCCCTGGACCCTGCAATCGCCGAAGCCCTGGCCGGTTACGTCGCGCAGAAAAAAGAGTCGATACCCGACGCATTCAGCTAAGCGGACGCCCCTTAAACGGGGGCGTTTTGCGGGCGCGAGGCAGTGCGCAGCAGCTGCGCCTCGCCCATCATTGCAATCAGAACCTCGACGTGGCGGGCCGGAGAATAGCCCGCCACATTCTGTGCGCGCATCTCATTCATATCGGCCTCGATTTCCATCAGATGGGCCAGCGCGGGCCCGCTGCGCGGCAGGGCGTTTGTCCCCAGCAAGCGGCGCAGATGAACCGAACGGCGATAATCATCCACACCGAACCGGGCGGCCCTGATCAGTAAGCGGGGGCGGTGGATGGTGTTCAGAAGGCTCAACAAATCCATCATGGCGGTGTCCTTTCCGTGGCTTCGCTCTGGGCAGAGCATGGCACACGCAAAGGTGGTGTTGCGCAGGGGCGCGCCTCTCCGTCCGGAGCGGTGGTCAATTGTTCACATTTTGGAAACTATTATTGCCAAATCGGAAACTGTTAACTCTCAGGTAACTTTTGCAGCCCTAGGTTGCGTGTTGTTCTGGGGGTAACTCTGGGGAAGATTCAGTGGATTTCCAGGACAGAAAACATGACCTAATTGGAGCCGACATGTCCCGTTCACTCTTGCCCGAGCATCCTGTATCGACCGTCCCTTCGTGGGTGCCCGAAGCAGCCCTGCGGTATTTGGCGCATACGGAAACGGGACTGCCGATCCGGGTGTTGGCGCGCCAGGCTGGCTGCCATGCGTCAACCGTTCTCAGACAGATCCGAAAACTGGAAAGCCGACGCGAAGATCAACTGGTGGACGAGGCGCTGTGCCGCCTGGGACGCCAGCATTTTCAACGTGTTGGGCGAAAGACAAACCTCAGTGAAACGGAGCCTGAAACCATGACAGCCCCCAAGTCTGTGCCGCTGCCTGTTGAAACCGAATTGTTCCACAAAGAAGCCTGCCGAATCCTGCGTCGAATGACAGAGAACGGTGCCGTTCTGGCCGTGGCGCAGGAGATGGAAAAAGCCGTCGTCGTGCGTGACAATGCCTCGGGGACGACGACGCGGACGGCAGTGGTGGACCGCGAAATTGCGCAGGCCATGGCCTTGAAAGACTGGATTTCCTGCAAGGCACCGGGGCGGATTTCGCGCTATGTGATCACCGCAGAAGGGCGTGCAAGCCTGGCCAGTTTGCTGGCGCGTGCCGAAAGCTCGGCCCAGCCAGGGTTTGCCGAGGCGCAGGCGGGATTTGCCGCTGCCCCCGGTGCGCGTTCGCTCGCTCCGTCGCGGGGGCGGACCCGCTATTCGGCACCTGAATCGCCGCTGACCCTGCTGGCGCGCCGGCGGGATAAGGCCGGTCAGCCGTTTCTGAGCGAGGATCTGGTGGCGGTCGGAGAACGGCTGCGCGAGGATTTCGAACTGGCGCAGATCGGCCCGAGTGTGACTCAGAACTGGGACAATTTCCTGACGGGTCGCGAAGCAATGTCGGCGCGCAGCGAGCCCAGTGCTGGCCCGGCAGGCGCGCGTGATCGGGTGGCCTCTGCGCTGCGCGATCTGGGGCCCGGATTGGGCGATGTCGCGCTGCGATGCTGCTGCTATCTGGAAGGATTGGAAAGCGCCGAGAAACGTATGGGCTGGTCGGCCCGGTCGGGCAAAATCATCCTGCGGATCGCCTTGCAGCGCCTCAAGCGTCATTACGAAGGGATGGGGCAGGCCGGTCAGATGATCGGCTAAGGGGCTAGCCTCCGACCAGCCAGCCGACGAGATAGGCCACAATTGCGCAGACCAATCCCACGCCTACTGTTTCCATTACGGAAACGCGGAAACGGTCTCCGGTGGCCAGCCATCGCAATACCCCCAGCGCTGTCAGCGCCAGGCAGGTGGCAAGTGCCGACAGGGTAAAGCTGCGCTCGTCCGCATCGCGCAGGATATAGGGCAACAGGGGCAGACCCCCAAACAAAACAAAGGATAAAAAGGTGACCATCCCGTTCAGGGCAGGGTGGTCATTTTCAGGGGGGCGGATTCCTTGCTGATACATCATCTGCGTTTCCGCCAGAATCTTAGGGTTTTGAGCAAGGCTTCTGGCGACGGTTTGTGCCTCGGGCTGAGGCAGACCTTTTGCGACCAAGGTTTCCGAAAGCGAAACAATCTCGGCCTCGGTTTGGGTTTTGACTGCCGCGATCCGGGCCCTGCGCCGCGTCCGATACAGATCATGAGCCGAGCGCGTGGACAGATATTCGCCCAATCCCATCGACACCGCATCGGCAAACAGATTGGCCAGCCCGAACACCAGCACCGCCAGCCCCCCGATTTGGGCAACCCCTTCCGCATTCGCCCCGGCAAAGCCCGCGACGATGGCAAACGTCGTCACGATCCCATCGTTCCCGCCATAGATGATCTGTTTCAGATGGTCCTGAATGCGTGACAATCGAGAGCGGCGGGCGGGCTGATCCATGGCTGGTCCTTCGGCTGGCGGGGGCAGCATAGCGGGCCGGGGCGAGGCTGCAATCGACATTTCAGGCGATTAGTCGGGCTTGCGCAAATGGGGGGTAGCGATAAATTAATCCTATGAATATTACTCTCAGACAGCTGACCTATTTCACGGCCCTGGCCGAGCACCGGAATTTTGGCCGCGCGGCGGCGGCGGTGCATATCTCTCAGCCGGCCTTGTCGGTGCAGATCAAAGAACTGGAGACGACGCTGGGCGCGGCGGTGGTGGAGCGGCAGGCGCGCGACGTGTTGCTGACGCCTTTCGGCCGGCGCGTGCTGGCGCAGGCGCAGACCGTGCTGGCGCAGATGCGCAACCTAGAGGAGTTGGCGCGCTGGCGTGGCGGGCTCTCTGGCGAGCTGAAACTGGGGGTGATTCCGACGATTGCGCCCTATCTGCTGCCCGGTGCGCTGGCATCGCTGCGGATGCGGGACATTCAGCTGGACGTGCAGGTGCAGGAGGGCAAGACCCTGCGCCTGCTGGAGGCGCTGCACAGCGGAGCGCTGGATGCCGCGGTGCTGGCGCTGCCCACGGGCGAGGCCGGGATGGTCGAGGAACCTCTGTTCGAGGATCGCTTTCTGCTGGCCGGCACGCAGGCGCAGCTGGCGGCTCTGGGCAATCCCGAAACCCTGCGCCCGACGGAATTGCGGCCCGCGCAATTGCTGCTGCTGGAGGACGGGCATTGCCTGACCGACCAGGCGCTTGAGGTCTGCGGGCGTGCGCAGGGGCAATCGCAGATCAATATGGGCGCGTCCTCTTTGGCGACGCTGACGCGGCTGGTGGCGGCGGGATTCGGGCTGACTTTGATGCCGGAAATGGCGGCCCTGGCCGAGCGCCAGGCGGCGCCGGATATGCATTTGCTGCGGTTCTGCGCGCCCGAACCCGCGCGGACGATTGGCCTGGTGCGGCGCGCGGCGTCCGTGGATGATGGCTGGTTCAGCGATCTGGCCGAAATCCTGCGTGTCACCGGCCAGAGCCTGATCGAGACTGCCCGCCAGGCCGAACACTGAGGAAAACCACTGACGAAAAGCTGCGAATGAAAAAGCCCGCGCCATTTCGGACGCGGGCCAATTCATTGAAATCGTGTGGGATTACTCGGCCGCGACGGCGGCGTTTTTCTCGTCCACGTATTTCATCAGGTTCTCGGGCGAGCTTTCGCCATAGGGGTCTTCGCCGTGGTTGTCGGACAGGCCGGGCTCTTCGAACCAGGCTTCGACGACACCGTTGTTGATGATCGCCGCATAGCGCCACGAGCGCATCCCAAAGCCCAGGTTGTCCTTGGCGACCAGCATCCCGACCTTGCGGGTGAATTCGCCCGACCCGTCAGGGATAACCGAGACATTTTCCAGGCCCTGATCCTGCGCCCATTTGTTCATCACGAAGCTGTCGTTCACCGACATGCAGTAGATTGCGTCGATGCCTTTTTCAGCGAACTCGGCGGCCATTTTTTCAAAGCCGGGCAGCTGGTAAGTCGAGCAGGTGGGGGTGAACGCGCCGGGCAGCGAGAACAGGATCACGCGCTTGCCGTCAAAATAATCGGCGGTGGTCATGTCCTGCCAGCGGAACGGGTTCGGGCCGCCCACCGATTCATCGCGAACACGGGTGCGGAAGGTGACCTCGGGCAGTTTTGCGCCTGCTTGCATTTCAAAAACTCCTGTTGAGTGGATAGTCGTCAATCTGAGGGCAACTTATAACGGTTCAAAAAGTCTTGCCAATGGGCATTTTGCGCAAATTCTGCGCTGCAAATATCGGAAAAACGCGTGATTTCCATGGGATGTGTAAATAAGCGTATGAAATATAACAATTAAGTTTCTGCTGTGCAGCGTGCGTTCGCATCGCCGAGAATACAGGCCGGGCAGGGCCTGCGCAGGGAACTGGCACTTGACCTAAGGGGGCGCTATAGTATGAGGCACCAAACAGCAGGATGACTGACGTGCGTGATCTGAAAATCCCCCAGCAACGGCACCCCGAAAAGGCGCATCGCCCGGATAATGCTCAGCCGAAAAAGCCCGACTGGATTCGCGTGAAAGCGCCGGTTTCGGACGGCTATAAGGCCACGCACAAGATCATGCGCGAAAACAAGCTGGTCACCGTCTGCGAAGAGGCCGGCTGCCCCAATGCCGGCGAATGCTGGAGCCAGGGCCACGCCACCATGATGATCATGGGCGAGATCTGCACCCGCGGCTGCACCTTCTGCAATATCGCGACGGGCAAGCCGCAGACTCTGGACGCGTTTGAGCCGGGCCGCGTGGCCGATGCGGTGCAGAAACTGGGGCTGAACCATGTGGTGATTACCAGCGTGGACCGTGACGATCTGGAGGACGGCGGGGCCGAGCATTTCGCCCAGACCATCCGCGCCGTGCGCCACCGCAGCCCCGGCACCACGATCGAGATTTTGACGCCCGATTTCCTGAAATGTTCGGATGATGTGCTGGAAATCGTGGTGGCGGCCAAGCCGGATGTGTTTAACCACAATCTGGAAACCGTGCCTGGGCTCTACCCCGAGGTCCGCCCCGGCGCGCGCTATTTCCATTCGCTGCGTCTGTTGCAACGGGTCAAGGAACTGGATCCGACCATGTTCACCAAATCCGGCATCATGGTGGGCCTGGGCGAGGACAAACAAGGCGTGCATCAGGTCATGGACGACATGCGCGCCGCTGACATTGATTTCCTGACCATCGGCCAATACCTGCAACCCACGCCCAAGCACCACGCCGTGGATCGCTTTGTGCATCCCGATGAATTCGCCGCCTATGAGAAAGCCGCCTATGGCAAGGGCTTTTTGATGGTTTCGGCCACGCCCCTGACGCGCTCGTCCTATCATGCGGGGGATGATTTCGCCCGCCTGCGGGAAAACCGGCTGGCCAGACTGGGCGCGCAGTGATGGATTTTCCGGGCTTTATTCAGCGCTTTCCGGGGCTGGAAACGCCCTTTGCCAAAGAGGATGTGACGATCCGGGCGCTTGGCTCGGACGATGGGATGGTGGCATTTTTCCATTTTCACCGCGATGTCCTGCTGCCGCCGCATTCGCATCTGGGCCAGTGGGGCACGGTCATTGAGGGCGAGATCGAGCTGACAATCGGAGATCAGACCCGCGTCTATCGGGTGGGGCAAAGCTATGACATCCCCGCAGGGGTTGAACACAGCGCCCGGATCAAAGCCGGCGCCAAGGTGATAGATGTGTTCGAAGAGGGCGACCGTTATCCGCTGACGCGCTGATCAGGGGCGCATTTTCTGCACGGTCAGGGCCTCGGGCCAGCCGATCCAGCGCTCGATCGCGACCAGGATCAGACACAGGGCGATCACCCCCAGCACCAGCCTGACCCGTTTGGCCGAGGGCGGATGCCGCGCCCATTTCGCCATGCGCAGAAACCACATCAATCTGTGAACCGCACCTTGCCGATGAACGGAAGGTTCCGGTTTCTTTGTGCGAAATCAATGCCATATCCAACGACGAATTCATCGGGAATGGTGAAGCCCGTCCAATCGGCCTGCATCTCCACCTCGCGGCGGGCGGGTTTGTCCAGCAGGGCGATGATCTTCATTTTGCGCGGCTGGCGACCGTCCAGCAGGTGTTTGACGTGGCTCAGCGTATAGCCCGTGTCCACAATATCCTCGACCACCAGCACATCGCGTCCGGCGATTTCGCCGCGCAGGTCTTTCAGGATGCGCACCTCGCGCGAGCTTTCGGTGGCATTGCCATACGAGGACGCCTCAAGGAAATCCACCTCAACCGGCAGGTCCAGTTCGCGCACCAGATCGGCGATGAACACGAAACTGCCGCGCAGCAGGCCCACCACCACCAGCTTGTCCGTATCGGCAAATTCGTGGCGGATTTCCCCGGCCAGTTCCTCGATCCGGGCGGCGATTTGCTTGGCCGAGATCATCTCATCAATGACATAAGGACGCTGTGGCATGACTTCCCCTTGAATTCTTGCGCTCAGTCTACGAAATAGCCCCCCACTGTCACGCGAAAAACAAGGGCGCCGATGCCAACACATTCCGAAACCCGCATTCTGCCCTATAGCGCTCAGCAGATGTATGATCTGGTGGCGGATGTGGCGAAGTATCCGCAGTTCCTGCCGTGGTGCGCGGCGGCGCGGGTGCGGTCCGTGACCCAGCAGCCAGACGGTTCCAGCCTGATGCAGGCCGATCTGGTGATCAGTTTCAAAGTGTTCCGCGAACGGTTCGGGTCGAACGTGGTGATGCGCCCGGCGCAAAAGCGGCTGGAGATCGAATACCTGGATGGGCCGTTCAAACATATGCGCTCGTCCTGGGATTTCGCCGATGTCGAGGGCGGCTGCGAGGTGCAGTTCTTCGTCGATTTCGAATTCCGCAACGCCATGTTGCAGGGCATCATCGGCGTGGTTTTCAACGAGGCAATGCAGCGGATCGTCCGCGCCTTCGAGCGCCGCGCAGACGCGCTGTATTCCTGACGAAACGCAAAAGGCCGCCCAGACAGAGCGGCCTTTCGGTGTTTATGGTCAATGGGTTACGAGTTGTGATCGTAGGCGCGCTCACCATGGGCGGACAGATCCAGACCGGTGATCTCGGTTTCGTCATCCACCCGCAGCGGGGTGATCAGGCCGACGATCTTGGCAATGATCACCGAGGCCACCAGCGTGAACGCCCCCACAATCGCCAGAGCCCCCAGCTGCGCCGCCCAGGATCCGGCCCCAAAGGCCGCGATCATGATGGTGCCAAAGATCCCGCCCACGCCGTGCACCGCGAACACATCCAGCGTGTCGTCAATATGCAGCTTGTTGCGGACCAGGTTCACCGCCTCTTGGCACAGGATACCGGCAACGGCGCCGATCAGCAGCGCCTCAACCGGCCCCACAAACCCCGAGGCCGGAGTGATCGAGGCCAGGCCGGCAATCGTGCCGGTGACGATGCCCACCAGGCTGGCCTTGCCGTATTTGATCTTCTCCCACAGGGCCCAGGTCAGGGACGCGGTGGCCGCTGAAATATGCGTCACGGTCAGCGCCATCGCGGCGCCTCCATCGGCCGCCAGTTGCGAGCCACCGTTGAAGCCGAACCAGCCGACCCACAGCATCGCCGCGCCGATCATCACATAGCCGGGGTTATGCGGCGGGGTGGTCTTGTTCTTGCGTGCGCCCAGCATGACGGCCAGCACCAGCGCGGCGATGCCTGCGGTCTCGTGCACGACGATGCCGCCGGCGAAATCCTTCACGCCGGTTTCACCGAAGATACCGCCATCGGCCAAGAACCCGCCGCCCCAGATCCAATGGGTGACGGGCGCATAGACCAGCACCATCCACAGGCCCGAAAACAGCAGCACAAAGCCAAAGCCGATCCGTTCCACATAGGCCCCGACAATCAGCGCAGGCGTGATGATGGCAAAGGTCATCTGAAAGGCAAAGAACAGTACCTCGGGCAGGGTGCCCGACAGCGTGTCCGCCGTGATGCCATCCAGGAACATCTTGCCCAGACCGCCCCAATAGGCGCCCCCATCCCCAAAGGCCACCGAGTATCCGACGGCGAACCACAGCACGCTCATCAGGCAGGCGATGGCGTAGACATGCATAAAGACGCTCAGCCCGTTTCGCGCGCGCCCCAGCCCGCCGTAAAACAGCGCCAGACCCGGCAATGTCATGAACAGCACCAGAGCCGTTGCGACGATGATCCAGGCGGTATCCGCTCCGTTCATTAGTCCTTCCTTTCCAATCTCATCCTTGTTGGTTGGCGAGGACCAAGCGGATTCATTTTGCAAAAGAAAGCAGCGCAGGGGAATTTATATGACTAAAATGTAGGCGATAATTATAAAGATTAAAAAGTAGGCGAAAAATGGCAGTTAAGATTAATATGTAATCGTTATGAATCTGCTGACTCTTTGAGCAATGTGAGCGCTTTTTGAACGGATTCTGCCCGAACGGCGGCGCGCCCCAGGGGGCCGAATTCAATGGTTTCGGTCTGTGTGGGCCGTCCGATCCGGGCCAGGCCAAAGCACACGCGCCCCTCGGGTTTGAACTCGGATCCGCCGGGGCCCGCGATGCCGGTGATGGCGACGGCCACGTCGGCCTCGGACTGGGCCAGAGCGCCCTCGGCCATTTCGCGGGCCACCTGTTCGGACACCGCACCATAGGATTTCAGCGTCTGCGGATTGACCCCCAGCATCTGCATCTTGGCCGCGTTGGTGTAGGTGACAAAGCCGCGCTCGAACACCGCCGAGGAGCCAGCCACATCCGTCAGCGCCGCCGAGACCATCCCCCCTGTGCAGCTTTCGGCCGTGGCGATGCGCAGGGCCTGGGATTTGTACAGCTCCAGCAGATCGGCGGGGGTCATGACATCAGCACTCCGTGGGACAGGGCGGCGGCGGCCACCACCACGATGGCGGCAAAGACCCCCGCGATCACGTCATCCAGCATGACGCCCAGGGCGTCTCCGCGCCGGTCGGCCCAGCCTATGGGGCCGGGCTTCCAGATGTCGAACAGACGGAAACACACAAAGGCCACCACCCAGCCGGGCCAGAGCGCCAGCACATCCGCGCCCACATGCGCCGCGCCGATCATCACCGGGGCCAGGGAGATCCACTGGCCGGCAACCTCGTCAATCACGATCTCGCTGGGGTCGTGATCGTCCTGACCGGCGGTTTCGCGCGCCGTGGCCCACCAACCCAGGGCAAAGACCACGGCAATCGCCGCCAAAAATCCGAACGGCCCGGTCAGCGTGTAGACGGCCCAGGCGGCGGGCAGGGCGGCCAGAGATCCCCAGGTGCCGGGGGCCGGGCGCAGATGGTCCGCATAGAGAAAGGTCGCGATCAGATGCGTCATGTTTTCACCAATGCCGCCGTTGCCAGGGCGGCGATGCCTTCTTCGCGTCCGGTAAAGCCCAGGCGCTCGCTTGTGGTTGCCTTGATTGACACGCGGCTGGCGTCAATGCCCATGATCCGCGCCATTTCGGCCTGCATGGCGGCTGCGTGCGGGCCGATTTTGGGGTGTTCACAGACCAGAGTACAATCCACGTTGGAAATGGCAAAGCCTTTGGCTGCGACCAAACGCGCGGCGTGATCCAGAAAAATCTGGCTGGCCGCGCCCTTCCATTGCGGGTCCGACGGGGGGAAATGGCGGCCGATGTCGCCCTCGGCCAGCGCGCCGTACAGGGCATCCGTCACCGCGTGCATCCCCACATCCGCATCCGAATGGCCCTGCAATCCGCGCCCATGCGGGATTTTGATGCCGCACAGGATCACGTGATCGCCTGTTCCGAACCGATGAACGTCATAGCCATTGCCCAAGCGTATATCCATGTGTCCTCGCAATAGGTTTTCCGCCCGGTCAAAATCGCCGGGATGAGTGATTTTCAGGTTGTGTTCATGCCCCGGCACGATGGTGACGGGCAGGCCGGCGGCGCGCGCGACCTCGACATCATCGGCGGCGGGGCCGGCCTGTGCGCGATGCGCCTGCAACAGCGCGTCATAATGAAATCCCTGCGGCGTCTGCGCTCGGAAAAGCTGAGCGCGGTCCTGCACTCCGGTGACCCGGTTGTCCTGCCCGCGCCACAGCGCATCGGTGACCGGCAGGGCGGGGGCGGCGCCGGGGGTTTCGCGCAGCGCCTCAATGACGGCGTCGATCACGCTGGCCGGCACGCAGGGGCGCGCGACATCGTGAATCAGCACCAGATCGGGGGGCGCGTCTGCCAGGGCCTCCAGCCCGTTACGCACCGAGCCATCGCGCGTCGCGCCGCCGGTGACGCAGATGACAGAGGGCGCGATGGCGGCGATCTGCTCAGAATCATCGGCATGGTGCACCAGCACGATCTGATCAATCGCGGGGTGGTCTGCGAAGGCGAAAACCGTCCAGTCCGCCACGCGTTTTCCTGCGATTGCGCGCCACTGTTTCGGCATCCCGGCGCCCGCGCGGCTGCCGCGTCCTGCGGCGACTATGATGGCGGCGATACGCATGAAAACCCCAAGATTTGTGCCTCTGGAACGTGCATAAGCCGAGACGCCGCAAAGGGCAATCCATCGCGCGGGCCCTGCCTGAATGATTAAAAATTGTGCACATGGGCTGTTGTGGTCTGATTTCTGGGCGGGGCTCATTGATGGGGGCGGGGCGATCCGCTAGGTCAAAGGCAAATGCACAAGGATTAAGCATGTGCCGCTGACACTGGCTGACAACACTCTGACACCTCCGGTTTTTCTGGCACCGCTGGCCGGAATCACCGATTTGCCCTTTCGCAATCTGGTCTCGCGCTTTGGGGCCGGGCTGGTGGTGTCGGAAATGGTGGCCAGCCAGGAAATGGTGCAGGCCAAACCGGGGGTGCGCGAACGGGCCGAGCTGGGATTCGAGGTGGCCAATACCTCGGTGCAGCTGGCTGGGCGCGAGGCCAAATGGATGGCCGAGGCCGCCCGTATGGTCGAGGCAAATGGCGCCCGGATCATCGACATCAACATGGGCTGCCCGGCCAAGAAAGTGGTTAACGGCTATTCCGGCTCGGCGCTGCTGAAGGATCTGGATCACGCGCTGACCCTGATCGAGGCCGTGGTGGGCGCGGTCGATCTGCCGGTGACGCTTAAAACGCGTCTGGGCTGGGACGATGACCTGCTGAACGCGCCGGAACTGGCGCGGCGGGCGGAAAATGCCGGGATTCAGATGATCACCATCCACGGCCGGACACGCTGCCAATTCTACAAGGGCCGCGCCGATTGGGCCGCGATTGCCAATGTCAAACAGGCCGTGCAGATCCCCGTGGTGGCCAATGGCGATATTGTGGATGCCGAAACGGCACGCCGTGCGCTGGACCGTTCGGGCGCGGATGGTGTGATGGTCGGGCGCGGCGCGCAGGGGCGGCCCTGGCTGCTGGCGCAAATCGCGCACGCGCTCTATGACGCGCCGGCCCCCACGCGGCCCGAAGGCGCTGATCTGGTGGATATGGTCAGCGCGCATTACGAGGCGATGCTGGATTTCTATGGCCCCGATCTGGGCCTGCGTGTCGCGCGCAAACATCTGGGCTGGTACATGGACGAGGCCGGAACCGGCCCGCAAACACGTCGCGCGGTGCTGACAGCGCGCAGCCCGCAAGAGGTGCTGCGCCTGCTGCCGCACGCCCTGGAAACCCCCGAAAACGACACTCAAGAGGAGGCCGCGTGATGGACGATTGTGCAATCTGGTCTTCTTTGCCGGTGCCGGGGGTTCTGGTCGATCCGGACGACAATATCGCCGACATCAACCCCGCGGCCGAGGGGTTCCTGAATGCCTCGGCCAAGTCGATCAAGGGGCAGCCCGTCTGGGACCGCATCATGATCGACGCCCCGATGGAAGAGGCCTTTGTCCGGGCGCGCCAAAGCAACACGCCGCTGTTCGTCAATGATGTGGACGTGGGCACAGGCGAGCGCGCGCCGCTGCATTGCAACCTGCAAATCGCGCCGATGCAGGGCATGGAGGGGCATATGCTGTTCCTGATCTCTCCGCGGGAATTGGCCGGGCGTATGACGCAGAGCAACTCTGTCAAATCCGCGGCCAAATCGGCGATCGGCATGGCCGAAATGCTGGCCCATGAGATCAAGAACCCGCTGGCCGGGATCACCGGCGCGGCGCAGCTATTGTCAATGAACCTGCCCGCTGATGATCTGGAGCTGACCGACCTGATCGTTGCCGAAAGCCGCCGCATCGTGAAACTGCTGGAGCAGGTCGAACAATTCGGAAACCTGACCGAGCCCGAGCGCAAGCCGGTGAATATCCACGATGTTCTGGACCGCGCGCGCCGTTCGGCGCTGCTGGGGTTTGGCGCGCATATGAAGATTATCGAGGATTACGACCCCTCGCTGCCCATGGCCCATGGCGATCCGGATCAGCTGTTGCAGGTGGTGCTGAACCTGATCAAAAACGCTTCTGAGGCCGCCGCGAAATCGGGCGGCACGATCCGCCTGCACACGTTTTACGAACACAGTTTCAAGCTGCGCCGCAGCGACGGGGCGGGCAAATCCCTGCCGTTGCAGGTGGAAATCATCGACGACGGCCCCGGCCTGCCCGAAGACATCAAGGGCGATGTGTTCGACCCGTTTGTCTCGGGGCGGGAAAACGGCACCGGGCTGGGCCTGGCTCTGGTCAGTAAGATCATTGGCGATCACGACGGCTGGATCTCGGTGAACTCAGTGCCGGGGCGCACGGTTTTCAAAATCTCTCTGCCAATGGCACCCGATGAACGCAAGCAGCGCAAGAAGAAGGAGATCCTGTAATGGACGGTACCGTACTTGTTGCCGATGATGACCGCACGATCCGGACGGTTCTGACCCAGGCATTGACCCGCGCCGGATGTAAGGTGCACGCCACCTCGTCCCTGACCACGCTGATGCGATGGGTCGCCGAGGGCAAAGGCGATGTGGTGATCAGCGACGTGATGATGCCCGATGGCAACGGGCTGGAGATGCTGCCCAAGATCGCCGAGGATCGCCCCGGTCTGCCGGTCATCGTAATCTCGGCGCAGAACACCATCATGACCGCCATTCAGGCCGCCGAGGCCGAGGCCTATGATTACCTGCCCAAACCCTTCGATTTGCCGGACCTGATGAAACGGACGGCCCGCGCGCTGGATCAGCGCCGCCGCGCCGCCCCCGCCGTGCGCCCGGCCGAGGAAAACGACCGCCCAGACGATCTGCCTCTGGTCGGGCGGACGCCGGCAATGCAGGCGCTGTACCGGCTGGTGGCCAAGGTGATGAATACCGATTTGCCGGTGCTGATCGCGGGCGAATCCGGAACTGGCAAGTCTTTGATTGCCAAGGCGATTCACGATTTTTCGGATCGGCGGAACCTGCCGTTTGTCACCGCCACCGTCAGCGATCTGCAAGACATCGAGGGCCCGGCCCGCATTCTGGCGCGGGTCAAGGGCGGCACGCTGCTGATCGACGAGATCGGCGATATCGACCCCGAGGTACAGGCCCGGATCGTGCGCATGATGGACAGCCCCGGCGATCACGTGCCGCGCTTTATGGCCACCAGCCAGCGCGATCTGTCGGATTCGCTGGAGAAGGGTAATATGCGCCAGGATCTGTACTACCGCCTGTCCGGAGCCACGCTTCAGGTGCCGTCCTTGCGTGAACGGGTCGAGGATATTCCCCTGCTGGCCGATCATTTCCTGGCGCGGGCCGAACGCGAGGGCGCGCCCACGCGGGTGCTGTCCAAGGACGCGCTGGAGCTGATGCGCGTCTACAGCTGGCCGGGCAATGTGCGCCAGTTGGAGAATGCGATCAAACGGTTGGTGCTGACCTCGCGCACGGATGAAATCGCGCGGGCTGAGGTTGAGGCCGTGCTGGGCAACCAGCCCGAAATGGAGCCCGTCCTGGGCGGCGGCGATACCGAGAAACTGTCGGCCTCGGTTGCGCGCCATCTGCGCCGGTATTTCGATCTGCATGGCAATATGCTGCCGCCTCCGGGGCTGTATGGCCGGATCCTGAAAGAGGTGGAGCAGCCCCTGATCGAAATCGCGCTGGAGGCGACAGGCGGCAACCAGGCAAAATGCGCCGATCTGCTGGGGATCAACCGCAATACCCTGCGCAAGAAAATCACCGACCTGGATATTCGCGTGACTCGCCGCCGCAAATTGATGTAAAACCGCAACAGAATAGTGGCCCGAATACACGGGCCACAGCATAAGAGCGGTCGGCCCGCATGGGCCAAACATCAGGATGGAGTGGCGGGTGACAGCCCGGACACGATACAACTCGACCTGGAAGAAGTTCCAACGTCTTAGACGTCAACGGCGCGTGCAAAACGCGGCGACCTTTGCCTTGGTGCTGCTGGGGCCGGTGCTGGCGATCTCGACTTTTCTGATTTTGGGGCCGCTGGATCAGGGCTCTTCCTCGCTCAGCCTGCGGCTGATTCTGCTGGCCGATTTCGTCTATGTACTGCTGGTTGCGGCGCTGGTTTTGCAGCGGATCGTGGGGTTGATCTCGGCCCGGCGGGCGAAATCGGCGGGATCCCGCCTGCACCTGCGGTTGACGGGGGCCTTTGCCATTCTGGCGCTGATCCCCACGGTGTCCGTTGCGATTTTCGCGGCGCTGACGGTGAATGTGGGGCTTGAGGGCTGGTTCTCGGATCGGGTGCGGCAGGTGGTGGGGTCATCGCTGGAGGCGGCCGAAGCCTATGAGGACGAACACCGCCGCGATCTGCGCCAGGATGCGCTGGCGCTGGCGGGGATTCTGGATGCCACCCGGCGGATCACGCCCTTCATGGGGGATGCCGATATCCGCCGCGTGCTGACCCAGGGGCAGGCCCAGATACAGCGTGGCCTGCGCGAGGCCTATGTCATTGACGGATCAGGGGAAATCAGGGCGCGGGGGGATCGCTCTTATTTGTTTGATTTCGAACAGCCCAGCCCCCAGCAACTGACCGAGGCCACCGAAGACGATATCCTGATCATCGAGGACTGGGACAATAACGAGTTTCGCGCGCTGGTGCATCTGGACACTTTTGCCGATCGGTTCCTCTATGTCAGCCGCAACGTGGATGGCGAATTGCTAAGCCTGCTGGACGACACCCAGGAAACCGCGCGTTTCTATCAGCAGCTGGAAAATGAACGGGGCCGGGTGCTGTTTGAATTCGGGCTGATCTATCTGGGGTTTGCGGTGATCCTGATCCTGGCCGCGATCTGGCTGGGCCTGTGGTTTGCCGAGCGCCTGTCGCGCCCCGTCGGGCGGCTGACGGGGGCGGCGCAGCGGGTGGGCTCGGGCGATCTGGATGTGCAGGTGGTCGAGGAAGAGGGCGATGACGAAATCGCCATGCTGGGCCGCTATTTCAACCAGATGACCCGGCAGCTGAAGGGCCAGCGCGAAACCTTGCTGGAAAACACTCGCCAGATCGAGCGGCGCCGGCGGCTGTTCGATTCCGTGCTGAGTTCCGTTACCTCGGGCGTGGTGGGGCTGGATGCGACGGGTCGGGTGACTTTTGTGAACCGCTCGGCGCAGCGTCTGCTGGATTGGCAGGACGAACAGCAATTGCTGGCGCTGAAAGTGGCGGTGCCCGAATTCGGCCCTCTGTATGAAAAACTGCGTCAGGGCAACGGCCCCGCCGTTCAAGAGGAAATCAAGGTCAGCCGCAATGGGCAGCTGGAAAACCTGCTGGTGCGTATGGCAACGCGCGAAACCGAAGAGGGCCGGCTGGAGGGCTATGTGGTGGCCTTTGACGATGTGACCAATCTGGTGACGGCGCAGCGCATGGCGGCCTGGGGCGACGTGGCGCGCCGCATCGCGCATGAGATCAAGAACCCGCTGACGCCGATCCAGCTAAGCGCCGAGCGGATCAAGCGCAAGTTCAGCCGCCATCTGGACGCCCCCCTGGTTGAGGATCTGGAGCAGCTGACCGCCGTCATCGTGCGGCAGACGAATGATCTGCGGCGGATCGTGGACGAGTTTTCAAAATTCGCCCGGATGCCAGAACCCGATCGCCGCAACGAAAGCCTGAGCAAACTGCTGCGCGACGCTGTTGTTCTGCAACAGAGCGGCCAGCCCGATGTCCGGTTCGCAACCGCACTGACCGAGGATGACCTGACCGGCGATCTGGACGCGACGATGATCAATCAGGCCTTCACGAACTTGATTAAGAATGCCGGAGAAGCCATTGAAACCTTAAGGGAAAAAGGCGATATTGAGGGGCTTTCCCCGCAGATCCGTATCGCCTCTGAACGCGAGGGGCAATGGGCGGTCATCCGTATCTCGGACAATGGGATCGGCCTGCCCGAGGACCGCGCCAGCCTGTTCGAACCCTATGTGACAACGCGCTCTGAGGGGACCGGGCTGGGCCTGCCCATCGTGCGCAAAATCATCGAGGAACATGGCGGCACGCTGACACTGGAGGACGCGCCCGTCTTTGACGGGGCCACGCATTTCGGCGCGATGGCGGTGATCCGTCTGCCGCTGGCCGATACTGAACAAAAATTAGAAGAAAACCCAATTTGAGGACGCCATGAGTGACATCCTGATCGTAGACGATGAGCGCGACATTCGAGAGCTGATCTCGGACATTCTTGAGGACGAGGGCTATACCACGCGGCTGGCCGGCAATTCCGACGACGCGATGAAAGAGATCAACGCCGAACCGCCCGCGCTGATCATTCTGGACATCTGGCTGAAAGACAGCCGGATGGATGGAATCGACATTCTGAAAACGGTGAAACGCGACAATCCGGATGTGCCGGTGGTCATTATTTCCGGCCATGGCAATATTGAAATCGCCGTCGCCGCGATCAAGCAGGGCGCTTATGATTTCATCGAAAAACCCTTTAATATCGACCAGTTGCTGGTGGTGATCCGCCGCGCGATGGAAACCTCGCGCCTGCGGCGGGAAAATCAGGAACTGCGGCGCAGCGATGTTAGCTCGGCCGATATGGTGGGCAGCTCGGCCGCGTTCCGGGCGCTGGTCTCGCAATTGGATAAGGTGACGAAATCCAACGGCCGCGTGATGCTGAGCGGACCGGCCGGTGCGGGCAAGGACGTGGCCGCGCGTTATATCCATGCCAAATCGAACCGCGCCTCGGGGCCCTTTGTGACGGTCAGCTGTGCCTCGATCGAACCGGAACGGATGGAGGAGGTGCTGTTCGGCCAGGAAAGCGCCGAAAGCGGGGTCAAACCCGGCCTGCTGGAACAGGCGCACGGCGGCGTGGTGTTCTTTGACGAGGTCGCGGATATGCCCCTGGGCACGCAATCGAAAATCCTGCGGGTGCTGGTGGATCAGCAATTCATGCGGGTGGGGGGCTCGGATAAGGTGCGGGTGGATCTGCGGGTCATTTCCTCGACCAACCGCGATCTGGAGGCCGAGATCGCCGCGGGCAACTTCCGCCAAGAGCTGTATCACCGGCTGAATGTGGTGCCGATTGCGGTGCCCTCGCTTGAGGACCGGCGCGAGGATATCCCCGAGCTGTCCAACCATTTCGTTGCGATGCTGCATCAAAGTCAGGGCCTGCCCATGCGCGCGTTTTCCGAGGATGCGACAGCGCTGATGCAGACGATGATCTGGCCGGGGAATGTGCGCCAGTTGCGCAACCTGATCGAACGGGTGCTGATCCTGGGGGATGGCACCGGGCCTATTCAGGCGCGTGAACTGCCCGAGGACAAGGGCGAAACCGGCGAAGAGGGGCGCGTGGTGTTGTCCGGCGCGCTGGCGACCCTGCCGCTGCGCGAAGCGCGCGAGGTGTTCGAACGCGAATATCTGCTGACGCAAATCAACCGATTTGGCGGCAACATCAGCCGCACGGCGAATTTCGTCGGGATGGAGCGCTCGGCCCTGCATCGCAAGCTCAAATCGCTGAATGTGGTCACATCCAACAAATCGGGTGCCCGCATCGCTCATGTCGAGGGCGAGGACACGCAGGCTTAAAACCCGCAGGTTAAACACACGGGCCCGAACAGCACGCGGGCCCGCAAGAACGCTCTGGTCCGAAAGATTACTCTGGCCCGAAAGATTACTCTGGCGTGACCGCCCGGTAGCCCGTTTTGGTTTTTACGGCGCAGCTGGCCTGGCTAAGCGCGGGAACCGTGCCGGGCAGGGCGTCCGGGCGGGTTTCGCACAGCGGCAGCTCGATCTGAGCATAGCCTTTGTCGGCCATGCATTGGGCCTCGTATTTGGCGCGCAGGGGGGCGTTGGCATCATAGGTTTCCACCTCGCCGCCGAATTCCATATAGACGACGCGGCAGTCCCCTTCGCTGTTGCAGATCTGCCGGGGCAGGGTGCGCGGCGGGGTGATGCGCGTCATTTTGTTGACCGGCACCTCTTTCAGGGCCTTTACCTGGCAGGCGGTTTCATCCGCTTGCAGGCGCGCCAAAGACGCCCCGGTTTTGTGATAGACATCGACGGGAAAACAGCCGGCCAACAGGCCAAACGCTGCTGAAACAAGCAAATACTGCCGCATGAGAGCCTCCGTTGCAGATATGTCTAAGCTAGGTGCTGCGGCATCAATAATCAATTGACCATGGGCGGGGGGCATGTCATCCAAGGCCCCTGACAACAGGGGATCGTTGCCATGAAAGTCATCATCTGCGGCGCGGGTCAGGTTGGGTGGCAGATCGCGCGCCACCTGTCCGGAGAGCGCAACGACGTGACCGTCGTGGACAATAACCCCGATCTGGTGCGCCGCGCGACGGATACGCTGGATGTGCAGGGGATCGCGGGGTTTGCCTCTTATCCGGATGTGCTGGATCAGGCGGGCGCGCGCGATGCGGATATGATCATTGCCGCCACCTATTCGGACGAGGTGAACATGGTCACCTGCCAGGTGGCCCATTCGGTGTTCAACATCCCCCGCAAAATCGCCCGCCTGCGCAGCCAAAGCTATCTGACCGCGATCTATTCCGATCTCTATCGCCGCGATCACCTGCCGATTGACGTGGTGATCAGCCCAGAACGCGAGGTGGCCGAGGCCGCCTTGCAGCGCCTGGCCTCGCCTCAGGCCTTTGATACCGAACGGTTCATGGATGGGCGCGCGCAGCTGCTGGGGATCACGATCGAAGAGGATTGCCCGATCGTCAACACGCCTTTGCGCCAATTGTCCGAGCTGTTCTCTACCCTGCGTGTGGTGGTGGTGGGGGTGCGCCGCGAGGGCACGCTTTTTGCCCCCGATCCCGGTGATCAGCTGTTCGTGGGCGATGCGTGCTATCTCTTTGCCGTGAACGAGGACGTGCCGCGCACGATGGAGGTGTTCGGCAAAACCTCGAAGAAACAGGAACGCGTGGTGATTATCGGCGGCGGTAATGTCGGCCTGGCCGTGGCGCAGGCGCTGGAAACCCGCGCCGAACGTATCCGCGCCAAAGTGATTGAAAAGAAACGTAAAAACGCAGAACATGCCGCCGACGCGCTGGAACGGACCATTGTGCTGAATGGCGATGGTCTGGATTCGGGGCTTCTGGCCGAGGCGAATATTGCCCGCGCCGATGCGGTTCTGTGCGTCACTGACGATGACAAAACCAACATGCTGGCCGCCGTGCGCGCCAAAACCGAGGGCTGCCCGATGGCCATCGCCCTGATCAACGATCCCACGCTCAGCCCGATGATGGGCCCTCTGGGGATTGACGCCTATATCAACCCGCGCGCGACCACCGTGTCCTCGATCTTGCGGCATATCCGGCACGGGCGGGTGCGCGGCGTCTATTCGATTGGTGATGCCGAGGCCGAAATGATCGA
The DNA here is from genome assembly GCA_002708925.1 of Paracoccaceae bacterium. Classification (GTDB taxonomy): domain Bacteria; phylum Pseudomonadota; class Alphaproteobacteria; order Rhodobacterales; family Rhodobacteraceae; genus Thalassobius. Next base: position 30,021 of record PAPN01000029.1, read on the forward strand.
GGCCGAAGTCCTGTCCACCTCGCCCATATCGGGCCAGAAAATCCGCGACATCGACTTCCCCGAGGGCGTGCTGGTGGGCGGTATCCTGAAGGGCGATAAAGTGGTCAAACCGCAAAGCGACACCCGCGTGAACGAGGGCGATGTGATCGTCATCTTCTCGATGGCGTCGGACGTCCCCGAGGTGGAACGTCTGCTGCAAGTCTCGATTGATTTCTTCTGATCCATGTGGGCCGCGATACGCAAACAGCCCTTGTTTTTGCTGCTGATGGGATCGGGGGCGCTGTCGATGTATGTGCCCTCGGCCCATGCGCTGGCAGTGAACAGCCATCGCGAGGCCCGCGCGTTTTTCTATTCCGGCACGCTGTTTTTGCTGATCGTCGTGCTGGTGGCGCTGGCCCTGTCCGCGCGCACCCGCAAACGTGGCGACATGGGCAATCTGCTGGCGTTGTTCGCCTGTTTCAGCCTGTTGCCGCTGATGCTGGCCGTCCCCTTCTACGAGGCCCTGCGCACCACCACCTTTCTGAATGCCTATGTTGAAATGGTATCCAGCCTGACCACCACGGGCGCCACGCTGTTCGATCCCGCCCGTCTGAGCGACACGCAGCATCTGTGGCGCGCGCAGGTCGGCTGGCTGGGCGGGCTGGTGATGTGGGTGGCGGCTGCGGCCATTCTGGCGCCGCTGAACCTGGGCGGTTTCGAGGTGACCTCGACCCTGGAGCCGGGCCATAGCGACGGGCTGGACCGGGGGCTGGATGCGGCCGATCCACAAAAACGCATCCTGCGGGTGACACGCCTGTTGTTTCCGATCTACGGCGGGCTGACGCTGGCGCTGTGGATCATGCTGGTGATCAGCGGAGACCGCCCCCTGGTGGCGCTGTCCCATGCGATGTCGGTGATGGCGACCAGCGGGATTTCCCCGATAGGGGGGACGGAAATGGCGACCTCGGGATTCCCAGGCGAGGCGGTTATGGCCTTGTTTTTGCTGTTCTCCTTGTCTCGGCTGACGTTTTCGGGCGACTCGGTCACCGCGGCGCGCCGCGATGTGCTGCATGACCCGGAATTCCGTCTGGGCCTGCTGATCGTCTCGGCGATTCCGGCGCTGTTGTTTCTGCGGCACTGGATCGGCCTGCATGATTTCGAAGAAGACGGCATCCTTCTGGCGCTGCGCGCGCTGTGGGGGGGGCTGTTCACCACGCTGTCCTTCCTGACAACCACCGGATTCCAAAGCGCCGATTGGGTGACGGCGCAGCACTGGAGCGGGCTAAGCACGCCGGGGCTGATTTTCCTGGGGCTGGCGTTGATCGGCGGCGGCGTGGCCACCACGGCCGGCGGGGTGAAATTGCTGCGCGTCTGGGCGCTGTATCTGAACGGGCTGCGCGAAATGGAGCGCCTGGCCCATCCGTCCTCGGTGGGGCGCACGCAGGGCTATTCGCGCAAAATCCGCAAACAGGGGGCCTATATCGCCTGGATTTTCTTCATGCTGTTTGCGCTCTCGATTGCCGGATTTACCGTGCTTTTTGCGGGGTTTGGCCTGAAATTCGAAAATGCGATCATCCTGGCCGTATCCGCGCTCAGCACGACCGGGCCGCTGGTCGATATGGCGCCGGAAACGCCGATCGTCCTGGTGGATCTGTCCCCCGCGGCAAAATTAAGCTTTTGCGCAGCCATGGTGCTGGGACGTCTGGAAATGCTGGCCATCATTGCCCTGATCACCAGCGATCAGTGGCGCCGCTAAGACAAATTGGCCCGCTCGGCTTTAACGATTTGATTTTAGGGCTGGAAACTCCTTCGCAGGCGCGACATACTCGCCCCAAGGGAATGGGGCCGGGCCGCGGCCCCGCGCAAGAATAAAGGTCTATTTTATGGCTTCCGATAAGCAAAACTTGCAAGACGCATTTCTAAATCACACGCGGAAGACCAAGATTCCGGTCACGATCTTCCTGATTAATGGCGTTAAACTTCAAGGGGTTATCACCTGGTTTGATAATTTCTGTGTGCTTTTGCGCCGCGATGGGCAATCGCAGCTGGTGTATAAGCACGCGATTTCGACGATCATGCCGGCGCAACCCATCAACCTGTATGATGGCGACGACAGCAATTGATGACGCACGAGCGGGAGGCAACCCGAGCCTGGGTTCTGCATCCCGATATCAAATCCGAACGTGACCGCCGCGACCCAGAGTTCGCGCTGGCCGAGGCCGTTTCTCTGGCTGCGGCTCTCCCTGATCTTGAGGTCGTGGGGGCTGAAACCGTGCGCGTCGCCCGCCCGCATCCGGGGATGTTGTTTGGGTCGGGCAAGATCGAAGAGCTGAAAACCAAGCTGAAAGAGGCCGAGGTCGGGCTGGTTCTGGTCGATGGTCCGGTGACGCCTGTTCAGCAACGGAACCTGGAAAAAGAGTGGAAAGTCAAACTCTTGGACCGGACGGGCCTGATCCTCGAAATTTTCAGTGACCGCGCTCGCACCCGCGAAGGTGTGTTGCAGGTGGAGATGGCGGCGCTGTCATATCAACGCACGCGTCTGGTGCGCGCCTGGACCCACCTGGAACGTCAGCGCGGCGGGTTGGGCTTTGTCGGCGGTCCCGGCGAAACCCAGATCGAGGCCGACCGGCGCGCGATCGACGAACAATTGGTCCGCCTGCGTCGGCAGCTGGATAAGGTGGTCAAAACCCGCGAATTGCACCGGGCCGCGCGGGCCAAGGTGCCGTTTCCCATCGTGGCTCTGGTGGGCTACACGAACGCGGGCAAATCCACGCTGTTCAACCGGCTGACCGGGGCCCAGGTGATGGCCAAGGATATGCTGTTTGCCACGCTGGACCCGAC
>PAPN01000030.1 GCA_002708925.1 Paracoccaceae bacterium
GATCATGGCCTCGGCGGCGGGGCTGTTCATGCCCATCAGGTTGCGCGTGCCGGGTGTGTCCACCCCGGCAGAGCCCCAGTAGAGTTTCTGCTCATTGCCCGGAGACAGCGACAGATCGCGGCGGAAATAGATCATGTCAAAGTCATATTCGCGCTCGCGTTCGGCATATTGGGCGTTGTCCACGGTCGAGAGCGTCATCTGAATGCCCAGTCGCTCCATCGCCTGGGCGTAGATGTTGAAAATCGCCTGGCCGGTGGTGTCGCCCTGGCGCAGCAGGATCTCAAAGGCAAAGCGCTGGCCCTCTGGGTTTCGCAACACGCCGTCCTGAACGGTCCAGCCGGCCTGTTGCAGCAGCTCCATTGCGCGGCGCAGATCCTTGCGGTTGCGTGGGCGGGTGTCGCCGGCGGGCAGGGTGTAGCCCTCAAGCGTGCCGGGCAGCAGGGTCTTGGCGAAAGGCGCCAGCAGATCGGCCACCTTGCCCGAGGCGGCGCCGGGTTGCAGCCCCAGTTCCGAATTCGAGAAATACGAGCCGATCCGATCCTGCCGCCCCCCCGTCAGCGTGTCGTTGATATAGGCAAAGTTGAAGGCATGGATCAGCGCCTCGCGCACGCGCCAGTCCTGAAACTGCGGGCGGCGGGTGTTCATCACATAGCCGGTCATGCCGGTGGGGCGCTGGTGCTGGATTTCCGATTGCACCACATCGCCGCGTGCAACGGCCGGAAACCCATATTCGCTGGCCCAGGATTCGGCGTTGAAATCCCGGTAGAAGCTCAGCTCTTGCGCTTTGAAGGCCTCGAACAGGACGGTGCTGTCGCCGAAAAACTCGATCCGGATTTCATCGAGATTGGCGATACCCTGACGGATCGGCAGATCCCGGCCCCAGTATTCGGGATTGCGGGTCAGGCGGACATAGCGGCCCTGTTCGTAATCGTTCACCACATAGGGCGCGCTGCCGATGGGGACATCATGAATGGTGGTGGCGGTGAAATCGCGCCCCTCCCATTGTGCTTTTTTCAGGATGGGGCGCAGGCCGGCGATCAGCGCCAGCTCGCGGTCCTCGGTGTTAAAGCTCAGCCGGACCGAGCGTGGCCCGGTCTGGGTGATGCTGGCCAGTTTGCGGTGAAATCCCCGGTAGCGGGGGTGGCCCTGGGTGCCCAGCGTTTCGAAGGACCAGATGACATCTGCCACCGTCACCGGGCTGCCATCCGAGAATCGCGCCTGGGGGCGCAGGGTGAATTCCACCCAGGATCTGTCCTCGGGGGTTTCGACCGATTCGGCCAAAAGACCGTATAGGGTGAATGGTTCATCCAAATTTCGCGCCATAAGGGATTCATGCGTGAGGAATCGCAACTGCCAGGGCACCGTTCCCTTCCGTATGAAAGGGTTCAGCGAATCGAATCCGCCGGTATTGCCCTCGACCAGGCGGCCTCCGGTGGGGGCCTGAGGGTTCACATAAGGCAGGGACACAAAATCTGGGGGCAGAGCAGGCTGACCATACATCGCAATACCATGGCTGGGATCGGCCAGCGCCCCCGAGGCCAAGAAAACAAGCGCCAAACTGGTGCGAATGGGGCGCGCGCATCGGAAAAATAGTGATCTCATTTTGGGGACAATCCTGCTCTGCCCTTTGTTTCTTGGCACTTAGCGTAGCGATGATTTGAGGCCAGTTCAAACTTTTGGCTTGGAGTCGGGCAGGCAATTGCTTATAAAGAATTCACTGCTCGATAGGTTTCTTGCCTGTATGAAACCTGCCTCAATAACTTAACGCCGGCTTCGTGCCGGCGTTTTTTTTGCCTAAATGCCAGGCAGCAGGATCGGCGGCCGCGCGCCGCATACGCATTTCTACGAATACGGTTTTTTCCCCATTCGCGGCGCGGGCGTGCTATCTCGATCCTGAATGCTGCAAGTGCGAAAGATGGAGGACGCATCAACATGACTCTGACTGGAAAAACCGCCGTGATCACCGGGTCGAATTCTGGCATCGGGCAGGGCGTTGCGCGTGAATTGGCGCGGGCGGGGGCGCATGTGGTGCTGAACTCGTTCACCGACCGCGAGGAAGATCACGCGATCGCCGCCCAGATCGCCTCGGAATTCGGGGTCGAGGCGCGCTATATCAGGGCGGACATGTCCAAGGGCGACGACTGCCGCGCGCTGATCGCGCAGGCTGGCGCCTGCGATATTCTGGTGAACAACGCAGGTATTCAGCATGTCGCGCCGATTGATGAGTTCCCGGTGGAAAAATGGGACGCGATCATCGCGATCAACATGAGCTCGGCCTTTCATACCACCGCGGCCGCGCTGCCGATGATGCGCAAAGCGGGCTGGGGCCGGGTGGTCAATATCGCCAGCGCCCACGGGCTGACCGCCAGCCCGTTCAAATCGGCCTATGTGGCGGCCAAGCACGGGGTTGTGGGGCTGACAAAGGTGACCGCGCTGGAAACCGCGCGCGAGCCGATTACCTGTAATGCGATTTGTCCGGGTTATGTGTCTACCCCGCTGGTGGAGGCGCAGATCCCCGATACGATGGAGAAATACGGGATGAGCCGCGAAGAGGTGATCGAGAAGGTGCTGCTGGAGCGCCAGCCCTCGAAACAGTTTGCCAGTGTCGAGCAGCTGGGCGGGACCACGGTGTTCCTGTGCTCGGATGCGGCGCAGCAGATTACGGGAACCTCGATCAGTGTGGATGGCGGTTGGACCGCGCTGTAAGGGCACCTTAGTGAGGTTGGTCAGGGGGGCGCTGCCCCCCGCGCCTGAGGGCGCGCCCCCCGGAGTATTTAGAGAACAAAGAAAGAGGCGAGTTTCTTGGTGAAAAAGCGGATCAACCTGGCGCTACAGGGGGGCGGGGCGCATGGGGCGTTTACATGGGGTGTTCTGGACCGGCTGCTGGAAGAGGATGATATTGAGATTGCCGCGATTTCGGGGTCATCGGCTGGGGCGATGAACGGTGCGGCGTTGAAGTCGGGCTGGATTGAAGGGGGGGCGCAGGGGGCGCGTGACAAGCTGGACTGGCTGTGGGGGAAGCTGGGGGCGGTGCATGATATGCGCATGACGACTTGGCTGGCGGGGTTGATGCCCGATACCACCGATCTGCTGCATACGGCGCTGGAATATTCGCTGCCCTTTACCTTTGCCGATACGGTGTCGCGGATGTCTTCGCCTTATGCGTTCGGACCGTTTTACAAGAACCCGTTGCGGCCGATTGCCGAGGCCTTTGAGTATGAGAAGGTTTGTGCGCGCGCGGGGCCGTGTCTGTTTGTCGGGGCGACGAATGTGCGTACCGGGCGGATCCGGGTGTTTTCAGGCGAGGAGATGTCGGCGGATGTTCTGCTGGCCTCGACTTGTTTGCCGACGCTGTTTCAGGCGGTTGAGATCGAGGATGCGGGAACCGGGCAGACCGAGGCTTATTGGGATGGGGGGTATACGGGTAATCCGGCGCTTTTCCCGTTGTTCGACAAGGACTTGCCCGATGATATTCTGATTGTGAACATCAACCCGCTGGAGCGGCGCGATATGCCGGTGACCCCGCAGGAGATTCAGAATCGGATCAATGAGATCAGTTTTAATTCGTCCTTGTTGCGTGAATTGCGGGTGATTTCCTACGCCCAGCAGATGCGCAAGGCCTGGGACAGCAATGGCGACGGGATGAAGAATCTGAACGTGCATATGATTGCCGATGATGTGCTGATGAACGAGCTGTCTGTCTCCACGAAGCTGGTGCCCAGCCCGTTTTTGCTGATCCGGATGAAAGACGCCGGGCGCGAGGCGGCCGAGGCTTTCCTGGCGCAGCACAAGGGCGATCTGAACAAGCGTAGCAGCGTTGATCTGGAGCAGATGTTCACCTGACCGGCGCGTTCGGCGCAGTATCTGTCGGCGTTTGCGGTGGCGTGGCGGGGTTTTTGGGGTTGGGATAGACCAGCCCGGCCGAGATCACCAGTTTGGCGGCGTCCTCGACGCTCATGTCCAGCTCGATCACGTCCTCTTTGGGAAAGAACAGCAAAAAGCCCGAGGTTGGGTTCGGCGTGGTGGGGACGAAGATGCTCATGAGCGGGCTGTCGGTGCCGCCGCGGGTTGCGACCTCGCCCTTGGCCTGGGTCGAGACGAAGCCGATCGCCCAGATGCCCCTGCGCGGGTATTCGATCAGGCAGGCTTTCTCGAACGAGCGTTCTGACTGGGCGAATACGGTCTCGGCGATCTGCTTGGCCCCCGAATAGATCGAGCGGACGACAGGCAGCCGGTGCACCAGCGATTCAGCCCAGCGGATCAGGGACCGGCCCAGCAGCCCCTTGGCGACCCAGCCGATGATGATGGTGAACACGATGCCAAAGAAAATCCCGACACCGCGCAGGTTGATGCCGATATAGGGTTCGGGCTGGAACCGTTCGGGCACCAGCGGCAGCACGACGCTGTCAATCCATCCCATCAGGGTCCAGACCAGCCAGATCGTCAGGCCCACGGGTGCGATCACCACCAGACCCGTCAGAAAGCTGGAGCGCAGCCGGGCCAGCAGGCCGGGCCGGCGCAAAGGCGCGGGGTCTTCGTCAAAAGGTGTGGTCATCTGGTCCTGAATAAGCTGCGGGCTTTTGCGCTATGTAGGAGCTTTGCCCCCCTGTCACAATGGCTGGTTCAGCCCGATGGGCGGGTTTCATCCTGTTTCACCAGCTCGGCGGCAATTCTGGCGGCCAAAGCGGCATTGTTCAGCACCAGCGCGATATTCGCATTCAACGAGCGCCCGCCCGTCAGGTCGAAAATCCGGCGCAGCAGAAACGGGGTGACGTCCTTGCCGGCGATCCCCAGCTCTTGCGCATTCTGTGTGGCCTCGGCGATGATCGGGGTCAGCTCAGACGGAGGAATTTCATGCTGGGCCGGGATGGGGTTGGCGATCAGCTGCCCGCCGGGCAGGCCCAGATCGGCGCGCATCCGGTGGCTGGCGGCAATATCGGCGGCGCTGTCCATGCGCAGCGGCGCGGGCAATCCGCTGTCGGCGGACCAGAACGCAGGAAAGGCATCCTGCCCATAGGCGATCACCGGCACGCCCTGGGTTTCCAGCACCTCCAGGGTTTTGGGCAGGTCCAGAATGGCCTTGGCCCCGGCGGCCACGACGGTGACAGGGGTCTGGGCCAGTTCCGCCAGTTCGGCCGAGATGTCAAAGCTCAGCTCGGCACCCTTGTGCACCCCGCCGATCCCGCCGGTGGCAAAGACACGTATCCCCGCCAGCGCGGCAGCGATCATGGTTGAGGCAACGGTGGTCGCGCCCGTGCCCTTGGTGGCCAGGCAGGCGGCCAGATCGGCCCGCGACAGTTTCGCCACGTTCTTGGCCTGGGCCAGCTCTGTCAGCTGAGGGGTGGTCAGGCCCACATGCAGCGTGCCGGTCAGCACCGCGATCGTGGCCGGCACCGCGCCCATATCGCGCACCATGTCCTCGACTGCCTGAGCGGTTTCGAAATTCTGCGGCCAGGGCATTCCGTGGGTGATGATCGTGCTTTCCAGCGCCACCACGGGACGGTTTTCATCAAGGGCCGCGGCGACCTCGGGGGACAGGATCAGGGGCAAGGTCATGCTGGGGGTTCTCCGGAAACATAGGTGGCTGCGGCGCGCAGGGCCTGCGCAAGCGCAATATCGGCGGGGTGGCCCGCGCGTTCGGCGGCGATATGCGCCGCCATGAAGGTATCGCCCGCGCCGGTCACGCGCGTGACCAGAACCTGAGGCGGGGTGGCGGTCAGAATGCCCTGCGCGCTGCCCTGGGCGGCCATATTGCCGCCATCGGTGACCAGCACGCGCTTGGCCCCGCGCGCAATCAGCCCATGCGCAGCCTGAGCGGCATCGGCAAAAGCGGTCTGGCATAGCAGCCCCGCCTCTTCCAGGTTCACATACAGAACGGCGCGCGGATGGCGCAGAAACGGCAGCAGGCGCTCGGCCTTACCGGGCGAGGCCGGGGCGACACGCAGATCGGCGCGGGCAAAGGCCGGATGCAGGGCGATTTCCTCCAGCAGGGCTTGGGTCAGGTTGCCATCCAGCGCGATCAGCCCCTCATAGGGGCGGGTTTCATCGCCCAAAGGCCCCTCGGTCAGCGGGGTCAGGATCTTGCGGCCCGCCAGCTCCAGCGAATGGGCATCGGCAATGGCCGCGACCAGCCCGTTCGCGCCCTCCACGGCCATATAGCGATCGGTCGGCAGATCCTCTGACCGATAGGCCAGATCGGTGGCCACGCCCAGGCGCTGACAGGCGGCGATCAGCTCGGCCCCTTCGGCGTCGCGGCCAATCGCCGTCAGCACCGAAGGACGCAGCCCAAAGCGCACCAGCGCCATGGCAATGTTCAGGGCCACGCCGCCGGGCAGGCGCGTGATCCGCCCCGGCACATCCGAGCCGCGCCGCATCACCGCCGGCGAGCGGCCAATCACGTCCCACAGGACCGAGCCAATGCACAATATTTCTGTCATGCCTCAGCCTTTGCCCGGAATGCGGCGATTGGCAAGCCTGCCTTTTCGTTAACCCGTTCCGAGCCGCCCTGCCGCCCCGCTGAATTCCGGTTTTCCCCGCCCATCTGCGCGCCGCAGGGCAGGGGGGTTGCGCCCTGGGCAAAACCCGTCTATACGCGCGCCATTCAAACCCGCAGGCGGGGTTGGGCCCATGAGGGAGACATCCTTATGTGTCCGCCGGTTGAAGCATCCGCTTCTCACCCCCGCTGAGGCGAAACCGGAAAAGGAAAACGACATGGCTCTTCCCGAGTTCACCATGCGCCAGCTGCTGGAAGCAGGCGTTCACTTTGGCCACCAGACCCAACGCTGGAACCCCCGTATGGGCGAGTTCATCTACGGTAGCCGCAACGGCATCCACATCATGGACCTGACCCAGACCATTCCCATGCTGGACGCGGCTCTGAATGTTGTGCGTGACACCGTTGCCAAGGGCGGCCGCGTGCTGTTCGTCGGCACCAAGCGCCAGGCCGCAGCCCCGATCGCGGACGCTGCCGAGCGCTGCGCACAGTATTACATGAACCACCGCTGGCTGGGCGGCACCCTGACCAACTGGCAGACCGTTTCGCAGTCGATCAACCGTCTGAAAGCAATCGACGAAAAGCTGGAAGGCGGCGCCGAAGGCCTGACCAAGAAAGAGCGCCTGAACATGGAACGCGACCAGGAGAAGCTGCAAGCTTCGCTGGGCGGCATCCGTGAAATGGGCGGCGTGCCGGATCTGCTGTTCGTCATCGACGTGAAAAAAGAAGCGCTGGCCATCGCCGAAGCCAAGAAACTGGGCATTCCGGTTGTGGCCGTGGTTGACACCAACTGCTCGCCCGATGGCATCGACTACATCATCCCCGGCAACGATGACGCCGCCCGCGCCATCGCTCTGTACACCGATCTGGTGTCGCGCGCGGCCCTGGACGGCATGACCGCTCAGATGGGCGCCGCCGGCGTGGACCTGGGCGCTCTGGAAGAGACCGTCGAGGAAGCCATCGAAGGCGCCGAAGCCTAAGGCCTGGCCGTCATCAAACTGATACGGGCTGCGGGCATTGTCCGCGCCCGACACATAGATTTCAATTCGAGGAGAGCCACTATGGCGATCACTGCTGCACAGGTAAAAGAACTGCGCGAATCCACCGGCGTTGGCATGATGGACGCGAAAAAAGCCCTGGTTGAAAACGATGGCGACATGGAAGCCGCCGTTGACTGGCTGCGCACCAAAGGTCTGGCCAAAGCCGCCAAGAAAGCCGGCCGTACCGCCGCCGAGGGCCTGGTGGCCGTCGCCGTGGACGCTGGCAAGGGTGTTGCTGTCGAGGTGAACTCGGAAACCGACTTCGTTGCGAAAAACGCCGAATTCCAGGGCATGGTGAAAGACATCGCCGGCGCGGCGCTGACCGTTGCCGATGTTGACGCGCTGAAAGCGGCCGAGATCGGCGGCAAGACCGTCGAAACCATCATCACCGACAAGATCGCCACCATCGGCGAAAACATGTCGCTGCGCCGCATGGCCTCGATCGAGGCGGGCACCGTTGTCACCTATGTGCACAACGCCGCCGCGGATGGCATGGGTAAAATCGGTGTTCTGGTCGGCCTGAACGGCGGTGACGAGGCATTCGGCAAACAGGTTGCCATGCACATCGCAGCCGCGAACCCCGCCGCCCTGGGCGAAGCCGATCTGGATCCGGCCGTTGTCGAGAAGGAAAAGCAGGTTCAGATCGACATCGCACGCGAATCCGGCAAGCCCGAGAACATCATCGAAAACATGATCAAGGGCCGCATGAAGAAATTCATCGCTGAATCGACTCTGCTGGGTCAGGCGTTCGTTGTGAACCCCGATCTGACCGTCGAAGCTGCCGCCAAAGAAGCTGGCGCCGAGATCGTCGGTTTCGTCCGCATGGAAGTGGGCGAAGGCATCGAGAAGAAAGAAGAAGACTTCGCAGCCGAGGTGGCCAAAGCCGTTCAGGGCTAAGCCCAGCTGCATAAGTTCCAAAAGAACCCCAGGTCTTTGGCCTGGGGTTTTTTTATGTGGTTTAAACCGCAGGGCAGGGCACCTAGGGCGCATAAAAAGAGGCGGCGCTGTCCAGCCACAGGACAGCACCGCCTGAATTCGACCAGCCCCTGACTAAATGGGGATGAAGCGGGCGCCGGTCTTAGTACCGACCTGTAGAGTAGAATAACCCCACAGGCCGGCGTCCGGAAAAATCCGGGGTATCGACAGAGCTCTGCAATCTCAGAGGGTATCGACCCTATGCTCCTAGGCCAAAGCCACCACTCACGGAACACGTTGAATTTGGACTTTTACGCCGGGTTAAGAAAGTATGGGATTCCCTACCTTTGGCCCTCTATCCCTTTGAGAACGCGAAAAGTATGGAATACCTTACCCTTTGACGGGCCGGTTCGCATTGACTTGAAAAAGCCGCCGAAGCCGTTTGCCGGCTTAGACTTCCATCACGAACATCTGGTTCTGCAAAGCGGCTTTCAGAACCGCCTGCGCGGTCGTCTCAACGCTCAGGGCTTCGCGCGCAAGTCGTAGGTGTTTCTCGACCGTGGCGGGCGTCAGGCCCATCAGAATGGCGATGTCCTGCGTCGTCTTACCGTCGCCGACCCATTCCAATGCCTCGCGCTGACGCTTTGTCAGCTGCCGCGAGGGGCCCGAATAGGGCAGGGTCATGATCTTCAGATGCGCCACATTGTTGATGACCAGGATATCCTCGCCATGCTTGTGCCAGATCGCATCCACCTCGTCCTGAGACAAGCCCGACTGCGCGGTCAGCGCGATCGCACCTTTCGAACGCGGCGAGATCGATTCAAAACTGATCGAGTATCCGGCCGTCACATCCATCGTCTGGTTAAAGGCGATGACCTTGCGCTCGGCCTCGCTTAGCGCGCCTTCTTCGGTCATCTGGCCCAGGATGCTCCAGCTGCACGCGCCTTCGTTTTCCAGCACCCAGCGCACCATCGGCGCATGGGAATACAGCCCTTGGCCCATGAAAACGTCGGTATATTCGGCTTTGTGGTTCGACAGAACAACATAGTCTTCGGGGTCGCCCAAAGAGTTCCCAGACCGATAGCGCGTGAAGCCATACAGCAGCCGGTCAAACCCGTAGCTGGCCATCTTGCGTGTATGCATGTCCCAAAGCGCCTCGATGCTCTGTGTGTTGGTCAGAGCGGTCAGGTACTGAGACAGGTTCACGGCAAACTCCCTGCAAAAGGGTAAACGATGGGGACACAAGAGTGTGAATGTGTGTGGCTGAAGTTGATTTACAACGCTGCAAACCGGCTTGTCGAGAAAAGAGCGGACCGAAAAGTAAAAAAACTCAAATATGTCACACAATGGCTCATTATATTACCATAATACTGATTATGCGATTACTGGGTGCGATGCCCCAGGAAATGTATAATCCGCGCGCCTGTCTCGTAGAACTGCCCTTTTGCCCCTGTCAGGCGTTCCGAATATGCGTTGATGGGGGCAATCGGCAACGCGGCCTCGTTTTGTGTCAGCAAAGCCCTGGCGCAGCTTTCTCCGAACACAGTCCCCGGTGAAATCCCGCGTCCCGAATATCCGAACACGGCCAGCGCATTCGGGCCGATGCGCCGGATTTTGGGCACATGATCTTGGGTCATGCCGATGCGTCCGGACCAGAAATGCGCAAAGCTCTGTCCGGCAAGCTGCGGGAAAAGCCGTGCCAGCGCCCGCTGCGCCCATGCCCTATGAATGCCCAGACGATCCGGCTGCCCCATTGCGCCCAGAATGAAGCGCCCTGCCTGATCCTTTCGAAAAGACGTCATGATCAGCCCGGTGTCCCAGCAGCCCTCGTTATTTGGCAAAATCTCGGCCCCAAGCGGTTCCGGCAGTGGCCGGGTGGCCAATTGAAAGAAATGCACCGGCACAATAGGATCGGTCTTTAACCCATTGAAATCCTGATGATAAGCATTCGTGGCAATCAGCAGATTTCGGGCCGTGACCTTGCCGAGAGGCGTTTCGATCCGCCAATCACCGTCATGAAAAATCGCGTCTGCCGGACTGTGTTCGTGCAGTCGGGCGCCCGCTTGTTGCGCGGCGCGCGCCAGGCCCATCGCATAGCCAAGCGGCTGAACGGTCCCTGCCCTATGGTCTTTCAATGCTCCGTGAAACTTATTAGAACCAATGGCTTGCGCTGCGCTCTTAATGTCCAGTATCTGCACCGGAGCCTGGCGCGCCTGCTGTTGGCTGTATCGGTTTTGCAGATCCGCCAGGCCGGGCGCGGAATGCGCGCAATGCAGGGTTCCGTTCCGGACGGGCTCGCATTGGATATCAAAGCGGTCAATCAGATCAAAGACCCGCCCCGGCCCCGCAGCAAGCGCGGTATTCAGGCGCTCGCCGGCTTCTTGGCCCATTTGCGCAATAACCTGATCGGGGGGCAGCCAGAGCCCGGCATTCACCAGCCCGACATTCCGGCCCGATCCGCCATGTCCGATGGTCCGGGCCTCCAGCACAATCACGCTGGCCCCTTGGCGGGCCGCACTCAGCGCGGCCGAGCAGCCGGTGAACCCGCCTCCGATAATGGCTAGATCCACCGAGGTGTCCCCAGTATGGGGCTGGGTCTCGATCCGCTCGGCACAGGTGGCGGCCCACAGGTTTTTATTGGCTTTTTTCATAGCTTAGCGGTACCTGCGCGGCTGCGCGCCTGCAAGCCTGGGATGCGTGTCAGAGAGCGCCCTGCCCTCTGACACCTGCGCAGTGGTCAGAAAAACGCCTGTAGCCCCGTCTGAGCTCGCCCCAGAATCAGCGCGTGCACGTCATGGGCCCCCTCGTAGGTGTTTACGGTTTCCAGGTTCACCATGTGGCGGATGACGCCGAATTCCAGGCTGATTCCGTTGCCACCGTGCATGTCGCGGGCCATCCGGGCGATCTCCAGCGCCTTGCCGCAATTGTTGCGTTTGACGATGCTGATCATTTCCGGCGCCGCATCGGCCTGATCCATCAATCGGCCCACGCGCAGGCTGGCTTGCAGGCCCAGGGCGATCTCGGTCTGCATATCGGCCAGTTTTTTCTGATAGAGCTGCGTACCGGCCAGCGGTTTCTTGAACTGGTGACGGTCCAGACCGTATTGGCGCGCGGCATGCCAGCAGAACTCGGCCGCGCCCAGAACGCCCCAGCTGATGCCATAGCGCGCGCGGTTCAGGCAGCCGAACGGCCCCTTCAGCCCTTCAACATGCGGCAGCAGCGCGTCCTCGCCCACCTCGACATTTTCCAGCACGATTTCCCCGGTGATCGAGGCCCGCAGCGACATCTTTTTCTCGATCTTCGGAGCGCTCAGCCCCTTGGTGCCCTTATCCAGCACAAAGCCGCGGATCTTACCGCCATGGGCGTCGGATTTCGCCCAGACCACGAAAACATCCGCGATCGGACTGTTCGAAATCCACATTTTCGAGCCGTTCAGCACATAGCCCCCATCCGTTTTCGTGGCGCGGGTTTTCATGCCGGCCGGGTCGCTGCCCGCGTCGGGCTCGGTCAGGCCAAAGCAGCCGATCCATTCGCCGCTGGACAGTTTAGGCAGGTATTTTTTTCGTTGCTCTTCAGTGCCATAGGCATAGATCGGGTACATCACCAGCGAGCTTTGCACCGACATCATCGAGCGGTATCCGCTATCCACCCGCTCGACCTCGCGGGCGACCAGACCGTAGGACACATAGCCCGCGCCCAGCCCGCCATATTGCTCGGGGATGGTGGTGCCCAGAAGGCCCATTTCCCCCATTTCGCGGAAAATCTCGGGGTTGGTGTATTCGTTCTGAAAGGCCTCCAGCACGCGCGGTTGCAGCTTTTCGGTGCAATAGGCGGCGGCGCTGTCGCGGATCATCCGCTCGTCCTCTTGCAGTTGATCGTTCAGCTTGAACGGGTCGTCCCAGATGAAGCCGTGCAGATCGGGGGCATCCTTGGCGCGCAGGGTGGGTTTTTCGGTCATTTTTCCGTCCTGAATTTATGGAATTATGCGTTGATGTTGACAATAGAGGCTACAAGAGGCCAAAAACAGCGAGAAATCCACATAAATACATGAGTAAACCGCATATATGAGTCTGTCACGTCGCCTGCTGCCCTCGATCGCGTCCCTTAGGGCGCTTGAGGCGCTGGACCGTCTGGGGTCGGCCACGGCCGTCGCAGAAGAGCTGAACCAGACGCAAAGCGCGGTCAGCCGGCAGTTGCAATCGCTGGAAGCCTATCTGGAGGCCGATCTGATCCTGCGCGAGCGCAAACGCATGACCCTGACCCCGGCCGCGCAGGACTATGTAAAGGACGTGCGCGCCGCGCTTCAGCAGATTGCGCAGGCCAGCCTGAATCTGCGCGTAAACCCCGAGGGCGGCAGCCTGAACCTGGCGATCCTGCCCACCTTTGGGATGCGCTGGCTGGTGCCGCGATTGTCCGAATTCGCGCAGCGTCACCCTGAGGTGACAATCAACATGTCCACCCGGTTGCAGAGCGTGAACTTTTCCGCAGAACCCTTTGATGCTGCTATACAATATGGCGAAAAGGAATGGCCGGGAACCGACCGGCTGAGGCTGATGTCGGAACATGTTCTGCCGGTCTGTGCCCCCGATCTGATCGCCGGGCAGACCCTTGCCCATCCGCGCGATCTGCTGAGCTATCCGCTGCTTCAGATCCAGACCCGGCCGCAGGCCTGGGCGCAATGGCTGGGCTCTTTCGGGGTGCAGGCCCGGCAGCTGAACGGCACCACTTTCGATCAGTTTTCGACGATCATTCAGGCGGCCATTCACGGGCTGGGGATCGCGCTGTTGCCCGACTATCTGGCGCACTCGGAATTGCAGAGCGGGCGTCTGGTGCCCGCCTATGGCTCGGCCACGCGGACATTGGGCAGCTACTCTCTGGTTTGGCCAAAGGAAAAAGCCCGCAAACAGGCCCTGTGCCTGTTCCGCGATTGGCTGGCCACGCAGGCCGAAACCGAGGATGGGTTGCCGCGCTAAACTATCCCAGCGCGTACCCTGCCCCACGCACCGTGCGCAGCGGATCGGTGCCGCCAAAGCGCGTCAAGGCCTTGCGCAACCGGCCGATATGCACGTCCACGGTGCGGGTGTCGACATAGATGTCGCGCCCCCAGACCCGATCCAGCAGTTGCTCGCGGCTCCAGACCCGGCCGGGTTTTTCCATAAAGGTGGACAGCAGGCGGAATTCGGTGGGGCCCAGCTTCAGCTCGTCACCATCGCGGGTGACGCGGTGGGTTTCGGCGTCCAGAACGATGTCTTCGTATTCCAGACGTTCGCCCACGGTGGCCGGGCGCGTGCGGCGCAGTTGCGCGCGCACACGGGCCATCAGTTCGATCACGGAATAGGGTTTGACCACATAGTCATCCGCCCCGGTTTCCAGCCCGCGCACCTTGTCCACCTCTTCCGAGCGCGCCGAGAGCATCAGGATCGGGATGGTCCGCGTGTCGGTCCGCGTCTTCAGGCGGCGGCAGACCTCGATTCCGGATACATTCGGCAGCATCCAGTCCAGAACGATGATGTCGGGCGTTTCCTCGTCCACCATGATCAGGCCCTCTTCGCCGTTTTCGGCTTTGACCACGCGAAATCCCTCGGCCTCAAGGTTATAGGCCAGAACTTCGCGTTGGGCGGGCTCGTCTTCGACAACAAGAACAGTGGGTTGCGGCGTTGCAGACATGGTTCAGCGCCTTCTTAGATGTTGCCCAGTTCGGCATTGACCGAGGTGTGATCGCCTTTGGGGCGGGTGTCCTCGGGCGGTTTGCCGGTCACCAGATAGACCACCTGTTCGGCGATGGCCGTCACATGATCGCCCATGCGTTCGGTGTTCTTGGCGATGAAATGCAGGTGCATACACGAGGTGATGTTGCGCGGGTCTTCCATCATGAAGGTCAGGAATTCGCGGAACAGCGCATTATACATCTGGTCCACGTCCTGATCGCGGTGGATCACGTCCAGCGCCAGTTCCGCATCGCGGCGGATATAGGCGTCCAGCGCGTCCTTCAGCATCAGCTGGACCTCGCGGGCCATGCGGCGCAGGGCGGCGTGGCTGCCATTGATCGGAGTCATCTGCACCAGAACGCCGGTCCGCTTAGCCATGTTTTTCGCGTAATCGCCGATGCGTTCCAGGTTCCCCGAGACCTTCATCACGGTCAGGATCACCCGCAGGTCCACGGCGGTGGGCGCGCGCAGGGCGATCAGTTTGGCGCAGTTTTCGTTGATCAGCTCTTCCAGATCGTCAATCGCCCGGTCGCCCGAGCGGACACGTTCGGCCATGTCCTCGTCGCGGTCTTCCAGCGATTGGGCGGCGTCCAGAATGGCGGCTTCGACCAGCCCGCCCATTTTCATGATTTGCGTCTGGATGCCTTCCAGATCGCGGTCAAAGGCAGAGACGATATGCTTATCGGTCATGGTATCTATCCTTACCCGATCCGGCCGGTGATGTAGCTTTCGGTACGCGGATCAACGGGGTTGGTGAAAATCTGGGTGGTGTCGCCGTATTCGACCAGGTTGCCCAGATGGAAGAAGGCGGTTTTCTGGCTGACACGCGCGGCCTGCTGCATCGAGTGGGTCACGATCACAACCGAGAAATTCTCGCGCAGTTCGTCGATCAGCTCTTCGACCTGGGCGGTGGCGATCGGGTCCAGGGCCGAGCACGGCTCGTCCATCAGCAGAACCTCGGGTTCGGTGGCGACGGCGCGGGCGATGCACAGGCGCTGCTGCTGACCGCCCGACAGGCCGGTACCGGGGGAATCCAGCCGGTCCTTTACCTCGTCCCAGATGGCGCCGCGGCGCAGGGATTTTTCCACGATCTCGTCCAGCTCGGCCTTGTTGCGGGCCAGGCCATGGATGCGCGGGCCGTAAGCCACGTTATCGTAGATGGATTTGGGGAACGGGTTGGGTTTCTGGAACACCATCCCCACCTTGGCGCGCAGCTGCACCGGATCGACCTTGGGGTCGTAGATGTCTTCGCTGTCCAGCAGGATGTCGCCCTCGACCCGGCAGATGTCAATCGTGTCATTCATCCGGTTCAGGCAGCGCAGGAAGGTGGATTTGCCGCAGCCCGACGGGCCGATAAAGGCGGTGACGGTCTTGTCCAGCAGATCCACGCTGACGTCTTTGATGGCATGGGTGTCACCGTAATAGACCTGGACGTTCTTGGCGGCGATCTTGGTAGCTTTCTGGTCCACGGTTTTCTCCAGACTTGGTGCGTCGTACATTTTTACCCCCTCTCGCTTACCAGCGGCGCTCGAAGCGGCGGCGCAGGATGACGGCGATGGTGTTCATGGTGATCAGGAAAACAAGCAGGATGATGATCCCGCCCCAGGCCCGTTCGTAGAAGGCCGGGTCAGCCCGTTTTGCCCATTCGTAAATCTGTGCCGGCATGGCCGAGTTGGGCGACATCAGCCCCTCGGTGATGCCACCCGGCGCGTTCGAGGCGATAAACCCGATCATCCCGATCAGCAGCAGCGGAGCGGTTTCGCCCAGTGCCTGCGCCAGCCCGATGATGGTGCCGGTCAGAATGCCCGGCGCGGCCAGCGGCAGCACATGGTGGAACACGGCCTGCATTTTCGACGCGCCAATCCCCAGCGCCGCGTCCCGAATGGAGGGCGGCACCGATTTCAGCGCGGCGCGGGTGGAAATGATGATCGTCGGCAGGGTCATCAGCGTCAGCACCAGCCCGCCCACCAGCGGCGCCGATTGCGGCAGGTGCATATAGTTGATGAAGACCGCCAGACCCAGAATGCCGAACACGATGGACGGCACGGCCGCCAGGTTCGAGATGTTCACCTCGATGATGTCGGTGATCCAGTTTTTGGGGGCGAATTCCTCAAGATAGATCGAGGCGGCCACACCGATGGGCAGCGCCAGCGCCAGCACCACCAGCATCATGAAGAACGAGCCCGCCATGGCAACACCGATCCCTGCGGCCTCGGGGCGTTGGTCGGACGCATCCGCGCCCAGGATAAAGTCCGCATTAAAGCGTTTCTCCAGCACGCCGGCCTGTTTCAGCTGATCCACGAAATCCAGCTGCGCGGCGTTGATATTCTTATCGTTGGCGATGCTTTCACGGGTGACGCGGCCTTTCAGATAGCCATCCACACGGCTGTTGGCCAGAAAGGTAAAGGTCACGGTCTGGCCGATCTGATCGGGGTTGGCCAGCACATAGTTGCGCAGCTCGGCCGCCGCCGATTTCGACAAAAGCTTGGCCTGATCCTTGGATTTCAGATCGGTTTCGATGCCGGTTTGCGTGACCGCAGCGCCAAAGGCATTCTTGATCAGCGGAGCATAGCCAAAGGTAGTGACCTTCTTCAGATCCGCCGGATCGCGGTTGCCCTTCTTGTCCAGCTTGCTTTCCAGAAGCTCGACGTTCAGCGTGATAAACGTCTGCTGGAAGGCCCCCACGCCGTTGCCCAGAATGGTGACCATCAGCAGGATCAGCATGGCCAGGCCGACACCGATCGCGGCAATGCCGTATAGCTTGAACCGGCCCTCGGCGGCGTTGCGCTTCTTGGTGCGCGCGTCCTGCGTCAGGATCGAGGTGGTTACGTCGGTCATTCGTACTGCTCCCGGTATTTGCGCACGATATACAGCGCCAGGACGTTCAGGCCCAAAGTCAGAACAAAGAGAGTCAGACCCAGGGCAAAGGCCACAAGGGTTTCAGGGCTGGCAAAGTCTCCATCCCCGGTCAGCTGACTGACGATACGGGTGGTGATGGTGGTCATGCTTTCCAGCGGGTTGGCCGAGAATTTCGCAATCGCCCCTGCCCCCATGACCACGATCATCGTCTCGCCGATGGCGCGGCTGGCGGCCAGCAGGATGGCGCCGACGATGCCGGGCAATGCTGCGGGGATGACGACTTGGCGGATGGTCTCGGACGGGGTGGCGCCTAGGCCCAGGCTGCCATCCCGCATGGATTGCGGCACGGCGTTGATGATGTCATCGGACAGCGAGGACACAAACGGGATCAGCATGATGCCCATCACGACGCCCGCGGTCAGAACCGAGGTTGCGCCGCTCATCCAATCGACCCCCAGCAGACCGCCCTCGCCAAAGGCATTAAGCAGCAGCGGACCCACCGTCAGCAGCGCAAACAGACCGTAAACGATGGTCGGGATACCGGCCAGAATTTCGAGCAGCGGCTTGGCAAAGCTGCGCGTTTTCGGGCCGGCATATTCGGACAGGTAGATCGCGGCAAACAGCCCGATCGGCACCGCCACCAGCAGCGCAATCACCGAGATATACAGCGTGCCCAACAGCAGCGGCAGGATCGACAATTCTGAATCGCCCCGGAAATTCGGCGCCCAGGTGGTGCCAAAGAAGAAGTCGGTCCAGTCGTGCAGGCCAAAGAAGTTCACCGTCTCGAACAGCATCGACAGAACGATGCCCACGGTGGTCAGGATCGCCAGCGAGGCCGCCCCGATCAGCAGAACCATGATGGCCCCTTCAACCGCATTGCGGGCCCGGAAATCCTTGTGCGATTTCAGGATCGCATAGCCAAAGCCCAGCAGCGCCACCACCAGCACGGCGATGGTTTGCATCAGATTGCCCTGGGCAGTCATCGCGCGATATTCCTGCGCGGCGTTCAGCACCTCGGGGCGCACATCCGAGCCCAAAGCCACGCCGATCTCGCCCAGACGTCCGCGCACATCGGTCAGCCCCGCGCGCATGTTGCGGGCGTCCTCTTCTGTCATGGCGCCTTTGGCCACGGCGATGTCCAGCCCGTCCGCCACGCGGCGCACATCCGACATCATCAGATCCAGCGAAGACCCCTCGGAAACCAGATGTTCGGGGATCATGCCCGACACGGCCGAATTGATCACCATGGGCTGCACGAACAGCCAGATACCCAGCACCAGAAGCGACGGAACCGCCGTGAAAATCGCGGCGTTCATCCCGTAGTATTTGGGCTGAGAATGCAAAATCCGGCTGTCACCGCCGGCTGAGGATAAGGCGCGTGCCCGGCTGAGTACGTATCCCAGCAAAGACAGGCCCAGAATAATCAGGAGAAGCCAGAAAACAGGCATATCCGCTCCGAAGTGTGAAGAAGCCTTGCGGCGAATTGGAATGAAGAGAGCGACCGGGCGGGCCGCTCTCTTCGAGGGGTTTACATGTTCGAGCCCAGGATGGCTTCGTCAGCCACGGCTTCTTGGGTTTTGACCAACTCGGGGTCGGAAACCAGACCGTATTCGGCCAGCGGGCCATCGGGGCCTGCGATCTCGTCCGAGACAAAGAATTCAGCGTATTCTTTGATGCCGGGGATCACGCCCAGGTGGGCCTTCTTGATGTAGAAATACAGCGGACGCGACACGGGGTATTCGCCGGTTGCAATCGATTCCGTCGAAGGCACAACGCCCGCCATGGTGGCGACTTGCAGCTTGTCGGTGTTGTTTTCATAGAAGGCCAGGCCGAAGACGCCGATGCCGTCTTTGTTGCTGTCGATGCGGGCCAGGGTCTCGGTGTAGTCACCGTCGATGTCCACGGACACGCCATCGGTACGCAGCGAGATACAGGCTTTCTCGGCGGCTTTCTTCTTGGCTTTGGCGGTGTCGCCTTCGGCATGGGCCAGCAGGTGCTCGAATGCGCCGGTGGCTTCGCAGCCTTCCAGGATCACCTTGTCTTCGAACACTTCACGGGTGCCGTGCTTGGTGCCGGGGATGAAGGCCTGAATGGCCTGCGCGGGGAACGCGGGGTTCACATCGGCCCAGGTCTTGTTCGGGTTGGCAACCATTTTGCCGTCCACCAGAATTTCGTCCGACAGCGCCAGGAACCAGTCGGTCTGGGTGAACTGGAAGCTTTCGCCCTTGATGTCGTTGGCAAAAACGATGCCATCATAGCCGATACGGACCTCGATGATGTCGGTCACGCCGTTTTCGGCACATTTCTTGATCTCTTTGTCTTTGATCTTGCGCGAGGCATTGGCCACGTCGATGGTGTTTTCGCCAACACCTTCACAGAAGCGCTTCAGACCGGCGGACGAGCCACCCGATTCCACAACGGGGGTGGGGAAGTCGAAGTTTTCGCCAAAGGCTTCGGCAACAATCGAAGCATAGGGCAGAACGGTGGACGAACCGGCAACCTGCACCTGATCACGGGCGGCAGCGGCGGTTGCGGAAACAGCGGCGATCGCCAGAGTGGAGGCGGTCAGTTTCACGAAGGACATGAGGATAACTCCTGATTTCGGTTACGGGGCGCACTCGTCGGCGACCTCTGTTGCGCGTCCTAAATGGGCTATGCCAACCTTTTGTGACGGGTTTGTAACAGGTTCATGACACATCCGGCAAAAAGCATGGTTTTTGTTAAAAAACAGTTTCCGCAAAAGCGTGCCGAGGGGATGTTTTTTGGCGTAATGCTTTGTTTTTATTTGGGTTTGATGTTTTTTGCGCATTCCATTGCGCCCCAGCCCGTCCCGCAAAAAATTAACCGCATGTCATGAAACGCAGCGCGGGGGGACGATTTTGACTGCACAAAGCGGTGCAGCTACGCCCCGCTCAGAGCGGCAATATGACAGTAAAACGACTGCCCTTTTCCAGCTCGCTTTCGATCTTCAGTCGTCCGCGGTGCCGGTTGATAATATGTTTCACAATCGCCAGCCCCAGCCCGGTGCCCCCCATCTCGCGCGAGCGGTGACTGTCAACGCGGTAAAACCGTTCGGTCAGGCGCGGCAGGTGAATCGGATCGATTCCGGGGCCGGTATCCTGCACCGTCACCCGCGCAGCCGGGGCGCGCAAAGCCGGATCCCGGTCCATCGTGGACAAGCTGAGCGTCACCGTGCCATCCGGCCCGCCATATTTGATCGCATTTTCCGCCAGATTGGTCAGCACCTGCCGAATTTGATCGGTATCGGCCGGCAAGTGCACCGGATCGGCCGGCATATCGGCGCGCATCGTGACATTGGCGGCCTCGGCCACAGGTTGCAGATTGCGCAGCACCGAGGTGATCAGATCGCCCAGGTTGACCGTCTCTTCGGGGCGCACGCGTTCCTGGGCCTCGACCTGGCTGAGCGACAGCAGATCGCGCACCAGGCGGTTCATCCGCCCGGCCTCGTTGGACATGATCCCCAGAAAGCGGTCTCGGGCAGCGGCATCGTCCCTGGCCGGCCCCTGTAGCGTTTCGATAAACCCCAGCAGCGCGGTCAGGGGCGTGCGCAGTTCATGGCTGACATTGGCGACGAAATCGCGGCGCATCTGCTCGGCGGCTTCCAGATGGGTGATGTCCTCGAATGTGACAAGAACCCCGGCGCGATCCGTATCCCGGATATACCCGCAATGCACCCGAAAGGTCATGTCATTGCGCCCCTGGGTGGTCAGATAGCGTGTGGTGCGCGGTTTGTTACTGGCACGGCAGGCCTCGATCGCGTCCAGAACCGAGGGCTGGCGCAGCACCGTCAGCAGGTGCCGGTCGGCCAGCGCATCTGTCTCTAGCAGCTTGGCCGCCGCCGCATTTCCCGCAACGATCCGGTCCCCGGTGGCCACCAGCAAAGCGGGCATGGGAATGGCCGTCAGCGTATCGGTGATAAGAGTGTCGCTCATGTCTGCCCTAAATTCGCTGCCCTCTGGACCCGTTCAAAGAGCGGTCAGCCCATCACGGAACCGGCGCATGTTTTCCTGATAATGCAGCGCGCTCAGCGTCAGGCGCTGGATTGCGGCCTCGTCCAGCTGGCGCACCACTTTGCCGGGCGAGCCCATGACCAGACTGCCATCGGGGATTTCCTTGCCTTCGGTGATCAGAGCATTCGCGCCGATCAGGCAGTTCTTGCCGACCCTGGCCCCGTTCAGCACCGTTGCGCCCATCCCGATCAGCGAATTATCCCCGATCGTGCAGCCATGCAGCATCGCTTTGTGCCCGATGGTGCAATTCTCCCCGATGCTTAGCGGATAGCCCGCATCCGTGTGCATCACAGTGTTTTCCTGCACGTTGGAACCATCCCCGATGTCGATCAGTTCGTTATCGCCGCGCAGCGTGCAGCCGAACCAGACCGAGGCCCCCTGCCCCAGCCGCACATTCCCCACCACATTGGCGTCGGGCGCCACCCAGACATCCCCGTTTTCGGGCAGCTCGGGTGTCTTTCCGTTCAGCGCATAGAGTGTCATTGCAGTTCCTCGAATTCCGTTTGCAATTGGCGCACGTGATCCACCAGCACGGGCAGCTGAACCCGGCGCATCCGGGTTGCCGCTACGATAGTCTTCAGCTCTTCGGCTGTCTTGTCCAAATCGTCATTGACCAGCACATAATCGTAGCTGCCCCAGTGGCTGATCTCGTCCCAGCTTTTGGCCATGCGTTTGGCGATCACCTCGGCGCTGTCCTGGCCGCGGCTGACCAGACGGCGGTGCAGCTCCGTGATCGAGGGCGGCAGGATGAAAATCGACAGCACATGCGCGGCCAAGGACGAGTTGGTGATCTGCTGCGCGCCCTGCCAGTCGATATCGAACAGCACGTCCTTGCCGTTTTCGATTGCGGCCTGAACCGGCGCCTTGGGCGAGCCATAGTAATTGCCAAAGACCTGCGCGTGTTCCAGCATCCCGTCCGCGTGGACGGTGGCCTTGAACTCATCCTGGGTCATGAAATGGTAATGCTCGCCGTTGAGCTCGCCGGGGCGCGGATCGCGGGTGGTGGCCGAGACCGAGAAGTTAATCTCAGGATCCCAGGCGCGCAGACGCCCCGTCAGGGTGGATTTCCCCGCCCCCGAGGGCGACGACAAGATGATCAAAAGGCCACGTCTTTTCATCGGGTTACTCCACGTTTTGCACTTGTTCGCGCATCTGGTCGATGACGGTTTTCAGTTCCAGCCCGATGCGGGTCAGATCCACGTTTTGCGATTTCGAGCACAGCGTATTGGCCTCGCGGTTGAATTCCTGCATCAGGAAATCGAACTTGCGCCCCACCGGCCCCTTCTGCGCCAGCAACGCGCGCGCGGCCTCGATATGCGCGGTCAGGCGGTCCAATTCTTCGGTGACATCGGATTTGACGGCGATCAGCGCCAGTTCCTGGGCGACGCGGGTCTCATCCACCTCGGCCACCGAATGCGTGACCTTCTCAAGGGCGGTGCGCAGCGCGCGCTCCATGTCCGTTTTGCGGGCGGTCACGGCGGTGGTGGCCTGCGCCACCAAATCCGCGATCTGCACGATCTGCCCCGCCAAGATGCCGTTCAGGGCCTGCCCCTCGGTCGCCCGCATCTGCAAAAACTGCGTCAGAACGCGGTCGAAATCCGCCAGCAGGGCCCGCTTCAGCGCCGCAATGTCATCGTCATCGCTGCGGGTTTCCAGAACGCCCTTGACCGCCAGAACATCCGCCGCACTGGCCCGAGACAGCGGCAGCCCCGCCGCATCCGCCGCCTGGCTGACCTGTTGCAGACCGTCCAGAACCGAGGCCAGAATTTCCGCATTCACGGCCAGCGCTCCGGCGCGTTCCTCGCGGGCGAGCTTCAGCGACAGGGACACGCTGCCGCGCCCCATGGATTTGCCCAGAACCGCGCGCAGGGCGGGCTCCAGACCATCAATCCAATCGGGCACCCGCAGCCGCAGATCCAGCCCCTTGGCATTGACCGAGCGCAGCTCCCACGTCCAGCTGAAAGGTGCTTTCTCACCCGTCCCCGAGGCAAATCCGGTCATCGAATGGGTCAAGGCGCTCTCCTTTTTCTGGCTGGGCACAGCCCTAGCCATTTTGCCCAGGCGGGGCAACCCGCTGCACGAGGGGTTAACCATTTGACGCGATTTCAAGAGCAATTTTAGCGAAACCGGCCTATATTAATCCTTGGGTAACCTTTGGGCGTGTAACCATTCTTAACAAATGGTTTCACGCCTCTGGTGGGGCATGAAACCGTGGGTGAAAGAGATGTTTTTCGGTGGGTATAATGGGCATGATGCTGGGCGCAACGGAACCAATGTTGTCGAGATCGGCCAGCATCTGATGCAGAACCGTTTTCCTGAAATTGCCGAGGTGGATGCCTATTGGACGGCGCTGAAGGGCTCGCGTCAGGTGCCCGCCCGGCTGGAGATCGACCCGCGCGGGATCGAGGGGGCCCTGTCCTCTGTGTTCCTGCTGGAACGGATCGCGCCGGGCATCGCGCGCATTCGTCTGGCGGGCCACGATCTGAACGATCTGATGGGAATGGAAGTGCGCGGAATGCCCTTTTCCAGCTTCATGGCGCCGCAAACCCGCGCCCGTTTCGCCGATTATCTGGAGCAGGTTTTCACCGCGCCCGCGAAACTGGTGGCCGACCTGAGCGCCGAGCGCGCCCTGGGCAAACCGAAATGCGAGGCGCGGCTGCTGATCCTGCCGCTGACAGATACGGAAAACCGGATCACCCGTGCTCTGGGGTGTCTGTCGGTCCACGGGAAAATCGGCCGCGCGCCGCGCCGGTTCACCATGACATCGCAGCAATTGCGCCCGCTGGACGGGGCCGTTCCGCTGCCGCGCGCGGCCAAGCAAGAGCAGAGGGTTTACAGTTTCGCCGAGACGCCTCAGCCTTTTGACCGGCCCGATCAACGCCGTGCGCAGGGCATGCACGATCAGCCCTATCTGCGACTGGTCAAAACCGACGACTAGATCGGAAAACCAGTTTGCAAAAGCCAGTCTGACAAAAAAAGGCGCGCCAATTAAAGCGCGCCTTTTCAATATATTATGAGGCGGTCTTAAACCGCTTCGGCCTGCTTTTCATCGCGCAGCGCGGACAGTTCCTCGGCCACGAGGAAAGCCAGTTCCAGCGATTGCGAGGCATTCAGGCGCGGGTCACATGCAGTGTGATACCGGGCCGAGAGATCCTCTTCGGTGACAGCGCGCACGCCGCCGGTGCATTCGGTCACGTCCTGGCCGGTCATCTCGAAATGCACGCCGCCGGGAACGGTCCCTTCGGCGCGGTGGATGGCAAAGAATTCCTGAACCTCGCGCAGCACGCTATCGAAGGGCCGGGTTTTATAGCCCGAGGCCGACTTGATCGTGTTGCCATGCATCGGGTCACAGGACCAGACGACATTGGCGCCCTCTTCCTGCACGGTTTTGATCAGACGCGGCAGGTGTTCGCCCACTTTGCCCGCGCCGAAACGCGCGATCAGGGTCAGGCGGCCCGCCTCGTTTTCCGGGTTCAGTTTGTTCATCAGAACCTTCAGATCCTCGGCCGTGGTGGTGGGACCGCATTTCAGACCGATCGGGTTCATGACACCGCTGAGGAATTCCACATGCGCGCCATCGGGCTGACGGGTACGATCGCCGATCCACAGCATATGACCCGAGCCAGCCAGCCATTTGCCAGAGGTCGAATCCATCCGGGTCAGCGCCTCTTCGTATTCCAGCAGCAGCGATTCATGGCTGGTGTAGAAGCTGACGGTTTGCAGCGCGTTGGTGCGCGTGCTGTCCACGCCCGCGGCCTTCATAAAGTCCAGCGTGTCGCTGATCCGGTTGGCCATTTCGCGATATTTCGCGGCCTTTTCCCCTTCGGTAAAGCCCAGCGTCCACTGGTGCACCTGATGCACATCCGCGTAACCGCCGGTGCTGAAGGCGCGCAGCAGGTTCAGCGTGGCCGCCGATTGCGTATAGGCTTGCAGCATCTTGGCCGGGTCCGGGATACGTGCGTCCGAGGTGAAATCCAGCTCGTTGATGATGTCGCCGCGATAGCTGGGCAGTTCCACGCCATCCACGGTCTCCGTGGGCGCCGAGCGCGGCTTGGCGAATTGGCCCGCCATACGGCCGACCTTGATCACCGGCACCTTGGCGCCATAGGTCAGCACCATCGCCATCTGCAACATCACCTTGAACGTATCGCGGATCGCATTGGCGCTGAACTGATCGAAGCTTTCGGCGCAATCGCCGCCTTGCAGCAAAAAGGCCTCGCCGCGCGAGGCAGCCGCCAGAGACTCCTTCAGCTTGCGTGCCTCACCGGCAAAAACCAGGGGCGGATATTTCGACAGCTGCGACTCGACGGCGGTCAGGGCTGCCGCGTCCGTATAGTCGGGCATCTGAACCCTGGGCTTGCTGCGCCAGCTGGTTTTTTGCCACTCACTCATCGTTCCACTCCGGTTGGTCCTGATTTCGGTCGTTCTTCTATACAGAAGCCCCTGCCCATGCGCCACACAGAATTGCGCGAAACTTCTACGACATTGGGCGGTTGTGTTTGCGGGCTCTTGAACGGGTGGGGCAAAGGTGCTGATACTTTCGTTCAGATTCTTGAAAGGCCCCGAATGGAAGACACACTCCCGTCTGTGGATGTTGCGCCGCTTACCAGCAAGCCACGCCGCTTCGTTTTCGTCCTGCTTCCGAATTTTACGCTGCTGAGTTTTGCCTCGGCGCTGGACAGTCTGCGCCTGGCCAACCAGATGGCCGGCAAAGAGCTGTACAGCTGGACGCTGATTGGCGAGGGCGGGCAGACCATGCGCTGCTCCTCGGGGGTCGAGATGAACCTGGACGATGACCTGTGCGAGCTGTCCCGCGACGACACGGTGCTGATCTGCGGCGGGCTGAATATTCAGGACGCGGTGACCCGCAAACTGCTGTCCTGGATGCGCCGCGAGGCCCGCCGGGGGCTGATGATGGGCGGGCTGTGCACGGCCACCTATGCGTTGGCGCGCGCGGGGCTGATCTCGGAAAAACGCGCGACGATCCATTGGGAAAATCAGGACAGTTTTGCCGAGGAATTCCACGACGTGCACCTGACCAAGCGGGTTTTCGTGATTGATGGCAATCGGTTCAGCACGGCGGGGGGGACGTCCTCTATTGATCTGATGCTGCATTTCATTGCCGCCGATTACGGGCAAGAGCTGGCCAATGGCGTGGCCGATCAGCAGATTTACAGCTCGATCCGGACGGATAAGGACGCGCAGCGCCTGTCCACCCCCACCCGGATCGGCGTGCGCCATCCCAAACTGGCGCAGGTCATCCAGAAAATGGAGGCCAATATAGAGGATCCGATCAGCCCCGCCGTTCTGGCCAGCCAGGTGGGCATGTCCACGCGGCAACTGGAGCGGCTGTTCCGCCGCTACCTGAACCGCTCGCCCAAGCGCTATTATATGGAACTGCGTCTGCAAAAGGCCCGTAACCTGCTGATGCAGACGGACATGAGCGTGATTAACGTGGCGCTGGCCTGTGGGTTTGCCTCGCCCTCGCATTTTTCGAAATGCTACCGCGCGCATTATGACACCACCCCCTACCGCGAGCGCGGCAGCCACGGGGCCAAACCCGTCAGCTAGTCAGGAACAATCCGATAGAGCGCGCCCTGCCCCTCGCTGAGGAACCACAGCGCGCCGTCCGGTCCGGTCTGCACATCGCGCACGCGCAGGGTTTCAGGCGTTTTGATCTGCGCGACCTCTTGCAGAGGCTGCCCGGACAGGCGCGCGATATAGTCGAACTTGAGCGAGCCCACAAAAGCATCCCCGCGCCAGTCGGGGAACAG
This sequence comes from Paracoccaceae bacterium, assembly GCA_002708925.1. GTDB lineage: Bacteria > Pseudomonadota > Alphaproteobacteria > Rhodobacterales > Rhodobacteraceae > Thalassobius. The sequence goes on from PAPN01000030.1 coordinate 26,821, forward strand.
CGCCCCGTCATAGAAGGTCAGCCCCGAAGGCGCAATCGACGGATCCCAGTAAAGTTCAGGCTGCTCCATGCCCTCTTTGTGCGTGCCTTCTCCGATGCGCAGGCCCGAATAATGCCGCCCATAGGCGATCACGGGCCAGCCGTAATTGGCCCCGCGCTTGATCAGGTTCACCTCATCCCCGCCGCGCGCGCCATGTTCGCTGACCCATAACCGCCCCTGACTGTCCAGCGCCGCCCCCTGCGGATTTCGATGCCCGTAAGACCAGATTTCCGGCAACGCGCCGGGCAGGCCGGCTCCGACGGGGGTGCCATCGGGGTGAATGCGGATCACGCTGCCATTATGGCGCGTCAGATCCTGCGCCGAGGGCCGGTCTGCGCGCTCTCCGATTGTCAGGAAAAGCGCGCCATCGGGGGTCTCGACAATCCGGCCGCCAAAATGCCGCCCGCCCCGGCTGCCGGGGCTGATCTGGAAGATTTCCTGCACCTGGGTTAGCCGCGTTGCGCCCTGGGGCAGCACCGCACGGGCCAAAGCCGTCCCCGATCCGCGCCCCTGAGATTTGGCATAGCTCAGGTAAATCCGTCGCGTTGTCGCGAAATCCCGCGCAACGGCCACATCCAGCAGCCCGCCCTGCCCCTCGATCGCCATTTCAGGCAGGCCCTGAATCGCATGTTTGCTGCCGTCCTGTGCGACCTGCCACAGCGTGCCCTCGCGGTCCGTCACCAGCATCGCGCCGCCCGGCAGGAAATCCAGCGCCCAGGGAACGAAGAAGCCCTCGGCCACAAGCGTTACCCGGTACTGCGCCAGCGCGGGCAGCGCAGCCAAAGCGGCCACGGCAATCGCCACCCCGCGGCACAGGTTCAGAACAGGTGTGAACGGTTTGGGCATTGCGATCCCCTTTCCCCCAAGTCAGCTAGACCGCGCGGTCAAAAAAGCCAGTCAGTCAGGTGTAATCCTTATGAAATACCCGGCCCGAAAGGCGCTTTTCTTTTTTAAACACGAGGTCTAGGCTCTTGCTCGGACGAATGTTCCAATCTTGGGAGTATGACATGAAAAAATTTCTGATGGCTACGGCCGCAACCGCCCTGCTGGCCGGCACCGCAATGGCGGATGGGCATGGCAATGCCGTGAAACTGGGCGTTATCCTGGGCTTTACCGGCCCGATTGAATCGCTGACCCCGGCCATGGCCGCCGGTGCCGAGCTGGCCATGAGCGAAGTCACCGAAAGCCACAAACTGCTGGGCGGCAAACATGTCGAGCCAGTGCGCGCGGATTCGACCTGCGTGGATGCCGGCGCGGCCACCGCAGCGGCTGAACGTCTGATCACCTCGGATGGGGTGAAGGGCATCATGGGGGCCGATTGCTCGGGTGTGACGGGGGCCGTTCTGGCCAATGTCGCCGTGCCCAACGGTATCGTGATGATCAGCCCCTCGGCCACCTCGCCGGCGCTGTCGGCAGCCGAGGACAACGGCCTGTTCTTCCGCACCGCGCCCTCGGATGCGCGTCAGGGGCAGGTGCTGGCCGATGTGCTGATGGAAAAAGGCATCAAATCCGTTGCCGTGACCTATACCAACAACGACTATGGTAAGGGCCTGGCCGACAGCTTTGCCGCGGCCTATGCGGCTGCGGGCGGCACCGTGACCACCACCGCCGCGCATGAGGACGGCAAGGCGGATTACTCGGCCGAAGTGGGCGCGCTGGCGGCGGCTGGCGGCGATGCGCTGGTTGTGGCCGGCTATGTCGATCAGGGCGGCCCCGGTGTGATCCGCGCCGCGCTGGATGCCGGTGCCTTTGAAACCTTCGTGCTGCCCGATGGCATGATCGGCTCGGCGCTTGAGGAAACCTTCGGCGATGAGATCGACGGCTCGATCGGCACCGTGCCCGGCACCGAAAGCGAAGGCGCGGCCATGATGGCCAAGATGATCGCAGACGCCGGCATCGAAGGCGGTGACGGCCCCTATGTGGGCGAAAGCTATGACGCGGCCGCGCTGATCTTGCTGGCGATGCAGGCGGCTGGCTCGGCCGAGGCAGGCGATTACAAAGCCAAGATCATGGATGTGGCCAACGCACCTGGTGAGAAAATCTATCCCGGTGAGCTGGGCAAGGCGCTGGAAATCCTGACCGCAGGCGGCGAGATCGACTATGTGGGCGCCACCGCCGTGGAACTGATCGGCCCCGGCGAAGCCGCTGGCGGTTACCGCGAGATCGAAGTTCAGGGCGGCAAACTGACCACGGTCAAATACCGCTAAGTCACGCTTGACGATCCGAGACAGCCCGGCCATTTGCCGGGCTGTTTCATAATAACAGCGCAAAAACGCGCATCAGGACGGGGGATGCCTATGATTGTCGTCGAAGACCTTCATAAGCACTTTGGCGGATTTCGCGCTGTGGATGGCGCGTCTCTGACCATTGAAAGCGGATCAATCACCGGGCTGATCGGCCCCAATGGCGCGGGCAAGACCACGCTGTTCAACGTGATCGCGGGGGTGCTGCCGCCCACCAGCGGCCGGGTGCTGATGGATGGCGAGGACATTACCGGCCTGCCGCCGCATGACCTGTTCCACAAGGGGTTGCTGCGCACGTTCCAGATTGCGCATGAGTTTGGCTCGATGACCTGCCGGGAAAACCTGATGATGGTGCCGGGCGGGCAGTCAGGCGAAACCCTGTGGAACACCTGGTTCGGCCGCAAACGCATCGCCGATGAGGAACGCGCCCTGCGCGCCAAGGCCGATGAGGTGCTGGAATTCCTGACGATCGAACATATTGCCGATCTGAAGGCAGCCGAGGTGTCCGGCGGGCAGAAAAAACTGCTGGAGCTGGGCCGCACGATGATGGTGGACGCCAAGATCGTGTTCCTGGACGAGGTGGGCGCGGGCGTGAACCGCACGCTGCTGTACACCATCGCCGATGCGATCAAACAGCTGAACGAAGAGCGCGGCTATACCTTTGTCGTGATCGAGCATGACATGGATTTCATCGAGAAAATCTGCAACCCGGTGATCTGCATGGCCGAGGGCAAGGTTCTGGCCGAGGGGAGCCTGGCCGAGATCAAGGCCAATGAGCAGGTGATTGAGGCCTATCTGGGCACAGGGTTGAAGAACAAGGACAAGGTGGGCGTATGAGCTGGCGAGGGGCTTGGATGATTAACGGGCGGTTTGGGCTGGCAGGCGCTGGGGCTCTGCCCCAGACCCCGGAGTATTTTCATCAAAAAGAAGGGCTGGGCGTTTGAGCAAGAACCCTTATCAGGACGATCATGGGAACAAGGATGCCTCGATCACCAATCCGGAAGGGGGGGGCGAGATGCAGCCTGCGCCGGGGACGGGTGCGCGGGTGCATTCGGGTGAGGCTTTCTTGATCGGGGACAGCATGACCGGCGGCTATGGCAAGACCGGGCCCGATATTCTGCATGATTGCACGATTGCGGTGAACAGGGGGCAGATTGCTGTCATCGTGGGGCCTAATGGCGCGGGCAAATCCACGGCGATGAAGGCGACCTTTGGGATGTTGAACCTGCGGCGGGGCTCGGTCCGGCTGGATGGGGAGGATATTACGGGGCTGAGCCCTCAGGATCGGGTGATCAAGGGGATGGGGTTCGTGCCGCAGACCCACAATATTTTTACCTCGATGACGGTCGAGGAAAACCTGGAGATGGGGGCGTTTATCCGCGCCGATGATTTCGCCGATACGATGGCGCAGGTTTATGATCTGTTTCCGATCCTCAAGGACAAGCGGCGCCAGCCGGCCGGCGAATTGTCGGGCGGGCAGCGTCAGCAGGTGGCGGTGGGGCGGGCCTTGATGACCCAGCCCAAGGTGTTGCTGCTGGATGAGCCGACGGCCGGGGTCAGCCCCATTGTGATGGACGAGCTGTTTGACCGCATCATCGAGGTGGCGCGCACCGGGATTTCCATCCTGATGGTGGAACAGAACGCGCGTCAGGCGCTGGAGATCGCGGATCGGGGCTATGTTCTGGTGCAGGGGGCGAATGCGCATACCGGCACGGGCAAGGATTTGCTGGCCGATCCCGAAGTTCGGCAGAGTTTCCTGGGGGGCTGAGGCGATGGGACGTTTGTTTTCTGTTGTTCTGGCGGTGATGCCGGTACTGGCGCAGGCCGGGGTGATCTGCACCGCCGAGGAACAATGCCGGGGCGATGCGCGCAGCATGTGTGCGCCGTCCTCGTTAAGGATCGAGCTGGTGCGCCAGGGCGGGTACACGCGGCTGTGGATTGACCGTCAGGGCCCCTACCCGGCCGAGCCCATGGCCGGGGCTGCGCAGCACTGGCGCGTGGCGGCTTTTGGCGGGCAGCACCAGTTGCAGCTGCACGCGGGCGGGCGGTTCACCTATCTGGGCAACCGCAACAAGACATTCACCGGAACATGTGAGGGACAGGTCTGATGGAGTTTCTGAATGCTCTGATCGTGCTGGCCAATTTCGTGCTGATCCCTGCTGTGGCCTATGGCAGCCAGCTGGCGATTGGCGCGCTGGGGGTGACGCTGATTTACGGTATCCTGCGGTTCTCGAATTTTGCGCATGGGGATACGATGGCCTTTGGCACCATGGTGGTGGTGCTGGTCACCTGGCTGTTCCAAAGCTGGGGGCTGAGCCTGGGGCCGCTGCCCACCGCCCTGCTGGCGTTGCCCTTTGGGATCGCGGCCTGCGCGGCACTGGTACTGTTCACCGACAGGGCGGTTTACCGATTCTACCGCGCGCAAAAGGCCAAGCCGGTCATTCTGGTGATCGTGTCCATGGGGGTGATGTTCATCATGAACGGGGTCGTGCGGTTCATCATCGGGCCGGACGATCAGAAATTCCTGGATGGGGAGCGCTTCATCATTTCGGTGCGCGAATTCAAGAACCTGACCGGCCTGCCCGAGGGGCTGGCCATTCGCACCACCCAAGGGCTGACCGTGATCACCGCCGTCATCGTGGTGGCGGCGCTGTTCTGGTTCCTGAACCGCACGCGCACGGGCAAATCCATGCGCGCCTATTCCGACAACGAGGATCTGGCACTGCTGTCAGGCATCAACCCCGAGCGCGTGGTGATGATCACCTGGCTGATCGTGGCGGCCTTGGCCACCGTGGCCGGGACGCTCTATGGGCTGGATAAGACCTTCAAACCCTTCACCTATTTCCAGCTTCTGCTGCCGATCTTTGCGGCGGCCATCGTGGGGGGGCTGGGCAATCCGCTGGGCGCGATTGCGGGCGGGTTCGTCATCGCCTTCTCTGAGGTGACGATCACCTATGCCTGGAAAAAAGTGCTGGGCTATGCGCTGCCCGAGGGGCTGGCGCCGTCCAGCCTGGCGCAGCTTTTGTCCACGGATTACAAATTTGCCGTCAGCTTTGCCATTCTTCTGGTGGTGCTGCTGTTCAAACCCACCGGCCTGTTCAAGGGGAAATCGGTATGAGCGATACAGCAAAGAAACTGGGCCTGTTCGCCATTGTCGGCGGGCTGATCGTGCTGACCGGCGTGATGCAAAGCTGGAACTCGGCGCTGCTGATCCTGAACATGGGGCTGATCAGCGCGATCATGGCGCTGGGGGTGAACCTGCAATGGGGCTTTGCCGGGCTGTTCAATGTCGGCGTGATGGGCTTTGTCGCCTTGGGCGGGCTGGCCACGGTTCTGGTCAGCACCGATCCCATCCCCCAGGCCTGGACTTCGGGCGGATTGGGCATCATCGGCGGGCTGGTTCTGGGCGCGCTGACGATTGCCGCCGCGACGCTGATCTATCAACGGATGCCCAAAGGACTGCTGCGCACGGCTGTGTTGCTGGCAGTGCTGATCGGCGGATTTTTCCTCTATCGCGGGGTGTTCGATCCGGGCGTTGCCGCGGTCGAGGCGATCAACCCGGCCTCGGCGGGCAATATCGGCGGGCTGGGCCTGCCGGTGCTTCTGGCCTGGCCGGTCGGAGGCCTGCTGGCGGCGGGCGCGGCCTGGGCAATCGGGAAAACCGCCCTGGGGCTGCGCAGCGACTATCTGGCGATTGCGACGCTGGGTATTGCCGAGATCATCATCGCCGTGATGAAAAACGAGGACTGGCTGGCGCGCGGCGTGAAAAACGTGATCGGCCTGCCCCGCCCCGTCCCCTATGAGGTGGACCTGCAAAACAGCGCCTCGTTCGTCGAACGCGCCGCCACGCTGGGGCTGGATCCGACCACGGCCTCAACCCTGTGGGTCAAGACGCTCTATGCCGGGCTGTTTGCGGTGGTGCTGCTGATCATCCTGTGGATGGCTCAGATGGCGCTGCATTCGCCCTGGGGCCGGATGATGCGCGCGATCCGCGACAATGAAACCGCGGCCGAGGCCATGGGCAAGGACGTGACCCGCCGGCATCTGCAAATCTTCGTTCTGGGCTCGGCCGTGTGCGGGATTGCGGGCGCGATGATGACCACACTGGACGGGCAACTGACCCCTGGCACCTATCAGCCGCTGCGCTTTACCTTCCTGATCTGGGTGATGGTCATTGTCGGCGGATCGGGGAACAATCTGGGCTCGGTTCTGGGGGGCTTTCTGATCTGGTTCCTATGGGTGCAGGTCGAGCCCGTCGGCCTGTGGCTGATGCAGCTCATCACCAGCGGCATGGCCGAAGACAGCGGGCTGCGCCAGCATCTGATCGACAGCGCAGCGCATATGCGGCTGCTGACGATGGGCGTGGTCCTGTTGCTGGTGCTGCGGTTCAGTCCGCGGGGGCTGATCCCCGAGAAATAGCGCAGATTTGCGCCCGAGGGACGCCTCCGGCGGGAGTATTTGCAATCAGAAAGAAACAGAGGCGCCGGGACATGCTGGCGCCTCTTCTCATTTCATCTTGCTAAAAATACTCATAATCCGACATCCGATAAAAGGGCCACCGCCAGAGGTTAGCGTCCTTTGAAGAGGCTGCCCAGGATGCCGCGGACGATGCGGCGGCCGGTGGTGCCTTTGAGTTCCTTAATCAGGGCTTTGCCCAGGGCCTCGCCCATGGTGTCGCCACGGGAATTGCTGCGGCTACTGCGCGAGGTGGAGCGGGTGACGCGGGTGCCGGAATAGCGGCGCGCGGCTTTGTATTCGCGCTCGGCGGCGGCCTCTTCTTCCTGGCGTTCGGCCTCTTCGGCGGCGCGGGCGGCGTCCTGGGCGCGTTTTGTCAGGATTTCATAGGCCGAGTGGCGATCGCTGAGCGTTTCGTATTTTCCCGCGATCGGAGAGCTGTCGATCAGGGCTTTGCGTTCGGAGGGATCGATCGGACCCAGTTGCGACGAGGGCGGGCGGATCAGGGTGCGTTCGACAATGCCCGGCACGCCTTTTTTCTGTAAGAAAGAGGTCACGGCCTCGCCGACGCCGACCTCGCGGATGGCCTCTTCGGTGTCGAAGCGCGGGTTGTCGCGGTAGGTTTCGGCGGCCATGCGCAATTCCTTGCGATCCTTGGCGGTGAAGGCACGCAGGGCGTGTTGCACGCGATTGCCCAGCTGCCCGAGGATATCCTCGGGGACATCTGCGGGGTTTTGCGTGATGAAATAGACACCCACGCCCTTTGACCGGATCAGGCGGGCGACCTGTTCCACCTTATCGACCAGCGCCTTGGGGGCGTCCTCGAACAGCAGGTGGGCTTCGTCGAAGAAAAACACCAGCTTGGGTTTGTCGGGATCGCCCACCTCGGGGAGTTGTTCGAAAAGTTCGGACAGCAGCCACAACAGGAAGGTGGCATAAAGCCGGGGCGAGGCCATCAGCTTATCGGCGGCCAGGATGTTGATGCGCCCGCGCCCGTCCGGATCGGTGCGCATGATGTCTGCCAGTTCCAGCGCCGGTTCACCGAACAGCTGGGTGGCGCCCTGGTTTTCCAGCACCATCAGACGGCGCTGAATGGCTCCGATCGAGGCGGTGGAGATATTGCCGTAGCGCAGGCTCAGGTCCTTGCGGTTTTCCCCCAGCCAGACCAGCAGCGCCTGCAAATCCTTCAGATCCAGCAGCGCAAGCCCCTGTTCGTCGGCCAGGCGGAAAGCGATGTTCAGGATGCCTTCCTGGGCTTCGGACAGTTCCAGCAGTCGGCTGAGCAGCAGCGGCCCCATTTCCGCCACGGTGGTGCGGACGGGGTGGCCCTGCTGGCCGAACATATCCCAGAAGGTGACGGGAAAGGCGCCGTAGCTGTAATCGTCAAACCCGATCTTTTCGGCGCGGGCGGCAAAGGCATCGTGCAGTTTGAACGTCTGCGTGCCCGCCTTGGCGATGCCTGACAGATCGCCTTTGACATCGGACATGAACACCGGCACCCCCGCGGCCGAGAACCCCTCGGCCATGATCTGCAAGGTTACGGTCTTGCCGGTGCCCGTGGCCCCCGCAATCAGCCCGTGCCGGTTGGCGTATTTCAGGGTCAATCCCTGCTGTGTGCCATAATTTTCACCACCGCCACCGATAAAGATTGAATCCTGCACTCTGGCCCCCTGAATAACCGTTCTGGATGAAAATACACTCTTAACCCTTTTATGCCACAGTGAAATTCATCCCGGTGGCACATGTCCTCTTGGCTGTTGGGATGACTTCCTCCCTGTCAGACTGGCCGCGCTTTTCTAAGCGCGGTCTTTTTTTGGGCGCGCCCCTTGAAATGCCGGTTGACCATTCCCAGCCTTTGGCCTAGCGTCCCAGCAATGACTAAGTCGGCCAGTCCGACGGGGAGCAAAATAATTGGAAAGGGGATCCATCCGGGTCCCTTTTCCTGATTTTGGCCCCTGCCTCTTACCTGCATATTACATGGCCCTTTCTCGGGTTGAATTCCCCAATGTCCCCAACGGGATGGCAGTTTTTCGCCCGCTGCGGGGGCTGGTCCGGAATTTGTGACCTGACAGGCCCATAGCGGCATGGTAAGCCCTGTCTCAAACGGAACCTGCACATGGGAAACCTATGAAAAATCGTTTTGCCGCCCTGCCCTTTGCTCTGATGCTGTCGATGGCAGCGCCGCTGACTGCACAAGAGGCCGAGAAACCTGCCGACGAAGGCCTGACCATGGGCGAAGAGGTCAAGGCCCCGCCCCAGCCCTATTTCCGCGAGGAATCGGGCGATTGGAAACTGGAGTGTCTGAAAACCGGCACTGCGGTCGAGCCCTGCCAGCTGTTTCAGGAAGCCTATGACGCCGAGGGCAAGCCCCTGGCCAATATCCGCCTGTTCCGTCTGCCCGATGGCGCCCAGGCCGAGGCCGGCGCCGTGATCGCCGTCCCTCTTGAGGTTCTGCTGACCGCGCAAATGACCATCAGCATCGACGGCGCTCAGGCGCGTCGCTACCCCTATTCTGTCTGCGATCCGCTGGGCTGCTATGCCCGGATCGGCCTGACCTCGGACGAGATCGGCGAACTGAAACGCGGTGCCAAGGCGGAAATCAAGGTCGTGCCCTTCGTTGCGCCGGACAAACAGATGACTGTCGCAATTTCGCTTAAGGGCTTCACGGCCGGATATGACAAAATCCAGGCCACGCAGAACTGATGACCGCCCCTGAGTATCCCTGAGCATCAAAGGCCCGCCACATCCGGCGGGCCTTTTCTTTGGGTCGTTTCGTTGTGGGGCTGTGTCAGGCTTTTTTCAGGGCCAGCACCGCGTTCAGCCCGCCAAAGGCAAAGGCGTTGGACAGGGCATACTCCACCCGCGCCTCGCGCGCCTCGTTGGGGACAACATCCAGCGCGCATTCGGGATCGAATTCCTGATAGCTGATGGTTGGCGCGATGATCCCGTCGCGCAGCGCCATGATACAGGCCAGCAGTTCCACCGCGCCAGTGCCGCCGATCAGATGGCCGTGCATCGCCTTGGTGGAGGAAATCATCAGCTTGTTGGCGTGGTGCCCGAACACATCCGCCACAGCCGCGCATTCGGTTTTGTCATTGGCCGCCGTGCCGGTGCCATGCGCATTGATATAGCCCACCTGATCAGGGTTGATCCGCGCATCGCGCAGCGCGCCGGAAATGGCCCGCGCGGCGCCCTGTTTGCTGGGCATCACAATGTCGGCCGCATCCGAGGACATGGCAAACCCGGCCACCTCGGCCAGGATTTCGGCCCCGCGGGCCTTGGCGTGCTCATAGTCTTCAAAGACGAAAATCGCCGCGCCTTCGCCCTGCACCATGCCGTTGCGATTGGCGCTGAACGGGCGGCAGGCGTCCTTGGACATCACGCGCAGCCCTTCCCAGGCTTTGACCCCGCCAAAGCACAGCATGGATTCAGACCCGCCCGTGATCATCGCCTTGCACAGCCCGCCGTGGACCATCTGGAACGCCTGGCTCATCGCGTGATTGGACGAGGCACAGGCCGTGGACACGGTAAAGGACGGGCCCTTGAGGTTGAACTCCATCGAGACATGGCTGGCCGCAGCGTTGTTCATCAGCTTGGGCACCACGAAAGGGTGCACCCGGTTTTTGCCGTCCTCATAGACCGAGCGGTAATTTTCATCCAGCGTGGTCATCCCGCCGCCGGAATTGCCCAGCACCACGCCCGAGCGCACCGCCAGATCGCCGGAAAATTCCAGCCCCGATTGGGCAATCGCCTGGCGCGCGGCGATCAGCGTAAACTGCGTGAACCGATCATAGAGCGCCAGCTGCTGGCGGTTGAACCGCTCTTCGGGATCAAACCCCTTGACCTGCCCGCCGATCTTGATGGCCAGCCGGTCCACATCGCGGAATTCCAGCGTGTCGATGCCGCAGCGGCCCTCGCGCATGGCTGCGAGCGTTTCAGGAACCGTGTGACCCAGCGCATTGATGGTTCCCGCCCCGGTGATAACGACCCTGTTCATGCGGATTGCTCGGCCACCAGCTGTTCGATGCCCTTGATGATCGACGCGACCGAAGAGATGTCGAAATCGCTCTGCTCGGGTTCGTTGGCGTTGAATGGCACCGAGATGTCAAAGGCCTCTTCGATGGCAAAAATCGATTCCACCAGCCCCAGGCTGTCGATGCCCAGGCTTTCCAGCGTGCTGTCCATGGAAACGTCCGATGGCTGTAGCACGGCCTGTTCGGCGATGATTTCGATCACTTTGTCCTTGATGCTCATGATCCCGGCCCTTCCCTCGTGATGAGGCTTATTTAGTCAGTCCTGGTGGTGCTTGAAACCGATTTTTGTAACAAAGACACGTCACGGAACAATTTAGGCAGTCGGCGCAGCGCTTTGTAGATCTCGATATGCTGGTCCATCTTGACCGCGGGATAGCCCAGCATCACCCGGCCTGCGGGCACATTGGCCAGAACCTTGGTAGCGCCGCCGGTGATCACGTGATCGCCGATAAACAGGTTGTCGCTGACCCCGGTCTGCCCGCCCAGAACCACGTTATTGCCGATCCGTGTGGAGCCGGCCACGCCCACCTGCGCGCAAATCAGGCAGTCATTGCCGATCTCTACATTGTGGCCGATCTGCGCCAGGTTATCGAATTTCACCCCGTTGCCGATGCGCGTGTCGCGCACGGTGCCCCGATCGATACAGGCATTGGCGCCCAGCTCGCAATCGTCGCCGATGGTGACATTGCCCAGGCTGTGAATCCGCGCATAGGACTGCCCCTTGGTTTCGCCCTGATCGCCCAGGGTGTCGCGCACCCGTTCGACCGCCGATTCCTCGGGCGTGACAAAGGAAAACCCATCCGCGCCCACCGTGGCACCGGGCTGAGCGATGAAATTGGCCCCGATGCGGACCCGCGCGCCCAGTTTGACGCCCTCGCGCAGATAGGCCCCCTGCCCCAGCACCACGTCGGCACCGACAAAGCACTGCGGCCCGATCACCGATCCGGCGCCGATTCTCGCGCGCGGGCCGATCACCGTCAAAGGCCCGACACTGACCCGTGCGCCCAGCTGGGCGCTGGGGTCGATCACGGCCGAGGGGTGGATGCCGCCATCATAGCCCTGCCCCTGATCCATCATCGCGCTGAGCCCCGACATGGCAAAGCGCGGGCGCGGCGCAACGATCGCGGCCTTTAGCCCCAGCGCCTGCCAATCGGCCCCGGCCCATAGCATCGCCGCCCGAGCCTGCCCGCTGGCCAGACCTTCGGCATATTTCGGGCTCATCGCCAGGGCCAGATCCGTGGGGCCTGCCATGGCAGGCTCGGCCACGCCATCAATGGGCAGATCAACGGCGCCGAAAGCCTCTGCTCCCAGCGCCGTTGCAATGTCTTTGACTGTATGCGTCATGCCGAGGTCTCCAGATTTCCTGGAGAGAGATTTAGCCCCGAACCGAGCCCAGTTCCACCCCTGCCGCGTCCAGGGCCCGCCAAATCTTGGCGTCACGCCCGTAGACATCGCGGCGGAAGCCCACCTGCCCCTTGGGCGAGGTCACAGCCGTCCGATAGATGATATGTACCGGCACGTTCTGAACCAGATCCACCTTGGTTTCCCGGCCTGTTTTCAGGTGCTTATGGAATTCGCCCTTGGGGTCGCTGCTTTGCTTGGCCAGCAGCGCATAGGCGAAATCAAAGGGCTGTTGCAGACGGATACAGCCATGGCTGTAGGCGCGGGTTTCGCGCGAAAACAGGTTTTTGGCCGGGGTGTCGTGCAGATAGATGTTGTACTTGTTGGGGAACATGAACTTCACCAGCCCCAGCGCATTCGACCGCGAGGGCGGCTGCTTGATGTCAAAGGGGAAGTTGCGCTCGTTATATTGCGAAAAGTCGATATTGGCGCGGCTGACGGACTGTCCGCGCCCGTTGATCAGCTTCAGATGGCCGGCGGCATTGGGGTTCCGCTTCATCATCGGCAGATATTCCTTAACCGCAATGGACCGAGGCACATTCCAGGTGGGGTTGATCACCATATGCTCCATCACATCCGAGAATTCGGGGCTGCGGCGATCATGCGTATTGGCCCCAACAACCGAGCGCGTCTGGAACGTGACCTTGTTATTATCCATGATCTTGGCTGTGTAATCGGTCAGGTTGACCAGCACGTGACGTTTGCCACGCTCCATGTTGGTCCAGCGTTCGCGCTCCATCGCGACGATGACCGATTGCAGGCGCTGTTCGGGGCCGACGTTGATTTCCTGCAATGTCACGCCACCGGCCACGCCATCGGTGTTCAGCCCGTGCGCGGCCTGGAATTTCTGCACGGCCTGGCCCATCGTGCCGTCAAAGGTTTTCGTTGCGCTGCGGCGCAGATACCCCATCGCCACCAGACGATTGCGCAGCGCCACCACGGCAGCCCCGCTATCCCCCGGTTGCAGTTTCTTACCCGGCACCTTGGCCCCCCAGCCCCCATGTGCAATCTGTTTTTCCAGCTGCAACTTGGCCTTCATCAGGCGCGCATATTCGGGGTTCTGCGGCGGCAAGGCACGCATGAACGCAGTGGGCGAGCTTTGAACAAAGGCGCTGAGATACGATTTGCGGTCGCGCAGCGGAACCTTGCGCTTGATGTCACCGTCCACCTTGCCGGGGGTTACGATACCCGTCTGCACATCATGGGCATAGGTGACAAACGCCTTGGACAGGGCCACCTCGGCCTGGCCCAGATCGCGCGGGCTACGGATGGTGCGCAGCATATTTGTCAGCTTGTCCACATCATAGCGCTTGGCCGGCAGACCATGGGCGCTGGCCCCGTCCAGGGCGGCAAACAGCGCCTTGCGGCGTTGCCGGTCCTTCCAGCTTTCGCCGGTCCAGACGGGTTTATACCCGGTTTCACGATAGAATTCCGCGATATCGCGGTCCAGAGCGGCCGCCTCGGCCACCGCTTGCTTGAAGGCCGTCACCTCAGCCCGAGCAGATTCGGGATCCGCGGCAAACGACGCCGCAAACATGGTAATGGCAAAAAGAAACCGGACAAAGCCGGAACGGGTCAGCAGCAGCATGATCTCGTCCCCTTTATAGTATGAACGCGCATTATTAGCCTAAACTGTCACAGGCAAAGTAAATATCTGTCTAATCACATTTCCATCAGAAGGGGAAGCATCCCCCTCAGTGATGTATCCACGCATCGGATCCTTACGCAGTTGCCACAGTTTTGAAACATTCAGCAATTTTTTGCCGATTGCTCTTGATTTCCGAAAATTTGATAAAAAACGCCGTTGGTCACGGGGAAAACTTGTGCAATAAAACCCATGCATCTGGGGATGACACAGGCAGGTGCCGCATAACACTGCGGCCAGGCAAGAAGCGACGGGACGGCGCTTGACCATGACGAACGATTGCTCAACGAGCATTTCGCGGCGTGCACTACTTGGTGCATTCGCAGCAACAACGCTGACGGCAGCACCCACATTCTCGAAAGCTGCGGGGTTCCTGCGCGGGTCGGGCGACATCCGGCGCATCCGCATGTATTCGGGTCGCACCGGCGAGAAGCTGGACATGATCTACTGGATCGAAGGCGAATACATCAAGGACGCGCTGAAAGAGGTGAATCACTTCATGCGCGACTGGCGGACAAACGGGGCCAAGAACATGGACACCCGCACCATCGACATCATCGCCGCCACCCATAATCTGCTGGACGTGAACGAGCCCTACATGCTGCTTTCGGGCTATCGCAGCCCGGCAACCAACGCCATGCTGCGCTCGAAATCGCGCGCGGTTGCGAAGAACTCGCTGCATATGAAGGGACAGGCTGCGGATCTGCGCCTGGCGTCGCGCTCGGTCAGCCAGATGGCCCGCGCGGCCTCGTCCTGCTCGGCGGGCGGTGTCGGACGCTATAGCCGCTCGAACTTCGTGCATATGGATTGCGGCCCGGTGCGTACCTGGGGACGGTAAGCGGGGCCGCGCAAAACACGGCTCAGATCAGTCTCTGTAAACCCGCCAATCCTGGCGGGTTTTGCGTTTATCAAGATCCAAGCTGGATCGAAGACGCGTTCATCGCCCGCAGTCCCAACCCCCTGCTGAAAATCGAACATCGCGCATAAAAAGAGCCCCGACCGAAGCCGGGGCCAAGTTGACGCACTGGTATTCGGGCTTACTCGGCCGGTTTCAGCCGGTCGGGTTCGTTCTGTTCCAGATAGGCCAGTTGTTCGGGGGTCAGATCGACCTCATCATAGCCGGTGATCATCGGGCGCACATGGCTGCGGAAGCCATGCCCGACCGTCAGCAGATACACATGCACGATGACAAAGGCCGCGATGACATAGGCCGCCAGCAGGTGAATATTCGCCACGATGGTGATTATCTGCGCCCCCTGCCCCCAGAAATTATAGGTCAGATACAGAAGCCCCGAGACCCAGATCGCCGGGAAAACGAACCATTTCAGCCCGAAATATGTGGCCGCCTGCAAAGGGTTGTGCTTGCGCCAGAAGATCTTCTTGTAGGGGTGCTCCTGCCCGGTGAAGACACCGTAGGCATAGAATTTGGCGACCTCGATCATGCCCTCGATCTTGGGCAGGAACTGTTTCCAGGTGCCGGTGGTGAACAGCCAGAAGGTGGCGAAGATCCACAGCGCCAGCAGCGCCAGCGCGGCAATCGTGTGCAGCATCACCGCCGGGCCAAAGGGGATCACCGTATGCAGCCCGTTCAGCCCCATCCCGGTGAACAGCAGCACCATGATCAGCAGAACCTGCATCCAGTGCCACAGGCGTTCGAACCGTGGATAGACTTTGACGAAACGCTTAGTCATGATGCTCTCCTTTCTTGCCGCTGAACAGACGCAGAGCGCCGTGCAGCAGAACCCCGGCCAGCGCGGCCAGAACCAGCAATTTGCCCAGAATTCCGACAAACCCGTTGGGATTGGTGCCCGGCATGAAGACGCCTGCAACATTCTGCATTCGGCCATCCTCGGCGTGGCATTCGGCACAATCGACCGCCTGTTCGGACGGGGCCACCATATGCGTGATCGGCCAGTACATATACGTGTCCACGAAGTCGAACTCGCCCGAATAGGGCTGGCCTGCGGCCTTCATCCCGGCGTCGATCGCCTTGGCCCAGTCGAAATTCGTCCAAAACGCGGTGTCCGTCGTCGGGCCCCAGACATGGGTATAGACCAGATTGTTATGCACCTTGTCATAGGCCTGACGCCCGTCCATCCGTTTGAAGGGCCAGATGCGGCTGTCCGGATCGTTGGGGGTGCCGTTGATCTTGTTCACTTCGACGGTTTTGGTCGGGTCGATCTTGCGGTCGATGGTCGAGTATTCAACCTGCCCGTCAAACCAGGCGTAATAGGGCACGACATTTTCACCATAGTCGAAATCGCCCTTGGTGGACAGATAGGTATGCAGATGCTGACCCGTCGAGGAGACATAGTTATCCTCGTGAATCGGCTGGCCGTTTTCGTCCAGACGCCCGGCGGTGGACCAGTCCCACAGAGTTTTCGTAGGCACTCCGCCGCGTGCAAAGCTGGGAATGTGACAGGTCTGACAGGCCAGCTTATCCGTGTGATCGTTCAGCTTCATCCCCTTGATATTGGCGGGGTGCGGATTGGTGTCATGGCAGCTTTCGCAGCTGGCGACATCGCGGCGCTGGCCGGGTTTGCCCAGACCCACGTTATCGGCGGCCACCGTATTATAGCGCGACCCCGCCCATTCATGCTGCGACGAGACGTGACAGGTAGAACAGACCATGCCCTCGCCGCCGTCCTCTTTGGCGGACATGTGCACATCCACGTCATGGCTGGGATTATACAGCGCCGAGGACAAATCCCCGTGTTTCACGTTATCGCCGCCGCCGCCGTAGAAGTGGCAGTTGCCGCAATTGTCGCGCGTGGGCATCCCGACGCTTTGCGCCGATTTTTTCAGATCGACCGCCCAGGCGGGCTGGCCGGTGATTGTCTTGCCTGCGGCCTCAAGCGGCGGGTGCCCTGCTCCGGTGGCCAGCTTCGTGTAATTGCCCGAAGTATCGTGACAGACCAGGCAATCGACGGCGTTGGCCTCTTGCGGGGGATCTTGGTTCATGTCCTCCCAACCATAGCCCGCATGGCACGAGGTACAGCGCGGCTCGTTTCCCGCAACCGAGCCGCAGAACGAGTTGATCACGTTCCGCTTCCCCAGTTTCTGGCCGGTTTCCGGGTGATCGTAATTCCAGCTGAAATGAATCGAGTGCATATGCACCTGGTCAGAGGCCTCGGTATGGCAGGACAGGCAGGCCTCGGTGACTTCGGGCCCCGAGGTGAACTCTTTTTGCAAAATCTCGAATTTCGAATGGTCGGCCGTGCTGGCCTGCGCCGGCAAATGCGGCTGGGATTGTTGGGCCAGTGCCAGGGCGGGCAGGATCACTCCAAGCCCCGCTGTGGTGGCAAGCAGCCGGAAAATGCGCATGGCTGGGCGTCCTCCTCGCAAGCGGAATCGTATTCTGCAATAAGAATGTGAATCCCCCGCCAAAGTATTGATACAGATCAATTCGGTGCAAAAACTTATTCCAAAGAATGATCTTTTCACGGCGCGCCCGATCTTCTATCCCCCTTGCAGCCTGCGATTGACTGGAATGAGCCGATGAAACCTTTCTTGATCCTGCAACTGCGCCCCGAATCCGAAGCCTCGGACGATGAATATGCTGCATTTCTGGACAAGGGCGGGCTGCGCGCCGATCAGACCCATCGTATCCGGCTGGAGCGCGAAACCCTGCCGGATCTGAACCTGTCGGATTATTCGGGCGTGATTGTTGGCGGCGGGCCCGGCTGCGTCAGCGATGCCCCCGCGACGAAAGACCCGCTGGAGGCCCGGATCGAGGCCGAAATCCTGTCGCTGATGCCGCAGATTACCGAACAGGACGTGCCCTTTATGGGCTGCTGCTATGGGATCGGCATTCTGGGCCATCACCTGGGCGCCACCGTCAGCAAAGAAAACTATGGCGAACCCGTCGGCCCCACCGATTGCACCCGAACGCCCGAGGGCGCGGCCGATCCCCTGTTGCAAGACCTGCCCGCGCAGTTCCAGGCCTTTGTTGGCCACAAAGAGGCCGTGCAACACCTGCCTCAGGGCGCGGTGCATCTGCTGGCCTCGGCCCCCTGCCCGTTCCAGATGATCCGCTACAAACAGAACGTCTATGCCACGCAATTCCACCCCGAGGCCGACAGCGCCGGGTTTGAACTGCGTATCCGCATTTACAAGGACAAGGGCTATTTCCCCCCCGAGGAGGCCGACTCTCTGATCGCCATGTGCCGCGCCGCCGACGTGCACAGCCCCGAGAAAATCCTGCGCAATTTCGTCGCGCGCTACGGGGTCTGACGGTGTCCAAAGGGGAAATGGCGCACCTGAGAGGATTCGAACCTCTGGCCTCTGCCTTCGGAGGGCAGCGCTCTATCCAGCTGAGCTACAGGTGCCTGAGGGCGTACTTACCCAAAGCCCCCGCGGGGTGCAATCGGTAACACCGCGCACGAGCGGAAATTTATCCTAACAGATCATGCGCCAGTTCCAGCGCCTCCACCAGCGCGTCCACCTCGGCGCGGGTGTTGTACATCCCGAACGAGGCCCGGCAGGTGGCGGGTGTGCCCAGGTGCTCCATCAGGGGGCCGGCACAATGGTGCCCGGCGCGCACGGCCACGCCTTTTTTGTCCAGAATGGTCGAGATGTCATGCGCATGGGCCGCGCCCTGCATCGTGAACGAGAAAATCGCCGCCTTGCCCGGCGCGGTGCCTTGCAGGTTCAGCCAGTTGATCCCGCTCAGGCGCTGGCTGGCATAGGCGGCCAGATCGGCCTCATGCGCGGCGATGTTGTCCATGCCAACATCCATCAGATAGTCCAGCGCCACGCCCATGCCGATGGTCTGAACGATGCCGGGGGTGCCGGCCTCGAATTTCATCGGCGGATCGTTATAGATCACCTGATCGCGGCTGACCTCTTTGATCATGTCGCCGCCCCCCAGAAAGGGGCGCATCTCGGCCATGCGCTCTTTGCGAATATAGATCGCCCCCGAGCCCGACGGACCATAGAGCTTATGCCCGGTGATCGCATAGAAATCGCAGCCCAGATCGACCACGTTCACCGGCATATGCACCGCCCCCTGAGAGCCGTCCACCAGCACCGGCACCCCGCGCGCCCGCGCCGCCGCGCAGATGGTTTTTACATCAACAATGGTGCCTAACACATTGGAACATTGAGTAATTGCCACCAATTTTGTCTTGGGCCCGATAGCGTCAATCCCCTGCTGCGGATCAATCGAGCCATCCGCCGCGCATTCCACCCATTTCAGCACCACCCCCTGCCGTTCACGCAGAAAATGCCACGGGACGATATTGGCGTGATGCTCGGCGACGGACAGGATGATCTCATCGCCCGCCTGCATCCGGGGCATCGCCCAGCTATAGGCCACCAGGTTGATCCCCTCGGTCGTGCCCGAGTTAAAGACGATCTCATCCTCATCCGGCGCGCCCAGGAACTTGGCGACGATACCGCGCACGGCCTCGTATTTCTCGGTCGCCAGATTGGACAGGTAATGCAGCCCGCGATGCACGTTTGCATATTCCTCGGCATAGCCGCGCGTCACCGCGTCAATCACCACCCCAGGCTTCTGCGCACTGGCCCCATTATCCAGATAAACCAAAGGCTTACCATTCACTTCTCGTGCTAGAATCGGGAAATCCGAGCGGATTTTCTGAACATCATACATGGATCAAACTCCCATAGGGCTGGCCCCGATCAGGAGCATGAAAAGCGACAGGCCAAAGACAAAACCAACCCCCGCCAGCACCATCACCAGAAAGGATTTGCCAAGCGAGTTCCAGCCCTGCGCCACATCCAGAAAATTCACCATGATCCACAGCCCAAAGAGCCCCAGAACCAGCGCAACCATATTCGCCAGACCCGGCAGAATCAGCGTCAGCACCAGCAGCCCCGCCTGCGCGATCGCTCGCATCACTTGCAGCCAGACGATCAAAGACAGCAGCTGGCCCAGGCTGGCCTGCCCGCCAAACATCTGCCCCACCCAGCGCAGCACCACCGCGCCCAGCACGATCACCGAGGTCAGGATCATCAGGTACAGAATCGGCAGGTTCATCCCCGTCTGAACCCCGGTCGAGCTTTCAAACAGGCTCAGCGACAGCGAATACAGGATCGTGTTCACCACCGCGACCAGCGCAACCAGCAGGCCCAGGGATTCCTTGCCCAGCCCCAGGGCCAGCACGCGCTCGGCGGCGCTGCGCGGTGCGGTCACTGTCTCGGTGATCAGCGATTTGAAATCAATTTGCAATGCCATCACTCTGCCCCTGCCAGCGGCCCCCATTCGGCCTGCCGCAATCCGGCCAGCCAGAACCAGACAAAGACCACCAGCCAGATTCCCCCGACCAGTGTCAATGCCGGACCGGCACCGATGAAACCGGCCACCATCCCCTGAAGCAAGATCAGCGGCGACGAGGCCAGCAGCGCCCAGAACAGCGCAATCCGCGCACCATAGGCCGTGCCGCGCCCCCGCAGCGCCCGCGCGATCAGATGCGAGACGAAGGCCAGCACATACATCATCAACGGCGCAATCATCACCCAGGCCAGCAGCGTCGCGCCCAGCAGCATGTTCAGCTCGACCTCGGGGTTCAGATGGGCCTCGCGGGCCAGGCGCGGCCATTGGGCGACGAACACCACCGTGCAGGCGGCCATCAGAATGGCCAGCGCGCGGTCCTCGCGCTGGCCCATCTGCAACAGGCGCGCCACAACGCGCCCCGGCCCCCGATAAGAGGCCACGATATCGCGGGTGACCGGCATCAGTCGCGCCGGCGGGCCAGCCAGGCCTCCAGACGGGAAACGATCTCGTCGCGCAGCTCTTCGCTTTCGATTTCCTCAACCGCTTCGGCCAGGAAGGACAGCACCAGAAGGTCGGTTGCCTCTTTGGTGGGAACCCCGCGCGAGCGCAGATAGAACAGCGCCTCTTCGTCAATCGCCCCCGAGGTCGAGCCGTGCGAACAGGCCACGTCATCGGCGTAGATTTCCAGCTCGGGCTTGGCCAGGAACTGGCTGTCATCGTCCAGCAGCAAGGACTGGCTGATCTGATACCCATCGGTTTTCTGCGCATCCGGCTGCACCAGGATTTTCCCCTGAAACACCCCCGTCGCCCCGTTGCGCAGCACCTTCTTGAACACCTGACGGCTTTCGCAGTTTTGCGCGTCATGAGTGATGAACACCGTGTCATCGTGATGAAAATCGCCATCGCCCATACAGGCCCCGGCAACATGCGCGATGGCATCGTCGCCCGTCAGCTCGATCACGCATTCGTTGCGCGTCAGCACGCCATTGGCCGTCATGGTGAAGCTTTTGAATACGCTCTGCGTGCCCAGACGGGCGAAAATATGGGTCGCGGCGCGGCGCTGATGATCGCGGCCCTGCGCGCGCACGTGATGGAATTGCGCGCGATCGGCCACCTCGACCTCCAGCACCTTGTTGAACCGTGCGGCGGCGGGGCCGTTTTCCAGCAAGGTCAACTGCGCGCCTTCCTCCAGCTTCACCACATGGTGCAGCATCGCGTCCGAGCTTTCAGAGCGGTGGAAATAGACCAGGCTGACAGGTTTCGAGGGCGTGCCGGTGACGCGGATCAGAATGCCATCTTCGGCAAAGGCCGTGTTCAGCGCCGCCAGCGGGCGTTCAACAGGTTTCTGACCGTTGGTTTCCAGCGCGCCATACAGATCCTTGGCCCAGTGGATATCCTTGGCGCCGGCCTCGGCCAGACGTTCGATTTCAATGCCTTCCAGGGCCAGATCGTCACTGGCCTGGGGATCGAACACACCATCGACAAAGACGATTTTCAGCCGCTCGGTTTCGGTGAAAACCGGCAATTCGCCCTGCGTGTCGAACAGCGCCGCGGGCACGGGATCGGCCGCCGTCAGCGTGTCGGGACGGGTGTATTTCCAATATTCATCGCGGCGCGAGGGCAGCCCCATCGCGCGCACCCGCGCCGCAGCGTCCTGCCGCAGCGCATCCAGCCAGCCGCCCTGCGTGGGCAGCGACAGGGACGACAGGCGCGCCTCGGTTGCGTCCAGTTTCGCCTGAGCCAGAGCCATCAGAGCACCTCCGCCAGGATGTCGGCATAGCCGTTTTGCTCGACTTCCAGGGCCAGCTCGGGGCCGCCGGTTTTGACGATGCGGCCCGCGGCCATGATATGCACCACGTCGGGTTTGATGTGGTCCAGCAGGCGCTGATAATGGGTGATCACCAGGAACGAGCGCCCCTCGGAGCGCAGCGCATTCACGCCCTCGGCCACCAGTTTCATCGCGTCCACATCCAGGCCCGAGTCCGTCTCGTCCAGAATGCACATCTTCGGCTCAAGCATGGCCATTTGCAGGATCTCGTTGCGCTTTTTCTCACCGCCCGAGAAGCCGACATTCACCGGGCGTTTGAGCATATCCGCGTCGATTTTCAGGGTCTTGGCCTTGGCCCGCACGACCTTAAGGAAGTCAGCGGCCGACATTTCCTCTTCGCCGCGCGCCTTGCGCTGTGCGTTCACAGCGGTGCGCAGGAAGGTCATGTTGCCCACGCCGGGGATCTCTACCGGGTATTGGAAGGCCAGGAACAGGCCGGCAGCGGCGCGCTCTTCGGGCTCCATGTCCAGAATGTCTTCGCCTTCCAGGGTGGCCTCACCGCCGATCACCTCGTAACCGTCCTTGCCGGACAGAACATAGGACAGCGTTGATTTGCCCGAGCCATTCGGCCCCATGATCGCGTGCACCTTGCCGGGTTCGATCGTCAGATCGACACCTTTGAGGATCTGTTTATCCTCTTCTTCAAGTTTGACCTGCAGGTTCTTGATTTCCAGCATGTTTTTTCCTTTTGATCTCAGCGCGCGACCCAGGGCCACGTCTTTGTTTCGTGCTCTGGCGGGTGATCCGCGCCAGGTGTTGTTTCAGTTTCAGTCCAGCACCACAGCCGTGCCCGAGGCACTGACCATCAGCATCGACTGGCCCACCACCTCGTAATCCAGATCGACGCCGACAACGGCATTGGCCCCCAGAACGGCGGCGCGTTCTTGCAGCTCGCGCAGGGCGGTGTCGCGGGCGTCTTGTAGCTTGGATTCATACGCGCCCGAGCGCCCGCCGATGATGTCGGTAACCGAGGCAAACAGATCGCGCACCACATTGGCGCCCATGATGGCCTCGCCCACGACGATACCCTTATAGGCGGTGATGCTGCGGCCCTCGATGGAAGGGGTGGTTGTGACGATCATTTTCCTACCTTTACAATGTGTTACAGGGCAATCTTAACCCACAGACCCTTCGAGAGAGATCGCCACCAGCTGTTGCGCTTCCATGGCGAATTCCATTGGCAGGGCTTGCAGTACGTCCTTACAGAACCCGTTCACCACCAGCGCGACGGCCTCTTCCTCGTCCATGCCGCGCTGACGGCAGTAGAACAGCTGATCGTCATCCACTTTGGATGTCGTGGCCTCGTGTTCCACGCGGGACGAGTTGTTTTTCACCTCGATATACGGCACCGTGTGGGCCCCGCATTTATCGCCGATCAGCAGGCTGTCACATTGGGTATAGTTGCGCCCGTTCTTGGCCTTGGGGTGCATGGACACAAGGCCGCGATAGGTGTTCTGCGCCTTGCCCGCGCTGATGCCCTTGGACACGATGCGCGACTTGGTGTTCTTGCCCAGGTGCACCATTTTGGTGCCGGTATCGGCCTGCTGCATGTTGTTGGCGATGGCGATCGAGTAGAACTCGCCCTGGCTTTCGTTGCCGCGCAGGATGCAGGACGGGTATTTCCAGGTCACGGCCGAGCCGGTTTCCACCTGCGTCCACATCAC
>PAPN01000031.1 GCA_002708925.1 Paracoccaceae bacterium
TCGATGGTCTCCATCCCGCGGATTTCCGAGGTCTCGACCTCTTTGGTTTCCACCGGATCGTCCGAGCGCGTCTTGGCCGCCCGGGTCGATTTCGACCGGGACCGCGAGCGGGACGGTTTCTTTTCCTCTTCCTCGTCGCGCGCGCGCATCGCCTCGGCATAGGCGCGCTCTTCTTCCATCAGCGCTTCGCGATCGGCGACAGGGATCTGATAGTAATCGGGGTGGATTTCCGAAAACGCCAGGAACCCATGGCGATTGCCGCCATAGTCCACGAAAGCCGCCTGAAGCGACGGTTCGACCCGCGTTACTTTTGCAAGATAGATGTTGCCAGCAAGCTGGCGCTTGTTTTCGGATTCAAAATCGAACTCCTCGACTTTGTTTCCGTCCACCACCACGACGCGAGTTTCCTCGGCGTGGGTGGCGTCGATGAGCATTTTCTTTGCCATGTTATCCGTTTGCACTGCGGCAAAGCCCCCTGGCCCAGCGGAAGATCCGGCGGGCGGGGGCGTTGCGGCAGGTGTCTGTCAGGGGCGAGTGCGGACGCGCGGCAGGGCTGGCCGGTTATGGCCCCTGCTCTCTCACTTGGGTGTCTCGCGCGCCTCATCGCGTTTCTTCTCCGACGGTTTCGCAGGCTCTGCGATCCGCCCATTCATAGCCCTCATCACCGTTTTCGCGGCTCGGGGCGTTTTTCGTGCCTTTTTCAAGGCCAATCGGTCTGCATGGTAGGGCCGTTTTCGGCCATCCGGCCATGCAGCGAAACTCATTGCGGCGGGCACAGAGGTGCCATGCGCCGTTCTGTCAACATAAGGGGTGCTGGGGATAAATGACAATATGCAAAATACCTTTGCGGCCAATCCTTTGATATTCACAGGCGAATTTGACTGTCGTTTACCCGTTACCAATGTTTTGCACCCCCGTTACCGTTGCTTTGCGCGCATGTCACACAGCCCGTTCACCTCGGGGGCATTCTGATTTCCGACTGGGAGACACCGTAATGAAAACTCTGAGCCTGCGCGTTCTGGCCCTGACCGCCCCTGCGCTGACCGCCCTCACTGCCCCGGCCCTGGCCGACCGGATCGAGCTGGGCCCCCGCCCCGCCTATCTGATTGACGCCCTGCCCGATGGCGCGCTGAAAACCAAACTGGCCGCCTGCGCCGATATCGAACCCATGCGCACCGATTTTTCCATCGGACACCGCGGCGCGGCGATGATGTTCCCTGAACATACTGTCGAAAGCTACACCGCCGCCGCCCGCATGGGCGCGGGCATTCTGGAATGCGACGTGACCTTTACCAAGGACCACGAGCTGGTCTGCCGTCACGCCCAGAACGATCTGCATACCACCACCAATATCCTGGCCTCGGATCTAGCCGATACCTGCGTGCAGCCCTTTGGCGTGACCGATGGCAAAGCCTCGGCCGAGTGCCGCACATCAGAGCTGACCCTGGCCCAGTTCAAAACCCTGAACGGCAAGATGGACGCCGCCGATAAATCCGCCACCGATGTGGCGGGCTATATGGATGGCACCGCCGGCTGGCGCACCGATCTGTACGCCACCACCGGCACCGTGATGACTCATGCCGAATCCATCGCCCTGTTCAAGAAGCTGGGCACCAAGTTCACCCCCGAACTGAAAACCCCCGCCGTTCAGATGCCTCATGATGGTTTCTCCATGGACGATTACGCCCAGAAGATGATCGACGAATACAAGGCCGCTGGCGTTGATCCCAAAGACGTGTGGGCCCAGAGCTTTGACCTGGATGTGATCAAATACTGGATCCAGGCCGAGCCGGAATTCGGCACGCAGGCCGTCTATCTGATGGATGAATATGACATCGAGGGCTACTCCCCCATGGACGAGGCCACCTGGCCCAACACCATGGCCGAGCTGAAAGCCATGGGCATCAACTACATCGCCCCGCCGATGTGGATGCTGGTCACGACCGAGAATGGTCAGATCGTGCCCTCGACCCTGGCGATCAAAGCCAAAGAGGCCGACCTGGAGATCATCACCTGGACCCTGGAACGCTCGGGCCCGCTGGCAAACGGCGGCGGCTGGTACTTCCAGTCGATCAAGGACGTAACCAACAACGATGGCGTCTATTTCGAGCTGCTGGACGTTCTGGCGCAACAGGTCGGCATCGCCGGCATGTTCTCGGACTGGCCCGCCACCACCACCTACTACGCCTCCTGCATGGCCCAACAGGCCAACTAAGCGCTACTGATCTTTAGGAAACACCCTCGCTGGAACCAGCGGGGGTGTATTTTTTGGGAACGTCGGTTCAGCGGACAAAAGCGCGCTTTCGCTGCGGTTTCACCAATGTCTACTTGGGGCGGCAAGGCGTCCTGTTACAGGCTGGCATCCAGATCCCAAGTTGAGACAGGCGCATAACCGAATTTCATGTAGGCATCTTGCAACAGGATTTTACGACACCCGTGCACTTGAAATCATTCACACACAGAAAGCGTTGCAAAACCGTTCCGTTCTAAGACAGTGAATCAAAATTTTTGAATGAAGTCTTGATCCAAGTATGTTCGCTCCGCTCGGATGATCGCTTCGTGAGGGATAAGTGACTTCATCCACTCTTCTAGCTCTTTTTGCGTGTCTCCAATAAACTTACCGGATGTGATCTTTTGATCGCTTTGAGGTATCCAGTGACCGTAAGTTGAAGTGACAGAGATCCTGTATATGCCCTTGGGATTGTATCCTATCGAAAGGCGCAGGCTTGGGCCTTTCGTCTCTAATGTGCAAGAGTGAAACTGGCGCTGCGAGTTAATTAGCTTGCATTCTCCACCCAACTGTTCAGCTTTTTCATAAACGTCAGCGATGATTTCATTTCGAAACTCATCCGTTAGATACGTGTCATCAATAAAGACTGATGAAGTCGAAATAGATTGGGCGCATGCGCTCAAAAATAAAGGCGCACCTAAGTGAACTACCCGTTCTTTTCTAGAAGTGGCCTTCTTCAAACCTTCCCACAAAGGGCGCACAGACAGGGTATGGATCAAACGCATCGGGAGTGCCCAAAAAAATTCTCTCAGAGGTTGTCACAAGCCAAAAGTCCAAACAACCGGAAATTCGGGACTCGCGCAGTATCCGTCACTTTGGGCTCAAACCAGACATTAGATCTACGATATTGCCGTTGATCGCACATGATCAGCGGCACCGCGTGTCAGGGTCGCCCGAGCGGGCCTTATCCCAGGTAATCCGCGCGTTGCAGGCCGTATTTGGCCATCTTCTCGTTCAGGGTGCGGCGGGGCAGGCAGAGTTCCTCCATCACCGACGCGATCGAGCCCTTGTGGCGGCGCATCGTGTTGTCGATCAGCATCCGCTCGAACGCCTCCACGTATTCTTTCAGCGGTTTGCCCTCGGTGGTCATGACCGGCTGCATTTCATCGTGATCGGCCATCAGAAGCGAGGTGATCGTCCCGCTGCCCCGGCGCGATTGCAGCACGGCGCGTTCGGCGATGTTGATCAGCTGGCGCACATTGCCCGGCCACGGGGCCTGTAGAAGCTGCGCGGCCTCTTGCGCGCTGACTTTGGGGGCATCGCAGCCGTATTCCTCGGAGAATTGCTCGGACAGGCGGGTGAACAGGGTCAGGATGTCCTCGCCCCGCTGACGCAGGGGCGGCAGGGTGATGCGCAAAGCGGCCAGACGATAGAATAGATCGGGGCGCAGGGCGTCCTCGCAGGTGCGATCCTGTTCCTGCATGTTGCAGATCGCCACGATCCGGGTTTCGGGCGGGGTGCCCTGATCGTTGATCACGCTCAGCAGACGGGCTTGCAGACTGTCTGACAGCGCCTCGACATCCTCCAGCACCAGCGTGCCGCCGCGGGCCTCTTCGATGGCGGGCAACTGGCTGTCCTCGGGCAGCATGGGGCCAAAGAGGCGCTTGGCCAGCGCGTCCTCATCCCAGGCGGAACAAGACAGCAGCACGAATTTCTTACCGGCCCGCGCACCAACCGCGTGCAGGGCATGGGCGACCAGCGTCTTACCCGTGCCGGTTTCCCCGTCGATCAGAACATGGCCGTCGGCCTGGCCCAGATCCAGAATATCCTCTTTCAGGCGCTCCATCACGGGCGAGGCGCCGATCAGTTTCTTCATCAACTGGCCACCATCGGACAGCTCGCGCCGCAGGGCGCGGTTGTCCATGGTCAGCCGGCGGGCGTTGGTGGCCTTCTTGGCCAGCTCGGTCATGCGGTCGGGGTTGAAGGGCTTTTCCAGAAAATCGAACGCGCCCACGCGCATTGCCTCGACCGCCATGGGCACATCGCCATGGCCAGTGATCATGATCACGGGCAGCGCACTGTCAGAGCCCATCAGTTTTTTCAAAAACTGCATCCCGTCCATGCCGGGCATCTTGATGTCGGAAATCACAATGCCGGGATATTCGGGGCCCAGGGCCTTCAGCGCGTCCTCGGCGCTGGCAAAGGTTTCGGTGTCATAGCCCGACAGGGCCAGCCACTGGCTGATGGACTGACGCATGTCCTGTTCGTCATCCACAATCGCGATTTTCATCACTTTCGACATATTGGCCATTGAGGGGGTTACTCCGCCGCTTCTATTTCTGAGTCGTCTGTTAAAATAGGCAGTTGCATTTCGAATACAGCCCCCCCGCCCTCGGCATTACGAGCGGTTAACCGCCCACCAAGGTCACTGACAATCCCTGAGGAGATGGCCAGACCCAGCCCCACGCCCTCGCCCGGTTTCTTGGTGGTGTAGAACGGTTCGAACAGCTCATCGAGGTCATCAATCCCGTGGCCATTGTCGCGCACCGTCAGGGTTGCGGTTTCACCGGCGGCCAGGATGATGTCCACCTCGGGGTCGTCCTGGCCCTGCGTGGCGTCCAGCGCATTGCGCAGCAGATTGATCAGAACCTGCTCAATTCGCACCCTGTCGCCCATCACCATCACGGGGGTTTCGGGAATGGCGCGGGTGATGCGCACATGCCTGTTTTTCAACTGCGGTTCCATCATCGACAAGGCCGAGGCCAGCGCGTCATTCATGTTCACCGGGGTGAAACTGTCGCCGCCTTTGCGGGCATAGGATTTCAGCTGCCGGGTGATCGTACCCATCCGTCCGATCAGATCGTCAATGCGCTGAAACGAGGACAGGGCCTCGTCCGGGCGGTTGCGGTTGAGCAGCAGCCGCGCCCCCGCCAGATAGGTTTTCATCGCCGCCAGAGGCTGGTTCAATTCGTGGCTGACAGCGGCTGACATTTCCCCCAAGGCGGCCAGTTTCTGGCTTTGCGCCAGGGTCTGTTCGGCCACGGCCAGGGTTTCCTGCACGCGCTCGCGCTCGGCGATTTCCCGCTGGAGCCGCGCGTTCAATGCGCGAAGATCCGCCGCATCGCGCTGAAACAGAGCCATTCTGACCGCCGTTTTCCGGCTGAGAAAATAGAAGGCCAGCGCCAGCAGAATCGCGAATCCCATGATCTCCAGCGCCAGAAAGCCGTTCACCTTCTCGCGCACGCTGTCATAGGTGGTGAAACTGGTGATGCGCCAGCCGCGGAAGGGAATGCGCGTTTCCATCCGCATCACGGCCTCGCCGGCGACATAGGCATCGGCCGGCACCGCCGCCCAGTCGCTGGTGGCCTGAATGGCGCGGGCGATGGCGCTTTCGACCGGATCGGTTTTCAGCGCCTCTTCCTCGGACAGGCCACGCCAGCGCGGCTCGGTTGCCATGATGATCCGGCCCGCGCTGTCCGTCACCAGAACCGCGTCGGAAATCCCCGCCCAGGCGCGTTCGAACTTGGCCAGGTCCACCTCAACCAGGATGACGCCGGCCACCTCGCCCTGGCTGTCGATCCGGCGCGAATAGGTGAAGCTGTAGCCGCCGCTTTCGCGCCGGAGCACGGTAAACACCGTGTCCGAGGCCCGCACCGCGTTCAAAAAATACGGATCCTGCCGGTGCTGCGAGCCCAGCCGGTTGCGATCCGTCGCCGCCACCGCGCGCCCGTCCTTATCCAGCAGCATCAGGCTGGCGGCGCCAATTTCGTCAACAAAGGAGATCAGCCGCTGCGTGGATTGCGAAAAATCGCCCGAGTTCAGCGCCCCGATCAGCGCCGCATCGCGCGCCAGCAGCTGCGGCACGATGGCGTTGCGGCGCAGTTCCGACAGCAGGTTGCCGCCATAAAGCGCCAGGCGCAGCTCGGCCCGGTTGCGGGTGTTCTGGGTGAAGCGGTCGGTCAGCAGGTTGTTGGTGACGACCACCGTCACCACGGCCAGAACGGTCAGCACCAACAATGCCACACGCACCCGCCAACTGATGGGGCCGGTGCGTTCAGGCATGTTCTGCAATTTTTCGGTCAGGGCCATGCCGCAGACTACGCCGAGCCGCGGGCACGCTCAAGTCACGCGGTAACAAGCTGGTCCATCAACGCGCGGAACATTGCCACCCCATCGGTGCCGCCGTGGCGTTCGTCTGCCGCGCGCTCGGGGTGGGGCATCATGCCCAGCACGCGCCGGTTCTTGGAAATCACACCGGCAATATCCGCGACCGAGCCATTGGGGTTATCGGTATAGGTAAAGGCGATGCGCCCCTCATCGCGCAACTGCGCCAGCTTTTCATCGGTGACATAGTAGTTGCCATCGTGGTGCGCGATGGGCACGTTGATCACCTGCCCCGCCTCATAGCCCGAGGTAAACGCAGTGTCGGCGGTTTCCACCTTCAGACCCACGGTTTTGCAGATATATTTCAGATTGGCATTGCGGCGCAGGGCACCGGGCAGAATGCCGGTCTCGGTCAGCACCTGAAACCCGTTACAGATGCCGATGGCATAGCCGCCGCGCTCGGTATGGGCGATCAGCGACTTGCAGATGGGCGAGTTGGCCGCGATGGCCCCGCAGCGCAGATAATCGCCGAAGGAAAACCCGCCCGGCACGCCAACGATGTCAATATCGCCAGGCAGTTCGGTGTCCTTATGCCAGACCATGCTGACATCCGCGCCGGCCTGTTCAAAGGCAACGGCCAGGTCTCGGTCGCAGTTGGATCCGGGGAATACGATGACGGCGGCTTTCATGGCGCGGGCTCCTGTCCGGATCAGTTCAGTTCGATCGAGTAGCTTTCGATGACGGTATTCGCCAGCAGCTTCTCGCACATCTCTTTGACGGTCTCTTCGGTGGACCCTTCGGCCAGGTCCAGTTCGATCACCTTGCCCTGTCGGACGCCTTCGACGCCATCAAAGCCCAGCTGGCCCAATGCGTGGCGCACGGCCTCGCCCTGCGGGTCCAGAACGCCGTTTTTCAGCATGACATGAACTCGAGCTTTCATCAGTCTTTCCTTATCTCGCGCTTGGATCGTTATGGTGGATCAGTTGATCAGGGTCGGTTTGATGGGGGTCGCGCCCTTGGGCAGAACGCCCAGGCGGCGAGCCACTTCGGTATAGGCGTCGGTCAGGCTGCCCAGGTCGCGGCGGAACACGTCCTTGTCCAGCTTCTGATTGGTTTCCAGATCCCACAGGCGGCAGCTGTCGGGGCTGATTTCATCGGCCACGACCAGACGCTGGAAATCGCCCTCGTAGACGCGGCCGATTTCAATCTTGAAGTCGATCAGCTTGATGCCCACGCCATACATGACCCCCGACAGGAAATCATTCACACGCAGCGCAAGCGACAGAATGTCATCCATGTCCTGCTGGCTGGCCCAGCCGAAGGCGGCGATATGTTCCTCGGTGACC
Organism: Paracoccaceae bacterium; assembly: GCA_002708925.1. Taxonomy (GTDB): domain Bacteria; phylum Pseudomonadota; class Alphaproteobacteria; order Rhodobacterales; family Rhodobacteraceae; genus Thalassobius. The sequence goes on from PAPN01000031.1 coordinate 7,681, forward strand.
AGAGGATCGCCCAGCTTATCGTCCTTATAGCAATATTCCACGATCGGGCGCGGCAGTTGCGTGCCTTCCTCGATGCCCAGACGTTTGGACATGGACCCGGCCGCATAGTTGCGCACGATGACCTCCAGCGGGATGATCTCGCAGCTGCGCACCAGCTGTTCGCGCATGTTCAGGCGGCGCAGGAAATGCGTCGGCACGCCGACATTGGCCAGGCCCAGCATGAAATATTCGGACAAGAAGTTGTTCAGAACGCCCTTGCCCTCGATCACGTCTTTTTTCTCGGCGTTGAACGCGGTGGCGTCATCCTTGAAGTACTGAACGATGGTCCCCGGTTCGGGGCCTTCATACAGTGTCTTCGCTTTGCCTTCGTAGATTTTCTTGCGCCGTGCCATGGCCACTCCGTCGCTGTGGCCGGGATGAGTCCCGGTGTTTTCGCGTGTTTTGCGCCCTCTTAGTCTATGGGAGCCCCTGTCGCAAGAGAGCGCGCACCGAATGCCCCTTTCGCCCCCGCTTGCCCCTTGCGCGAGGCGCGCCATACGGGCATATCTGTGCAAACACCAACGTCAGCCGAGGACACTGGAATGACCACCTTTGACGATCGCGAACAAGCATTCGAAGCAAAATTCGCCCATGATGAAGCAATGCAGTTCAAGGCCGATGCCCGCGCCAATAAACTGCTGGGCCTGTGGGCGGCGGAATTGCTGGGCAAATCGGGCGATGAGGCCGCGGCCTATGCCAAAACCGTAATCGTCGCGGATTTCGAAGAAGCCGGTCACGAGGACGTCGTGCGCAAAGTCGCCGCCGATCTGGAAGGCAAGGCCGACGCAGACGCCATCCGCGCCAAACGTGCCGAACTGCTGGCCGTTGCCAAGAATGAGATCATGACAGATCTCTAATCCTGTCTGATTTCAACAGGTTACACGAAACGCGGCCCCTTGCGGCCGCGTTTTTCTTTGGCGCTGCCGTGATGCTTTCGTGATGCGGACTGTCGCGGCGCTCACAACCTTCTTGAACAATATGAATTTGCGCTTTGCCCGCAAACGTGACAGGTAGCGGGCAAAATCCGCCCACCCTGAGGATCCGAAAATGACCAATGCACTTTCGAAACTGCTGGAAACCCGCGACTGGCTGATGGCCGATGGCGCGACGGGCACGAACCTGTTCAATATGGGGCTTAGCTCGGGCGATGCGCCCGAACTGTGGAACGAAGAACACCCCGACCGGATCAAGAAACTGTATCTGGGCGCGGTGGATGCCGGCTCGGACCTGTTTCTGACCAACTCGTTTGGCGGCAATGCTTCGCGACTGAAACTGCACGGCGCGGAAAAACGCGCGCGCGAATTGTCGCGGATGAGCGCCGAGATCGGCCGCGAGGTCGCCGATGCCTCGGGGCGCACCGTGATCGTGGCCGGTTCCGTTGGCCCCACGGGCGAGATTTTCGCCCCCATGGGCCCGATGACACATGCCGCCGCCGTTGAAATCTTCCACGAACAGGCCGAGGGCCTGAAAGAGGGCGGCGCAGACGTTCTGTGGCTGGAAACCATCTCGGCCCCCGAAGAATACAAAGCCGCCGCCGAGGCCTTTGCCCTGGCCGATATGCCCTGGTGCGGCACCATGAGCTTTGACACCGCCGGGCGTACCATGATGGGCGTGACCAGCGCCGCGATGGTGGATATGGTGGAAAAACTGCCCAATCCTCCGCTGGCCTTTGGCGCGAACTGCGGGGTTGGCGCGTCTGACCTGCTGCGCACCGTGCTGGGCTTTGCCGCGCATGGCACCGAACGGCCGATCATTGCCAAAGGCAACGCCGGCATTCCCAAGTATCACGACGGCCACATCCATTACGATGGCACCCCCGAGCTGATGGCAGAATATGCCGTTCTGGCCCGCGATGCCGGGGCCACCATCATCGGCGGCTGCTGCGGCACCATGCCCGAGCACCTGTCGGCCATGCGGGCGGCACTGGAAACCCGCGAACGCGGCCCGCGCCCCTCGCTGGAACAGATCGCCGAGACACTGGGCGGGTTTTCCTCGGCTTCGGATGGCACCGGAGAGGACGCCGACGCCCCCGCCAAGGGCCGCCGGGGCTCGCGTCGCCGGCGGGGCTAACCCCCCCCGTGCAGGAACGAAAGGGCCGTGTCTTCGCGGCCCTTCTTTTGGCCCGGATATGCCCCCCTATATGACACAGGTCAGAGCAGAGCCTCGCGCTGTGCCGTAGACTCATGCTTGCGCGAACGTCGTACTTCCGGAGGAGAAGCCATGACAAGCCAAGCCGATTTCAGAACCCGTTGGGCCAGCATGTCCGCCCAGAAACGAGACGATTTCCTGGGGGCGATCCGCGCCTGGGGCAAGCTGAGCGACGACCAGATCGCCGCCTTTCCGGACGTCCCGCAATTGCGTGACATGATGGATTGCCTATGCGCCTGCGAGGAATCCTATGACAAGTCCATCGAGAAATGCAAAGACAGCGCAGACCCGGACAAATGCCGCATCGGAGCGCGCGAGGCCCTGACCCAGTGCTGCGCGAAATGCGGTGACTGAGCGCCCCTCTTGTGCGGATCTGGACCGCGCTCTGGCCCGGTGGCAGGCGATGTCTGCGCCCGAAAGATTCGAATTCGCCCAGCGTTTTCAGTCTCTTGGGTTGGTTGCGGATGCCCTTGGGCGGCCCGTATTCGAAACCGCCCGCCCCCTTCCGCCTGAACCGCCCGAAGAAGAGGACGAAGACGCCACCCCCGAACAGAAATGCGTAAACAGGTGTTTTCGCGCCTTTGATCGCATGATGACAATCTGCGGCCAGGTCCACGAAGAGGGCGGCGATTCCGAGGCCTGCGCATTGTCAGCCCAGATGGCGCTGCGCAGTTGTCTGGCCGCGTGCCGGGGGGAGGATTAGGCGTCAGAAAAGGCTCAGCTGATCGCCCTTTCGGGGTGGCGGCTGAAACAGGTCGCAGCGCAGCGCGGGCTGTTTGCAGTCCAGCCCCAAGCGGCGCGCTGCGGTCTTGAACCGGGCCGCGATCATTTCGGCATAGGGCCCCTGCCCGCGCATCCGGCGGCCCCATTGCGCATCGTAATCCTGCCCGCCGTGCATTTCGCGCAGCCGGGCCATGATCCGGGCCGCACGCTGCGGAAAATGCGCCTGTAGCCATTCCTGAAACAGCGCCGAGACCTCCAGCGGGAGGCGCAGCATGATCCAGCTGGCCGCATCGGCCCCGGCGTTTTTGCCCGCCTCAAGCAGCGCCTCGATCTCGTGATCGTTCAGCATCGGCACGATGGGCGAGGTCATCACCCGCACCGGCACCCCTGCCCCGGTCAGCGCGCGAATCGTGGCCAGGCGCCGTTTGGGCGAGGGCACCCGCGGCTCCATCCGGCGTGCCAGCCTGGCGTCCAGCGTGGTCACGGACACCCCGACCCGCACCAGCCCCCTGGCCGCCATCGGGGCCAGAATGTCCAGATCGCGCTCGATCAGCGTGCCCTTGGTGACGATGGCCACCGGATGATTGAAGGCCTGTAGCACCTTCAGGCAGGCGCGCATGACGCCGTGGTCGCGCTCGATCGGCTGATAGGGGTCGGTGTTGGTGCCGATAGCGATCGGCGCAACCCGATACGAAGGTTTGCGCAGCGCGCGCGCCAGAACCTGCGGCGCCTCGGGGCGGGCCACCAGCTGCGTTTCGAAATCCAGCCCCGGCGACAGGCCCAGATAGGCATGAGTGGGCCGCGCGAAACAATAAATGCAGCCGTGTTCGCACCCGCGATAGGGGTTCAGCGTCCGGTCAAACGGCAAATCGGGCGAGCGGATATAGTTGATCACGCTGCGCGGCCGTTCCTCGCGCACCTCGGTCCGGAAGGCGGGCATGGGCTCGGGCAGATCCCAGCCGTCATGCACGCGCAGCTTCTCTTGCTGTTCGAACCGTCCCGTCCGATTGCTGACAGCGCCCCGCGCGCGGCGTCTTTCCGCCTTGATCTCATGCCGTTCGTCCCAGTTCATCCCAACATTATGAACAAAACAAGAACATTTGCAATAAACGTCACAATCATGGTGAAGATTTTTCAATCCACCTTTGTCACAAACCTCCCTATAAGTCGGAACCAACCCCAGTCCGGTCGCAATCCGTCTAGTCTGACGCGCATTTTGCCGCCACATCTGGAAAAATTAAGACACCGGCGGATCACCCGCCCATAGCTAGGAAGCGCGCCATGTCGGAAGAAGAAGACATCATCCTGTCTGAACTGAACGATGAGGAACTGGTCGAGCAGATGTTCGACGATCTGTACGATGGCCTGAAAGAAGAAATCGAAGAAGGCGTGAACATCCTGCTGGAACGCGGATTGGAGCCCTACCGCGTCCTGACCGAGGCCCTGGTCGGCGGCATGACCATCGTCGGCAACGATTTCCGCGACGGCATCCTGTTCGTCCCCGAGGTGCTGCTGGCCGCCAACGCGATGAAGGGCGGCATGGCAATCCTCAAGCCTCTGCTGGCCGAGACCGGCGCGCCGCGCATGGGCAAGATGGTCATCGGCACCGTCAAGGGCGACATCCACGACATCGGCAAGAACCTGGTCTCGATGATGATGGAGGGCGCGGGTTTCGAAGTGGTCGATCTGGGGATCAACACCGATGCGGATGAATACCTGGCCGCGCTGGAATCCGAAGGTGCCGACATCCTGGGCATGTCCGCCCTGCTGACCACCACCATGCCCTATATGAAAACGGTGATCGACGCGCTGGCCGAACAGGGCAAACGCGACGATTACATCGTGCTGGTGGGCGGCGCGCCCCTGAACGAGGAATTCGGAAAAGCCATCGGTGCCGACGCCTATTGCCGCGATGCGGCCGTGGCCGTGGAAACCGCCAAAAGCTTTGTTGCGCGCAAGCATAATCAGCTCAGCGCCTGACCCCGGATCGGCCCGCCCCGCGCGTGCGGGCCCTTTTGCCTCTGTTGTTTCATGACCCTGCCCAGCGATGACAGCCTGACCTCCCAGGGGCTTGCCCCCTCGCACAAGGCCGCAAGCGTGCTGATCATCGCCTGCGGGGCGCTGGCGCGTGAAATCCTGGCGCTGATCGAACGCAATGGCTGGTCCCATATGGACCTGACCTGCCTGCCCGCCATCCTGCATAACCACCCCGAGCGGATCGCCGATGCGGTGGAACGGGCCATTCTGGACCATCAGAGCAGCCACAGGCATCTGTTCGTCGCCTATGCCGATTGCGGCACCGGCGGCGCGCTTCAGAAGGTCTGTGAACGCCATGCCGTGCCGATGATCCGCGGCCCGCACTGCTATGCCTTTTTCGAGGGCGTCGATCGGTTCGCACAGCACGACGACGAGATCACCGCCTTCTACCTGACCGATTTCCTGACCCGGCAATTTGACGCCTTTGTCTGGAAACCTCTGGGGCTGGATCGCCACCCCGACTTGCGGGACATGTATTTCGGCCATTACACCAAACTGATCTATCAGGCGCAAACCGACGACCCGGCCCTGACCGCCAAAGCCCAGGACTGCGCCACCCGCCTGGGCCTGCAATTCGAGCGCCGCTTCACTGGCTATGGCGATCTGCAAACGGCCCTGGCGGCATTGTGACTTAGGGCAGCAGGGCCTTACGCTTTACTCGCAGCGATGGCGCACCTTGCGCTCAAAGGCACACTAAACCCCCAAAGACCCTATGCCGATCCAAACGGCGAAGCCCATATCACCACCATGCCGCGCCCCCGCGCACAGTAAAACTATAGGGACTGTCCATTTAAACGCACCTCGGGGGCCATAGGCCCCCGACGCCGCTTCGGCGTCTGCCGAAGCTCCCCATGCGTGGCGCAGCCACTCCGCTGGATCACGCCCCCCGGATCACACTGCCCGCATCACGCCGCCGCACATACCTGCCGGATCCGCTCGATCATCGCCCGCACCCCGTTCGAGCGCTGCGCCGACAGATGTTCATTCAGCCCCAGCCGCGCCAGTTCCGCATGGGCATCCACCGCTGCGACCTCGGCCACCGGCACCCCGTTGTACAGCGCGCGCAGCACCGCAATCAGCCCGCGCACGATCAGCGCGTCACTGTCACCATCAAAGGAAAACACCCCGCCCTCGATCTTGGGATGCAGCCAGACCTGACTGGCGCAGCCATCCACCTTGGTTGCGGGCACTTTCAGCGCGTCCTCCAGCGGATCCATCGCCTTGCCCTGTTCGATCACATAGCGATAGCGATCCTCCCAGTCCTCCAGGAAGTCAAAATCCTCAACGATGTCCTCAAACGCTTCGGTGGCCATGCCCGCCCCTTTATCGCTGTGCCGTTTCAGTCTGTCCCCACCTAGGCTGCATCTTGCCAAAGGTCCAGCCCCCGCGCGCGCCTTGCGCCTTTTCAAGCGCGCGCTGATAAGGTAACCCACTCAGGACAGCGACAAAGGCGAATGTAATGCGCAAACCTTTCACGGCCCTTCTGATCTCGTCCCTTCTGCTTGCCGGTTGCGGGGGCTCTGGCCTCAATCCGCTGAACTGGTTCGGACGCGGGCAGCCCGTGCCGGTTGCCACCGAAGGGGCCAATCCGCTGATCCCGGCCAAGCGCCGCAACAGTTTCTTTCGCCGCGGCGAAAAGATCTATACCGGCGTGCCCATCCATCGCGTGACCACCCTGAAAATCGAGCGCGTGCCCGGCGGCGCTCTGATCCGGGCGACGGGCGTGGCGCAGGTTCAGGGCTCGTATGATGTGGCGCTGATCGCCACCAATGACGATCGGCCCGTGGATGGCGTTCTGACTTATGAATTCCGCGCCGAGATGCCCAAACGCCGTGTGGTGCAGGGCTCGGAATGGAGCCGCACCGTCACCGTGGCCACCTTCCTGACAGAGAATGAACTGGACGGGGTGCGCAGCATCAATGTGGTCGGCGCCCAGAACGCGCTGAGCGCGCGGCGCCGGTAATCCACGGCCGGCACCCAGGTTAGCCCCGACGTTAGCCTCCGGCCCCGCTGACGATCCGCCGCTTAAAGCTCGACGATTTTCACCTGTTTGCCCTTGGCAGCCAGGGCGATCTCTCCGTCGCACAGACGCAGCGCATCTTCGCCGAAAACCTCGCGGCGCCAACCGCTTAGCGCAGGCACATCGCGCATCCCGGCGGCAATCGCGTCCAGATCCGCCGCGGGCGCGATCAGCTTCGAGGCCACCCCCGCCGTTTCCGTCTTCGCCTTCAACAGCACGCGCAGCAGATCGGCCAGCGCCGGGTTTACCTGAAGCTTGTCCTTGGCGTTGGACACTTTGGGATGGTCCTCGGGCGGGCAATCCATCCCGATTTTCACGGCGGTCAGAATGCCCTCTGCGATTTCACCCTTGCGGGCCTCGCGCAGCAGCAAGCGCGAGCGGCCCAGATCCTTCATCGACGCCGGTTTGGTCGAGGCCAGCTCGACCAGCGCATCGTCCTTGAACACCCGGTTGCGCGGGATATTGCGCGATTGGGCATAGCCTTCGCGGAACCGGGCCAGTTCACGTACGATGGCCAGGAATTTACCGCTGCTGGTGCGGGTTTTCACCCGCTGCCAGGCGTTTTCAGGATGCACGATATAGGTTTCGGGGTTTGTCAGAACCTGCAACTCTTCCTGCACCCATTTCTCGCGCTTGTTTTTCTTCAGCTGAGCGGCCAGGAATTCATAAATCTTGCGCAGATGCGTCACATCCGCCAGCGCATAGTTTTTCTGATTATCTGTCAGCGGACGGCGGGACCAATCGGTAAAGCGGTGCGATTTGTCCAGGCTGCCCTTGGCGATTTTGCGCACCAGGGTCTCATAGCCCACCTGTTCGCCAAAGCCGCAGACCATCGCGGCAACCTGCGTGTCGAACAGCGGCTCGGGGAAGACACCGGCATCGACAAAGAAAATCTCAAGATCCTGACGCGCGGCGTGGAACACTTTGACAACCGAGGTATCGCGGAACAGATCGTACAGAGGTTCCAACGACAGATCCTTGGCCAGCGGGTCAATCAGCACCGCGTTGTCGTCGGTCTCGCCCGGCATGGCCATCTGGATCAGGCAGAGTTTCGAATAATACGTCCGCTCGCGCAGGAATTCAGTGTCCAGGGTGACGTAATCATGAGTGCGGGCTTCGGCGCAGAATGCGGCCAGGTCTTCCGTCGTCGTCAGTGTTTTCATGCGGGCGGGTATCGTCTCTGCCTAAGTGCGGTTCTGGGCGGTTTTATGCGTATACGTCAAAGCACGGCCAATGGAAAGCCAGCGCGCAACGGAAGCCTAGCCCAGCATCAAGGGCGCGGTTTCCCCTGCTGCAAAACGGCGCAAAACAGCGGGGTAAAGCTGGTGTTCGCGCAGCAGAACGCGCGCGGCCAGGCTGTCGGGCGTGTCGCCGTCCTGAATCGGAACGCGGGCCTGGCCCAGGATCGGGCCGTCATCCAGCGCAGGGGTCACCAGATGAACGGTGCAGCCGGCCTGAGTATCGCCAGCCTCCAGCGCGCGGGCGTGGGTGTGCAGGCCCTTGTATTTGGGCAGCAAGGACGGGTGAATATTCAGCATCCGCCCATCGAATTCACGCACGAAGCTTTCGGTCAGCACCCGCATGAACCCTGCCAGACAGACAATATCGGGCTGAGCGGCCTTCAGCTGGTCCAGCAGAGCCGCCTGAAACGCCTCGCGGTCGCCTTTGAACGGGCGGTGATCCACGGCGAAGGTATCCACGCCCATGTCAGCGGCTTTTTGCAGGCCACCGGCCGCAGGGTCGTTCGAGCCCACCAGAACAGCACGCGCCGGGTGATCGCCCACCATGCTTTCCACCAGCTTCACCATATTCGAGCCACCGCCCGAAATCAGGATGGCCACCCGTTTGGTCACAGCAGCGCGCCCTTATAGGACACGCCCTCGCCCGCACCGATGGTGCCTAGGGCGGTGACGGTCTCGCCTGCCTCGGTCAGCAGTTCGGTCAGGGCGGCGGCGCGGTCTGCGTCCACCACCAGGATCATGCCGATGCCGCAGTTAAAGGTCTTCAGCAGCTCGGATTCTTCCATGCCGCCGGTGGCTGCCAGCCATTTGAACACGGGCGGCAGATCCCAGGCGTTCAGGTCAATCGTGGCGCCCAGCCCCTCGGGCAGAACGCGCGGCAGGTTTTCCGTCAGCCCGCCGCCGGTGATATGCGCCAGCGCGTGCACGCCCCCTGCCCGGACAGCCGCCAGCGATTGTTTGACATACAGCCGCGTCGGCGCAAGCAGGGCCGCGCCAAGGCTGCCCTCTTCCCACGGGCAATCGGCGTCCCAGCCCAGGCCGGACACCTCGACCAGTTTGCGCACCAGGCTATAGCCGTTCGAGTGCACCCCGTTCGAGCCCAGCCCCAGCAGAACCATGCCCTCGGTCACGCCATCGGGCAGATCCGCGCCGCGCTCCATCGCGCCAACGGCAAAGCCCGCCAGATCGAAATCGCCTTCGGAATACATGCCGGGCATTTCAGCGGTTTCCCCGCCGATCAGCGCGCAGCCGGACTGCACGCAGCCCTCGGCGATGCCTTCGACAATGCGGGCGGCCTGATCCAGCTCCAGCTTGCCGGTGGCGAAATAATCAAGGAAAAACAGAGGCTCAGCCCCCTGACACACCAGATCGTTGACGCACATGGCAACCAGATCAATGCCGATCGTGTCCACGTTGCCAGTGTCGATGGCGATGCGCAGCTTGGTGCCCACCCCGTCGGTGGCCCCCACCAGGATCGGATCGCTATACCCTGCGTCCTTCAGATCGAACAGCGCGCCAAAACCGCCCAGCCCCGACATCACGCCCGAGCGTTTGGTCCGTTTGGCGGCCGGTTTGATCCGGTCCACAAGTTCGTTGCCTGCATCAATATCCACGCCTGCATCTGCATAGGTCAGGCCGTTCTTGCCAGTGGTCATCAGCATATCCCCGATTACGTTGCGGCCCCCTTAGACCATTGCGCGGCGCGTGTCCACCGGCCCGCACCAGACACACCAGACACACCAGGCCCCGCATCCGGCAATCGGAGCGGGGCCAGGCACGTGGCGACGAAGGAACGGGTGTCTCCACGGGTTCGAAGGGCCTAGGGCTTGTGTTCTCCGACGGGGCAGTCCCCCTCTTCGGTGAAACAGGCATCGGCGCGCAGCTCCAGCCACATCGCGTTCAGAACAGCGAACAAAGCGGCCAGCGGCAATCCCAGAAGCCAGGCAAAATACCACATGTCATCTCTCCTTTAATACACGGTGTCGGCGTTTTCGGTGACGTCGGCCTCGGTGACCTTGCCCCACAGCACCTTATACACCCAGGCGGTATAGGCCAGGATCAGCGGCATGAAGATCGCCGTGACCACCAGCATGATGAACAGCGTCTGATGCGAGCTGGAGGCATCCCACACGGTCAGCGAACTGTTCGGATCCACGGTCGAGGGCAGGATGAACGGGAACATCGTCAACCCGACCGAGGCAATGATCCCCGTGATCCCCATCTTGGACCACAGCAGGGTCGAGACCTCGCGCCCTGCCCGCAGCCCCAGAACCGCCAGCGCGGTGCCGACAAAGCCCATGATCGGCGCAATCGCGATCCAGGGGCGCGCGGCATAGGCCGACATCCAGCTGCCACCGCGCGTGACCTCGGAATAGAGCGGGTTCGACGGGCCGTTGGGCACCACCGCATTCGTCAGCGCGAACCCATCCACCCCAAGCGCCAGCCAGACACCGGCCAGCGCATAGCCCGCCATGGCCACCAGCCCGGCCACCGTACCGATACGGCGCGCGCGCGCGGCCACCTGGCCTTCGGATTTCAGCGTCAGCCAGGCCGCGCCGTGCATCATCAGCATGGAAAAGGACACCACCCCCGCCAGCAGCGCAAAGGGGCGCAGCAGGCCAAGGAACTTGATGGCAAAGTTGCCGTCATACATCGGCATCAGATCCGGCGTCAGGTAGAAGGGCACGCCCAGCAGCACATTGCCCACAGCCACGCCGAACAGCAGCGACGGCACCGCGCCCCCCACGAACAGCGCCCAGTCCCAGCCATTGCGCCAGGCCGCGCCTTCGCGTTTCGAGCGGTACTTGAACGCCACCGGACGGACAATAAAGGCGGCCAGCACCACGAACATCGCCAGATAAAACCCCGAGAAGCTGACCGCATAGAGCGGCGGCCAGGCGGCAAAGATCGCGCCGCCCCCCAGGATGAACCAGACCTGGTTGCCCTCCCAGACCGGGCCAACGGTGTTGATGGCCATGCGGCGCTCGACATCGGTTTTGGCCACGAAAGGCAGCAGCGCCCCCACCCCCATGTCGAACCCGTCGGTCAGGGCAAACCCGATCAGCAGCACGCCCAGAAGCGCCCACCAGATCACGCGCAATACGTCAAAGTCGATCATTTCATACAGGATCATGTCAGTTACTCCGCCGGAGTTTCAGAGAAAGGGCCCTTGCCGTCATGCGTGCGCAGGCGGTGTTCGTGGCGTTTCAACCAGGCATCCGTTTCAGCGACGTCCAGATAGGGCCCCTTGCGGATGTATTTCACCATCAGGCTCATCTCGATCACAAAGAGGATCGAATAGAAGGTGACGAAGCCGGCCAGCGTGATCACCAGATCGGCGATGCTCAGATGCGAGGCCGACAGAGCGGTGGGCAAAACCCCGTCCACCGTCCAGGGCTGACGGCCGAATTCAGCGACAAACCAGCCCAGCTCGGCCGCGATCCACGGCGTCGGGATGATCGCCACCGCCGCATAAAGCGACCAGCGCGGGAATTGCATCTGCCGGAAGGACGCCCGCCAGAAGAAATAGGCCATCACCGCAATAAAGCTGAAGCCCAGCCCCACCATCAGACGGAAGGCCCAGAACAGCGGCGCCACGCCCGGCACCGTGTCATCGGCGGCCTGGCTGATCTGCGCATCCGTGGCCTCGCGCGGGTCATCGACATATTGTTTCAGCAGCAGGGCATAGCCCAGATTGTCGGAATGTTCCTCGAATGTGGTGCGCACCTCTTGCGGGGTGGCCTCGCGCTGATCGCGGATCGTCATCAGCGCATCATAGGCGATCAGGCCATCGCGGATTCTCAGCTCGGATTCGGCGACCAGATCGTTGATGCCGGGGATTTCCTCGGTCAGGCTACGCGTGCCGATCAGCCCCATCACCCAGGGGATTTCCACGGCATAATGCGTCTCGCGCGCCTCTTGATCAGGGAAGCCGACCAGGGTGAACTGCGCCGGGGCCTCGTGGGTTTCCCACATGCCCTCGATCGCGGCCAGTTTCATTTTCTGGGTGTGGCTGGCCGAGTAGCCGGACTCGTCCCCCAGCACCACGACCGACAGCGCCGCCGCCAGCCCAAAGGCCGAGGCCACCGCAATCGAGCGCCGCGCCAGATCCTTGTGCCGGTCCTGCAGCAGATACAGCGCCGATACCCCCAGCACGAAAATGCTGGCCGTGACATAGCCGGCGGAAACCGTGTGCACGAATTTGGCCTGCGCGACCTCGTTGAACAGCACCTCGAAGAACGAGGTCATCTCCATCCGCATCGTATCGGGGTTGAATTCCGCGCCCACCGGGTTCTGCATCCAGCCATTGGCAATCAGGATCCACAGCGCCGAGAAGTTCGAGCCGATCGCCACCAGCCAGGCGACAACCGCGTGCTGCACCTTGGTCAGCTTGTCCCAGCCAAAGAAGAACAACCCGACAAAGGTGGCCTCCAGGAAGAAGGCCATCAGCCCCTCAATCGCCAGCGGCGCGCCGAAGATGTCGCCCACGTAATGGCTGTAATAGCTCCAGTTCATGCCGAACTGAAACTCCATCGTGATGCCCGTGGCGACGCCCAGCACAAAGTTGATGCCGAACAGCGTGCCCCAGAATTTCGTCATCTGCCGCCAGATCGGGCGGTTGGTCATGACATAGACGGTCTCCATGATCGCCACGAGGATCGACAGACCCAGCGTCAGCGGCACAAAGAGAAAGTGATACATAGCTGTCATCGCAAACTGTAAGCGAGACAGCTCGACTAGTCCGATTTCCATGGTGAACTCCTATGGACGGTTAAAGGCGCATCTGTCACATGCATTCCCCTGACTTATATTCCGCACTCAGAATGTGGATTTGATCTGAATCAATTCTGCATTCAAAATGTGCTTTTAATCACGCAGCCCCCAGCGGCCGGGCCTCAGGCGCGCCAATCCGGATGCGTTGATCGGCGGCCTCTATTTCGGCCGGCCGGTGCGCCGCCATCAGAATCATCGCCTCGGGCAGAGCCTGGCGCACCCCCAGCATCACCGCCCGCGCGGTTTTGTCATCCAGCCCCTCGGTCGGTTCATCCAGCAAAAGAATGGCCGGATTGCGCAGGATCGCGCGCGCCAGTACCAGCCGGCGTGCCTCGCCGCCTGACAGGCCCGCCCCGCGAAATCCCAGCGGAGCCTCCAGCCCGCCTCTGGCTGTGATCACATGGTCCAGACATGCCGCACGCAAAGCGGCCCACAGGCGATCATCAGAGGCCCCCGGCGCCCCCAGCCGCAGGTTCTGCGCAACCGTTCCCGCAATCAGCCCGTGACGCTGAGGCACCATCGCAATCTGCGGCTGCGGGCCATCAATCACGGCTTCCTGCCCGTCGTCCGCCCCCAGGATCACCTGGCCGCCCGCAGGGGGCAAAGCCCCCGCCACCATCAGCAAAACCGTGCTTTTGCCACTGCCGCTTGGGCCTGTCAGCGCCGCGGTTTCCCCAGGTTTCAAGCACAGATCCACAGGGGTGAACAGATCAGAGCCCCCCGCCCCGCCCCGTCCTGCAAGAGCCCTCAGCCGCAATGAAACCGGCGCGCGCGCGGCGGGGGGGATCGGAGGCGGGCCGGCCGGCTCTGCCAGCATGGGACGCACACGGCGCGCCGCCTGGGCCATGCGCCCGATCTCGGTCAGGGCACGCCGAATGGGCGCGACAGTTTCCGCAAGCGCCAAAGCCGCAAACACGCCAATCGCAGCACTGGCCGCGCTCAGATGCCCCGCCTGCGCAAGCGCCGCTCCGGTGCCCAACGCAAGCGCCACAATCGCCCCCCCGGCAATGTCCATCCCCAGCCCCGAGCGCCGCTCGATCCTGTCCAGTTTCTGGCGCGCCGCCCCAAACCGTTCAGACGCGTGATGGCACTGCGCGGCAGCCGCGTCGATCTGGCCATAGACCGTCAGATCCTCTCTTGCGGTAACCATTTGTATTAACCGGCGGCGCGTGGCCTGCAAGGCTGCCTCGGCCTGCCGCGCAGGGGTGCGCGCCAGGCGTTGCCCCAGGAAGAACACGAAATTCGCGCCGATCAGATACCCCGGCCCGACGATCAAAGCCACCAGCGGATCCACCAGCCAAGCCAGCACCCCCGTGACCAACAGCAGCGTCAGGCCTCCGGCCAGCCCAGGCAGAACCAGGCGCAGCAGCACACCGTCCAGGGCGTCAATGTCCGCCGTGACGCGATTTAGCATCGCATCGGCCCTCAGCCGCTCTAGCTGGCGATGCGGCCACCGCAGCAGCCCCGTCAGCAAACGCACCCGAAGAGCCGAAAGCGCCCGTAGCACCGCATCATGCGTCGAGAGCCGCTCTCCGTAGCGGGCAACGGTCCGGCCAAGCGCCAGAAACCGCACCATCGCAGAGGGCGCAAAGACGTTAAACAAGATGCCGATACCCGCGATCCCAGCCGCCGCTGCCGCCGTGATAAACCAGCCCGACAACCCCAGCAGCGCGACCCCCATCAACAGCACCACAGCCGATAGGGTCAGGCCGATCAACAGCGGGCGTCTTTCGGCAAGAAACAGCAATTTTGCTATATAAAACAAGTTATTCATGGCGGCCGCCCTTCCCCAGATCCAGCACATGATCCATCTGCCGGATAAGATTCGGATCATGTGTCGCCACGATCAGAGTCCCGCCCGAAGCCGAAAATTCCAGCAATCCGCGCAGGACAAATCGCGCCGTTTCGGGGTCCAGATCCGCCGTTGGCTCGTCCGCCAGCAGCACTGCCGGATGCCCGTGCAAAGCGCGCGCCAGCATGACACGGCGGGCCTCTCCTCCGGACAATCCGGCTCCGTTTTCGCCCAGTTGCGCCTGCAATCCGCTGGGCAGGGACGCGACGACTTCGGTCAGCCGCGCCTGCTCTAACAGCGTGTCGGATACCGGCTGTCCGAACCCGATATTGTACCGAAGCGAACGGTTCAGAAAATGCGGAGCCTGCGGCATCCAGCCCAGATTCTGACGCCAGGCATCGACGTTTTCGCGCTCAAGAGGCGTCTGATCCAGCAGCACGGCACCAGTTTTGGCGCGCTCCAATCCGGCCAGCAGCCGCAGCAGGCTGGACTTGCCCGACCCGCTTTCGCCTATGATGGCAAGGCTTTCGCCCAGGGGGATCGACAGATCGGGATAGCGCAGTTCATGCCCCCCCCGCACAAGGGAAAGATCACGCAGATTGATCGCCGTCGGCACGGAAAACCCGCATGTCCCGTTAACCGATCTTAACATGTCAGGGCGCGTTTCGCCCTGCCATTGGGCAAGCTCGTCCAGCACCGCCTCGGCGGCGGCCTTATCGTGCCAGGCGGCGGCCAGATCCCGCAGGGGCTGAAAAAAATCCGGGGCCATGAGCAGCAGGAAAATCCCCGCGAAGGGCGTCAGCGGCGCCCCCCAGGTGCCCCAGTGGATTTCGCCCAGCAGCGCAAATCCCACCCAGACGGCGACCATGGCCACGCCCAGGGCCGCGAATAATTCCAGCACCGTCGAGGACAAAAATGCGATGCGCAGAACAGCCATCGTGCGGTGGCGCAACGAATCCGAGGCCTCGGAAAACCCGTCAATCAAGGCCGGGCCGGCGCCGATCAATTTCAGATCAGACAAAGCCGCAAGCCGGTCGATCAGCAGATCGCTCAACTGGCCGATTTCCCCCATCTGGCGCGCGCTGGCCTCTTTGGCGGCCCAGCCCACCAGCGCCATGAACAGCGGGATCAACGGGCCGGCCATCAGCAGCACCACCGCCACCGCCCAGCTGTGCCACAGCGCAAGCGCGAGGATCACGACAGGCATGACGCCCGATCGTAACCGGGCCGGGCGATAGCGCAGAAAATAGGGGCGCAGCGCCTCAAGTTTCTCGGCCAGCAAAGCCGCAAGAGCCCCCCCATTGCCAAGCGCAGAGTCGCCGGCCGCCCGCGCCTCTTGGGTGACGATCCGGCCGCGCACCGCCGCCAGCTGGCGTTCCAGAGCGGCGGAAAGCCGATACTGAGACCCCGCCTCGATCGCGGCGCGCAACGCGGCCAGCGCAAAGAAAACAATGGCCGCGATCAGCGGTGAAACAGGCGTCCCCCCCGCCAGCAATCCCGACAGAACAGCCGCAATCACAGCGGCCTGAAACGGCCAGATCAGCGCCGCCAGCAGGCTAAGCAGAACGCCCGCTTTGTCAGGTTTGAACTGATCCACAAGGTTTTGCGACGGGTTGGGAGACATGGCGCACCTATTTCGCATTCAGAATGCCGATTATAAGGGTTTTTGACCGGCTGTGTTGATCTCGATCAAGAAAAACCTGATTCTTTCATGCCACATAAGCGCAAACAGAAAGGAATTTCGATGCGGGTGGCGACACGAACCAATCTGGCAGCGCGCGTCCTGATGTTCAGCGCCGTACATACCCAGCGGCTTGTCACCACGGCGGAAATTGCGCATGCGTGCAATTGTTCGTCCCACCATCTGGCGCATGTGGTGCAGCGGCTGCAATCGAACGGATACATCAGCACAGTGCGTGGGCGCTCGGGCGGGCTGTGTCTGGCCCGGCCCAAGGATCAGATCTCGGTTGGGGCCATTTTCCGCCTGTTCGAAGGGGACATCCCGATTGCCGAGTGCTTTGACGACAAATCGAATGCCTGCCCGCTGGTGAAAGACTGCCGGCTGCGCAACTATATCCTGCGCGCCCAGGAAGCGTTTTACCACGAGCTGGACATGGTTACTCTGGACGATCTTGTGCGCGGAAACTGCGGGCTGGTCGATCTGCTGACCATGCAGCCTGCCCCGGCCGGCAGGTGCAAATCAGCCTCTTCTGGGGGCTCTGCGCGGTAATTCGGGCGGGGCTTTGTGGCGGCAAACGCGGGGGGCTGCGCAAGAAAGCGCTGCGATCATGCCCCTACCCAAAGCCCCCAACACAAAAGCCCGCAGATGCGCGGGCACCTGCGGGGCTTGGGATACATGGGCTTAGCGCGGCAGGGTCTCGGGCGAGATCGCGCCCTCCAGCCCGGTCGACCCATAGAGCCATTCCACCGTGTCATACCAATCGGTGGGCGTTTTCGCCTTCATGATGGCGTTACGCAGCTCGGCATGGGCCCCGGCGGGGTGATAGATGTGCTGACCGATCTCACGCGATTGCAACTGAATGCGGGCCGTCCGGTTCAGCCGCATCCCCTGATAGGTCTGCAAGCTGCGCTCGATATCATTGGGGTTATCGCCCATGACATGCGCCAGGGCCACGGCGTCCTCCATTGCCATACAGGCCCCCTGAGCGAAATATTGCAGCTGCGGGTGGGCCGCATCGCCCAGCAGGGCCACGCGCCCGTCGATCCAGTTGCTGACGGGCTCGCGGTCACACAGAACCCAAAGTTTCCAGTCCTTGCCCTTTTCGATGATCTGACGGGCGACGGGATTCACGTGCTCAAAGCCGCGGGCGACCTCTTCGTTGGTGACGGGCAGGCCCGCGACGGGTTCGGCCGCGTCATTGTGATAGGTGACCACCAGGTTGAACACTTTCCAGCCGGACAGCGGATAGTGCACGATGTGACACTTGGGGCCGGCCCACAGGGTGGCAGCATTCCAGCGCAGGTCCTCGGGCATCTGTTCGGTCGGGATCACCGAGCGATAGGTGGTATGGCCCGACACGCGCGGGGCGCCATCGCCCACCACACGTTTGCGGATGTTCGACCACAGGCCATCCGCGCCGATCAGGGCCTTGCCGGTGACGCGGTCACCATTGTGCAGGATCGCGGTGACGGAGCTGCCGTCCTGTTCATAGTCGGCCACCTCCGAGGAAGTGCGCAGATCGACCAGCTCGTGCTCCAGGCAGGCGCGCAGGAACACGCCGTGCAGATCGCCCCGGTGCACCACGGCATAGGGGTTTTTAAAGCGCGCGCGGAAATCATCGTCCAGCGGGATGCGGGTGATCTCATCGCCGGAAATCGCGTCCATCAGGCGCAGGTTGTCGATATAGACCGCCATCGAGCGCGCCGCGTCCCCGACCCCCAGATAATCAAACGCGTGAAAGGCGTTCGGCCCCAGCTGAATGCCGGCGCCAATCTCGCCCAGTTCGGGCGCTTTTTCCAGAACCAGCGATTTGATGCCCTTCTGGGCCAGTCCGATGGCCGTGGCCAGGCCACCGATGCCACCGCCTGCAATAAGGATGCGGTCTTCACTCATGATACGTCTCCTCCGTTCGGGGGTGGCACCTGGCCACGCCCCGTCATGTGATTGCCAGAATGGAAGGCCCGATTATTCGGGCGCGCCGATGGTCAGCTCGATGGGCTCCAGCCCGTCCACGCCGCCGGTGATCTTATCGCCAGCCACGACAGGGCCAACACCTGCCGGAGTGCCGGTCATGATCACGTCGCCGGGCACCAGGTGATAGTATTTCGACAGGTCGGCCACGATTTCATAGACGTTGTGGATCAGGTCGCGCAGATGCGCGTCCTGCTTGACCTCGCCGTTGACTTCCAGATGAATGCGCTGCGCGCCCAGCTCGCCCAGTTCGGCGGCTTTGGTCAGGGGGGCAAAGACGGCCGAATCCTCGACATCCTTGCCCAGATCCCAGGGGCGCTGCTTGGCGCGGGCGGCCAGTTGCAGGTCGCGGCGCGTCATATCCAGACCGCAGCCATAGGCGTAGATCTTATCGCCCGCCTCTGCGACCGAAACGCGGAAGGCGGGTTTGCCGATCACCAGCACCAGCTCCATCTCGTAGTGATAGTTCTCGGTGCCCAGGGGATAGGGAATGGTCGAGCCGCTGGCCAGATTGGCCGAGGGCGATTTGGTGAAGTAGAACGGCGCTTCGCGGTCCACCTCGACCCCCATTTCCGCCGCATGCGCAGCATAGTTGCGGCCCACGCAGAAAATGCGGTTGATCGGGTATTGAGCGTCCTCGCCCTTGACCGGGATGGACTGAATTTCAGGGGTATCGAACAGGTAGCTGCTCATCGTGCGCGTTCCTCGTAGTAACCAAGTTTTTCCTGCAGCGGACGGTCATGCACGCGCACCAGGAAGGCCTCTTCGCTGGCTTCGTGCGTGATTTCCGCAAAGACGGGGGCCGAGAACGTGTCCTTCGGGCCCCATTCAAACGTTTCACCGTCAATGGTGGTTTTGCCACGGCCCTTGACCACATGGAAGGCGGCCGAGGACGATTGCAGCGGCGGGGTGGATTTGGCGCCCGCCGGGATCATCATCGCGGTAAAGCCCATGGTCGGCAGCACATCGGTGCCGGTTTCGGGGTTCACATAGTCCAGCTCGGCAATGCCATCATCCGCGTATTTCACGACCTCGCGCAGCGCGGCCTCGGTGCGGGTCCAGGGATAGCGGACCATCGGGTATTTGCGGGTGCCAGCGCCCAGTTTGCGCGACGGCACCAGCCCCGAGGACAGGTATTCCACCTGCCCCGCATCGGGACGGTTGCGCTGCGCTTGCAGCGGGCCTTCGGTGGCGTAAGAGCCTTCCAGGTAGTAGAACAGCGGCAGATCCAGCGCGTCCAGCCAGACGACGGGATCGGTGCCGTCATGGCCGTGGTCATGCCAGTCGCCGCCGGGGGTCAGGACCAGGTCGCCCTCCTCCATCGGCAGGCGCTCGCCGTCCACGACGGTAAAGCCACCTTCGCCTTCGACGATGATCCGCACCGCGGACGGGGTATGCACATGGGCCGGCGCGGTTTCGCCCGGCAGCAGCAGCTGCATCCCCAGATAGATCGAGGCAGTGGCCTGCATCGCCCCTGCCCCGCGGCCCGGATCGGACAGCACCAGCACGCGGCGCTCGGCCTTTTCCACCGGGGTCAGCTCGCCCGCGCGGTGCAGCAGCGGGCGCAGGTTTTCATAGTTCCAGTAGCCCGGACGAGTGGTGGGGTTCGGTTTGCCATGGGGCAGCACGTTCCGCATCATCGGCCAAAGCGGCGCAACGCCTGCCTCGGTCATCGCATCGCGATAATCCTGCGGCAATTCCTCAAGGGTTCCCAGCTGTTCAGCCATGTTAGTCCTCCCAATGGCACACGTGGTGATTCCAGAATTAATGTAAGCGTACTTATTATAAGTGCACTCGTCAAATGCTTCTTCCCATGTTAGCCTTCCGGCGTTGGCGCGCATTGGCACAAACAAGAGGAACCGACCTTGAACCAGCTTTACGGCATGGCGGGCCACCTGATCCGGCGGCTGCACCAGATTTCCACCTCGGTTTTTACGCAGCGCATGAAAGAGGCCGGGATTGACCTGACCCCGGTGCAATTTGGCACGTTATCGGCCCTGCACACCAATCCCGACGTGGATCAGGCCACCCTGGCCGGGCTGATCGCGCAGGACCGGGTGACCATCGGCGCGGTGCTGGACCGGCTGCAAAACAAGGGGCTGATCGAACGCAAAGTCAGCCCGCGCGACCGCCGCGCCCGCATTCTGAGCCTGACAGCCACGGGCCGGCAGGTGCTGGAGACCACCGCTCCGATCGTGCGGGCGCTACAGGATGACATCCTCAGCGGGCTGGATTCGCAGGAAAAAGACACCCTTCTGAGCCTGATGCGCAAAGTGGCCGAGGCAGGCAACGATCTAAGCCGCGCGCCCCTTTTGCCCCCCAAACCCCGTTAGAAAACTGTTAAAAAACCTGCCGCAGCGCCGCATTCCGCTGGAAAACACCGCAGATTCACCTTATGTAACCCCCCCATGCCATAGCTGGAGGATAGCTGGTTGCTCGACCTTACGACCGTTCGCGCCGATCTGGCAGAGCACTATGATCTCGCCCCGTCCGTAGAGCTGGCCGAGGCCACTCAGGACATCTACGCCCGCATGGACCGGGTGGTCACGCCTGCCGATTGGGCGATTTACGCGCCCTATGTGGTGGCCATCAACGCGCTGAAGAAAAAGCGCGGCGCGGTGATCCTGGCGCATAACTACATGACGCCGGAAATCTACCACGGCATTTCCGATTTCGTGGGCGACAGCCTGCAACTGGCCATCAAGGCCACCGAGGTCGAGGCCGATGTGATCGTCCAGTGCGGTGTGCATTTCATGGCCGAAACCTCGAAGATCCTGAACCCGTCGAAAACGGTTCTGATCCCGGATATGGAGGCCGGTTGCAGCCTGGCCGAATCCGTCACCGCCGAGGGCATCGAACAGATGCGCGCCAAATATCCCGGCGCGCCCGTCGTGACTTATGTGAACACCACGGCGGACGTCAAAGCCGCCTCGGATATCTGCTGTACCTCGTCGAATGCGGCCCAGATCGTGGCCGCCCTGCCCGAGGACACGATCATCATGACCCCCGATCAGTACTTGGCACAGAACATCGCCAACCTGGTGCCGGAAAAGAACATCGTCTGGTGGGAAGGCTCGTGCATCGTGCATGAACAATACACCGCCAAGGACCTGCGCGAATTCCGCGAATGGAACCCCGACACCCGCATCATCGCGCATCCCGAATGCCCCCCCGATGTGGTGGCCGAGGCGGATTTCTCGGGCTCGACCAGCGGGATCATCAAATACGTCACCGATGAGAAGCCGCAAAAGGCGATGCTGGTGACGGAATGTTCGATGGCCTCGAATATCTCGGATGAACTGCCCGAGGTGGATTTCGTCGGCCCCTGCAACATGTGCCCCTACATGAAGAAGATCACGCTGGAAAAAGTGCTCTATGCGCTGCACACCATGACCGGCCAGGTCGAGGTGGACGCCGAGGTCGCCGAAAAGGCCAAACTGGCCGTGACCCGGATGATTGATCTGTCGCGCGAGCTGGGCATCTAAGGACACGGACCCTTATGAACATCGTCACGACCGAGCGCGTCATTATCGTCGGCGCGGGGCTTGGGGCGCTCTATGCGGCGCTGGATCTGGCCCCGATGCCGGTTGTGATGATCTCGCCTGAAATTCTGGGCGAAGGGGCGTCCTCGGCCTGGGCGCAGGGCGGTGTCGCGGCCGCCATGGCGCTAAAGGACAGCCCGCAATCCCATGCCACAGACACCCAGCGCGCCGGTGCCGGCACGGTGGATCTGGCCGTGGCCGAACGCGTCACCCAAGAGGCGCGCGAACATATCCTGGACCTGACCCAGCTGGGCACGCCCTTTGATCGCGATGAAAACGGCGGCTATGTGCTGTCGCGCGAGGCCGCGCATTCCTTTGCCCGCGTGGTCCGCGTCAAGGGCGATCAGGCCGGGGCCGAGATCATGAAGGCACTGATCGCGCAGGTGCGTGAAACCGCTTCGGTGCAGGTGCTGGAGGGGGTCATGGCCTCGGGGCTGGAGGTACAGGACGGCACCGTCACCGGCGTTGAAATCGAAAGCTCGGGCGCGGATCGCTCGCAGCCCATCTTGCTGCGCGGCCCGGCGGTTCTGCTGGCGGGGGGCGGCTCGGGCGGGCTGTTCAAGCTGACGACGAACCCGCCGCGCATCCGCGGCCAGGTGATCGGCATGGCCGCCCGCGCGGGCGCGATGATCGCCGACCCCGAATTCGTGCAATTCCACCCCACCGCGATTGACATGGGCGAAGACCCCGCCCCCCTGGCCACCGAGGCCCTGCGCGGCGAGGGCGCGATCCTGATCAATCGCCACGGCACCCGGTTCATGCTAGAGGCCCATCCCGATGCGGAACTGGCCCCGCGTGACATCGTGGCCCGTGCGATCTTTGCCCAGACCCAGGCGGGCAACCGGCCGATGCTGGACACGCGCGATGCCCTGGGCGCGGATATTCTGGATCAGTTTCCCTCGGTCGCCGAGGCCTGCGCCCGCGCCGGGATTGACCCGGCCACGCAGCCGATCCCCGTGGCCGCCGCCGCGCATTACCACATGGGCGGGATCGACACCGACCCCGAAGGCCACAGCAGCCTGACCAATCTGTGGGTCTGCGGCGAGGCCTCCTCGACCGGGCTGCATGGCGCGAACCGGCTGGCCTCGAACGGGCTGCTGGAGGCCCTGGTCTACGCCCGTCACTGCGCCAAGGGCATCCGCGCCGCGCTGCCAGGTAAGCGCCAGGCCGATCCGGTGACGCTGCACTTCGAACCGGGCGGGCCCACGCCCCCGTCCAAGGCCATCGACACCCTGCGCCGCTGCATGACAAATAACGTCGGCGTGGTGCGCGATGCAGACGGGCTGCGCCAGGCGCTGCGGATCATCGACCAGCTGGAACGCGACCATCCCGAATGCCCCTGCTTTATCAACATGACGGCGACGGCGACGCTGATCACTGCCGCCGCCCTGATGCGCCAGGAATCGCGCGGGGCCCATTGCCGCCGCGATTTCCCCGATCTTCTGGATCGCGCCGAGCGCACCCGTATCACCCTGGACCAGGCGCTCCGCATCCGCGCCGCTGCTGTGGAAAGCGACACATGACCCACTTCGCCCCCCTGCCCGATCTGATCCTGGAACCCATGGTGCGCAATGCGCTGATGGAGGATCTGGGCCAATACGGTGACGTCACCACCCGCGCTGTCATCCCCGCCGGCACCACCTATAACGCCCGCATCAACGCGCGCGAGGATGGGGTGGTGTCCGGAATGCAGGTGGCTGCGATCGCCTTTCGCCTGACCGACCCCGAGCTGGAGGTGAGAACTCTGCTGGCCGATGGCACCCCCTGCAAGAAAGGCGATACGCTGATGGAGATCCGGGGCCGTGCCGCCTCGATCCTGTCGGGCGAACGGGTAGCGCTGAACTTTGCCGGGCGGCTGACCGGGATCGCCACGCTGACCGCGGCCTTTGTCGCGGAAACCAAGGGCACCGACACCCGCATCACCTGCACCCGCAAAACCACGCCCGGCCTGCGGATCGTGGAAAAACAGGCGGTGCTGCATGGTGGCGGCTTCAACCACCGCATTTCGCTGTCCGACGCGATCCTGATCAAGGACAACCACATCGCCGCCGCCGGGGGCATTCGCCCGGTGCTGGAGGCAACCAAGGCCAATGCCTCGCATATGGTGCGGGTGGAGATTGAGGTGGACACGCTGGACCAGTTGGCCGAGGTTCTGGAAACCGGCGGCGCGGATGTGTGTCTGCTGGACAACATGGACACGCCCACGCTGAAAAAGGCCGTGGCCATGGTGAAGGGCGCGCTGGTGCTTGAGGCCTCGGGCAACATGAAGCTGGAGCGCATCGCCGAAGTGGCCGCCACCGGCGTGGATTACATTTCCTCGGGCGCGCTGACCCATTCGGTGCGCACATTGGATCTGGGTCTGGATTTCTGATCCGCCCGGATAAGCGCTAACTGCACAAATATTAAGCATTCAACCGGTTTTTGCTGCATTGCAGCGCATCTTTGAGCGAGTCGCGCTTTTTCTGCGCCCCGGTCCCCCGTATCTGAAACTCAGAAAGACCGGGGACCAGCCACTGTGCCAAATCGCCTATCCATCATCGTGGTTGAAAAAGACCGCGACCGCGCCTTGCAGATTGTCGACAGTCTGAATGGCTCGGGGGACTATGATATTTCCGTTATCGCCGAGGAATCGGGCCTGTCGCGCCGCATCGCGCAGCGCGATCCCGATGTGGTGCTGATCGACATGACCGATCCGTCGCGCGACGCGCTGGAGGAACTGGCGCTGGCCTCGGGGCCGCTGGACCGCCCTGTCGCGATGTTCGTGGATCGCAGCGATGACGCGCTGACCAAGGCCGCGATCGAGGCCGGCGTCTCCGCCTATGTGGTGGACGGGATGCGCTCGGATCGGATCAAGCCGATTCTGGACGCCGCCATCACCCGGTTCCACATGTTCCAGCGGATGCGCACGGAACTGGAGGCCACCAAACAGGCGCTGGAGGAACGCAAAACCCTGGACCGCGCCAAGGGCATCCTGATGAAGGCGCGCGGTGTCTCTGAAGAAGAGGCCTATGCCCTGTTGCGCAAAACCGCGATGGATCAGGGCAAGAAGATGATCGAGGTCGCCCAGTCTCTGGTCACCGCGGCGGGGCTGTTGTCATGACGTTGAACATTACTGCGGGCTTTATCCCGCTGGTGGACGCCGCCCCGCTGATCATCGCCCGCGAACTGGGCTTTGCCGAAGAGGAAGGCCTGAACCTGGAGCTGCGCAAGGCCCCCAGCTGGGCCACGCTGCGCGACCTGCTGGCGCTGGGGCAGATCGAGGCGGCGCATATGCTTTCCCCCACCCCGGTTGCCATGGCTTTGGGCCTGGGCGGGATGACCACGCGGCTGGACGCGCTGTCGGTGATGTCGGTGAATGGCAATGTGATCGGCGTGTCCAAGGCGCTGGCCACCAAGCTGCACGCCGCCGGGCACGATTTCGATTTCAAATCCGCCCAAAAGGCCGGGCGCGCGCTGATCGCCACCGGCCAGAGGCTGCGGATCGGGGTGCCTTTCCCGTTCTCGATGCACGCCGAGCTGCTGTATTACTGGCTGAACTCGCTGGGACTGGCCGCGCCGCAATCGCTGGATATTCGCACCGTGCCGCCGCCGCTGATGGCGCAGGCGATTGCCGCCGATGAGATTGATGCCTTCTGCGTGGGCGAGCCTTGGGGCTCGATCACCGTGGAAAATGACGTGGGCGAGCTGTTGCTGCCCTGCGCCGCGATCTGGGGGTTTTCTCCGGAAAAAGTGCTGGCCGTGCGTCATGACTGGACGGAATCCGACCCTGATCTGACCGGACGCCTGATGCGCGCGGTCTGGCGCGCCGGGCGCTGGCTGAACACCGAAGGCGCGCGCACGACGGCGGCCGAAATCCTGTCGCGCAGCCATTACATCGCCGTCGCCCCCGAGGTGATCGACCGCGCCCTGACCGGGCAGTTGGTGATCTCGGCCCGCGGCGACGAGCGCGAGACACCGCATTTTCTGGAATTCCACGCCGGCGCCGCGACCTTCCCCTGGAAAAGCCAGGCCGCCTGGATCGGCGCGCAGATCGCCGGACGGATGGGGCTGGACCGGACGCAGGCGATGCAGACCGCGCGGGCTGTGTTCCGCTCGGATCTGTACCGCACGCATCTGGCGCAAACCTCGGCCGAGATGCCCGGTGCCTCTGAAAAAGTCGAAGGCTCATTGGCCGAAAACACTGCCGTGGCCTCGGGGGGCGGGCAGCTCTATCTGCTGCGCGATCAGTTTTTCGATGGCCGCGTCTTTGATCCCTTTGCGGCGGCATGATTAAAAAACAGGCAAAATCCCGCAGCCAGCGCCGCATCGCAGCAAAAACCGGGAAATTCGCGCCTGCGGGACTTGCTGAACCCGCCGAATCCCCCTCATCTTGGCCCACAAGACGTAACAAGGGCGTTGCGTCTATCGAAATTCCCCGATGATCCGGGAAACCCTGAGCAAAGCCGCTCGACCCTCTGCATAGGCAGAGTGCGTCAGCGGCTTTTTTGTTGTTCCGACTTTTCGGAGCGTTGAATAAAGGACAGACAGAGAATGAAACGTATCGCCTCTATCCTGGCAGCCACGACCATGCTGGTGACCCCCGCGGCTGCAGAAATGCTGGACGTCGAAAAGGACGAACTGAAGTTCGGCTTCATCAAGCTGACCGACATGGCGCCCCTGGCTGTGGCCTATGAGAAAGGCTATTTCGAGGACGAAGGCCTGTTCGTGACCCTGGAAGCGCAGGCAAACTGGAAAGTCCTGCTGGACGGCGTGATCTCGGGCACTTTGGACGGCGCGCATATGCTGGCCGGTCAGCCCCTGGCCGCCACCATCGGCTTCGGCACCGAGGCGCATATCATCACCCCCTTCTCGATGGACCTGAACGGCAACGGCATCACCGTGTCGAACGAAATCTGGGCCCAGATGAAGGAACACATCCCCCATGACGCAGACGGCAAGCCGATCCACCCGATCAGCGCCGCCGCGCTGAAGCCCGTCGTTGAGAAATACAAGGACGAGGGCAAGCCCTTTAACATGGGCATGGTGTTCCCCGTGTCGACCCACAACTACGAACTGCGTTACTGGCTGGCCGCTGGCGGGCTGGAGCCGGGCTTCTACAGCCCTGAAAACGTGACCGGCCAGATCGGCGCCGATGTGCTGCTGTCCGTGACGCCTCCGCCGCAGATGCCCGCCACCATGGAAGCCGGCACCATCTACGGCTACTGCGTGGGCGAGCCGTGGAACCAGCAGGCCGTGTTCAAAGGCATCGGTGTTCCGGTCATCACCGACTATGAGCTGTGGAAAAACAACCCCGAGAAGGTCTTTGGCCTGTCGGCAGAGTTCCAGCAGGAA
>PAPN01000032.1 GCA_002708925.1 Paracoccaceae bacterium
CACCTGCAGCGCCAGATCGCCGGGGGCAAAGACATCCGCACGCCCCAGCGAGAACATCGCGTAGATCTCTGCCGTCCAGACGCCGATCCCTTTGACCGCGGTCAGCACCCTGATGACCTCCGCATCGGGGGCGGCGCGCAGGGCGTCATAATCGATCCCTGCCTCGGCCAGCGCCAGCGCATAGCGCGCCTTCTGCTGCGACAGGCCCAGCCCGCGCAGATCGTCAAAACTGTAGCGCTGCACGCCTTCGGGACTAACGCAGCCCGCCTCTTGCAGGCGTTTCCAGATCGCATTGGCCGAGGCCACGCTGACCTGCTGGCTGACAATCGCATTGAGCAGCTGCGCGAACCCGTCCGGTCTGCGGCGCAGCGGCAGCGGCCCGGTCAGCGCATAGGCGCGCGCCAGTGCCGGATCGGCCCGGCACAGCCAGCGCGCCCCCTCGGCCACGCAATCGGGTGTTTCAATAAGACGTCCGACCATCCGCCAGCTCCTTTTGCGGCTACCCTACAGGCCCAAAGCCCCCCTTTTCCAGCCCCGCAATCCGGCGCATACAGGGGGCATGAGTGAATCACCTGCCCTCCCGCCCTTTGACTGGCCGCAACTGGAACCCGGATGGGTCTGGCTGTGCGGCGCCGGCCCCGGAGATCCGGGGCTGCTGACGCTGCACGCGCTGAACGCGCTGAAACAGGCCGATGTGGTGGTCTATGACGCGCTGGTGAATGACGCGATCCTGCAATGGGCCCCGCAGGCCACGCTGGAATATGCGGGCAAACGCGGGGGCAAACCCTCGGCCAAGCAGCGCGACATTTCCCTGCGTCTGGTCGAGCTGGCCAAACAGGGTAAACGCGTTTTGCGGCTGAAGGGCGGCGATCCTTTCGTCTTTGGCCGCGGCGGAGAAGAGGCCCAAACCCTGGTGCAGCACGGCATTCCCCTGCGCATCATTCCGGGCATCAGCGCGGGCATTGGCGGGCTGGCCTATGCGGGCATTCCGGTCACGCACCGGGATGTGAACCAATCGGTGGTTTTCGTCACCGGGCATGACCAGACGGGACAGGCTCCGCAGGCGGTGAACTGGGCCGCGCTGGCGCAGGGCGCGCAGGTTCTGGTGATCTATATGGGCATGAAACACGCAGGCCGGATCGCTCAGGAACTGCTGGCCGCCGGCCGCCCCCCGAACGAGCCCTGCGCCGTTGTCAGCCAGGCCACCACGTCCGATCAGAAAGTGCTGGAAACCACGCTATCCCGGCTGGAAACTGACATTGCCGCCCAGGGAATGCAGCCGCCGGCGATTCTCTGCGTTGGGCGCTCGGTTCTGTTGCGGCAGGTGCTGGACTGGCAGGGGATGATCGCGGGGCAGCCGCCTCGGGATCTGGATCCGCTGGACCGAGGCCGCCCCGCAGAACAGTCCTGAGGCGAATATTTAACACCGTAAATATCCGGCTTGCGCGGGACAGAGCAACGGGCTAGCACTCTCGCATGAGCAGTTCTGAATATATGCCCGACGATGCCCGCGCCAAGCGGAACGTGACCATTCTGGTGCTGGCCCAGGCGATCTTGGGCGCGCAGATGCCGATGATTTTCACCATCGGCGGGCTGGCCGGGCAGGCTTTGGCGACGAACCTGTGCTTTGCCACCCTGCCGATCTCGCTGATCGTGCTGGGCAGTATGCTGGCGGCGACGCCGGTGTCCTGGGTGATGCAGACATACGGGCGGCGCGTCGGGTTCATGCTGGGCACGCTGGCCGGTGCCATCGGCGGCGCAATCGGAGCCTACGGGCTGTATGTGGCCTCTTTCCCGATCTTCCTGGCGGGCAGTCTGGTGACCGGGATCTATATGTCCGCGCACGGGTTTTACCGTTTTGCCGCCGCCGACACCGCCTCTGAGGCCTTCCGCCCCAAGGCGATTTCCTATGTGATGGCCGGCGGTCTGGCGGCGGCGATCATCGGGCCTCAGCTGGTCAAGGTCACGGTGGATGCCTTCGTGATCCCCTTCATCGGCACCTATCTGGCGGTGATCGCGGTGAATGTGATCGGATCGGCCCTGTTTCTGTTCCTGGACATTCCCAAACCGCAGCCGCCCGCCGCCGATGCCCCCAGGGGCCGCACCCGGTGGGAGCTGATCACAACCCCGCGCATTCTGGTGGCGGTGATCTGTGCGATGGTCAGCTATGCGCTGATGAATCTGGTGATGACCTCGACGCCGCTGGCCGTCGTGGGCTGCGGATTCGAGGCAGGCACGGCCGCCGATGTGGTGTCCGCCCATGTGCTGGCCATGTATGTGCCCAGCTTTTTCACCGGCCACCTGATCGCCCGGTTCGGGATTGAGAAAATCGTGGCCACTGGCCTGGCCATTCTGGCCGGCGCGGGCGCTGTGGCGCTGCAAGGCGTTGAACTTGAAAACTTTTTCATCGCGCTGATCCTGCTGGGCGTGGGCTGGAACTTTGGCTTTATCGGCGCCACCACGATGCTGGCCGGCGCCCATGAGCCGCACGAGCGCGGCCGGATGCAGGGGCTGAACGATCTGCTGGTCTTTGGCGGGGTGACGGTGGCGTCGCTGGCCTCGGGCGGGTTGATGAATTGCTCGGGCGGGTCGGCGCAAGTGGGGTGGACCTCGGTGAACCTGGCGATGGCACCCTTCCTGATGCTGGCGGGTGGCGCGCTGATCTGGCTGTTCCTGCGTCCGTCCGAGGACTGATCCGCGCCCTACCAGCGCCCCGTCAGGGCGCGCAGCATCAAGCCCGCATTCTCGGCAAAGCCCGATCCGGCCAGCGCCCCGGCGGCCACACGTCCGGGCTGAGCTGCGGCGCGTTTCAGAATGGCTTCGGCCTTCCACCCCAGCAGCATCGCCGGAGCCGCCGCACGCCCCACCTGCCCCCGCGCGGCCCGCGCCCGTTTCAGCCGCGCCAGCCCATCCTGCGCCAGCGCCTGCACAGCCTCGGGGCGGCCATCCAGAAGGGGCACGCGCTTGGCCTTCTCTAGGGCAGGCACGGCCACCAGATAATTGGCCAGCCCGGCGGCATATCCCATGTCCAGAACGGCTTGTTCGTCCACATCCCCCAGGGCCCGCGCGGCGGCCAGCATCAAATGCGCTGAGCTGGCGGTGATATAGCGTTCAAAATGCGCGGCATCCTCGAACGGGTCGCGGTAGATGTCCCAGCTGCGGACCTCGGCCAGTTCCAGCATCAGCTGCGCGCCGCGCGCGTCCAGCACCCGCGCCAGGGGCGAGACCACCTCGTGCCGGCGAACATTGCCCCCGGCGGCGATTTGCTCGAACGCGTCCTTCCACCATTGCAGGCGCATTTCCGCGATCAGATGTTCCTGCGTCACCCAAGGGGCGCGCGAGACTTCGACATTCGCCGCGAAAATCGGGAACAGCACCAGCCGCGCAGGCACCGGGGCAGCCATGGCCACGCGAAACCTGTCAGGATCGGCGCGCTGCACCAGTTCGGCGCAGGCGATCATGTCGGGGTCATCAAAACTCACGCAGGAATCCTTGAATTTCGGTCAGGGTTTGCGGATCGTCCACCACATCCAGATGGGTCACCCCCGCGATCAAGGCATAGCGCCCCTGATCGGTATGGGCCGACATCAAAGGCTGGTACCCTTCGGCAACAAAGGCCTCGTCCCGGTCCCCCACCGCCAGCAGGAACGGCGGCAAAGCCTCAATATCCGCCGTATAGTCATTGCGTGGCGCATAAGACGTGTTCAGCCGATAGGAATAGGCCGTTGTCGCCGTATGCCCCAGCGGGCCGTCCAACACGGTTTGCGGCATGGCAAACTGGATCACGGTCAGATGGTTCAGCGCGCGGATTTTCACCGCATTCAGCATCGACAGACCGATCAGCCGCCGCGTCAGCGGGTGCGCCCAGCCACCGGAATTGGCGCGCGTCGTGGGGGCGTTGTATTTCAGGAAAGGCGCCAGCAGAACCGCCCCATCCAGCGCGCCGCCATGCGGGCCGCCCGCCATCCGCACCACCAGCCCCCCGCCCGAGCTGTGCCCCAGCGCGATCACCTTCTGCCCCGGTTTGCGATAGGCGGCGATCAGGTCGGCCAGATCGTCCTCGAACTGGCCGATATAGTCCACATCGCCCCGCCGCCCCGGCTGAGCACCATGACCGCGCAGATCGGGCACCAGCACCTCGGCCTGATCCGCCAGATCGCGCGCCAGGCTGTCAAACTGCGCGCCCTGCCAGCCCGAGCCATGCACCATCACCAACAGCGGCGCATCCTTGGGCCCCTCCAGATGGCGCACCTGCAAGGCAAACCCATCGCGCATCTGCACCGGCACCACGGGCAGCGGATCGTCCAGCCCGCGCGCCAGTTGTTTGCTGAAATCCAACCCGCCCGCGCCATCCACCGTGCCCGGCCCCTGCGAGGCGATCAGCCCCAGCGCAATCGCCCCCGGCACAACCGCAAACATGGCCAACGAAAATGCAACCTTACCAATCATTACCAATTTTCCTGTTCGCTAGTCTGCGCCCATCTCGCGCAGAAGTTTCCAATTTATTGCATCTAAAAGAGCGTCAAAAGACGCATCGACTATGTTCGGGGACACGCCCACAGTGGACCAGCGCCGCCCCTGCCCGTCTTCGCTGTCGATGATCACGCGGGTGACGGCCTCGGTGCCGCCTTGGGTAATCCGCACCTTGAAATCCACCAGATGCATGTCGCGGATCACGTCCGAATAGCGCCCCAGATCCTTGGCCAGCGCCTTGGACAGAGCATTCACCGGCCCCCGATCCGCGCCGTTTTCATCCATGGATTCGGACACGGACAGCTTCTTCTCGCCATCCACTTTCAGCACCACGACGGCCTCGGACAGGCTGACCATCTTGTTGTACTTGTTCTTGCGCCGCTCAACCGTGACTTTGTAACGCTTCACCTCAAAGAACTGCGGCAATTGCCCCAGTTCGGCCCGCGCCAGCAGCTCGAAACTGGCCTGAGCGCTGTCATAGGTATAGCCCATCGCCTCGCGCGTTTTGATCACATCCAGAATCCGCGCCAAAGCCGGATCGCCTGCCGCAACCTGCAACCCGGCCTCGGACAGACGTTTGCGCAGGTTGGACTGGCCCGCCTGATTGGACATCGGAATGATGCGCGCATTGCCCACCACCGCCGGATCAATATGTTCATAGGTCGCCGGATCCTTGAGGATCGCGCTGGCATGCAGCCCCGCCTTATGCGCAAAGGCGCTGGCCCCCACATAAGGCGCCTGCCGGAACGGCACCCGGTTCAGAATATCGTCCAGCTTGCGGCTGGCCTTCAGCAGCCCGGTCAGGGCGTCATGGCTGACGCGTGTTTCATAGGCGCTGGCATAAGGCTCCTTCAACAGCAAAGTCGGGATCAGCGTGGTCAGGTTGGCATTGCCGCAGCGCTCGCCCAGCCCGTTCAGCGTGCCCTGAACCTGCCGCGCCCCCGCATCAATCGCCGCCAGCGACCCGGCCACCGCGTTTTCCGTGTCATTATGCGTGTGAATGCCCAGATGATCGCCCGGAATCCCCGCCGCAATCACCGCCCTGGTGATGTCATGGATTTCCTGCGGCATGGTCCCGCCATTGGTATCGCACAGCACCACCCAGCGCGCGCCCGCGTCATAGGCCGCCCTGACCGCCTCCAGCGCATAGCCCGGATTGGCCTTGTAGCCGTCAAAGAAATGCTCGGCATCGAACAAGGCCTCGCGCCCCTGCGCCACCATATATTCCACGGATCGCGCGATATTCTCGGTATTTTCAGCCAGAGAAATCCCCAAAGCCGTTTCCACATGGAAATCATGGGTCTTGCCCACCAGACACACCGCCGGCGTGCCCGCATTCATCACCGCCGCCAGCACATCGTCATTCTCAGCCGAGCGCCCGGCCCGCTTGGTCATCCCAAAAGCGGTAAACACCGCGCCCATCTGCGGTTTGGTCTCAAAAAACTCTGAATCCGTCGGGTTCGCCCCCGGCCAGCCGCCTTCGATGTAATCCACACCCAAACTGTCCAGAACCGCCGCAATCTCCTGCTTTTCCGCAGTCGAGAACTGCACCCCCTGCGTCTGCTGCCCATCGCGCAACGTGGTGTCATAGATATAAAGCCGTTCGCGCATCACAGCCCCTCCAGCTTCGAGCCATCGAACCCCGCGCCAGGGATCAGCTCCACCCCCTCCTTGGACATCTTCACCTCCAGCCCGGCCGCCACCAAAGCCCCGCGCAAAGCATCCACTCCGGAAAAATCCTTGCTCTGCATCGCCTCGGCCCGCAACGCCTGCAGCCTTTGTGCAAACTCTGCAAGTTTTTCTACCGGCAGATTATGGTCATCACCCCGCGTACGCACGCTCAGACCGGACACAATTTCATTGTCCGTGGACCGTACTTCAACACCAAAAAAGTGCTCAACAATCTCCTCCGGATTAAACCCCAGCAACGCCAAAGCCCCGCGCAGCTTCGCCTCTTCTTTGCTCTTCAAATACTTATTCACCAAGGTCAAAGCCAGCGAAGTGTTCAGATCATTGGCCAAAGCCTCGACAAGCTCCCCCGGCACCACCGCCGCGCCGAACCACGGCTTGCTCAAAGGATCTTGGCCAAGCAAAGCGGCAATCCTACGCAGCACCTTCTCGGCCTCGATCCGCTTCTTCTCGGTCCAGTCCATCGGCTTGCGGTAATGGGTGGACAGGAACACATAGCGGATCACCGCGCCCGGCACGCCCTGATCCAGCAGATCGCGCACGGTGAAAAAGTTGCCCAGGGATTTGGACATCTTCTTGCCCTCGACCTGCAACATCTCATTGTGCATCCAGACATTGGCAAAGCCGCCCTCGGGATGGGCGCAGCACGACTGTGCCACTTCGTTTTCGTGATGCGGGAACATCAGGTCATTGCCGCCGCCGTGGATGTCGAAACTGGCCCCCAGCAGCTCATAAGACATGGCCGAGCATTCGATATGCCAACCCGGACGCCCGCGCCCCCAGGGGCTGTCCCACCCCGGCAAATCGTCCGAGGACGGCTTCCACAGCACGAAATCCATCGGGTCTTCTTTGTAGGGGGCCACCTCGACCCGCGCGCCGGCGATCATGTCATCCACGGACCGCCCCGACAAAGCGCCATAGTCCTTATAGGCGCGCACCCGGAACAGCACATGCCCGTCACTGGCATAGGCGAACCCGTCCGCGATCAGCGTTTCGATCATCGCGATCATCTGCGGAATATATTGCGTCGCGCGCGGCATTTCCGTGGGGTCCAGCGCCCCCACGGCGCGCATGTCCTCCAGATACCATTGGGTGGTCTCGGCGGTGATTTCCCCGATCGAGCGCCCGCTTTCGGCCGCGCGCGCGTTGATCTTATCGTCCACATCGGTGAAATTGCGCACATAGGTGACGTGATCGGGCCCATAGACATGGCGCAGCAGCCGGAACAGCGTGTCGAACACAATCACGGGACGCGCATTGCCGATATGAGCGCGGTCATAGACCGTGGGCCCACAGACATACATCCGCACATTGTTGGGGTCGATGGGGGTGAAAACCTCTTTGCGGCGGGTTTTCGAGTTGTGCAGCTTGATCGTCGTCATTGGTGTCCTCATTGCAGGCAGACGCACCCTGGCTCTGGGCGGGCTTAGCAACTTCGACACTGATTTGGAATAGAAGAACGGCCCGCTGAAGATGTCAGCAGATAATGCAGCAGGAAATGCAGATGGTCCGTTTCATGAAACCCTTCATAGCCGATGATGCACGGCGTCACAATCCGTGAATTGACTTTTGATCATATCGCTTGCTCCATATGCGTTCACAGCAACAGGAGAGCGCAATGAAACTGTCGGATCGGATCATGGGCATCAATGCGGCCGGCTCGGACGGGTGGGAACTGTTCCTGCGCGCCCGTCAGATGATCGCCGAGGGCCAAACCGTGACCGAGCTGACCATCGGCGAGCACGACATCCGCACCGATCCGCGCATTCTTGAGGCCATGCACCAGGCGGCTGTCGCAGGCGCGACAGGCTATGCCATGATCCCCGGCATCCCGGCGCTGCGCCAGGCCGTCGCGACGCGTGTTCAGGCGCAATCGGGCGTGCCCACGGGGCCAGAGAACGTGCTGATCACGGCGGGCGGTCAGGCGGCGCTGTTCGCGGCCCATCACGCGGTTTGCGATCCGGGGGACAAGGCGCTGTTCATTGATCCCCATTACGCCACCTATCCGGGCACCGTGCGAGCCAATGGCGCGATCCCCGTGGCTGTCCCGGCCCATGCGCAGGCCGGGTTTCAGCCCGATCCGGCGGACATTGCCGCACGGGCGGACGGGGCGCGCAGCCTGCTGATCAACTCGCCCAATAACCCCACCGGCGTGATCTATTCGCGCGCCACGCTGCAAGGCATCGCCGATCTGATGCAAGAGCGCGACATGTGGCTGATCTCGGACGAGGTATACGACACCCAGCTGTGGGACGGCACCCACCTGTCCCCCCGCGCCCTGCCCGGCATGGCCGAGCGCACGCTGGTCATTGGCTCGATGTCCAAATCCCACGCCATGACCGGCAGCCGCCTGGGCTGGATCGTCGGCCCGGCCCAGGCGATCACCCACCTGACCAACCTAGCCACCAACACCAATTACGGCGTGCCCGGCTATATCCAGCAGGCCGCGCTGTTCGCGCTGTCCCTGGGGCCGGAGTTCGAAGCGCAGATCGCTGCGCCCTTTGCCCGCCGCCGCGCCATTGCGCTGGACATTCTGGCCGGGCAGAACGTGGTGCGCGCCGTGCCGCCTCAGGGGGCGATGTACATGATGCTGGACCTGCGCGCGACCGGCCTGGATGGCGAAAGCTTTGCCAACCGCCTGCTGGATGAAAAAGGCATCGCCGTCATGCCCGGCGGCAGTTTCGGACAGGCCGCCGCGGGGTTCATTCGCGTCGCCATGACCATTCCGGACGCTGAATTCGCCCAGGCCTTTGCCGCATTGGTTGACTTTGCCGGGCAGCAGGCCAGCCAGGCCGCCTAGTCGCCCAGCATCCAGCGCCCCTGCGGCCAGAACGCGTGATAGGCAAAGGCGAACATCACGTCATGCACCATATCCGCGCCCGCCCCGGACAGCACCCGGATCGAGCCCACATCGCGCCCGCCTTCTACGCTGCCGGCCTCGAGCGCCGAGGCCTGTCCGGCGCGCCAGATCAGGGTAATCCCCGCCTCGGTCAACTGCCCGGCCTGACGCAGGCGTTCCAGCGGCCAGGCGCGATCGCCCACGCGCACCACCCGCGCCAGAGGGGCAATCCCAT
The DNA here is from genome assembly GCA_002708925.1 of Paracoccaceae bacterium. Taxonomy (GTDB): domain Bacteria; phylum Pseudomonadota; class Alphaproteobacteria; order Rhodobacterales; family Rhodobacteraceae; genus Thalassobius. The sequence continues at coordinate 9,237 of PAPN01000032.1, forward strand.
GCGGCGGGGGGGCTCCGTTATACAGAAACGGGCGTTTCGACAGATCATAGGCGCGGTAAGGGTTCTGCCCATAGGGGCGCGCGTGGGCGGGCTGCTCCATCACCACACCGTCCGGAAAGTCTGCGCGAAACTGCGCCCAGCCCAGCATACGAGACGGCAGAACCGTCAGCTCAACCCCGGTCAGATCCCCCACGATCCCGGTGCCGATGGCCTGCTGCCACCAGCTGTGGGTCTGCCGGTCATACATCACCATATCCGAATTGCGCAGCTTGCCCGAGACGCCGAATTCCAGCACCAGCCCCTGCGCCCGCCGGTCGAACACCAAAGCCGAGTTGCACAGCGGACAATAGGTTACCGCGACAGGCAGATCGCCCAGCCGGTCATTCACGATCTCATGCCACATCAGATAGCGCAGCGGATAGGCGCGCGCCGGGTGCCCCTTGAGATGCAGAGCGATCACGGCCTCGGTCGGGCCCAGCCGGGTTTCCCCAGAGCCCGCGCGAAATTCAGGTGCGCCAAGCGCGGGGATGCCATCCTTGCCCGGCCCGCCGGATCGGATTTCGGACCAGTTTTCAATCGTGGTTCGGGTGAAATCCGTGTCGGGCCATTCATATGTCCAGAATTCAGGGCCGGCCTGCGCCCCCGTCGTCAGAGCGCCAGTCGCCAGCCCCCCCGTAGCCAGCGCCAGCGCGATTGCGGCAGCAAGCTTTTTCAACATATCGCAGACCTCCCGTCTGGCAGATTGCGCCATCTGCGCCGGCGGGCAAAGCCCCCGCTGTTCACATCCGCGTCATCCCCTCGCGGCCGAAAACATCCCCGCGGGCCAGGCGCCTTGTTCCGGCAGGCGCGGTTCATTTTAGGAAAGCCAGCGGAATTATGCTATTCTTGGGGCCGTTCACGCTTATATTTAAGGATGGATAGTTTATGAAAAATCTCACACGAATGCTCTGCGCGGTAAGCGCCGCAATTGCCATGGCCTCGCCGGTGGCGGCCTCGGACCTGAAAAAACTACGCAAAGAAGACGAGTTCAGATCCCTGGTGGTTGGCCACAAATACTATGATGACGCTGGCAATTGGCACATTGTGAACGCGGATGGCACGCTCAGCGGGAGCTATAACAAGAAAAAACTGGTGGGCGCCTGGAACTGGCAGGGGCGGTATTATTGCCGCAACATCGTCCTGGGCCAGAAAAAGCTGCCCATGGATTGCCAGGTTGTCTATGCCAGCCAAACCCAGACCCAATACCACCGAAACAAGGGCAAGGGCGACAAAAGCAAGCTCCACACCCGCAGATAGCCCCTGATAAGACGCAAAAGGCCCGAAGCGCGCTTCGGGCCTTTCTGTGTGACTGTCTGCGGCGGCGCGCCTCAGGAACTAGGGATCACCGTTACCTTGGTCATCACGTCCGGCTGGCCGACAACGGTGCCGTTCCGGCCCTTGCCGCGTTTGATCTGATCGACGATCTCCATGCCTTCGGTCACCTCGCCGATCACGGTATATTGCCCGTTCAGGAAATGCCCCGGCGCAAACATGATGAAGAATTGCGAATTGGCCGAGTCCGGATCATTGGACCGCGCCATGCCGACGATGCCGCGTTCATAGGGTACGTCCGAGAATTCGGCCTTCAGGTTCGGCCGGTCCGAGCCGCCCATCCCCGCCCGGCGCATATCCGCGCCGATCTTGCCGAATTTCACATCGCCCGTCTGGGCCATGAAGCCCTCGATCACGCGGTGAAAGACCACGCCGTCATAGGCGCCTGCCTCGGCCAGCGCGGTGATCTGTTCCACATGGCCCGGCGCCACGTCCTCGTACAGGTCGATGGTGACGGTGCCATTGGCGCCCTCGCCTTCGATCTGAATGTTTAGGCCGGTTGCCGCGGCCGGGCTGGCCAGCATGGCCAGAACGCATGCGAGCTTACGCATCGGCAGCCACCTTGACGCTGATCATGCGGTCGGGGCTTGCAGGGGGCTCGCCGCGGGTGATGGCGTCAACGTGTTCCATGCCCTCGATGACCTGGCCGTACACGGTATACTGGCCGTTCAGGAAGTCATTGTCCTTGAAGTTGATGAAAAACTGCGAGTTGGCCGAGTTCGGGTTCATCGAACGCGCCGCGCCCAGGCTGCCGCGCGCGTGGGGGATTTTGGAAAACTCGGCCGGCACGTCGGGCAGATCCGAGCCGCCAGTGCCCGCGCGCGACAGGTTGAACCCGTCCTCCATATCGCCGTGCTGCACATCGCCGGTCTGCGCCATGAACCCGTCGATCACGCGGTGGAAGGCCACGTTGTCATATTGACCCGAGCGCGCCAGCTCTTTCATGCGTTCGACATGTTTGGGGGCCACGTCGGGCAGCAGCTGGATGACGACAGTGCCGCCCTTGAGTTCCATCAGAATGGTGTTTTCGGGGTCTTTGATCTCGGCCATTGGGGGCTCCTTGGTATGATGTTGGTCTTTACCTAAGACGCATGGGCGCGCTTGCCAAGCCAGAGGTTGACCCCAAGGCGGGATCGGGCCAAGAGAGGGCAAAATTTTATCTCAGAGGACACCGCGATGGGTTGGAAAACTTTGGACCAAATAGATTTGAACGGCAAACGCGTGCTGGTGCGGGTGGATATTAACGTCCCCGTCGCCAACGGAGAGGTGACAGACGCCACCCGGATCGAACGTATCGTGCCCACCGTAAATGACATTCTGGCCGCAGGCGGCCGGCCCATTCTGGTGGCGCATTTCGGCCGCCCCAAGGGCAAAGTCGTGCTGGACATGTCGCTGCGCGTCACCCTGAAGGCGCTGGAGAAAGCCCTGGCGCATAAGGTGGTGTTCGTCGAAACCCTGGAGGCCGCCGAGTTGCACACCGATGAAGAGCGCAAGGCCGAGGTGGTGCTGCTGGAAAACATCCGTTTCTACCCCGGCGAAGAGCAGAACGATCCCGAATTTGCCGCCCGTCTGGCCAAACTGGGCGATGTCTACTGCAACGATGCCTTTTCCGCCGCGCACCGGGCCCATGCCTCGACCGAGGGCGTCGCGCGGCTGCTGCCGTCCTGCGCGGGCCGTCTGATGCAAGCCGAGCTGGAGGCGCTGGAAAGCGCGCTGGGACAGCCCGTGCGCCCGGTGGTGGCCGTTGTGGGCGGGGCCAAGGTTTCCACCAAGCTGGAACTGCTGGGCAATCTGGTGGCCAAGGTCGATCACCTGGTCATCGGCGGCGGCATGGCCAACACCTTTCTGGCGGCTCAGGGCATCAATGTGGGCAAATCCCTGGCCGAGCACGACATGACCGACACTGCCCTGTCCATCCTGAGCAAGGCCAGGGACGCGGGCTGCGACATCGTGCTGCCCTCGGATGTGGTGGTGGCCGCGGAATTCAAGGCCAATGCCGACAATTGCACCGTGCCCGCCGATGCCTGCCCCGCCGATAAGATGATCCTGGATGCCGGCCCCGCCAGCGTTGAACGGATCGGCTCTGTGCTGGGCAATGCCAAGACGCTGATCTGGAACGGCCCGCTGGGCGCCTTTGAAATCGAGCCCTTCAACATGGCCACCAACGCCGCCGCGAAAAAGGCCGCCGAACTGAGCAAAGCCGGCGCGCTGACCTCGGTTGCGGGGGGCGGCGACACGGTGGCGGCACTGAATCAGGCCAGCGCTGCGGGGGATTTCACCTATATCTCAACCGCTGGCGGCGCCTTTCTGGAATGGATGGAGGGCAAGGTTCTGCCCGGTGTTGCGGCACTCGAAGCCTCGGCGGCCTGATTCCGCCAATCCCCACGCCTGTTAGCGCGACCACAATTGCACCCTCGGGGCGTCTGACCTAGTGTCGCGGCGAAATCCGGGGGTGTGCCTTGTGTGTCCCCGTCATAGTTACTGACATTTAAACGGAAATGAACATGTCCAACGAACAGCAAATCCAGCAGATCACCAGCGGCAACGGTTTTATTGCAGCCCTGGATCAAAGCGGTGGCTCGACCCCGAAGGCGCTGAAACTTTACGGCGTCGCAGAAGACGCCTACGGCAATGACGAGGAAATGTTCGGCCTGATCCACGACATGCGCGCCCGTATCGTCAACTCGCCCGCGTTCACCGGCCAGCAGATCATCGGCGCGATCCTGTTCGAACGCACCATGGACAGCGACATCGGCGGCAAGCCCTCGGCCACCTACCTGTGGGAAGAACGCCACGTCGTGCCCTTCCTGAAGGTCGATAAGGGCCTGGCCGACGAAGCCGATGGCGTCTGCGTGATGAAGGACATGCCCGATCTGGACGCGCTGCTGGAAAAAGCCGTGTCCAAGGGCATTTTCGGCACCAAGATGCGCTCGGTCATCAACGCGGCCACGCCTTCGGGCATCGCCAAGGTGGTGGATCAGCAATTCGCCATCGGCAAGCAGATCCTGAGCCACGGCCTGGTTCCGATCATCGAGCCCGAGGTCACCATCACCATCGCCGACAAGGCCGAGGCCGAAGCCATCCTGCTGGCCGAGATCCGCAAACAGCTGGACGCCCTGCCAGACGATCAGCAGGTCATGCTGAAACTGACCCTGCCGGAAACCGAAAACACCTATAAGCCGCTGGTCGATCACCCCCGCGTGATGCGCGTTGTCGCCCTGTCCGGCGGCTATGCCCGCGACGAGGCCAATGACCGCCTGTCGAAGAACACCGGCATCATCGCCAGCTTCTCGCGTGCGCTGACCGAGGGGCTGTCGGCCCAGCAGGCAGATGCCGATTTCGACAAGGTTCTGGCCGGCACCGTGGACAGCATCTACAAGGCTTCGGTCGCGGGCTAAGCCTGGCTTGACAGTTTTGCCAAAGGGCGGTTCCGTGTGGGGCCGCCCTTTTTGCATGAGGTTCCGATGATCCGCTCCGCCACGCCCGCCGATGCCCCTGCGATTGCCGCGATTTACAATCACGCGGTCACGCACACGACGGCGATCTGGAATGACGCCACCGTGGACAGCGCCAATCGCACCGCCTGGATACAGGCGCGCCAAAACGCCGGGATGCCGGTGCTGGTGTGGGATCGTGGCGGCGTGTGTGGCTATGCCTCTTACGGGCCCTGGCGCGCCTTTGACGGCTACCGCCTGACGGTCGAGCATTCCGTCTACGTGGCCCCCCAGGCGCAGGGCGGCGGGATCGGCCGCGCCTTGATGCAGGCGCTGATCGCCCGCGCCCGTGCGGACGGGCTGCATGTGATGGTCGCCGGGATCGAGGCGCAGAATACCGCCTCGATCGCGCTGCATGAACGGCTGGGATTTGCGCAAACCGGCATCATGCCCCAGGTCGGTCAGAAATTCGGGCGCTGGCTGGATCTGGCCTTCTTGCAACTGGTGCTGGACGACCGCGCAACCCCTTAGATTCGCTGAATAATCGCGGCGCAGTCGATTCCGGAAACGGCCCCCGCCGTGGCCCCCCGCTGCCCCGCGATCCGGGTCGTGATATAGCCATCGGCCACCGCATTGGGCGCGGTCTCCAGCAGCATCGAGGCGGCCAGCAGCGTGGCCAGGCTTTCGGTGAACCAGCGCGCCTGCGCTTCGGGCGGCACACCGGGCCAGCGTTCGGAATGGGCCTTCAGGGCCGCATCGAAGCGCGCATCCTGCCCCACAACGCGCTGTAAACGGGCGTATAATGCCTCGGCCGCGTCAGGCGCGCGCGCCAGGGTCCGCAGAATATCCAGGCAGATCACATTGCCCGAGCCTTCCCAGATCGAATTCAGCGGTGCCTCGCGATAGAGCATCGGCATCGGGGTTTCCTCGATATAGCCCATGCCGCCCAGGCACTCCATCGCCTCATAGATCACGCCCGGCGCGCGTTTGTTGGACAGGTATTTGGCCAGCGCCACGGCGATCCGGGCAAAAGCGCGATCCGCATCCGTCTGCCCATCGAAGGCCCGCGCGCAGCCCATCGCCAGCGCCAGCGCGGCCTCTTGATCCAGCGCCAGATCGGCCATCACCGACTGCATGAGCGGCTGATCAATCAGGCGCCGCTGGAACGCGCTGCGCCCCTCGACCCACCATTTTGCCTCGCTCAGGGCGGCGCGCATCAGGCCGGCGGGGGCAACGGCCGTGTCCAGCCGCGTGTGATGCACCATTTCAATGATGGTTTTGACCCCCTGACCTTTGTCCCCCAGCCGGTAGGCCAGCGCATAGTCATACTCGATCTCGGACGAGGCATTCGCCCGGTTCCCCAGCTTTTCCTTCAACCGCTGCAAATGCATCGTGTTGCGGGTGCCGTCCTCCAGCCAGCGCGGCACGACGAAACAGGTCAGCCCTTCGGGGGCCTGCGCCAGGGTCAGAAACCCATCGCACATCGGCGCCGAGCAGAACCATTTATGCCCGATCAGCCGGTACTGCTCACCATCGCGCACCGCGCGGGTGGTGTTGGCCCGCACGTCCGAGCCCCCCTGCTTTTCCGTCATCGCCATGCCCATGGTCGCGCCCCCCTTCTGCGAGAGCGGCTTCACCCCCGGATCATAGCTGCGCGCGGTCAGTTTCGGGGCCCATTGCGCGGCCAGATCGGGGCAGTGCCGCAAGGCCGGAACCGCCGCATAAGTCATTGTCAGAGGACAGGAAATTCCCGGCTCTAGCTGCGCCATGAAATAGGTCATCGCGGCATGAGTCGCATGACCGCCGGCGCGCCCTTCCCAGGCGGTGGCGGTGAAACCCTGCGCGATGGCGGTCTCCATGATCGTGTGGTATCCGGGATGAAACCGCACCTCATCCAGACGTCGCCCGGAGCGATCGAACAGCAACAGACGCGGAGGATCGCGGCGCGCATCCTCGGCCGCTTGCAGCATGTCGGCGGTCCCGTAGGCCGCGCCGCTCTGCGCCAGCACATCCGTCTCGGCCCCGGCCTGGGCGGCCTGTTCGCGCAGCGGCAGATCCTCGGCCCAGAAATCACGCGCGGCGCGCGGCTGCGGCTGGTTCAGAACTTCATGCGTGTGTAGCGTACTGTGTCCCGTGGCACTCATCCCGGCCTCCTCCTCCGAAAGTTACGCGCAGCATGGCCATGCCCCCCGATCCGATCCAGACTGACGCTGCGTTGCGGGCAAAATGACGCCGCGCCAAAGTGAAATTTCGTTTTGGGGATTCACAAAACGAATCACATGTGGCATGGTTGAAAGACCGCCCGTAAGAGGCGGAAAAAGAGGCAAAAATCATGGCACGTCGCAGAAAACCGGCCCTGGGGGCCTGGGTTTATTTCACACTGGCATTCCTGACCGGACTGTATTTCACCTTTGCCGCCGTGCAGGGAGGCTATGGTGTGTTTCGCCGTGCCGAGATCGTGGCCGAAACTCAGGGGCTGGAAAAAGAGCTGGCCGGCCTGACCGCGCAGGTCACCCGCATGGAAAATCTGACCCTGCGCCTGTCCGATGACTATCTGGATCTGGACCTGCTGGACGAGCAGGCGCGCAACGTGCTGGGAATGCTGCGCAGCGACGAGCTGGTCATCCGCTGATTTCCTTTCATTTTCGGCCTGAAACCCTGGGCAGCCTCCTGCGTGAAATTCTGCATGAAATTCGCGCGGAGCTCTTTGCGCATCAATTTATACTCGCCTCGGGTGGAAAACTTCTGTATAGATAGTTTAACGCTAAACTATTCCTTTTTCCGGGAGGGGAAGCCGCATGGCCGCCAGAAAAACTCAAAGTAAATCAAACATTTCCGCAGACGAGCTAAAGCAGTTCTATCGCGACATGCTGCTGATCCGCCGATTCGAAGAAAAAGCAGGCCAATTGTATGGCATGGGTCTGATCGGCGGGTTCTGCCACCTTTATATCGGCCAGGAGGCCGTTGTCGTCGGGCTGGAATCCGCCGCCGAGGAAGGCGACAAACGCATCACATCCTATCGCGATCACGGCCACATGCTGGCCTGCGGCATGGACCCTGACGGCGTGATGGCCGAGCTGACCGGGCGCGAGGGCGGCTACTCCAAGGGCAAGGGCGGCTCGATGCACATGTTCAGCAAAGAGAAGCATTTCTACGGCGGCCACGGCATCGTCGGCGCACAGGTGCCGCTGGGTGCCGGGCTGGCTTTTGCGGATAAATATAACGAAAACGGCCGCGTGACCTTTGCCTATTTCGGCGATGGGGCCGCCAACCAGGGCCAGGTCTATGAGACGTTCAACATGGCCGCCCTGTGGGATCTGCCGGTGATTTTTGTCATTGAAAACAACCAGTACGCCATGGGAACAGCGCAGGCCCGATCGACCTCGACGCCCGAGCTTTACACCCGCGGCGCCGCCTTCGGCATCCCCGGAGAGGCCGTCGATGGCATGGACGTTCTGGCCGTCAAAGCCGCCAGCGAAAAGGCCGTCGCCCACTGCCGCGCCGGCAAAGGCCCCTATATCCTCGAGGTGAAAACCTACCGCTACCGGGGCCACTCGATGTCGGATCCGGCGAAATACCGCACCCGTGACGAGGTGCAGAAAATGCGCGAGGAACGCGACGCCATCGAACATGTGCGTGACCTGCTGCTGACCGGCAAACACGCCACCGAAGATGACCTGAAGGCCATCGACAAAGAGATCAAGGAAATCGTCAACAAATCCGCCGATTTCGCCAAAACCAGCCCCGAACCCGCGCTCGAAGAGCTGTGGACCGACATCTACGCCTAAGGAGACAGAGACATGGCTACCGAAATTCTGATGCCCGCCCTGTCCCCCACGATGGAGGAAGGCACCCTGGCCAAATGGCTGGTCAAAGAGGGCGACACCGTACAATCGGGCGACATCCTGGCCGAGATCGAAACCGACAAGGCCACAATGGAGTTCGAAGCCGTTGATGAGGGCATCATCGGCAAGATCCTGATCGCCGAAGGCTCCGAAGGGGTGAAGGTCAACACCGCCATCGCCATCCTGGTCGAAGAGGGCGAAAGCACCGATGCCCTCCCGGCGGCAGCGCCGGAGGCCGCACCGGCCGACGCGGGCACCGAGGCGGCCCCGGCAGGGGCATCCGAGACGCCCGCCGCCCCCGCAACCGCCACCGCGCCCCAGATCAAACCCGCCGATCTGACCCCCGACTGGCCCGCAGGCACCCCGATGAAACAACAAACCGTCCGCGAGGCCCTGCGCGACGCGATGGCCGAGGAAATGACAGCCGACGAAACGGTCTATCTGATGGGCGAAGAAGTTGCCGAATATCAGGGGGCCTATAAGGTCAGCCAGGGTCTGCTGGATCAATTCGGGGCCAAACGCGTCATCGACACGCCGATCACCGAACACGGGTTTACCGGCATCGCCGTGGGCTCGGCCTTTGCCGGTCTGCGCCCGATTGTCGAATTCATGACCTTCAACTTCGCCATGCAGGCGATTGACCACATCATCAACTCGGCCGCGAAAACGCTCTATATGTCTGGCGGTCAGATGGGCTGTCCGATCGTGTTCCGCGGGGCCAACGGCGCCGCCGCCCGCGTGGGCGCGCAGCACAGCCAGGACTATGCCGCCTGGTACGCGCAGATTCCGGGCCTGAAAGTGGTGATGCCCTATTCGGCCTCGGACGCCAAGGGCCTGCTGAAAACCGCGATCCGCGACCCCAACCCGGTGGTCTTTCTGGAGAATGAAATCCTCTATGGCCGCAGCTTCGACGTGCCGGATATGGAGGATTTCACCATCCCCTTCGGCAAGGCCCGCATCTGGCGCGAGGGCTCGGATGTGACCCTGGTCAGCTTCGGGATCGGGATGCAATATGCGCTGGAAGCGGCCGACAAACTGGCCGAAGACGGCATCTCAGCCGAGGTCATCGACCTGCGCACCCTGCGCCCCATCGACTATGACACCGTGCTGAATTCTGTCATGAAAACAAATCGTTGCGTAACAATCGAGGAAGGCTTCCCCGTGGCCTCAATCGGCAATCACCTGTCGGCCACCATCATGGAACGCGCCTTTGATTACCTGGATGCCCCGGTGATCAACTGCACCGGCAAGGACGTCCCCATGCCCTACGCCGCCAACCTGGAACGCCACGCGCTGATCACCACCGACGAGGTGATCGCCGCCGTGAAACAAGTCACCTATCGGTAAGGAGAAATCGCAATGCCTACCGAAATTC
>PAPN01000033.1 GCA_002708925.1 Paracoccaceae bacterium
CCCCGCCGATCCGCTCGTGGTGATCGTTCAGCCACCAATTGCGAATATCCTTGTAGCGATAGACCCAGGGTTCATCATAGGCCACATCGGTAATATCCGTGCGGATCTGCGCCGCGCGGGCCTCGTCCGAGTGGTAATACCAGCTATAGCCTTCGCCGCCTTCGATATTGCTGCGCAGATAGGCCAGGTCATAGATCGAGCCATAACCCGCATCCGCGTGGTCATCCCCCTCGCGCCAATCGGACAGAGGCATGTAATTGTCGATCCCGACAAAGTCGATCTCGTCATCGCCCCACAGCGGATCGAGGTGAAAATACACATCGCCCGAGCCATCCTGCGGGTGATAGCCGAAATATTCCGACCAGTCCGCCGCATAGCCCAGCTTGACGCCCGCACCCAGCAGCGCGCGTACCTCAGCCGTTAGATCACGCAGCGCCTGTACCGCAGGAAACCCCGCCGCGCCGCGCAATTGCGTCAGCGCGCGCATCTCTGATCCGATACAGAAGGCATCCACCCCGCCCGCCGCCGCGCACAGCGCCGCGTTATGCAGGATGAACCGGCGATAGGACCATTCCGCCGGGCCGCTATACACGACTTCGCCGTTTACAATCGCAAAATCGCTGGCCACCACCGTCCCGAAGAAAGCAGCCACCTGCGCATCCGCCGCGGCCGTGCCATCGGGCGTGCCCACCTGCCCCGACGCCAGAGCCCCCGTGATCCGCCCCCGCCAGGGCAACACGGCCTGCTCGTCCCCGCCATAGGGATCGGGCAGCGCATTCCCCGCAAGCTGATCCATCAGCAGGAATGGATAGAACATCACCCGCTTGCCGCGCGCGTTCATCTCGCTCAGCGCCTGGATCACCGACTGATCCGTGGGCGTGCCACCATAGACCGTGCGATCGTCCAGCTTGGGGATCACCTCGGCCTGGTCCCGCTCCAGCCCCGAGACCGTCCAGGGCATGTCTTCGGCGTCATACTCGGCCTGTTCCACCATGGGGCGCACGTCGCATTCCCCGCAGCGCAGATCATTGCCGAACCAGCTGACAATCAGCGACACGGCCTGACAGTCCGGCAGCTCTTGTTCCAGCTGATCGACCGAGGTCAGGAAATCCACCTTGCCCGAGGGCGCGTTCATATTCACCGTCTTGTTCGAGCCACGGCCGTATTCGATCACCGCTGGCTGCGTGGCCAGCGCGTATTCCCCCGTCCCAGGGATCAAGGCCACGCCTTTGACAGCCCGCGCCGGTTCCGCCAGATCGGTACCAGTGTGAACCGGATCAGCGCGCAGCACCTCGAACGAGAACTGAGGCACCCGGTTGCCGAATTGCGACAGGTCCAGATCCTCGAACACCACATAGGCCGTACCGCGATAGGCCGGCACGCTCCCTGCGCCTTCGACGGCTTCCATCTTGGGATCGGGCAATTGCGTGTCATCCCCCGGATAGACGCGCATCGTCAGATCGGCGGGGGCTATTTCCGTCCCGTCCGCCCAGATCCGGCCCACACCGTCGATCTCACCCTCACACAGCGCCACCGCCAGGCTGACGGTATACCTGTATTCCCGCGTTCTGGGGGCCGTCGGAGCACCCTTTCCGCCCGTTGTCTCGACGCTTTCGGAAAAATGCGCGGCCCAGATCACCTGCCCGCCGACACGCATCCGCCCATAGACCCGCGTGATCGGGTCGCCCTCGCCCGAGCCGGTCAGGCGGAACCTGTCCACCCGTCCCGTTTCAACCACATCCGAGCCCGTGCCCATCAGTTTCTGATCGATCATCCGCCCCAAAGAGGCCCCAACGAACCGCCCGAATGCCTGGGTCGTCAGCCCGCCCAGAACAGTCCCCCCGATCTGGGAACCGACGGCCGAGCCTGCGGCCGATAGCAGAATTGTCGCCATCACTTCTCTCCTTTCGGGAATGCGAACCGGGCGACAATGCGCCGCCGCCAGGGCTGGCTGAGCGGGCTTTCGACCACGGCATGGCCCGAATACGCGTGAATGAATGTTGGGCGATCCCCGATTTCAGCGGCGATCCCCAGATGTTTGGCCACGCCCCGGTCCCGCATCCGGAACAGCAGCACATCGCCCGGCGCTTCGTCCTCTGGCGCCTTGGGCACCAGATGACGGATGGCTGCGGCCCACAGGGCCTCTTCTCCCTGCGGCTCGGACCAGTCGCGCGAATAGTTCGGCACGGTTTCGGGTTCGGGGCCGATCACATCGCGCCACACCCCCCGCAAAAGCCCCAGGCAATCGGTGCCCGCGCCCTTGACGCTGCATTGATGACGATAAGGCGTGCCCAGCCAGGCGCGCGCGGCCTCTACGATCGCGGTGGTCATCGGCGGCTTCCTCCGGCTGAGTTCGAGGACGTCGGAACCGCCGTCGTCCAGTCATTCCCCCGAATATCCGGAAAGCCCTGAAAATTGATCAGGTTGTCGAACTTGAACCGGCAGGTTTCGGCGCGTTTATCGCAGCCCGCCGTCAGACGCACCAGATCGCCCGGTCGTACCCTAGCGCGCAGTTCGGACCACAGGGTGATGGCGCGGCCTCCGTTCAGGGGCTCATCGCGTTTGATAACGCCCTTTAGCCCCGCCGCATCGCCGTCCAGCACCTCAAGCACACCGCGTTCGAACCAGCCGGCATCGAAGCCCGGCACCGTATCGAATACCAGCCGGGTGGTCTCAATCTGCGCGACGGCCACTTCGGCCCGATAACCCGCCGCCGTCAGATCCTTGCCGCAGGCCGCATCCCCCAACACCGCGCCGCAGGGTTTCTGAAACACCCGCCCCTGAGGCCGGTTCATCTGATCGGTCAGCCCCATCAGTTCGGCCTCGAACCCTCCGCCGGCGCGGCGCAGCTCGCCCATGGAGCCGCGAAACTGCAAGGCCCTCTGGCTGACATCGGCCCAGTTGACCAGCCAGCACAGCACCTCGGCACCGTCATAACGGCCCGCCTCGATATCGGCCTCGCTGATCGAGGCATCCGACAGCGCGCCCATCGCCTCGGTATTGTCCACCGACAGGCCTGTGCCCTGCTGCAAGGCCAGCGCCGTCAGCCCCGTATCGGCGCGATAGCGCACCCCGTCAAAGCTCAGATCGCCATCATGATCGGTAAAGCCCAGCACCGTGCCATCCGCCCGCGTGACCGACCAGCAACGGCACAAGCTCGTCACCCCGCTGGCCAGATGCGCCTGTAATTCCTGTGTCAGTTTCATGCGCGCACCTCGATCACCGGAACGTCCGGCACTTCGCCCGCCTGGAAACTGGCCACGGACGAGCGGATACGATCCGTATCAAAGCGCACCGGCACGTCGAATTCATACCCGGCGGTGATCTCGTCCCCTTCATTGGGGGGGGCGGCAAACGTCACCATCCCCGTGGTCACATCCACCCAATAGTGCACCCCCTCTTTTTGCTCATCCCCTTCGATGCCCATGCGGACAGTGCCCAAAACGGGTTTCTTGATGGGGCGCGCATAGGTGTAACTGCCCGAGCGATAGGTCTTGGTCAGCTGAAATGCCAGCGTTTCCCCGTCGCCCAGGGCAATCACCTGATCGGCGAACCCGATCTCGGCCGAGGGCAGGCAGGATTTGAAATCCGACCAGTCTTTCCAGCGGAACCCGAACATCTGCCCCTGGCGTGCCTCGAAGAACCCGATCAGCGTTTCCACATCGTCCAGGGACCGCATCCCCATCCCCGCATCGTAATGCCGACGCGAATGCGCCCAGGGCGTGTTGCGTTCCTCGTGGCCATTCACAAGCGTCACAATCTCGGTGCGCCGCTCGGGGCCGCCGACGGCGCCAAAGCTCAGGTTGGCGGGGAATCTTACCTCGTGAAACTGCATATCCTATCCCTCCGATCAGCGGATGCGCTGGCCGCGCCCCAGGGCACGCCCCATCTGCGCTGCGATTTGCGATTGAGACCGGCGGAAACCTTCGACATCCGGGGTCGAGATATTCATCACCACCGTGGTCGCGCTCTGCCCCTGCATCCGGACGCCCAGTTTTCCATCCGCCCCCCGGGACAGAGGCATGATCGCTTCGGGTCCGGCCTCGCCCATCAGGCCAGTGCCGCCGCGCATCGGAAAGGTTGTCGGCCCGCTGACCACCCCACCGTTGGCAAAGGGCATCACCCGTCCTTGCGAAAACGATCCCCCCTTCGCGAAGGGCAAAATATCTGTGATCACATTCGTCAGAGTGGTGCCCAGATGATCCGTCACCGGCTTGACCGCCGCCGCATACACCGTGTTGATCATTGATTGCGCCACCGTGCGCAGCGCATCCGACAGGTTCATCCCATCCAGAATGACCCCATCGAAAGCCTTGCGCAGGCCGCGGCTCATGCCTTTTTCCAGGGCCGCCACATCCAGCGCGGTTTCGCCCATCGTGACCTGCACCCGGCGCAGTTCCTTTTCGAAACCGGCCGCCATGTTCGTCGCCGTCCCCAACGAGGTCTCCAGCGCATCCACCTGATCCTGAAGCCCGTCCAGCCCGTCAATTTCCGCCATCGTCCAACTCTCCATTTCGGTCCGGGTAAGCTGCCAGCAGCTCGTCCAGACGCGCCCGTCCCAAAGGCGCATGGCCTGTGCCCGCACCCAGAAGGATCTGCAATTCCGCCGGGGTCAGCCGCCAGAATTGCTCTGGTTGCAGCCCCAGCCCGTAAAGGCCCGCCCGCATCAGGGCGGGCCAGTCAAAGCCGGTCATGCCGCGCTGCCCGGAACGGTGAAGGCACGGGCCAGCAATTCCGCCGCCACCCGAGCCGCCGCCATCGGCCCGCCCTCGATCTCGGCGCGGGCCAGCTCGGCCGTTTCACCGTCCCAGCCCCCGCCGCGCAGCCCTGCGGCCAGCAGCAGCAGCACATCGCGCGATGAAAACCGCCCCCCTTCGAACCGCTCCACCAGTTCCACCAGCGTTTCGGTTTCCAGCGCGGTTTCCAGCTCGGCCAAGGCACCCAGCGTCAGCTTCAGCACCCGGCGTTTGCCGTCCATGACCAGCGCCACCTCGCCTGCCCAGGGGTTCGCCATCTTAGCTATCCGCCGTGAAGCTCAGCGCCCCGGCCGAGGCCATGGCCATTTCATAGGTCGCCTCGCCATTATGGCTGCCCGAATATTCGATCGAGGTGATCTGGAACGCGCCCTCGACCACGCCGAAATCGGGGATGATCACCTGGAAATCGGGCGTTTCCCCATCAAAGAAAATCTGCCGCGCGCGTTCATCGGTATTGGCGTCCTTGAACACCCCCGACCCCGAGATCTGCGCGGATTTCACCCCCGCGCCCCCCAGCAATTCGCGCCAGCCTCCCTGGCTTTCCAGACTGGTGACATCCACGCTTTCGGCGTTGAAACTCACCCGCGTGGCGCGCAGCCCCGCAATAGTGGCGAACGAACCGTCCCCGGTCAGGTCCACCTTGATCAACAGATCCTTGCCATTCTGAGCAGCCATGTCTCACTCCTTTGGGAAAATTCAGTTATCTTCGACACGAGCGCGGAATTTCAGGTCGATCCTGCGGGCCGCGCCCTTCTGTTCGCGCAACGCCTGCGCCTTGTAGAAATTCAGGGCCACCAGGTGGCCGCGGCTCAGGGTCAGTTCCGCATCCACCAGCGCATCGCAGATCGCCGCCGCGCAGTCCTTGGCCTGGGCAAAGCCCGCCTCGGTGGTGAACACCGTCACCGTGAATTCATGCTCGGCCCCGGCGCTGGTTTTGTCCGAACGATCCCGCACCAGTTCCGGCCCCAGGCTGACGTAAGTGTCCGGCACAATGCCCGAGGGCACCGCGTCAAACACATCCGTTCCCACCAGCGCCTGAACGCCCGCATCGGCCAGCAGGGCCTGATAAACGGCGCCTTGCAGCGCGGCTGCCATTGCATAGCTCATGCTGCGGCCTCCTCTTGTGCGATACAGGTCAGGAACCGGCCCTCGGGGTCTTTTTCCCCGACCGAGAGAATGCGATACACGCGATCCCCTTCGCGAAAGCGCTGGTCAGGGCGCGGGCGCATGGTTGATCCTGTCGGCGCGCCGCGTACCGTGATCCGATAGGACGCCAGCGAACGCGCCCCGCCCCCTGCCTCGGTTTCGCGCCCCGAGCGGAACGATACCTCGGCCCACAGATGGCCCAGCACGGTCCAGCTCTGGGTGTACCCCCCCGAGCCATCCGCGACGGAAACCGGCTCTTCCAGCGCCAGCGCCCTGTTCAGGCGCGGGGCTTTCATGATGCTCTCCCGGCGAAAACGCGCACCGTGCGGTAACGCTCCAGCAGGCTGGTCACGCCAAAGGGCATACAGCGGCCCGACAGGCCCGTTTCGTGGCGATATTCATAGTAATGCGCGCCCAGCATCATCACCGCCTGCGCCAGATCGGCCGGCAGATCGGACCAGTCCGGGCCATAGCCGGCCAGGAACCGCACCCGCACCGAGCCCCTCGTCGGGATCGTCGGCAACAGGCTGGCGACCGGGCAGATCCGGGGCCGCTGCTGGTCGGGGCGCAGCTGATAGGCCCCCGCCGCAATCGCCGTTTCATCGCCCGCGCGATCCACCAGCACCATTTCGGCAATCGCACTGACCGGCGCCACCGGCAAAATCTGCCCCGAGGCATCGCGCCAGTGGCTCAATGTCCAGGAAAACTCGCGCTCGATCAGCACCTTACCGGTGCGCGCCTCGACCGCCGCCATCGCCGCCCGCAGGAAGCTTTCCAGGACGGCATCCTGCACGCTGTCCTCGGCGAAACCGCTGCCCAGCCGCAGATGAGACTTGAAATCCGCGACCGGCAGCGCCGCCTGAGGCACCTGGGTCTCTTCGACTAACATCATGGAAAAACTCCGCATCTTCATGTCCCCGTCCATCGGGTCAGGCGCGCGCCATCCGCGTTGCTCGGACGGAGGGAGCAGCTAGACAACGCCTCACTTCCGACGGCGCGCGCCCTGGGACGGACCGGATGGCCCGCCCCCATCACCAGCCCCTTACGAGATGGCGAAACGCAGCAGTTTGATCGCGGCAAAGTCGCTCACGTCCCCGCCCACGCGCTTGGTGGCATAGAACAGGACGTGGGGCTTGGCGCTGAACGGATCGCGCAGAATGCGCAGGTCGGGGCGCTCGGCCACGGTGTAGCCCGCGCCGAAATCGCCAAAGGCAATCGCATCCGCACCGCTGGCAATATCGGGCATGTCCTCGGCGATCAGCACCGGGTATCCCATCAGGCGCGCGGGTTCACCTGCGGCCAGACCGTCCGACCACAAGAAGCGGCCATCGCCATCCTTCAGCTTGCGCACCGCGCCCGCGGTTTTGCTGTTCATCACGAAGGCCGCGTTGGCGCGATACTGCGCGCCCAGGGCGTAAACCAGATCAATGATCGCATCAGCCGAGCCAAAATCGCCATCGGTGCCGGTGGGCACATAGCCGATGTTACCCCAGGTCCAGACGTCATTATCGACGGCGGTGTGGGTCAGGATGCCGGTGGGTTTGTCGATGCCGTCCCCGTTGATGAAGGCTGCGGCCTCGGCGCGGGCGAATTTATCGGCGATACGGCCCGCCAGCCAGGTTTCCACGTCAAACGCGCTGTCATCCAGCAGACGCTGCGAGGCCTTGGGCAGGGCCGACAGCTCGTGCAGCGGGATGGTGATGCGGTCAATCGAAGGCGTGCCGGTTTCAGCGGTGGCGGTCGCCTCATCGGCCCAGCCGTTGCCCAGGTCGGTGTGGTCCACCAGCACGTCATACGAGGTCGCCTCGACATTCACCACATTGGCGATCTGACGCAGCGAGGCGCTGGATTTCAGCACGCTGAGGATGCTGGCCGAGGTCTGCGGATCGACCAGATAGCCACCGTCGGAATTGACGGCAGTGGACATGGCCTTGCCTTCCAGTTGCAGGCCGCGCAGCGCGTCTTCGTCGCCGTGACGGACATAGGCGTCAAAGGCTTTCTGATGGGGGGCCTCGATCTCGGCCGAGGTCGCCAGAACCGGACGTGCCGGGGTGATTGATTTACGATCAAGCATGGTCAGTCGCTCTTCCTGCTGTTGAAGTTTTGCATCAATATTGGCCCGAAAGCCCTTGAACTCATTTACGAAACCCGCGATTGCGGACTTCACCTCGGAGGCCGGAGACACAGCATCTCCGTTCCGAGACTCTTGCTCGGTCATGGTCATCCCACTTTTCCTTCTGCTCGGCCGCTAGCTGCGCGCCATCTCCTGGCGCGCGCCATCCAAGGCCGCCACCACTTCTTGCATCAGGTCATCGCCCCAGTCGTCCGACTTGGCCGCAACCCGTGCGCTTGGCAGCATCGGGAAGGTCACCAGCGACACCTCCCAAAGCTCCAATTCCGTCAAAATCCGTTTGCCCTGAGCCGTCTTGGCAGCCCGTTTTGTCCGATACCCGATGGACAGGCCCTCGATCGCGCCCGCCCCGATCAGCGCGGCGGCCTCGCGGCCCTTTTCCACGCTTTCCAGCAGGCGGCCCTTTACATAAAGCCCCTTGTCATCCTCGCGCAGTTCGTCCCACACGCCGATGGGCTGGGCCGGATCGTGTTGCCACAGCATTTTCACGCTGCGCCCTGCTCGCATCAGTTTCTTCAAAGAGCCGCCATAGGCGCCTTTCTTCACGATATCGCCGCCCTGATCGGTCTGACCGAACAGGCTGGCATAGCCCTCGATCACCATGCCATCGACAGAGACATCGTCCCCGCCCAGTCGGCAGAACTTGTGTTCCAGTCCCGTATCCATTCCTACCTCGCTCTCACGGTTGCGCCGTCAGGATCGACTGGAAGGCCTGCGCCAGAATGGTGCCCACCACGCCATAGACCGTCAGCCACAGGCGTTTTTCCAGTTTCTCCATCATCTCTTCGAGTTTCTCCAGGCGGCGTTCGAACGCCTCCTGATGCAGTTTGCTGACCCGTTCATGCGCCTCCAGCCGCAGGGCCGGCGCGCAGTCGAACGGTTCAAATCCCGCGCGTTCATCCCGCATCCTGGCCGTCCTCCAATGCGGGCAAGCCCAGCATCTGGCGTTTTTCGGCATCGGTCAGGAAATCGGCATCCGAAACCCGGCGCCATTGCGCCTCGCGCTCCGAGGACAGCGCGGCGATCTGATCCAGGTCGGGCCGCAGGTCCAGCCGCTCGCTTACATAGCCCGACAGCCAGTCGGCCACGCGCGCCGTCACCTTCTGCACCAAAGGCAGCACCGTCAGGCGATAAAACGCCCGGTTGGCCTCTTGGTAATTTGCATAGGTCGCATCCCCCGGCAGGCCCAGCATCATCGGCGGCACCCCAAAGGCCAGGGCGATTTCCCGCGCGGCGCTTTCCTTGGTTTTCTGGAATTCCATGTCGCTGGGGCTGAAACCCATCGGTTTCCAGTCCAAACCGCCCTCCAGCAGCATCGGCCGGCCGGCATTGCGTGCGCCCTGGTGGTAGCTTTCCATTTCATTCACCAGCCGGTCATACTGATCCGGTGCCAGGCTGCCCTGCCCGTCCGCGCCCTTATAGACAATCGCCCCCGAGGGCCGCGCCGCATTGTCCAGCAGCGCCTTGGACCAGCGCGAGGCCGAGTTATGCACGTCCACCGCCTGCGCCGCCGCCTGCATGGGCGAGAACCCGTAATGGTCGTCCTGCGGGTGGAAATTGCGGATATGGCAGATCTGAGACAGCGCCCCGGACACGTCAAACCGATGTTTGCGCCCGTTCACGCTGTAATCATACGCCACCGGCCAGCCATCCGACCCGGGCACCAGCGACATCCGGTCCGAGCGCAGCACATGCAGCTCCAGCGGGACACCCTCTTCACCGCCCACGGCCTCGATATAGCCGTTCCCGGCCAGCAGCATCTGCGCATAGAGCGCCTCGAACAGTTCCGCGCGGCCCTGCGCCGGGTTGGGGCGCTGCACCAGGTCCATCACCGGATGCACCTCATAGCGCTGCACGCGGTCTTGCAGGATCAGCGGCAGCGACGCGGCTGCCTCACTGATCAGTTTCACGCAGCGGAACCCCACCGGATTGCCCGCGAACCCGATCCGCGTCAGCGACACCGTGTCCCGCGGCGTCCAGGCCACCCGGCCCGCGCCCTGAAAAGCCACAACCGGCCCGGTCGCGCTGGCCTTGGTTTCGGGCGCTTCATCCACTGCCCCCCGTTTGAAGAAGTCCATAATCATTCTGTCCTTGCTCCTTGTTGCCTCTGGCTGCCGCACCCGTCGGCGTTGAAAGGCAACCTGATCTGAAAAGTTTAAGAAAAGTGAACTAGAGCGAACGCAGCTGTGGGCGGCGCTGCGGGCGGCTTTCCAAAATCAGCTCGTGCAATGCCCAAACCAGCGCATCCACGCGATCCGGGCTGCCCTTCCCCTGATAGCCCTGCACCGACATCTGGCACATCTGATCCTCCAGCACGCCCAGGGACCGCACGTGATGCACCCGGCCCTGCTCATAGAGAGCCGCCACAGGCTCGGCCCGCGCGGCCTTGCCCTTGCTGGCGTGCACCTTCTTGAAGGGCACGTTCGGATCGACCTGGCGCACCACGGCCTCAACCATATCGCCGCCCTGGTTGACCTCGGCCACCAGCTTGTCCGCGCCCCAATCCTCGACGGCCTTGATTGCCGCCTTGGCCCAGCCCATCGGCGTCACACCCTGAACCGAGGCATCCTCAAGCACGAACGCCTCCCAATCCTGGGCTGGCCCGCGCATCCGCACCCCGGCCACGATGATCCCGCATTCATCCGAGCCCGCAGTCCCCGTCACCGGCGGATCCACCGCCACCACGATCCGATCCACATCGGGCGCATGTTCCACCCGCAGCCCCTCCAGCCCCTTATGCGTCCACAGAGCACCGTCGATGTCGTCGATCAGAATGCCCTCCAGTTCCTGCCGGCCCAGCCGCGTGCCCGCGTATCGTTCCTGCACCTCGGCCAGGAAACTGTCTGCCAGATTGGCCCGGTTCGCCTCGGTCGGGGCGTGCGTCACCACAGTCGAGCTTAGCGACAAGATCTTCTTCAGCACCGGCACATTGCGCGGCGTGGTCGTGGCGCAGACCTGCGGATGATCCCCCAACCTGAGCGCAAATTGCAGCATATCCCAGGTGTCCTGCGCCTTGGGCCACTTGGCCAGCTCATCCACCCAGGCCGCATCGAATTGCGGGCCACGCAGCGCCTCGGGATCATGAGCCGAGAAAATCTGCGCCTCGGCCCCATTGGGCCATTGCAGCACCTTGCGCCCGGCAATCCAGCTGGGCCTGCGATCAGGCGGCGAACAGGCCAATATCCCACTTTCGCCAAACACCATCACCTCGCGGGCCTGATCCAGCGTCTCAGCCACAATCGCCACCCGCGAGGCCCGCCCCGGATCCAGCGGTTTGGACCCTTCCACCATCATCCGCACCCACTCGGCCCCGGCGCGCGTCTTGCCCGCACCGCGCCCGCCCATGATCACCCAGTTGCGCCAGTCCCCTTCGGGCGGCATCTGGTGCTCCATCGCCCAGAACTCAAACAAATAAGGGAGAGCCATAAGCTCTCCCTCCTCCATCTCATTCAGAAATTCGGCCTGTACCTCGGCAGGAGCGGAGGCGATCCAGGCGGCACCGGATACGATCCCGCGCCGCGTCGAAGTCAAGGGCATAGGATCCGACGATCCCATCCTGTTTCTGCTGTCGTTTGGCAAATTCTATCTCCAGATCAATGGCGATCCGCAACCATTGGCGGATCTCGGTCATGGTTTTCTGGCCGTCTTTCACGGCCGTGATTTCCCCGTCCTTCAGTCTTGCCTGCATGGCGGCCATATCAGCCCTTAGCGTCTCCAACTGGTCCCTGATGTCGTTCAGGCTGTCATTCAGCGGAAAGGCGCTGTCGTCTGTCGTGATCAATGTCATCGGTGCTCGCTCTGCCTCATGCTTAGGATTGCTCCGCACGAGAGAAACGGAAAAAGCGGCCCTCAGGTCACCCCAAGGCCGCTTACCCACTTCTTCTAGCATGTCATAAACACTACGCAGGACCGCGCGCCGAGTCAATCCAGAACAATCCGCAAACGCCCGTAATCATTACCAATTTCCTAACGCACCCCCACAAAACATCCCTCCGCACGCCCCGCCTTCTTTGCTCCTGCAATAACTCCGGGGGACGCGCCGCCAGGCGCGGGGGGCAGCGCCCCCTGTCCCCCCAACCACCCCGCAAAAAACATTTGCGTCAACCCCGCCTCGGCCTTAAGGGAAATCCACCGCCCCAAAGGCTCCGCGTTTTGCCCTGAACTGGACCCCGCCGATGCTGCAAACCCCCTATTACCTGATCGACAAGGCGCGCCTGCTGCCGAACCTGGAAAAGATCGCCCACCTGCGCGAAACCTCTGGCGCCAAGGCTCTGCTGGCGCTCAAATGTTTCTCCACCTGGGGGCTTTTCGATTTCATGCGCGACTATATGGATGGCACCACCTCGTCGTCGCTCCATGAGCTGCGCCTGGGGGCCGAAAAATTCGGCAAGGAAACCCACGGGTATTCAGTCGGCTGGGCCGACCATGAAATAGATCAGGCCGCCGCGCTGGCCGACAAGCTGATCTTCAACTCTCTAGGTCAGCTGGACCGTTTCGCGGACCGTACCGACAAACCCACCGGCCTGCGCCTGAACCCGCGCTTTTCCACCAGCGGGTTCGATCTGGCCGATCCCGCCCGCCCGTTCTCGCGGCTGGGCGAATGGGATATGGACCGGCTGGAACAGGCCGCCAGCCGCATCAATGGCGTGATGATCCACTATAATTGCGAAAACAGCGATTTCGATCTCTTTTCCGATCAGCTGACCCGCATCGAGACAGAATTCGGCCCCTTCCTCAAACGTCTGGACTGGATCAGCCTGGGCGGCGGCATTCATTTCACCGGCCAGGGCTATCCGCTGAATCGCCTGTCCGACCGGCTGAAATCCTTCAGCGATACGTTGGGCGTGCAGGTCTACCTGGAACCGGGCGAGGCCACGATCACCAATTCCACCACGCTGGAAACCACCGTTCTGGACATCATCGACAACGGCAAGAAAGTCGCCATCGTCGACAGCAGCATCGAGGCCCACATGCTGGACTTGCTGATCTACCGCGAAACCGCCAAACTGCCCCAGACCGGCCCCCATGAATACCAGATCGCCGGCAAAACCTGCCTGGCGGGCGACATTTTCGGGGATGCGCGCTTTGATCAGCCCCTGCATATCGGGGATCGCGTCACCATCGACGACCCCGCCGGCTATACTATGGTCAAGAAAAACTGGTTCAACGGCGTGGCCATGCCCGCTATTGCCATCCGTGAACTGGACGGCACCATCACCGTGCAGCGCCAGTTCAGCTACGAAGACTTTTCCTCGGCCCTGTCCTAAGGGCCATCCATCCCAGAACCAAAGGGGGTTCCGACCGTTGAAAAAGAACGTTCTCATCATCGGCGCTGGTGGCGTCGCTCAGGTCGTGGCGCATAAATGCGCACAGAACAACGATGTGCTTGGCGATATTCACATCGCCAGCCGGACGCTTGCGAAATGCGAAGCGATCCTTGAGTCCGTCCGCGAAAAGGACGCAATGGAGACAGAGGGCGTTCTGGCCGCGCATCAGGTGGACGCGATGGACAGCGCCGCCGTGGCTGCCCTGATCCGCAGCACCGGCGCGCAGATCGTGATCAACGTGGGCTCGGCCTTTGTGAATATGACCGTGCTGGACGCCTGTATCGAAACCGGCGCGGCCTATATCGACACCGCCATCCACGAAGACCCGGCCAAGATCTGCGAAACCCCGCCCTGGTACGCCAATTACGAATGGAAAAAGCGTGACCTATGCGCCGAAAAAGGCATCACCGCCATTCTGGGCGCGGGCTTTGATCCGGGCATGGTGAATGCCTATGCACGTTTCGCCATCGACATGATGGACGAGGTAAAATCCATCGACATCGTGGATATCAACGCGGGCAATCACGGCAAATACTTTGCCACCAACTTCGACCCGGAAATCAACTTCCGCGAATTCACCGGCACTGTTTATTCCTGGCAGAACGGCGCCTGGCAGGAAAACAAGATGTTCGAGGTGGGCAAGCTTTGGGATCTGCCGGTCGTTGGCCCCAGCCAGGCCTATATGTCTGGCCATGACGAGGTGCACAGCCTGGCAGTTAACTATCCTCATGCGGATGTGCGGTTCTGGATGGGCTTTGGCGATCACTATATCAACGTCTTTACCGTATTGAAATCGCTGGGGCTTTTGTCTGAACAGCCCGTCACCACCGCCGAGGGCCAAGAGGTCATTCCGCTGAAAGTGGTGAAAGCCGTGCTGCCCGACCCTGCCTCTCTGGCGCCTGGGTACACTGGCAAAACCTGCATCGGCGATCTGGTGAAAGGCACCAAGGACGGCCAGGATTTCGAGGTCTTCGTCTATAATGTCGCCGATCACAAGGACGCCTATAACGAGGTCGGCTCTCAGGGGATTTCCTACACCGCCGGCGTGCCGCCCGTGGCTGCCGCCATGCTGGTGGCCAATGGGGAATGGGATGCCAGGACCATGAAAAACGTCGAAGAGATGGACCCCAAGCCGTTCTTTACCATTCTGGACCGGATCGGCCTGCCGACCCGTGTGCAGATTGGCGGCCTGGGCGGCGAAGACAAGCCCTGGAATGCCTAAGGCTGAACGCCTCGCTTTGCCTGTCCGGCGCGCCTCATTGATGGCGCGCCGTATTTTTATCCGCAGCCCCCAAGACCGCCCGCAGCATGGCACACCGAAAAACGCCCCCTGAAATCAAGGGGCGCTCTGGCTTTACTGATTGGCGCGTTCCGCTTCGATCTGGCGCCATTTGGCGACATTGCGGTTATGCTCTTCCAGCGTTTCCGCAAAGGCGTGCCCGCCGGATCCATCGGCCACAAAGAACACATAGTTCGTGTTGGCCGGATCCAAAGCCGCCTGAATACTGGCGCGGCCCGGATTGGCAATCGGCGTGGGCGGCAGCCCGTCAATAACGTAAGTGTTCCAAGGGGTTTCCCCGCGCAGCTCGCTGCGGCGCAATCCGCGCCCCAGCACGCCCTGCCCCTTGGTGATACCATAGATCACGGTGGGGTCCGTTTGCAGGCGCATCCCGCGGTTCAGCCGGTTGATGAACACGCTGGCCACCGTGCGCCGTTCCTCTGCGACGCCGGTTTCCTTTTCGATGATCGAGGCCAGGATCAGCGCCTCTTGCATACTGGCCAGCGGCAACCCGTCTACGCGGTTTGTCCAGGCCTCTTGCAGGTAGATCGCCTGTTTTTCCTGCATCCGTTCCAGCACCGAGCCCCGCGTGTCCCCCACCCGCACCTCATAGCTGTCAGGGGCCAGGACGCCCTCGGCGGGCACCTCTACCTCGCCCTCCAGAACGTCGATCCCTTTCAGAGCCTCAACGATCTGCCAGCTGGTCACGCCCTCGGCCAGGGCAATGCGATACCGTGTGTCGGACTGGCCGCGCACCTTGGTGAAATCGGCTGGGGTTTGCTCGGTTGCCGGGTCGAAACTGGCCTTTTCGACATAGCGGTTCGTGGCCGGATCCAGTTCCCGCACCACCACGCCCGAGCGCGTTACGCCGATGCGATACACCACCTCGGTGCCGCAGGTCGAGGCCCCGCCACGCGTGACGATATCGACGATTTCCTCCATCGAGGCTCCGGCGGGCACAAGGAAGCTGCCCGCCTTCAGCTGGCTGGCCTTACCGGCGTAATCCGCGCCCAGACGCAGGATCATCCCACTGGACACAGCGCCTTGGTTTTCAAGGGTTTGGCTAACCTTCTTAAAGTTGCTCCCCCCCTCGACGCGCAAACAGATCGCGCCATCCAGAGGCCCTGCGGTTTGATATTCCCGCTTGCCCCACAGAATGATCCCGCCCAGCAGGAACAGCGCCACGATCAGCATCGTCAGCGCGTTGGACGCGATGGCACGCCACATTTAGTCGACTTTCCCGAACAGAACGCTGGCGTTGGTGCCGCCAAACCCAAAGCTGTTGGACAGCGCGATCTTGATCTCGCGCTCGCGTTTGGCATTCGGGGCCAGATCAATCGGCGTTTCCACGGCCGGGTTGTCCAGGTTGATCGTCGGCGGGGCCACCTGATCGCGGATCGCCAGGATCGAGAAAATCCCCTCGATCGCGCCAGCCGCGCCCAGCAGGTGCCCGGTGGCCGATTTCGTCGAGGACATGGTGGCCTTACCCGCCGCATCGCCCAGCAGGCGCTCCACTGCGGCCAGTTCGATCACGTCGGCCATGGTGCTGGTGCCGTGCGCGTTGATGTAATCCACCTGATCGGCGGTGATCCCCGCGCGTTTCAGCGCCGCCGTCATCGAGCGGAAACCGCCATCGCCATCCTCGGATGGGGCGGTGATGTGATAGGCATCGCCCGACAGGCCATAGCCCAGAACCTCGGCGTAAATCTTGGCACCGCGCGCCTTGGCGTGTTCGTATTCCTCCAGCACGACAACCCCCGCGCCCTCGCCCATCACGAACCCGTCGCGGTCCGCGTCATAGGGGCGGCTGGCTGCCTTGGGGTCGTCGCTGCGTTTGGTGGACAGCGCCTTGCACGCGTTGAACCCTGCGATGCCCAGCGGGGTGATCGCCGATTCCGCGCCGCCCGCCAGCATCACATCCGCATCGCCCCATTGGATCAGACGCGCGGCATCGCCAATCGCGTGCGCCCCGGTGGAGCAAGCCGTCACAACCGCATGGTTGGGCCCCTTGAAGCCGTATTTGATGCTGACCTGCCCCGAGATCAGATTGATCAGCGCCCCCGGAATAAAGAAGGGCGAGATCCGGCGCGGGCCTTTTTCCTTCAACGTGATCGAGCCCTCCTCGATCGACTGCAACCCGCCGATGCCCGAGCCGATCATCACGCCGGTGCGTTCGCGGCTGGCCTCGTCCTCGGGCATCCAGCCCGAATCCTCGACGGCCTGGGTGGCAGCGGCATAGCCATACAGGATGAAATCATCCACCTTGCGGCGTTCCTTGGGGGCCATCCAGTCATCGGCGTTGAATGTTCCGTCCGTCCCATCGCCCAGCGGCAGCTCGCAGGCATAATTCGTGCCCAGATTGCTGGCGTCGAAACGGGTAATGGGCCCCGCTCCGGATTCTCCGGCCAGCAGACGGCTCCACGTTTCCTCGACCCCGCAGGCAAGCGGAGTAACCAGTCCAAGCCCAGTAACGACGACACGACGCATCTTAATATGCCCTTCCTCAGCAGTCTTTCCCCGCTCATACCCTGCAATCTACCTCAGGGGCAAGAGCACGCGCCCCCATCCGCGCCTTGTCGCAAGGATTTGCGCGGCCCTTGGGGCGTAATTCCTTGTTAAGGAACATGTGCGATGGTGATCGCTCAGGGAGGATAACCAAGATGCACCAAAGGTTCTTGCAGTTTATGCTTGGCCTGATGTTTCTTTTGTTTTCGAATTCGCAATCGGTCGCGGAAGAGTGTGAAACGCAGGATTGGCTGGTCCAGACGCACCATCTGGCCAAGGTATTTGAAAAAGAGCGGAATGGCCCAAAGGCCGAAAAAGCGGCCAAGCAACTTAGGCGGGCGCTGGATCAATATCCCGTCTCGCAACTGGGTACGCGGCTGCGCACGGCGGGGCTGGCGAAACACGGGAACGATATCGTCGGGTTTCTGCGCACACAGAATTCGCTGGTGGAATCGCAGCTGCTGTGGGGCGGCACCACACGGTTCCCCCCTCGTCTGGAGCGGAAAGTACAGGAATTCTCTTCGCGCATGCAAAAGCTTGTTCCGGGGATGCGCTGCGCTTCCGATCAGAACTGGCGGCCCAAAACGGCCCTGGCCGGGCTGGGCGACAGCACGCCGCTTGGGGCTGAAAACTCCAGCGGCAACAGCCTGTTTTTCCCTCCCAATGCGGCGGTGATCAGCTTTGCGGTTTTCGGGCTGATGGCCGCCCTGGCCGGGGGCTCTGTGGCGATGCGGTTTCGCACCAAGCGCAGGCACAGACGTGCGCGCAGGCTGCCTTGCGCTCTCAGCTGCACTGTCACGTTCATCGAGACCACCGCCACCGGGGATCGCCACGCGGCCCGCCGGGGCCGGATGTGCGACATCAGTCAGCTGGGCGCCAAAGTCTGTCTGGATTCCCCCGTTCCCCTGGCCCTTAACACTTGCACAGTGCAATCACATCACTGGGCAACGTCGGGCCGAATCATCTGGCGAAACGCACAATGTATGGGGGTGGCCTTCAAACGGGCGCTGCCAAGGCAGGAACTGCTGCATCTGGTGCGCCTGAATCGCAAACTGCACGCCGGCAAAGAAAACGGCGCCCCGGAGGACGCCGTTATCGGAAATAATCCCTGAGGATATCTCGATCAGGACGCTTCGGTGATGAATTTCACCGCGTCGCCGAAGGTCTGGATGGTTTCGGCGGCGTCATCGGGGATTTCGATACCGAATTCTTCTTCAAAGGCCATCACCAGTTCAACGGTGTCCAGGCTGTCCGCGCCCAGATCGTCGATGAACGAGGCGTTTTCGGCAACCTTGTCCTCTTCCACACCCAGGTGTTCCACAACGATCTTTTTCACGCGGTCTGCGATATCGCTCATATCAAAGTCCTCATAGCTTTGTTGGGCCTGATGGCCCGGTTCTCCGCCCTCGCCCGCGGGGATGGCTTCTCTCTTGTGCCCGGTGTAGCGGGCGGCTCGTCATCCCGCAAGCGGGAAGTCCGGCAGCGCAGCGCCCCCGGAAAATCTGCGTGGCCTATAACACATGGCGGGCACGAGGCAAATGCTTTCACCGCGCTCAGGCAGATCAGATGCGATTTATCGCAATCTGACGATCCAAAGCCCGCCTTGGGGGGCCATCGTCCGGCCCGGCCAAGACGGGCAAATTCAAGACCGGCAAATTCAAGACCGGCGCAGTACCGGTGCTGGCCCCGGCCGCTTCCCCAAAAAGGGAATCACAGCATCGCCATGCCGCCGTTAACGTGCAGCGTGGTGCCGGTGACATAGCCGGCCTCGGGGCTGGCCAGGTACAGAACGGCGGCGGGGATCTCTTCGGGGGGGCCCATGCGCGCGGCGGGGATCTGCGTGTTGATCTTGGCCTTCTGATCGTCGGTCAGCTTATCGGTCATCGCGGTGGCGATGAAACCGGGCGCAACGGCATTGGCGGTGATGCCGCGACTGGCGACCTCATAGGCGATGGATTTGGTCAGGCCGACCATGCCCGCCTTGGACGCCGCATAGTTCACCTGGCCGGGGTTGCCGGTGGCCCCCACGATCGAGCTGATGTTGATAATCCGGCCCCAGCGCGCCTTCATCATCGGGCGCATCACGCCACGGCACAGGCGCATGGTGGCGGTCAGGTTCACGTCGATCACCGACTGCCATTCCTCATCCGACATGCGCATGAAAATCTGATCGCGCGTGATGCCTGCGTTATTCACCAGAATATCGACAGCACCCATTGCCGCCAGCGCCTGTTTGGGCAGCGCGTCCACGGCCTCGGGGTCCGAGAGATTGCAGGGCAGAACATGGGCGCGCTCGCCCAGTTCGGCGGCCAGAGCCTCCAGCGGTTCCACCCGCGTGCCGCTTAGCCCGACGGTGGCGCCAGCGGCATAAAGGGCCTTGGCGATCTGTCCGCCAATCCCGCCCGATGCGCCAGTCACCAGCGCGCATTTACCTGTCAGATCAAACATTTATCTTCCTTTCCTGACGGCTTAGCCGTTCAAAACCTTGGCCACATCTTCGGGCGTGCCGATGGCCGAACACCCGATCGAGCGGTCAATCCGGCGGATCATTCCGGACAGGGCCTTGCCTGCGCCGATTTCCCAAACCTCGGTCACGCCTTCTTCGGCCATGAACATCACGCTTTCGCGCCAGCGCACCGAACCCGTCACCTGATCCACCAGAAGCGAGCGGATGGTGGCCGGATCATCGACCGCCTCGGCCACGACATTGGCAACCAGCGGCACCACGGGTCGGCTGATGTCCACGTGGCTCAGCGCCTCGGCCATGACCTGGGCGGCGGGCTGCATCAATTCGCAATGGAAAGGCGCGCTGACGGGCAGCATCACGGCGCGTTTGGCGCCCTTTTCCTTGGCCAGCGCGACCGCGCGTTCCACGGCGGCCTTGTGGCCCGACACCACCACCTGCGCGGGATCGTTGTCATTGGCGGCCTGGCATACGTCGCCCTCGGCGGCGGCGGCAGCCACATCCTGAGCG
>PAPN01000034.1 GCA_002708925.1 Paracoccaceae bacterium
CCAGAGCATCAATCGCCCCGTCCAGAACGCCCTCGGCCTTGTCTGACACGCCTTCCAGCCAGCGCAGCGCATCGCCCATCGCGCCCTCGGCCCCGTCATTGCCCAATGCCTGCAAAGCCTTGGCCACATCGTCGCGAATACGTTCAGCGCCCTGCATCATGCGGCGCTTGGTGTCCAGCTCGGTTTCCTCGCCGGGGGCCGGGGCCAGCTTGTCCAGCTCGTCCACCGCATGGCGCAGGAAATCCTCTTCCTCGCGCACGGCAGCCAGGGCGGTTTCGGCGGCGGCCAGGGCCTTGCGCGTGGCAGACCAGTCGCGCCAGGCGCGGCGCACGGCATCCTGTTTGCCCGGATAGGCCCCGAACGTGTCCAGCAGCAGGCGGTGGCCCTTGGGGTCCAGCAGGCCGCGATCGTCATGCTGGCCGTGCAGTTCCAGCAGCGTATCCGAAAGCGCCCGCAGCACCTCGCCCGAGCAGCGCCGGTCATTGACCCAGGCGGTTTTGCGCCCGTCCTTGCGATTCACCCGGCGCAGGATCAGTTCATCCCCGCCGGGCAGGCCCGCCTCGTCCAGAACGGCGTGCGCCGGATGGCCCATGGGCAGATCGAACACGGCCAGCACCTCGCCCTGATCGGCACCCGCGCGCACCAGTTCCGCCCGCCCCCGCCAGCCCAGAACAAAGCCCAGACTGTCCAGCAGAATGGACTTACCCGCGCCGGTTTCCCCGGTCAGCACGTTCAGACCGGGCTGGAATTCCAGATCCAGCCGGTCGATGATCAACATGTCTCGGATTTCAACGCTGCGCAGCATTCGCCCATCCCATGGCGTACCGGATCAGAGCCATTCGCCCTTGATCATCTGACGATAGACCTTGCTGAGCCAATTGTTGCCCTTGGCCTTCATTTCCAGCCCACGCCCGGCCAGCAGTTTATAGCTGTCCTGATACCATTCGGTGGATTGGAAGTTATGGCCCAGAATGGCACCCGCGGTCTGGGCCTCGTCGGTCAGACCCAGCGCCAGATAGGATTCGACCAGACGGTGCAGGGCTTCGGCCGTGTGGCTGGTGGTCTGGAAATCCTCGACCACGACACGGAAACGATTGATCGCCGAGGAGAAGTGATCGCGCTTCAGATAGAACCGCCCCACCTCCATTTCCTTGCCGGCCAGATGGTCGAAGGCCAGATCGAATTTCAGAATCGCCGAGCGCGCATATTCGCTGTCCGGGTAGCGCTCGATCACCGTGCGCAGCGCCTGCAACGCCTGGAAGGTCAGGCCCTGATCGCGGCCCACCTCGTCAATCTGATCGTAATAGCTGAGCGCCAGCAGATACTGCGCATAGGCCGCATCGTCCGAGGTGGGATAGAAGTCAATATAACGCTGCGCAGCGGCACGGCTGTTTTCGTAATCCTGATCCTGATGATAGGCATAGGCCTGCATGATCAGCGCGCGTTTGGCCCAGTCGGAATAGGGGTACAGGCGCTCGATCTCAGAGAAGTAGAAGGCCCCGCGCGACGGGCGGTTGCGCTCCAGCTCATATTCGCCCCGGCCGAAAATCTGCTCGGCCGTGTAGTTTTCCAGAGGGATGCCCCCCTGATCGGCTCGGTTGCCTTCGCCGCAACCAGCCAGAACCGCAGTGGCCAAAGCCAAACCGAAGACCCATTTTCGGGAACCGCCGCCTGTCATGCCGTCTTTACCTTCTGTGGACTGCGCCGGGGCTTGGACCCCGCTTTGCTCAGATCGGTCCTATCACAGAATTTTCCGGTGCAAAACGTCTTTGGTGGATTTCGGCGTTCGGATGCCTGAACACGATTACGCGACAGCGGGCATCTCGTTCACATGAGCGCCCCCCCCAGGCAGGCGAGCCACTTTGCCCGCATCGCATTCCACCATACGGAAGGCCGCCGGATCGGCGAACAGCGCGCGCAGCAGATCGTTCGTCAGCGCGTGACCGGCGCGAAAGCCGGTGTAATGCCCCAGAATCGGCGCGCCAGCCAGGTACAGATCCCCCAGCGCGTCCAGCATTTTGTGGCGCACGGGTTCATCCACATGGCGCAAACCACCCGGCGAGAGGATCTGATCGCCCTCGACAACCACCGCGTTTTCCAGCGTCCCGCCCAGGGCCAGCCCGTTCGCGTGCATGTAATCCACATCCGCTTTGCGGCAGAAGGTGCGGCTGTCGCACAGCTCGCGCACGAACGAGCCATTGGCCAGGCGCAGGCTTTTGTCCTGCACACCGATCGCGGCGTCTTCGAAATCAATGTGGAAATCCATGGTCAGGTCATGGCCGGGCTCCAGCCGGGCCCAGGCCTCGCCTTTGCGAACGTCGATGGGCTTGAGCACCTCAATGGCGCGCACACGGGCGTTCTGCGCGGTCAGGCCTTTCAGCAGAATGGCCCGCACAAACGGGGCCGAGCTGCCATCCAGAATAGGCACTTCGGGGCCGTCCAGTTCGATCAGGGCATTGTGAATCCCGCACCCTGCCAGCGCGGCCATCACATGTTCAACAGTCGAAACCGTGATACCGGCGGCGTTTTCCAGCCGGGTGCACAGGGGCGATTGATTCACCGCATCCCAGCGCGCCGGGATCAGCGCATCCGCGTACAGAACATCCGTCCGCTTGAACCAGATCCCATAATCCGCCGAGGCCGGGCGCACCGTCATCCGTGCGGGTTTGCCCGAATGCAGGCCGACTCCGGAAAAGGTCACCGCTGATTTCAAGGTATGTTGCAAACTGATCCCCAACGCCTTTACGGCTTTCTGTCTTGCTTGGGCACATAGTTAAGCTGCGGGTAACAAAGGCTCAACTCAATCTTTGTAACGATATGAAACATGCCAATCCGCCGAAGGCGTGATTCTGCCTATCCCCTGGCTATTGCTTTGTTTTCAAAAAGGAAAAGCCGCCCAAAGGGGCGGCCTTTCAATCGTCTTTTCGTCAGATTTAATTCGCCTGACGTCGCAGGAATGCCGGAATTTCGATCCGGTCCTGCTCGGGATTTTCACTGGGCTGAGGCTCGCCCGCCTGAACCGAGGGCTGCTGACGCAGGGCGGCCTGGGGCGCGCCCTGATGGCTGGCCTCGGCGCCGTGGCCGGTCATCCGGTTGATCAGCGAGTTGATGCCGAAACGCGGGCGTTCGGCCTCGGGCTGCGGCGCGGCGGCCGGGCGTTCCGCAACCGGAGCCGCCGGACGCGCCGCTGCGGCGGGCGCTTTGTGCACGGCCGCTTGCAGACGGGCCAGCGCCTCGGGCGAGGGCGTGCCCGCAGCCGGGGCCTTGGGCGCAACGAAGCTTTCGGTCGGGTCTTCGGCCACATCGGGCTGGGGCTGGAACTCGGCCACTTGCGGGCGATACACCGGCGGTGGCAAATCGTCCGAGGCAGCATATTCGTCCTCATAGATTTCCTCTGGCGCCTGGGGGGCGGCAGCAGCCGGAGCCTGAACCGGGGCCGGTGTCTCCAGCTCTTGGAACAGGGTCGGCTCAGCGGGTTCGGCGGCGACAGGCGCAGCCGGGGCCTCGGCCACAACCGGGGCCGGTGCAGGGGCCGGGGCGGGCTCTTCTGCGGTGACGGTTTGCGTCAGCGGCGCAGCCATCGAGCGGCGCGGCACCGGGATTTCCGACACTGTTTCCGAGGCATCAATCCCCGTCGCCACGACGCTGACGCGCATCATGCCTTCCATATCGGTATCCAGGGTCGAGCCGACGATGATATTCGCGTCCGGGTCCACCTCTTCGCGGATGCGGTTGGCGGCTTCGTCCAGTTCGAACAGAGTCAGATCGTGCCCGCCGGTGATGTTGATCAGAACACCCTTGGCGCCGTTCAGGCTGATTTCGTCCAGCAGCGGGTTGGCGATGGCTTTCTCGGCGGCCTGGATGGCGCGATCTTCGCCCTCGGCCTCGCCGGTGCCCATCATCGCCTTGCCCATCTCATCCATGACCGAGCGCACATCCGCAAAGTCCAGGTTGATCAGGCCGGGCTTGACCATCAGATCGGTCACACCCTTGACGCCCTGGTACAGAACGTCGTCGGCCATGGCGAAGGCCTCGGTGAAGGTGGTTTTTTCATTGGCCAGGCGGAATAGGTTCTGGTTGGGAATGATGATCAGGGTATCGACCATCTTTTGCAGAGTCTCCACGCCTTCCTCGGCCTGGCGCATCCGTTTGGCGCCTTCGAACTGGAAGGGTTTGGTGACAACACCGACGGTCAGAACACCCAGCTCACGCGCGGCCTGTGCGATGATCGGCGCGGCCCCCGTTCCGGTGCCCCCGCCCATGCCCGCAGTGATAAAGCACATATGCGCGCCGGCCAGATGATCGACGATCTGTTCGATGCTTTCTTCGGCCGCGGCCGAGCCAACCGAGGGGCGCGCGCCCGCGCCCAGACCTTCGGTGACCTTCACGCCCAGCTGCACGCGGCTTTGCGATTTGCTTTGTTGCAGGGCCTGCGCATCCGTGTTGGCCACAACGAAATCCACGCCAGCCAGCTGTTTTTCGATCATGTTGTTGACGGCATTGCCGCCGGCCCCGCCCACACCGAACACGGTGATACGAGGTTTCAATTCTTCCTGACCGGGCACCGAAAGGTTCAATGTCATTGATCTGTCCGCCTGATGTTGTCCTGCCTTGAGCAGGTGGTTTTTCTGCCTATTAACCCCCATTGTTACCCACAAGCGCGGGTATCGTCACGCAAAAAACGCAAATTAACCACAAAATATAGGGCTTTGCGCCGGTGTACTTGCGGGATTTCGCCGATTTCACCAGATTTGGCAGGCGCGCGCCCAGGCAACACAACAGGCCGAGCGGCCACATCACAGGGCCGCAGCGTCTTTGGAGTTTGTTTGGCGCAGTGCTCGATCGCCCATGGGTCCGGCGTAGATCGCCGGTTGTCACCAGATTACAACGCGCCACGCGGCGCGTCACCCCCCAAAGTTTCCATCTGCTACGGGGAATGACGCGGGGCCTAAATCAGACAAACATCAAATCATTGATGTCATACACACCATCGACAATCAGCGTATCCCCGTTTCCGAAATCCAAATAGAGCCCGCTGACAGTCACCCCATTGACCACATGGTTGATTACAGTCGAAGAACTGACAGGGCTGAGATTCAGAGCCAGATCAATCACATCCACGCCGACCTCGTAGCCCAGCAAAACATCCGCGCCGTCACCGTGATTAAAGATGATCTCGTCCGTGTCGCCATCGGCAAAGAGATACAGCAGGTCATTCCCCGCCCCGCCCTCAAGCGTATCGGCACCCGCCCCCGCATTCAGCGTATCATCGCCCGCGTCGCCCAGCACCAGATCATTGCCATCCTCGCCATCGACATAGTCATCGCCCGTCCCGCCATAAACAAAGTCATCCCCGGCCCCGCCGTAAACGCGGTCATTATCGGCATCGCCATAGACGTAATCGCTGCCCTGGCCGCCATAGACCGTGTCGTCTCCGTCATCGCCCGACACCATGTCATTGCCCAGACCACCACTGACAATATCTGCGCCGTCCCCGCCAAAAAGCCAATCAAAGCCCGAGCCACCATCCACATAATCATTGCCCGCGCCGCCAAATACGGTGTCATTGTCAGATCCGGCAAAAACGACGTCATGACCCGTGCCCGCATCAATCCAATCGAAACCGTCGTCGCCTTCGATCCAATCATGGCCTTCACC
The DNA here is from genome assembly GCA_002708925.1 of Paracoccaceae bacterium. Classification (GTDB taxonomy): domain Bacteria; phylum Pseudomonadota; class Alphaproteobacteria; order Rhodobacterales; family Rhodobacteraceae; genus Thalassobius. The sequence continues at coordinate 5,659 of PAPN01000034.1, forward strand.
GCCATAGATCGTGTCCTGATCGTCTCCGCCTTCCAGCGTGTCATTGCCGTCTTCGCCCCGCAGCAGATCATTCCCAGATCCGCCCAGGACCCAATCGTCCCCCGCATTGCCATTGAGCGTATCCGCGCCGCCGTTCCCCAACAGCGTGTCATTCCCGCCCAGCCCCGCATAGGTGTTATTTCCAGACCCACCTTCCCAGTAATCATTCCCCGAGGTGCCCTCGTAATCTAAAAATGTCAGAAAGGAATTTTGAACAATGCCATTTTGAACAGTGCCAAAGATCGAAGTGCTCATCCGAGCCTCCTTGTAAGAAATAGAAGTTGCGAAATTATTCCATCTTGAAAGTGGTCAGACCTTAGCAAATGAACCAGCTCTGTCAGGTCAGGAATTCCCAACCCAAAAGGCCGTCTCCACAAGGGAAACGGCCTGTTTGACGGGTTTTACCTGTCAGTTTTACCAGTTATCGCGGAACCATTTCACCGCGCGGCGCAGGGATCTGGCGGGGTAGCGCTCGACCGGCAGATCGAAGTCCCACCATTCGTCCTGTGGATAGGCCGCGAACAGGCACAGGCCCACTGCGCTGGCAAATCCGGGGCCCGTCGCCGCCTGAGGCAGCCCGTGCACCCGCAGCGGACGCCCCAGCCGTACCTGATGGCCCAAAATCTTGGTCGCCAGCCCGTCCAGGCCGGGGATCTGGCTGCCGCCCCCCGTCAGCACGATCTGCTGGCTGGGCAGGTGATCAAAACCCGCCGCATCCAGACGGGCGCGCACCTCTTCCAGGATTTCCTCGACCCGCGGGCGCATGATGCCGATCAGCTCGGCGCGGCTGACGGTGCGGCGGTCATGTTCCCAATCGCCGGTGTCGCCTTCCAGGTCGATCATCTCGCGGTCGTCCATGCCGGTGGCGACGACGCCGCCATAGAAGGTCTTGATCCGTTCGGCATTGGTAAAGGGCACCGACAGCCCCATCGAGATGTCCCCCGTGACGTGATCGCCGCCCATACGCACGGTATCGGCATAGATCATGTGTTTTTTCATGAAAATCGACAGGCTGGTCGCCCCGCCGCCCAGATCAATACAGGCCGCGCCCAGTTCCTGCTCATCCTCGACCAGCGCGGAAATCCCCGCCACATAGGCCGAGCTGGCAATCCCCGCCAGCTCCAGATCGCAGCGTTTGACGCAATGGGCCAGGTTCTGGATCGCGGTCGCGTCCACCGTCAGCATATGCATGTCCGCCGACAGGGTCTGGCCGATCTGCCCGCGCGGATCCGACAGCCCCGAGCGGTGATCCAACGCGAAATTCACCGGCTGCGCGTGCAGGACCTCGCGGCCCGTCGCAGCCCCGTAATCGGGCACATCACAAGCGGCCAGCACGCGGCTGATGTCCTGCTCGCTGACCAGATTGCCCTCGACATCAATCGCGCCCGCCAATCCATAGCTGCGCGGGTCGGCCCCTGCGAAACAGGCGATCACGTGATCGACCCGGATATTCGCCATTTTCTGAGCCGCCTGCACCGCCGTGCGGATGGCGCGCTCGGTTTCCTGCATCGCGTCGATCTCGCCAAAGCGCACCCCGCGCGAACGGGTGGTTGCCGCGCCGATAACGCGGAACCCGGCCTGCCCGGCCATCGGGCCAACGCCCTCGGCATCCTGGAGCTTGTCGCCACCATCAAAACGCAGCACCAGACAGCCGATTTTCGAGCTGCCCACATCCAGAATTGCTATGACGCCCCGTTGCATGGCCGCTTTGCGCATGTTCCGCATCGCGCGTTGGGTTTCATAAAGCTCGGTCATGTTCCGTCAGTCTCCTGCACTGATCTTCTTGATCCGCCACCATTCCTCCACCGCGTCCGGATTCATCCGGATGGTGGGCCGTGCTGCGATACGCATATCCACATGCGCCAGATCGCGCGCCATCATGTCCTGGCTCTGGTTCAGTACCAGCACCCGCTCAAGGGCCTGCACCGGGTTGTCCACCGGCAACAAAACGCGTTGCCCGCGATCCAGCACCAGATCCCAGCGCCGCTGCCCCATCCGCACCAGCCCCCGCACCCGAGGCGCCAGCCCCCCCGTAGAGTGCAGGATCTCCAGCGCTTCGGGCACGGCTTTCTCGGCGCCCTGCCCGGCGATGATCGGCATGTTCTTGTGGGCCAGACGGCCCTGGGCCTCGCCTACGTAATTGCCATCCACGTCCAGCAGCACCAGCCCCTGCCCCGAGCGCCACAGCACCACCGGCACCCGTTCCTTCAGGTCCACCTGTAGGATGCCGCCGGGTTTGATCCGCACGCTGGCATCGGCCACGGCGGGCAATTCCAGGATCGTTGCGCGGATGTCCTCAAGCGTCAGATCGAACGAGCTGACGGGGAAATCAATCGCCACAATCTCGCGGATGTCCTCGGTGATCTGGGGGCCCGCGCCATCGACGGCCATCAGCTTGACCATAAACTCGGGGCGCGATTCAATCTTGTGGCGGATGTCGCCAAGCGCCAGGCGGATCTCATCCACGCGGTCCTCGTCAGACAGGTAGATCGTGGCCCCACCCAGCGCCAGGGCAAAGGGCAGCCCCACCCGGATCAGCCCGCGCACCAGCGGGGTCAGCATCATCCGCTGCATCCGATACGCCAGACGCGAGGGCGCGGGATCGGCTTTGGGCATCACCTGTTGCACGAGGCATCCTCCACCATCCAGCGGCACAGCGCGCCAAAGCCGATCCCGGCCTTTTCGGCCTGTTCGGGCGACAGCGATGTGGGCGTCATGCCCGGTTGCGTATTGGTTTCCAGCAGGATCAGCCCGTCCAGACCGCGGGCTTCGTCCCAGCGGAAATCGGTCCGGCTGACCCCCCGGCAGCCCAAGGCCCGATGCGCGCGCAGGGCATAATCCAGGCAGGCGTCAAAAATCTGCGGCGGGATGTCGGCGGGCACCACGTGATGCGATCCGCCCTCGGCATATTTGGCGTGATAGTCATACCAGCCGTCCACCACAATATCGGTGACGGTCAGCGCGCGGTCCCCCATCACGGTGGTCGTCAGCTCGCGCCCTGGCACGTATTGTTCCACCATCAGCGTGTCGGGCATGTCCTCGTTCAGGCTGGGGGGGGCGTTGGCGGCCTCTTGGACGATATAGACACCCACGGACGAGCCCTCATTATAGGGTTTGACCACATAGGGAGGCTCCATCACATGGCGCGCCTCGACCTCGGGTTTTTCGGCCAGAACACTGTGCGCCACGGGCAGCCCTGCGGCGCGGTACACCTGTTTCGTGCGTTCCTTATCCATCGCCAAAGACGAGGCCAGAACCCCCGAATGCGTATAAGGCAGGCCCAGCCATTCCAGCAGGCCCTGCACACAGCCATCCTCGCCCCAGCGCCCATGCAGGGCGTTGAACACGACATCGGGTTTGATTTCAGACAGTTGCGCAGGCAGATCGCGGCCGGCATCGACCTCGATCACCTGGAATCCCTCATCCCGCAAAGCAGCGGCGCATTCACGCCCAGAGGACAGGGACACCTCGCGCTCAGCCGAGGGACCGCCCATCAATACCGCCACTTTCGGGGTTGCCCTGCTCGACATACCCACACTGTGCCTCAATTTTCGGGCTGATTTCAGCCCATTATTTGCTCTGATGGCCCGTCTTTGCGGGCCTGAAACGGGGGTTTAGCGCCCCTTAATCCGCAGCCGGCTCACCGATGCGCATGATTTCCCACTCTAGCGTGATCCCCTGAGAATCGTAAACCTTTTTTCGTACCTCTTCGCCCAATCCTTCCAGGTCTGCCGCCGTGGCCGCCCCCGTATTGATCAGGAAATTCGAGTGTTTCTGGCTCATTTGCGCGCCCCCGCGCGTAGCCCCGCGCATCCCGGCGTTGTCGATCACTTTCCACGCCTTCAGATCGTGCACATCATCGGCGCGCCCGGTGCTGGAAAACCCCGCCGGATTGCGAAACGTGCTGCCCGCGCTGCGATCGCGGGTGGGCTGAGTTTCATCGCGTTTTTGCAATTGCGCCTGCATCCGGTCCGCCAGTTCCTGCGGATCGCCCGAGGGGCCCTCGAAGGTGGCCTCGAATATCACCATGCCGTCGGGCAAGTCCGCCTGGCGGTACTGGAATTGCAGATCCTCGGCGCTTAGCGTCACGATCTGGCCGCTGCGCGTCACGGCCCGCGCCTGCACGAACACATCCGCCACATAAGAACCATAGCAGCCCGCGTTCATCCGCACCGCCCCGCCGACACTGCCGGGGATCGTACGCAGAAAGGTCAGATCCACCCCTGCCTCGGCCGCTTTGCGCGCCACATGCGCATCCAGCGCGGCGGTGCCGGCGGTCACGCGGTTGCCCTGCACGCTGATCCCGTTAAAGCCCCGCCCAAGGCGGATCACCACGGCCCGCAACCCGCCATCGCGCACGATCAGGTTCGAGCCAACCCCCATCGGAAACACCGGAACCTCAGGGTCCAAAGAGGCCAGAAACGCCTGCAAATCCTCAACATCGGCGGGCTGGAACAGCCAGTCAGCCGGCCCGCCCACACGCAGCCAGGTCAGCTCGGACAGGGGTTTGCCGGGGGTCAGACGACCACGCACCTCAGGCATCTGCATCTTTGGTCTTTCCTTTTCGCTTGATCCAGCGGAACAGATAAATCACCGGCCAGCGCAAAACGGACATGGCGGCCACCAGGATCAGCAACCCGATCCAGGGACCATGCAGATAAACCACCGCGCCCAGAATGGGAATGCCCACCGCGATCAGACCATAGGCAAAGGGCCAGTGATGGCGCCTGCTGGGCACCATGGCCCCCAGATTGGCCACCACGAACCACACCAAAGCCAGGATCAGCGACCAACTCATCCCATCCCCCAAAGGCTGACAATCAACGCCGCCCCGGCCAGAATCACGCCCAGCACAGGCACATAGGTGGGCACACGGAAAGGCGCGTCGGGCTCGGCCCGCTTGACGGCGATCAGCGCCAGATTGACCAGCACGAACACAGCCAGCAACAGGGTCGAGGTCATCTCGGCCAGTGACGCGATCGGCAGGTTGACGGCGGCAAAAATCACGATCCCGCCCAGCAAAGCAGTGGCCAGAACCGGCGTGCCGAACCGCGGATGCGCATGATGAAACGGCCGCAAGATCCCATAACGCTTGCCCAGCCCGAACAGCACCCGGCTGGCCATGACGATCTGCGCCAACACCCCGTTCAGCGCCGCCACCACCGCGATCAGCGCGAAATAACTGCCTCCCCTCGCGCTATGAGCCTCCCATACCAGAACCAGTGGCCGCTCCGAGGCCGCCAACTCCTCCAGCGGCACCGCCCGGATCGCGGCAAAGCTGACCAGCGCATAAATCACGCTGGTGATCAGCAGCGATAACAAGATCGCCCGCGGCATGGTCCGGGTGGGGTTTTCCACCTCCTCGGCCATGTTCACGATATCCTCGAAACCGATAAAGGCAAAGAAAGCCAGAACCGCCGCCGCCCCGATCCCCGACCAGACAGGCACATCGGGGATGGTGAAATCCGATGACGCCTCGGCCCCGAAACCGGCCCACACAACAAGCCCCAGCCCAGCCAGCTCGATCACCGTGAACACCGCCGCCAGGGCCATGCTCTCCAGGACCCCCAGAATGGCCACAAGGGTCAGCGCCGCCCCCACCGCGATGATCGCCCAGGCGCCCGGCACATCCAGAACCGAGGTCAGATACCCCACCCCGCCCCGCAACACAGCCGCCGCCGATACAGTGCCCGCCATGACAATGGCCAGCCCCACGATCAGCGCAATCAACGGAATATCGAACCCGCGGGCCACATAGGCCGCCTCGCCCGCCGCTTCGGGAATGCGGGTGGAAAACTCAGAATAGCTCAGCGCCGTCGGAGCCGCGATCGCCCCCGCCACCATAAACGCCAAAGGCGACCAGATCCCCGCCTGATCAGCCACCGCCCCCACCAGCACATAAATGCCCGCGCCCACCATGACACCGACACCATAGGCCGTCAGCAGCCCCAATCCGATCCGACGCTTCAAATCCTCGCCCACACTGCGCCCTTCTTTCTGATCCAAATACTCATCTGCACAGCCGCGCCGCATCCGCAACGCCGCACAGTCACCCTAACACAGCCAGACCAGACGCAACTTTGCGCCAGATCAGCCCTGCCCCAGACGTGCGGGCAACCCATGCGCCCAGGCGCTGATCGTCCCCGCGCCCAGACAGACAACCATATCGCCCGGCCTGGCCTCGGCGCGTACCAGCGCCTCCAGATCCGCCTCCGAGGCAATGGCCAGCGCGTGCCGGTGCCCATGCTGGACCAGCCCGGCCACCAGATCGTCCCGGCTGGCGCCCTCGATGGGGTGCTCACCGGCGGCGAAGACCTCGGCGATGCCCACCACATCGGCATCGTTGAAACAGGCGCAGAAATCCTCGAACAGGGAATGCAGGCGGCTATAACGATGCGGCTGATGCACCGCGATCACGCGGCCCTCGGTGGCTTGGCGCGCGGCTTTCAGCACGGCGGCGATTTCCACCGGATGGTGGCCGTAATCGTCGATGATGGTCACGCCGCCCACCTCGCCCACCTTAGTGAAACGCCGGTTCACGCCCTTGAATGCCGCAAGCGCCGCGCGGATTTCCTCGGCTTTCATGCCCAGATGGCGGGCCACGGCCACAGCGGCCAGCGCGTTCGACACGTTATGATCGCCGGGCATGGGCAGGGTGCAGCCCTCGATGACGATACCCTCGGCCTGCAACAGAATGTCGAAATGCGCCACGCCCTTTTTGTAGGTCAGGTTCGCGGCGCGCACATCCGCCTGCGCGTTAAAGCCAAAGGTGACGACGCGCCGGTCGGTGATCTTACCGACCAAAGCCTGCACCTCGGGATGATCGGTGCAGCAGACGGCCAGCCCGTAGAAGGGAATGTTGGACACGAAATCCAGAAAGCCCCGGCGCAGGTTTTCGATCGTGCCCCAATGCTCCATATGTTCGGGGTCGATATTGGTGACGATGGCAATGGTGGCGGGCAGACGATTGAAAGTGCCGTCGGACTCATCCGCCTCGACCACCATCCATTCGCCCTCGCCCATCCGGGCATTGCTACCATAGGCATGGATGATGCCGCCATTGATCACGGTCGGGTCCACATGGCCCGCATCCAGCAGGGTGGCCACCATCGTGGTGGTGGTGGTTTTGCCATGCGTGCCCGCAACGGCGATGTTGGATTTCAGGCGCATCAGCTCGGCCAACATTTCGGCGCGGCGCACGACGGGCAGGCCCAGGCGGCGGGCCTCGTCCAGTTCAGGATTGCCCGGTTTGATCGCGGAGGAGATCACGATGACCTCGGCCCCCTTCAGATTATCCGCGCGCTGGCCCTCGAAAATGGTGGCGCCCATCCCGGCCAGGCGATCCGTGATCTTGCTGGTTTTCAGATCGCTGCCCTGAACGGTGTAACCATGGTTCAGCAGCACCTCGGCGATGCCGGACATGCCGATCCCGCCGATGCCCACGAAATGAATGGGGCCCACATCGGTGGGCAGCTTGGTTGCTGCGTTCATGTTGTCAGTCCTTCTTTGCCAGCGTCATCACCATCTGCACCAGCTCTTCTGTCGCTTCGGGTTTGCCGCAGCTAAGCGCGGCACCCGCCATCATCTGCGCGCCTTGCGGGTTGGTCAGCACGGTGGCTATTTGCTCTGCCAGCGTGGAAATCTCAAGCCGGTTTTCCGGGATCAGGATGGCCGCGCCTGCCTCCACCAGACCACGAGCATTGGCGGTTTGGTGGTCCCCCGTGGCTGCGGCAAAGGGCACCAGAATGGACGGGCGCCCGATCACCGAAATATCCGCCACGCTGGACGCGCCGGAACGCGAGATCACCAGCTGCGCCTCGCTCATGCGGGTGGGGACGTCGTGGAAAAACGGCTGCACATCGGCGGCGATGCCATGCTCAGCGTAGAATTGGGTGACGCGGTCGAAATCCTCGTCGCGGGCCTGATGCGAAACGCGCACATATTGCAACAGCGCATCGGGCAGCGCGGCAATCGCGCCGGGCACCACATCCGACAGGATGCGCGCGCCCTGACTGCCGCCCATCACCAGGATCGACATGGGGTACTCGCCAGGGCTGATATAGCCCGCGCCCGCCCGGTCATGCACGGCCTTGCGCACCGGATTGCCGGTGTGAACCCCTTCAACACCCTCGGGCAGGTCGGTGGGCCAGGTGCCGCAGGCCACCGCATCCACACGGGGGGCGAAAATCTGGTTCACCCGGCCCAGAATGCCGTTCTGTTCATGGATCATGCGCGGCAGTTTCAGCAAGGTCGCCGCCCCGATCGCGGGAATGGACGGATAGCCGCCAAAGCCCACCACAACGGCGGGCCGGTCGCGGCGCATCCGCATCATCATGCCCAGCACGCCGCCCAGAATGCGGAACGGTACGGCCGCCTTGGCCAGCAGCCCTCCGCGTGCGAAGGTGGCGCTGGAGACCTGTTCGATTTCAACCGAATGCGGGAAGCCACCCGTATAGCGAGCGCCACGCGCATCGGTGGACAGTTTGACCCGCCAGCCACGGCGCAGCATTGCCTCGGCCAGGGCCTGCGCAGGGAACATGTGGCCGCCGGTTCCCCCGGCAGCAATCACCAGCAAAGGCTGCGTGGTCATTTGAATTTTCCTCGTAGAATATCGCCGATCTCGCCTTGCGGACGGGTCCGGGTAAAGGCCAGCAGCATCCCCACGGCAATCCCCCCCGCAATCAGGGACGAGCCCCCATAGCTGACGAAAGGCAGGGTCATGCCCTTGGCGGGTAGCAGGCGCACGGCCACGCCCATATTGATCATCGCCTGCACGCCGAACATCGCGGCCAGACCAGTGCCGGCCAGACGGATGAACGGGTCTCGTTCCTTCATCAGGCGGAAGAAGCTGCGCACCACAACCACCGAATAGAGCGCGATGATGCACAGCACCAGAACCAGCCCGTATTCCTCGGCGGCGACGGCGATGATGAAATCGGTATGCGCGTCGGGCAGAGACCATTTCACCGCGCCCTCGCCCACGCCGACCCCGAAAAAGCCACCCTCTTGAATGGCGTTGGTCGCATAGCCCAGCTGCGTGCGCGGATCCAGATCAGGCGACAGAAAGCCATCAATCCGGCGGGCAAAATGTTCGGAATTATTATAGGCAAACGTGCCCGCCAGCACGACCATCCCGGCCATGCCCACCAGCAGCAAAATCGGCGCACCGGCGACGAAATACATCACGCCCCAGCCGAACAGCACCAGGCTGGCCTGTCCGAAATCGGGCTGCAACGCCAGAATGGTGACGATCACGATCATCAGCCCAAAGGACCACAGCCGCCCCGGAGGGCCGTGAATTTCCTGCGCCGCCGCCATCAGCCAGGCGGCCACAATCACGAAAGCGGGCTTCAGAAACTCGGACGGCTGCACGCTGGCAAAGCCCAGCGAATACCACCGCGTCGCGCCCTTGCCGAAATCCGTGCCAAAGAACGGCAGCCCCAGCAGCGCGACAAAGGCCACAACGAACCCCAGCACCGCCAGACGGCGCACCATCACCGGCCCCATCATCGAGGCAATCAGCATCACGACCAAAGCGACTCCGCCAAAAAAGGCCTGGCGCTGCACATAGTGGAAGGGCAGAAACCCGTTCTTCTCGGCCAGCGGCGGCGAGGCGGCAAAGCCCAGCAGCAGCCCCACGGCAAACAGGATTAGGATGCAGGACATCGACCATTTGTCGATCGTCCGCCACCATTTGGGAAGAACTGGCTCACCGTCGCGAACGGGAACCGAACCATAGACCATCTCTGTCATGGGATACCGCCGTTTTGCCTCTGAATAACGCCCCTTTGCGGGGTCTGTTCTTGTCAGTGTACCGAATCGTACCCCTCGGGGCCAGAGATAAAAGCCCCACACACCCGGCCGATCAGCAAGCCCTTGCCAAATCCCTTGCCAATCGGGCGCGCTTCAGGCAGGCGAGGCATATGAACTATGATACGCTGATCCTTGGCGCAGGAGCCGCCGGCCTGATGTGCGCCGCCCATGCAGGGGGGCGCTGCCTTGTGCTGGACCATGCCAAGGCCCCAGCAGAGAAGATCCGGATTTCGGGCGGCGGGCGCTGCAATTTTACCAATATGTACGCCGATCCGGGCAATTTCCTGTCCGCGAACCCGCATTTCGTCAAATCCGCGCTGGCACGCTATACCCAGTGGGATTTCATCGAGCTGGTCAGCCGCCACGGCATCGCCTGGCATGAAAAAACGCTGGGGCAGCTGTTCTGCGATGGCTCGGCCAAACAGATCGTGGCCATGCTGCTGGCCGAAGCCGCCAAGGCCGACGCCACCGTCTGGCTGGAGGCTGAAATTGCCGAGGTAACGCGCGACGAAAGCGGTTTCCGCGTTGTCACCCAAAACAACGGCCGCCGCAAAACCGTAACCGCGCATAATCTGGTGGTGGCGACGGGCGGCAAATCCATCCCCAAGATGGGCGCGACCGGGCTGGCCTATGACATTGCCCGACAGTTTGGCCTGGCGGTGACGGACACGCGCCCCGGCCTGGTGCCTCTGACTTTCCCGCCCCAGCGGTTTACGGGGCTGGCGGGGGTGTCTTTGCCGGTGCGCACGGCGGCAAATGGCACCAGTTTTGACGAAAACATGCTGTTCACCCACCGCGGGATCTCGGGGCCTGCGGTGCTGCAAATCTCCTCTTACTGGCACGAGGGGCAGGATATTTGCGTGAACCTGCTGCCCGGTGCCGATGCGTTCGACACACTACGCGCCCTGCGCCAGACGGCGGGCCGGAAAAACCTGTCCACCATGCTGGGCCAGATCCTGCCCACCCGTCTGGCCGATCACCTGAGTACGGAATGGGCGCTGACCGGCAATCTGGCCGATCAGAGCGATAAATCCCTGCGCGCCCTGGCGGATCGCATTCACAACTGGGGGCTAACCCCCGCCGGTTCCGAAGGCTACCGCACCGCCGAGGTCACGCTGGGCGGGATCGACACGGAGGGGCTGAACTCAGCGACGATGGAGTCCAAATCCGTCCCCGGCCTCTATTTCATCGGCGAATCCGTGGACGTGACCGGCTGGCTGGGCGGTTTCAATTTCCAATGGGCCTGGTCCTCGGGCTGGGCCGCAGGTCAGGCGATCCGGGCGCGCACCGCCTAAACGTCCAGCGCGCCCAGAACGCAGGATGCGAAATCCTCGCCGCGCTGTTCGAAATTGTCATACTGGTCAAAACTGGCCGCCGCCGGGGCCAACAAAACCGTATCGCCGGGATCTGCCTCGGCCATCGCGCGAGCAACGGCGGTCTGCATATCGGTGCACACCTCGGCCTCGATCCCGTCCAGCTGCATCGCGAAATGCGCGGCCTCACGCCCGATGACGTAGGCCTTTTTCACATTGCCCGCCGCCTGTTGCAGCCGCTCCAGCCCGCCTTCTTTTTCCAGCCCGCCGCAAATCCAGCGGATGTTCTGAAACGCCTGCAAAGCCTTGGCCGCGCTGTCCACATTGGTGGCCTTGGAATCGTTCACATAGCGCACCCCGCCCGCCTCGGCGATGGTCTGGCTGCGATGCGGCAACCCCTGGAAGGTGTGAAACGCATCTTCGATCAGGCGCGGTGCCAGATTCAACGCCCGGCAAGCCGCATAGGCCGCGCAGGCATTCTGATGATTATGCGCCCCCGGCAAGCCGGTGATCGAGCGCAAATCAATCGCGCCCACCTGACGCCCCTTGCGATACTCGCTCAGGAATCCCTTGCGCGCCCAGACCTGCCAGCCCGGCCCGGTCAGCTTGCGGTCCACAGACACCTGAATAACCCGCGCATCCCCCGGCCCTTCGGACAGCTGATTGGCCAGATACTGCCCCTCGGGTTCATCCACACCGATAATGGCCCGATCCGGCCCGCCCTCGGCAAAGAGCCGCCGCTTGGCCGCGAAATATCCCCCCATGCCGCCATGGCGATCCAGATGATCGGGGCTCAGGTTGGTGAACACCGCCACATCCGGCGTCAAAGCCCGCGCCAGATCGGTCTGATAGCTGGACAGTTCCAACACCACCACACCCCCATCGCCGGGCGGATCAATATCCAACACCCCGCGCCCGATATTGCCCGCCAATTGCACCGGACGCCCCGCTTCGCTCAAGACATGATGGATCAACGCCGAGGTCGTCGATTTCCCATTCGATCCCGTCACCGCAATCACCCGAGGCGGCGTGTCGAACTCATCCCAGGCCCCACTGGCAACCGAGCGAAAAAACAACCCGATATCATTATCCACCGGCACCCCGGCCGCCCAGGCTGCACACACCACCCTGTTCGGCTCAGGATACAGATGCGGAATGCCAGGGCTGACGATCAGGCTGGCGATGCCCTCGAACGCCCCCTGCTTTTTCAGATCACGGATCGCAAATCCCTCATCTTCGGCCGCCGCGCGCGCCGCCGGATTGTCGTCCCAGCACACGGCCTCCGCCCCGCCTGCCTTCAAAGCCCGCGCCGTCGCCAGCCCCGACCGCCCCAGCCCCAGAACCGCCACCTGCTGACCTACGAATCCCCTGACCGGAATCATGCCACTCTCCCACGCCCAACGCTGCCCGCCTCACGCAGGCTCAGCCCGTTTCTTTCTGACCCAAATACTCACTGCACACCAGAACCACCCGCCCGGCGCCGCAATTGAAACGCTCAGCGCACCTTCAGCGTCGCCAGCCCGATCATCGCCAGGATCAACGCAATGATCCAGAACCGGATCACGATCTGAGGCTCCGCCCACCCTTTTTTCTCATAATGGTGATGGATCGGTGCCATCAGGAACACGCGCTTTCCGGTGCGCTTGAAATACAGCACCTGAATGATCACGGACAAAGCCTCAACCACGAACAGGCCGCCCACAATCGCCAGAACGATCTCGTGTTTGGTGGCCACGGCAATCGCCCCCAAAGCTCCGCCCAGGGCCAGCGATCCGGTGTCGCCCATGAATACGGCCGCCGGCGGCGCGTTATACCACAGGAACCCCAGGCCTCCGCCCACCAGACCGGCCACGAAAATCAGAATTTCCCCCGTGCCCGGCACGTAATGCACGTCCAGATACTCGGTGAAATCCACACGGCCCACCGCATAGGCAATCACCCCCAGCGTGGCGCTGGCAATCATCACTGGCATGATCGCCAGCCCATCCAGCCCATCCGTCAGGTTCACCGCATTGGCCGAGCCGACAATCACGATCATCGCAAAGGGAATAAAGATATAGCCCAGGTTGATCAGCGTATCCTTGAACACCGGCAGGGCCAGTTTGTATTGCAGCGCCTCGGGGTGATACAGCGTCGCCCAGTATCCTGCGATGCCCGAGATTAAAAAGCCCAGCAGCAAACGCACCCGGCCCGGCACGCCTGCCGTGTTTTGCTTGCTGACCTTGGCGAAATCATCGGCAAAGCCGATCAGGCCAAAGGCCATGGTCACGAACAGCACCAGCCACACGAACGGATTGTCCAGCCGCGCCCATAGCAGCGTGGACACCACCAGGGCCGACAGGATCAGCAGCCCGCCCATGGTGGGGGTGCCGGCCTTGACGAAATGGCCCTCGGGGCCGTCATCGCGGATCGGCTGGCCTTTGCCCTGCTTGCGGCGCAACACATTGATCAGCGGCTGACCGAAGATAAAACCGAAGATCAGCGCCGTCATGAATGCCCCGCCCGAGCGGAAGGTAATATAGCGAAACAGGTTGAAGAAATCGCCACCATCCGACAGCTCGGTCAGCCAATAGAGCATGTATTCAGTCCTTCCAGTCCGGTGCCGAGATCGCCTTCGGCCCTTGCTTTATTCAGGTTGGGGGGTCCCTTGGCGCAGTTTCTTGATGGCGTCAACAACAAGGGACACTTTGCTGCCCTTTGACCCCTTCACCAGCACCACGTCACCGGCATCAATCAGCCGATGAGCGCGTTTGGCCATCGGGCCGGCCTCTTCGGTCCAGTCGCCGCGCTTGGACATGGGCAGTTTCGCCCAGAGCTTATTCATCCGCGGGCCGACACAATGGATAATGTCAATCGCGCCCAGATAGGGCAGATCGGCGATGGCCTCGTGCAGGTCCATCTCATCGGGGCCCAGTTCCAGCATATCGCCCAGAATGGCCACCCGCCGCCCCCGCGCCACGCGGCCCACCCCATCCACCGGATGGGCGGCGGCCAGCACCTCCAGCGCGGCGGCCAGAGAGGTGGGATTGGCGTTGAACGCGTCGTCGATCAGCTCGATCGCCTGTTCCTCGATCACCTTGTCCAGCTGGATGCGTTCACGAAAACCGCGCCCTGCGGGGGGCAGCCATTGCGCGATGTCGCTGGCCGCCATGGTCGTGTCCATCCCCAGCGCCTGAGCGACAGCCATCACCCCCATCGCATTCACCGCAAAGTGCCGCCCGGCGGCCATGACCTTGAACAGCACCGGCCGGCGCCAGGCGCGGCCCTGCGCCACGGTCACGTCATCAACCAGTTTGACATCCGTCAGCCGGTGATGGTTCCGCCGCGCCTGGCCAAAGGTGATCAGCCGGGCCCCGTGCTGACGGGCGGTGTTCTCCAAAATGGCGCTGGTGGGCAGATCGCCATTGACCACAGCCACGCCGCCGGGTTCCAGCCCCTCAAAGATACTGGCCTTTTCATGGGCGATGCCGTCCAGGTTCTCGAATGCCTCCAGATGGGCGGCGGCAACGGTGGTGATCATCGCCACATGCGGGCGCGCCAGACGGGCCAGGGGGGCGATCTCTCCGGGGTTGCTCATGCCGATCTCGATCACCGCATAATCCGTGTCCGCTGGCATCCGCGCCAGCGTCAGCGGCACGCCCCAGTGATTGTTATAGCTGGCCTCGGCGGCGTGGGTCTTCCCCTGCCCCGCCAGCACCGTGCGCAGCATTTCCTTGGTCGAGGTTTTGCCAACCGAGCCGGTCACCGCCACCACCCGCGCCTTAGTGCGCAGACGGGCGGCGCGGGCCAGATCCTCCAGCCCGGTCAGCACGTCGCGCACGATCAGCAAGGGCGCGTCTGCGGCCACGCCTTCAGGCACCCGGCTGACCAGAGCCGCCCCGGCGCCTTTCTCCAGCGCTTGTGCAACGAAATCATGGCCATCGCGGGCGGCCTTCAGCGCGACGAACAGATCGCCCGGTTGCAGCGTCCGGGTGTCGATCGAGACCCCCCCGACAGCCCAATCCCCAACAGCGCGCCCGCCGGTTGCGGCGGCGGCCTCGGCAGCAGTCCACAGGCTCATGCCAATCCCCCGTCCAGCGCCATCACGGCCATGCTGGCCTGTTCCACATCGTCAAAAGGCAGCACATCTTCGCCCACGATCTGCCCCCGTTCATGGCCCTTACCGGCAATCAGCAGGGCATCGCCCGGCCCCAAAGCATCCACCCCGCGCAGGATGGCCTCGGCGCGGTCGCCCACCTCTTGGGCTCCGGGGCAGCCCATCAAGACCGCCTGACGGATCGCAGCGGGATCTTCAGAGCGGGGGTTATCGTCGGTCACGATCACCAGATCGGCATTCTCCGCCGCCGCCTGCCCCATCAGAGGCCGCTTTGTCGTATCCCGGTCCCCGCCCGCGCCGATGATGGCAATCAGCCGCCCCATCACATGCGGACGCATGGCGCGCAGCGCCGTGGCCACCGCATCGGGCGTATGGGCATAATCCACGAAAACCGAGGCCCCATTCGCCCGCGTCGCCGCCAGCTGCATCCGCCCGCGCACCGTTTTCAGCAAGGGCAGCGTTTCGAACACCTGCGCCGGTTCCTCGCCGCAGCCAATGGCCAGCCCGGCGGCCAGCAACACGTTTTCCGCCTGGAAGCCGCCGATCAGGGACAGGTTCATCAGGTAGATCTCATCCTCATAGGAAAAGCGGATCAGCTGTCCGGTGGCCTCATAACGCTGACCCAGCAGGCGCAGACGGGCCTGCGCCCCCTGCCCGACCGAGATCACCGCCTGCCCGCGCGAGGCCGCGATCCGCGCCATATCGGCCCCGCGCGGATCGTCGATGTTGATCACGGCAACGCCGTCATCGGACAGGACACGATCGAACAGGCCGGCCTTGGCGTTGAAATAGTCGTCAAATGTCGCGTGATAATCCAGGTGATCCTGGGTGAAATTGGTAAAGCCCGCCGCCTTCAGATGCACCCCGTCCAGCCGGCGCTGCGACAGCCCGTGACTGGAGGCCTCCATCGCGGCGTGGGTGACCCCGGCAAAGGCGCAATCGGACAAAACCCGGTGCAGGGTGATCGGTTCGGGCGTGGTGTGCTGCAAAGGCGCCTGATAGGCCCCCTCTACCCCTGTCGTGCCCAGATTCACCGCGTCATAGCCCAGCTCAGACCAGATCATCCGCGTGAATGTCGCAACCGAGGTCTTGCCATTCGTGCCCGTCACCGCCGTCATCACCGGCGGCTGCGCGCCGAACCACAATGCCGCCGTATAGGCCAAGGTCTGACGCGGATCCTCGGCCAGGATAAGAGCCACATCTGCGCCCTCTAACCCGGCCGCTGCGATCTGCGCGCCCGCGGCGTCCGTCAGAATGGCCGCGGCCTTCTGGGCGATGGCGGTGGGGATGAAACTGGCCCCGTGGACCTTGGTTCCGGGCAGCGCCGCGAACAGGAAACCCTCGCGCAGCTCGCGGCTGTCCACGGCCAGCCCGGTGATCCTGGCCTCGCGCCCCCCCAAAGCTGTCAGGCCCAGTTCCGAAAGCGATTTGATCTGCCCTGACATCTTGCGCCTCTTCTGGCTTAGTTCGACGTCAGCGTTATATCAGCCGCCGCCCCATGTTCAATCGCGGGCCGCAACCCCAGCAAGGGCGCGATCCGCCGGATCATCTCGGCCGCGACGGGCACCGCCGTCCAGCCTGCGGTACGGCGCGGTTTGGCACCCGTGGTTTCCACCGGCTCGTCCAGCGTGACCACCAGCACGTATTTCGGATCGCTGGCCGGGAACATCGAGGCAAAGGTGGCGATCACCTTGTCATCATAATAGCCGCCGCCGTTTTCCTTGGGCTTATCCGCCGTGCCGGTCTTGCCGCCCACTTCGTACCCTGCGACCTCGCCAAAGCTGGCGGTGCCCTCGGTAACAACCTTGCGTAGCATCACGCGAGAGGCCGCCGCCGCCTGAGCCGACATCACACGCGCCCCCCGCTGCGGCTGGTTGCGCTTCAGGATCGTGGGCTTCACGCGGGTTCCGCCATTGGCAATCGCCGCATAGCCCGCCGCCAGATGCAACGGTGTGGCCGACAGGCCGTGGCCATAGGAAATGGTCATGGTTGACAGTTCGGACCAGCTGGGCGGCAACAGGGGTTTGCCGGTATTGGCCTCTACGATCTCCAAGGGGGGAGGCTCGAAAAACCCAAGATTTTCAAGGAACTTCTTCTGCCGTGCAATGCCAATCATCTGCGCAATCCGGGCCGTCCCGATATTCGAGGATTTTACGATCACCTTGGTCACGGTCAATTTCGAGCCGTAATTGTGGAAGTCGCGAATGCGATGTTTGCCCCAGCGCAGGGGGCCGCGCGTGTCGATCTCGGTGGTGGGATTGATCAGGCCCAGCTCCATCCCCTGAGCCGCCGCGAAAATCTTGAAGGTTGAGCCCAGCTCGTACACACCTTGCACGGCACGATTGAACAAAGCGCTATCCGCCGCGTGCCCTTTGGTGGGCGGACGCGGGCGATCGTTGGGGTCGAAATCGGGCAGCGACACCAGCGAGATCACCTCGCCCGTGTGCACATCCATCAGCACGGCGGCCGCGCCCTTGGCATTCATCAGCGCCATGCCGCCGGCCAGAACACGCTCGGCCGCGTCCTGAACCGCCAGGTCCAAAGACAGCTGCAACGGCGTGTCCGCACGGGCCGGATCGCGCAGCTCTTTTTCGAATTTACGTTCGACACCGGCGACGCCGATCACCTCGGCGGCGTTCACATCCTCCAGGCCGAAACTGGCGCCGCCCAGAACATGCGCGGCCAGCTTGCCATTCGGATAAAGTCGCATCTCACGCGGGCCAAACAGCAGCCCCGGCTCGCCAATATCGTGCACGGCCTGTTTCTGTTCTGGGCTCAGCTTCTTGCGCAGCCAGATGAATTTGCGCTTGCCGGTGAAATCCTTGACCAGCCGGGCCTCGTCCATTTCGGGGAAAATCGAGGCCAGCTCGCGCGCGGCGCGTTCGGGCTCCAGCATGTGTTTGAGATCGGCATAGAGCGAGTGCGTTTCGATATTCGTCGCCAGAATGCGCCCCTGACGGTCCACAATATCGGCCCGCTGCGCCCGGATCTGCGCCCCGGCGGCCACGGCGCGCGGCTCGGACGGTTCGCTGGCGGCCAGATGCCCCATGCGGAACCCAATCACGCCGTAAGCACAGACAAAAGTCAGCGCCAGCAGCATCAGCCGGCTTTCGGCGCGCAGGCGGGCGCGATCACGCATCGCCTCGTGGCGCAGGCGGATGTTTTCTCGTTCGATCGCGTCGGGGTTTTCACCCTTGGTGCGGGCCTCAAGAATGCGGGCCAGAGGACGGAGCGGCGTACGGATCATTGCGTCCCCCGAACCGAGGAAATCTCGACCGCGTCGGGCAGAGAATCCAGCGTGGTATCTGCCGGATAGGCCACCTGATCCACGCGCCCGAACTGTTCGGGGGCAAAGGTCATCAGCTCTAGCTTTTCATAGTTCAGCACGGCCAGTTCGCGCAAACGCTCGGGCCGGTTCAGATAGGCCCATTCAGCGCGCAGCATCCCCAGACGCGCCCGCGCGGCGGCGATCTGACTGTGCAGCTTTTCCGCCCGATCCAGGGCGGCCTGCGTCTGATAATTTTCCCGATACGCCCAGAAGGCCAGACCAATCACCGCCATCGCGGTCAGGACATAAAGTACGCTGCGCATTACCTTTTTCCTTTCCTCAGCATCGGCATCCCCAGTTTTTTGCGGTCCGTCACCCCGGCCCGAGCATCGGTGCGAATGCCCACCCGCAGCTTGGCGCTGCGCGAACGCGGGTTCTCGGCCAATTCCTGATCGTCCGGGCCGATGGCCTTGCGCGTCACCTGTTCAAACTGCGCGGGTTCGGCCTGCACCTCGGGCGCATAGCGGTTTCCGCCCGCGCTGCCCGCCCGCCCCTGAAAGAAGCGTTTGACCATGCGGTCCTCGATCGAATGGAACGTCACAACGGCCAGTTTTCCGCCGGGTTTGAGCGCGCGTTCGGCGGCCTCCAGCCCTCCGATCAGCTCGTCATATTCGGCATTCACCGCGATGCGGAGCGCCTGAAAACTGCGAGTCGCGGGGTGCGACTGGCCGGGCTTTTTACGCGGCAGCAGGCGTTCGATCAGACCGGCCAGTTGCAGCGTTGTGGTAAAGGGCTGCGCATCGCGATCCTGCACGATGGCGCGGGCGATGCGGCGACTGGCGCGCTCCTCGCCAAAGGTGAACAGGATGTCGGCCAGCTCGGTTTCCGAGGCGGTGTTCACGATGTCAGCGGCCGTGGGGCCGGACTGGCTCATCCGCATGTCCAGCGGGCCGTCTTTCATGAAGGAAAACCCACGCTCGGCCAGGTCCAGCTGCATCGAGCTGACGCCCAGATCCAGCACCACCCCGTCCAGATCGCTGGCATATTCGTCCAGCTTGGAAAACACGCCCTGCACCAGTTCCAGCCGGTCGCCATATTCGCCGATCCAGGGCGCGGCCATTTCAAACGCCAATGGGTCACGATCCACGCCGATCACCTTGTCCGCACCAGCAGCCAGCAGCCCGCGCGTATAGCCGCCCGCGCCGAACGTGCCGTCCAACCATACCCCCGAGACAGGCGCGACCGCTTTCAGAAGCGGCCGCAGAAGAACAGGAATATGAGGATTGTCAGCGTCCGACATCACTCATCCTCCAACGCGTCCAGCAGGGCCAGCGGATCCGCGCCGGGGCCCATTTCCTCGATCCAGTCCTCGGCGAATTGCGCGTTTTCCTCGTCGAAGGTTTCGGGTTTCCAGATTTCGAAGGTTTCGCCCATGCCGGCGAAATAGGCGGTGCCGTCCAGCGCGATCTTATCGCGCAACATCTGCGGCAGAACGAACCGGCCATCGCTGTCCAGCTCGGTGGTGCGGGCCAGATTCAGGATCATCCGCTCCATGATCTTGCGGCGCTTCGAGCCGCGGGGAAGCGCGCGGATTTCCTCGGCCAGGGCCTTGAATCCGTCAAACGTGTAGACAATCAGTTGTTTTTGCGAGGCGTGACCATACACGATCACCATGCGGGGACGGCCAGAGGTTGCGGCCAGCGGGTCGCCTTCGGACAATTCATGACGAAAATCGGAAGGGATCGACACGCGTCCCTTTCCGTCCACCTTGAAGGTGTGTTCGCCTATGAACATGCCGGCCAATGCGGCGCTCCTTTACCTGTCCCTGCCCGTTGCTGGGCCTATTTACGGAAAACGGCGAATTGAGCTGCTGCCACTGCCCAATTCGCCGCCCTCGTCCCGCTATGCGGGGTGTGTCCAGCTGCGCGCGCCACCTGGGGGGATGTCTGCTCGCCCGCGCGCCGGATCTCTTGGTTCGATGAAAGCGGAGCCTGTATGAAACCTGCTTTTTATTATTTGGTTCGGGGTCTTGCGCCCCTGCGCCCGTTCTCATTCGATGAACTAGGGATGCCATGGGAATTCATGGAAATCAACAGGAAATCCTGGGCACACCATATAATGCCAGGCAAAGTGGCTGCGTTCTAGGCACTGCATTTCAGAGTTATCCACAGGCTTAGGCGCATAAATTGACGATTGAAAGACAGCCCTCGCTACATCTTGTGTCAGAAAAGGTGCCGTAAAAAAATCCCGCGCTCTCCCATTATTTTCCAAGAGGACGCCGCATCAGAGGCACTGAGCCAAAAGGAGTTTCCCAAAAATCCGGGGGATTCATCTGAAATCACGCGAAAATCGCGCCCAAGTGATTCGGTTTGAGCCCCATCAGCCCAGCCCGATCCAACCACGGGACCGCCCGGTCCCGTGAATTCCCAAAGTTCCCGTGATTTCCCAGAAAGGCTTTAGGCCATGCCGCCCTGGATCAGGCGCTCGGCGATGCGGGCATAGGCCTGCGCCATCAGCCCGTCCCCGGCCGCAACGGGTGTCCCCGCGTCTCCGGCCAGCCGGGTTTCCAGATCAATCGGCAATTCGGCCAACAAGGGCACCCCCAATGCGCGCGCCTCCTCAGCGACACCGCCATGGCCAAAGATATGCTCTTCATGTCCGCATTTGGGACAGTGATAGACCGACATGTTTTCGATCAGCCCCAGAACCGGCGTTTTCAGCGTGTTAAACATGTCGATTGCCTTGCGCGCATCAATCAGCGCCACATCCTGCGGGGTCGAGACCACCACCGCCCCCGTCAGCAGGGTTTTCTGACACAAGGTCAGCTGGATATCGCCCGTGCCCGGCGGCAAGTCGATGATCAGCACGTCCAGCTGCCCCCACTGAACCTGCCCCAGCATCTGCTGCAACGCCCCCATCAACATGGGGCCACGCCAGATCACGGCTTTCTCCGGATCCATCATCATGCCAATGGACATCAAAGTAACGCCATGGGCGTGCAGGGGCTCGATTGTTTTGCCATCGGGGCTGGCAGGGCGCTTGGTGGTGCCCATCATACGCTGCTGCGAAGGCCCGTATATATCGGCATCCAGCAGCCCTACTTTGCGCCCCGCCTTCGCCAGCGCCACCGCCAGGTTTGAGGACACGGTAGATTTGCCCACGCCGCCCTTACCCGAACCGACTACCAGAATTTTATCCACACCCGCCGGCTTGGTGGGTCCGGCCTGAGGCTTGGGATGCCCCCCGATTTTCAGGCTGGGCGCGGGCTTTTGCTGTGCCGGGCCATGCGCCGTCAGCGCCACACGCACCGAAGAAACCCCCGGCAGGGCCTTTACCGCCGCCTCGATCGCCGCCTGGGCCGGCTCTATCTGACGGGCCGCATCCGGGCTGGGCGCCTCAATCACAAAGCTGACCTGCCCCTGATCCACCACCAAGGCACGCAGCACATCACGCGACAACAGCGTCCCGCCTCCGGGCAATTCGATTCGGGACAAAGCTTGCTCGACCTGCTGGCGGGTGACGGACATAGAGGGCTCCTTGGGGGGATCTTGCGGAAATTTCGCGCTAATAGGTGCCGTTTTTTGAGACCAAAGCAAGGGCGATCCCCCTAAGACCCACGAAAACTGCCTGAAATTGCATCCAGAATGCATGTTTACGATAGGTCAACAATACTTATGCACTTCACGCATAGCTGCAATGCAGCATAGACCATTGTGCAATTGCAGCAATTCCCCCATCTTAGTCTCAACACAGCAAGACGCGAACAGACGAAAGTTATCAAAATGGCATACGCATCGGACATCCGCACCGAAAATGGTGGCATCGCTGATCGTTTCGCCGCCCTGACAAAGAAGATGGGCGCGCGTTTCGCCCGGTACAAAACCTACCGCCGGACCCTGAACGAACTGGCCGCGCTAAGCGACGCTGAACTGCGTGACCTTGGCCTGTGCCGCGCTCAGATCCGCTCGGTGGCATACGAGCACGTCCTGGACGCGCATTAAGAATACTCTTCGGAAATCCCTCTCCTCCTCCCTGGGATTTCTGGAAAAGCGGTGACATCTCTCCTCCTCCCTGATGTCGCCGCACCTAATTCGGGTCCAAAGGCCCAGACAGATGCGAATACCTCTCTCCTCCTCCCTGAGGTGTTCGTAGCAAAGAGCGGCGATCCTCTCTCCTCCTCCCTGAGGATCGCCGCACTTAAACAGAATACGAAGGGCCCTCTCCTCCTCCCTGGGTGCCTTCGTTGTCAAGCGCGGTGGCCTTCTCTCCTCCTCCCTGAAGGTCACCGCAGTTTGACACCGAATACGGCGATCCTCTCCTCCTCCCTGGATCGACCGTTACAAAGACGGCGGTGCCCTCTCCTCCTCCCTGGGCACCGCCGTTTTCCTTTTCCGCCCGCACAATTACAGCTGCGCCGCGCAGACAGCACAAATGCGCGCGCTGAAATAGCGCCCGCCCTTCCGCTTCTTTCTGAAAAAATACTCAAGGCGCCACGCCGATCGGGCTCAGAACGGTATATCGTCCGCCCCGGACAGATAGCGCGCCACCACCTTTTTGGGGCCCGCTTTTTCAAAGGCAATCTCCAGCTTGTCGCCTTCGATGCCGATCACCGCGCCATAGCCGAATTTCTGATGGAACACCCGATCTCCCAGCGCAAAGCTGCTGGTGGCCGTCGCCTCGATCACCGCAGAGCGCGGCTGACTGACAGGGCGCGCGTTCGCCCGCGCCTGCATTCTCTGCCAGCCGGGCGAATTATAGGCATCGGCCCGCGCGGCCCGCTCTTCCACCCCGGAACGAACACCCGAGGGCTGCGCCGCACCGTACCCGCCCCCATAGAGCCCCGGCGGGGTCAGCACATCCACGTGATCTTCGGGCAATTCGTCAATAAACCGCGAGGGCATCTGCGATTGCCACTGCCCGAACACCCGCCGGTTCCCCGTGAAGGAAATCGTGCAGATTTCCTCGGCGCGGGTGATGCCCACATAGGCCAGGCGGCGCTCTTCCTCCAGGCCCTTGAGACCGGATTCATCCATGCTGCGTTGGGACGGAAACAGCCCATCCTCCCATCCGGGCAGGAACACTGCGGGGAATTCCAGCCCCTTGGCCGCGTGCAGGGTCATGATGCTGACCTTTTCGCCATCATCGCCCTGTTCATTGTCCATGATCAGGCTGACGTGTTCCAGGAAGCCTTGCAGATTCTCGAACTGCTCTAAGGCCTTGACCAGTTCCTTGAGGTTTTCCAGACGGCCCGGCGCCTCGGGTGTTTTGTCATTCTGCCACATGGCGGTATAGCCGGATTCGTCCAGAATGATCTGCGCCAGTTCCACATGCGAGACCTCAGGTTCGCCGTATTGCGCGCCCTCGTCCAGCACGTCATCGTCCGCGTCCTGATAAGCCACAACAGGGCCGCGCGTCATCGCGTTCCAGCGGGCCAGATCATCGACCAGCCGGCGCAGATTCGCGCCGCCTTTGCCCTTGATTACCCCCTCAGCCAGCGCCAGCCGCGCGCCTTCCAGCAGGGGCACGCCATTGGCGCGCGCGAGGGCCTGAATGGTCTGCTGCGCCTTGTCGCCCAGCCCGCGTTTGGGGGTGTTCACGATCCGCTCGAACGCCAGATCGTCACTGGGCGAGGTCACGACCCGGAAATAGGCCATGGCATCGCGAATCTCCATCCGCTCATAGAAACGCGGCCCGCCGATCACCCGGTAAGGCAGCCCGATGGTCAGGAAACGGTCCTCGAACGCGCGCATCTGATGCGAGGCGCGCACCAGAATGGCCATCTGATCCAGACCATAGGGCCGCAATCCGCGGGTGCCGCGTTGCAGGGCCTCAATTTCTTCGCCCACCCAGATCGCCTCGGCCTCGCCATCCCACAAGCCGATCAGGCGGACCTTTTCGCCCTCTTCCGCTTCTGTCCAGAGCGTTTTGCCCAGCCGCCCCTCGTTGCCCTTGATCACGTTGGACGCGGCGGCCAGAATATGCGGGGTCGAGCGATAATTCTGCTCCAGCCGGATCACCTCGGCGCCGGGAAAATCCTTTTCAAACCGCAGGATATTGCCCACCTCGGCGCCGCGCCAGCCATAGATGGACTGATCGTCATCGCCCACGCAGCAGATGTTTTTATGCCCGCCCGCCAGCAGCCGCAGCCACAGGTACTGGGCCACGTTCGTATCCTGGTATTCGTCCACCAAGATGTAGCGGAACCAGCGGCGGTAACGCTCTAGAATGTCGTCATGTTTTTGGAAAATCGTGACCATATGCAGCAGCAGATCGCCGAAATCCACCGCGTTCAGCTCGCGCAGGCGGGTCTGATATTGATCGTACAGCTCGGTGCCGCGATTGTTGAAATGCCCCGCATCCGAGGCCGGCACCTGCGCCGGGGTCCAGGCCCGGTTTTTCCAATTGTCGATGATCGAGGCCAATTGCCGCGCGGGCCAGCGTTTTTCATCAATATGATTGGCTGCAATCAACTGTTTAAGCAGCCGCACCTGATCATCCGTGTCCAGAATGGTGAAATTCGATTTCAGCCCCACCAATTCGGCATGGCGGCGCAGCAGTTTCACGCAGATGGAATGGAAAGTGCCCATCCAGGGCATTCCCTCGACCGCGTGGCCCAGCATCCGGCCCACCCGATCCTTCATTTCGCGCGCGGCCTTGTTGGTAAAGGTGACGGACAGGATTTCATTGGGCTGCGCCCGCCCCGTATTCAGCAGATGCACGATCCGCGTGGTCAGCGCCTTGGTCTTGCCGGTGCCAGCGCCCGCCAGCATCAGAACGGGGCCGTCCAGCGCCTCAACGGCGGCGCGCTGTGCGGCGTTCAGCTCGTCCAGATAGGGCATCGGCCGCTGCGCCAGCGCCTGCGCGGAAAGAGAAAGCTTAGGAGTGGGGATGTCAGACTGGCTCATGCGCGGCAATCTAGCGGCAAGCGCGAAAGAGGGAAAGGGGTGTTCACCTTGTGTTCACGACTTTTCGGAAATCGCGGCCAGCACTGGACAAGTTCGCAATTCCGGCGGCTAATGCGCCCATGGATTTGCATCGAAAATTCCCCGCGATCAGCGATCTGAAGGCCCGCGCCCGCCGGCGCATTCCCTGGTTCGTTTTCGAATATCTGGACAGCGCCACCGGGGCCGAGGTCACGCAGGCGCGCAACCGGGCCAAGCTGGACGAGGTAACGCTGATGCCCTCGATCCTGCACGGGGAAATCACGCCGGACCTGTCGGTGGATCTGTTCGGGCGGCGCTATCCGCTGCCCTTTGGCATCAGCCCGGTGGGCATGTCGGGGCTGTTCTGGCCCGATGCCGAGCGCCTTCTGGCGGCCCAGGCAACGCGCAGCGCCATCCCCTATGGGCTGTCCACCGTGGCCAGCCGCACGCCCGAGAATCTGGCCGATTGTCTGGATGGCAATGGCTGGTTTCAGATCTACCCGCCGCGCGATCCGGGGATTCGGGCGGATATGCTGAAACGCGCCCGCGATGCCGGGTTTCATGCGTTGGTGCTGACGGTGGATGTGCCGGTGGCCAGCCGGCGCGAGCGTCAGACCAGATCCGGCCTGACCAGCCCGCCTAAGCTGACGCCTCGGCTGCTGGCGCAGGTGGCGCGCTGCCCGGCCTGGGCAATGGGCACGGCGCGTCTGGGGATGCCTCGGATGCGGCTGATTGACAGCTATGCGGATGCGGTGACGGGGCTCAGCTCAACCGAGCACGTGGGCTATCTGCTGCGCACCTCGCCCGATTGGGACTATCTGCGCGCGCTGCGTGACGGCTGGGACGGACCGCTGATCGTCAAGGGCGTGCTGGATGCGCGCGATGTGCCCGCGCTGGAGGCCGCCGGCGTCGATGCGATCTGGGTCAGCAACCACGCAGGCCGGCAATTCGACGCCGCACCCGCCAGCATCGAGGCCCTGCCGGCGATCCGTGCCGCGACCACCCTGCCGGTGATTTTCGACAGCGGGATCGAGGGCGGGCTGGACATGCTGCGCGCCATCGCGCTGGGGGCGGATTTCGTGATGATGGGGCGGGCCTGGCATTTCGCCCTGGGCGCCCTAGGCGCGCGTGGCCCCGCGCATCTGGTGGACATGCTGCGCAAGGATTTGCTGGCCAATATGGGGCAGCTGGGCGCACGCCGCCTGTCCGATCTGCCCGGACGCCTGATGCCCTAGTTTGCGCGCCCTAGTTTGCGGCCGTCAGATCCTTGGGCATTGCCTCAAAGGCCTGTTGCGCAGAAACAACTGGCAGACCCGCTGGAATCCAGCCGGTGCCACGCGGGCCGCCCACCATGCCTTCGGTAACGTCCAGAACGCCCTCGATCCCGTTTTCCTTCAGAACTTCGATCAATCTGCCCGTGCGGTTGCCGGTGCGGCAGATGATGGCGATCTGGCGGTTGGGGTTCCGTTCCAGCGCGGCCATCAGCCAGCCACCGAAATTGCGATGCGTCATATCCAGCATCCACGCGCCCTGCGCCACGCCGGTCTGTTGCCATTCGGGCGGGGTGCGCACGTCGATCAGGATCAGCTCACCCGCCTGCATCCGGGTGTTGGCCTCTTGGGCGCTGATGGTGCCGGCGCTGGCCAGGGCGGCGGCCGGCAGGGCCAAGGCGGCCCCGGTTGCGGCGATCAGGGTACGGCGGTCGATCATCTGTCACATTCCATATTTGCTATATCCGTTGTGTGCCACGGATCGCCCGGCGGGGCAATCTTGGGGAGATCACAAAAACCGGCGCAACAAACCGTCGCAAAATGTTACAAGAATCTTACAAACTCCGTGCGAGTGGGTATTGCGCCGCCCGGCGACAGGCCGTTAGCAATGCGCCCGAGGGATGGGACTGAACGAAAGAGGGAGCTGCGACATGCCATCATTTAACAAGATTCTGATCGCGAACCGGGGTGAGATTGCGATCCGCGTGATGCGCGCCGCCAACGAACTGGGCAAGAAAACCGTCGCGGTTTATGCCGAGGAAGACAAGCTGGGCCTGCACCGTTTCAAAGCGGATGAGGCCTACCGGATTGGCGAGGGGCTGGGGCCTGTGGCCGCCTATCTGAGCATCCCCGAGATCATTCGCGTGGCCCGCGAATCCGGCGCGGATGCGATCCATCCGGGCTATGGCCTGCTGTCGGAAAACCCTGAATTTGTAGATGCTTGCGCCGCGAACGGCATCACTTTCATCGGGCCGAAGGCAGAAACCATGCGCGCTCTGGGCGACAAGGCCAGCGCGCGCAAAGTGGCGATTGCGGCCGATGTGCCGGTGATCCCCGCGACCGAGGTTCTGGGCGATGACATGGACGCGATCCGGGCCGAGGCCGCGGAAATTGGCTATCCCTTGATGCTCAAGGCCAGCTGGGGCGGCGGCGGGCGCGGGATGCGCCCCATTCATGGCCCCGACGAGCTGGAAGAAAAAGTGCTGGAAGGCCGCCGCGAGGCCGAGGCCGCCTTTGGCAATGGCGAGGGCTATCTGGAAAAGATGATCACCCGCGCCCGCCACGTCGAGGTGCAGATTCTGGGCGACCAGCACGGAGAAATCTATCACCTGTGGGAACGCGATTGCTCGGTCCAGCGGCGCAATCAGAAGGTCGTGGAGCGCGCGCCCGCGCCCTATCTGACCCAACAGCAGCGCGAGGAAATCTGCGAATTGGGCCGCCGCATCTGCGCCCATGTGAATTACGAATGCGCGGGCACCGTTGAATTCCTGATGGATATGGACAGCGGCAAATTCTACTTCATCGAGGTGAACCCGCGCGTGCAGGTGGAACACACCGTCACCGAGGAAGTGACCGGCATCGACATCGTTCAGGCTCAGATCAAGATCGCCGAGGGCAAAACCCTGGCCGAGGCCACCGGCAAGACCGACCAGTCGGAAATCCGCCTGAACGGCCACGCGCTGCAAACCCGGATCACCACCGAAGACCCGCAAAACAACTTCATCCCCGACTATGGCCGCCTGACGGCCTATCGCTCGGCCACCGGGATGGGCATTCGTCTGGACGGCGGCACCGCCTATGCGGGGGGCGTGATCACGCGGTATTACGACAGCCTGCTGGTCAAGGTGACGGCCCACGCCCAAACGCCCGAGGCGGCGATTGCCCGGATGGACCGGGCCCTGCGCGAATTCCGCATCCGGGGCGTTTCCACCAACATCGCTTTTGTGGAAAACCTGCTGAAACATCCGATCTTTCTGTCGAATGAATACACCACCAAATTCATTGATGAAACGCCCGGCCTGTTTGACTTTGCCAAGCGCAAGGACCGCGGCACCAAGGTGCTGACCTATATCGCGGACATCACCGTGAACGGCCACCCCGAAACCCAAGGCCGCGCCAAGCCCGAAGCCGCCAAACTGCCCAAACCGCCCGCCAAAATCGGCGCACCGACGGCTGGCACCCGCACCCTGCTTGAGGAAAAGGGCGCCAAGGCCGTGGCCGACTGGATGCTGGATCAGAAACAGCTGCTGCTGACCGACACCACCATGCGCGACGGGCACCAAAGCCTGCTGGCCACGCGGATGCGCTCGATCGACATGATCAAGGTCGCGCCCGCCTATGCCGCCAACCTGGCCGGTCTGTTCAGCGTGGAATGCTGGGGGGGGGCGACGTTCGATGTGGCGTATCGCTTCTTGCAGGAATGCCCCTGGCAGCGCCTGCGCGACCTGCGCGCGGCCATGCCCAATGTGCTGACGCAGATGCTGCTGCGGGCCTCGAACGGCGTCGGCTATACCAACTATCCCGACAATGTGGTGCGCGAATTCGTCCGCCAGGCGGCGGACACGGGCGTCGATGTGTTCCGCGTCTTTGACAGCCTGAACTGGGTGGAAAACATGCGCGTCGCCATGGATGCGGTGGTGGAAAGCGGCAAGATCTGCGAGGGCACGATCTGCTACACCGGCGACATTCTGAACCCGGACCGCGCCAAATATGACCTGAAATACTATGTCGGCATGGCCAAGGAACTGGAGGCCGCCGGCGCTCATGTTCTGGGGCTCAAGGACATGGCCGGCCTGCTGAAACCCGCCGCCGCCCGCGTGCTGGTCAAGGCGCTGAAGGACGAGCTGTCGATCCCCGTCCATTTCCACACCCATGACACCAGCGGCATCGCCGGTGCCACCATCCTGGCCGCTGCGGATGCGGGCGTGGACGCGGCCGATGCGGCGATGGATGCCTTTAGTGGCGGCACGTCCCAGGCCTGTCTGGGCTCGATCGTCGAGGCCCTGGCCCACACGGATCGCGACACCGGGCTGGATATCGCCCGCGTGCGTGAAATCAGCGACTATTGGGAACAGGTGCGCGCGCAATACGTGGCGTTCGAATCCGGCCTGGCCGCCCCCGCCTCCGAGGTGTACCTGCACGAAATGCCCGGCGGGCAGTTCACCAACCTCAAGGCGCAGGCCCGCTCTCTGGGGCTGGAGGATCGCTGGCCCGAGGTCGCCCGCACCTATGCCGACGTGAACCAGATGTTCGGCGATATCGTGAAGGTCACGCCCTCATCCAAGGTGGTGGGTGACATGGCCCTGATGATGGTCAGCCAGAACCTGACCCGCGAGGATGTGGAAAACCCGCAGAAAGACGTGGCCTTCCCCGATTCTGTGGTGGATATGATGCGCGGCAATCTGGGGCAGCCTCCGGGCGGGTTCCCCCCGGCGATCGTGGCCAAGGTGCTGAAGGGCGACGCGCCTAACACCTCTCGCCCCGGTGCGCACCTGCCCCCTGTCGATCTGGAAGAGGAACGCGCAAAACTCAGCGCCGAGCTGGACGGGATGGCCATCGACGGCGAGGATCTGAACGGCTATCTGATGTATCCCAAGGTGTTCCTGGATTACATGGGCCGGCACAAGACCTATGGCCCGGTGCGGACGCTGCCCACACGGACGTTCTTCTATGGGATGGAACCCAGCGAAGAGATCGAGGCCGAGATCGACCCCGGCAAGACCCTGGAAATCCGTCTGCAAGCCATCGGCGAAACCGACGAAAACGGCGAAGTAAAGGTGTTCTTTGAACTCAACGGTCGGCCCCGCGTGATCCGCGTGCCCAACCGCCTGATCAAAGCCACCACCGCCGCCCGCCCCAAGGCCGACCCGGACAATCCCGCCCATGTCGGCGCGCCGATGCCCGGCGTTGTGGCCTCGGTCGCGGTCGCACAGGGCCAACAGGTCGCCGAGGGCGACATGCTGCTGACCATCGAAGCGATGAAAATGGAAACCGGCATCCACGCCGAAACCAGCGGCGTGATCAAAGCATTGCACGTCACCCCAGGCGCGCAAATCGACGCCAAAGACCTGCTGGTCGAAATCGAATAAATCGACCACATGCACCATCAGAGGGGCGCCCAACCGGCGCCCCTTTTCCGTTGCGGCAGGGCGGCGATTTGGCTCTGGTATCCGTGCGGGCTCTGGGGTCACTCTGAGGCCAACTGCCACCGCACACAAAACAGGAGCCCCCATGCCCCTTACCATCACACCGATTTATGCCGGCCTTCTGGGCGTGCTTTATGTTCTGCTCAGCCTGTGGGTGGTAAAGGTCCGCGTCCGTCAGCGCATCGGCAGCGGAGACAAAGGCGACCCGGTGATGCAGAACGCCATGCGCACCCATGCCAACTTCGCCGAATATGCCCCCTTTGCCCTGATCCTGATCGCAAGCGGAGAGTTGCAGGGAATGCCGCCCCTGGCCACCCATCTGCTGGGCGCGGGGCTGCTGCTGGCGCGCATCATGCATATGCTCGGCATGGGCCGGATGCCCCACACCCCCGCCCTGCGCGGAGGCGGCGCGGCGCTGACCTTTGTTATCTTGCTGCTGGCAGCGCTGGCCAATCTGGGCCACGCGCTGTTCTGACCCGGTTCTGATGGGGAGGGATGAAAAAATCCCAGGCCGGCGCATTTTGTGCTTGAACCCCCGAAGAATTATGAATATTCCCCACCTCACCCAAGGAAGCGGGCGTAGCTCAGGGGTAGAGCATAACCTTGCCAAGGTTAGGGTCGGGCGTTCGAATCGCCTCGCCCGCTCCAAATTTCCCTCTTATGAGGGGGTCGAAAAACGCGGCTCTGGCCGCGTTTTTTCGTTTTCCGGACAGGATTTACCGCGCGCATACATCCCCGAAATTTCCCGCGAAAAATCGTGTTTTTCCTCTTGCGGCGCACCGGCGGATTGCCTAAATACGCCCTCACGAAATGGTGCGGGCGTAGCTCAGGGGTAGAGCATAACCTTGCCAAGGTTAGGGTCGGGCGTTCGAATCGCCTCGCCCGCTCCAATTCGAAATCTCCCGAAAATCCGATAAGATCAGCATGGCATAATGTGCCAGCGGCTATCCTGTTTCATATTGAACGCGCAAAGAAAAAGGCGCCCGAAGGCGCCTGTTTCGTGGGGTGATGATCCGGCAGTCAGGCCGCGCGGGACATCAGAACCTCGCCCACCTGCTTGGCGGCATCGCCCTCATCGGCACCGGAAACGGCGGCCACTTCGCGGGTCAGACGCTCTAGCGCGGATTCGTAAAGCTGGCGCTCCGAGTAGCTCTGCTCGCGCTGATCGTCGGTGCGGTGCAGGTCGCGCACCACCTCGGCAATCGCGATCAGATCGCCCGAGTTGATCTTCTGTTCATATTCCTGCGCCCGACGCGACCACATGGCCCGCTTGACCTTGGCCTTGCCCTTCAGGGTCTTCATCGCCTGGCTGACCACATCGGGCGACGACAGCGACCGCATCCCGATTTCCTCAGCCCGGTGCGTCGGCACCGACAGGCGCATCTTGTCCTTCTCAAAGGAGACGACGAACACCTCTAGTTTGAAGCCCGCCACATCCTGTTCTTCGATGGACACAATCTGACCAACGCCATGGGCCGGATAGACCACGTAATCGTTCGGGCTGAACGCCGGTTTCTTCGCTTTGCTCATGCAATCCTTCCTCGCACGCACACCAACACCAGGCGACAAAAAGACGGACGAGAGTACGGCAATACGCTCGTCAGTCCGGTCAATTTCGCAGAAAAACCCACCCACGGGCAGCAGCGCGAATGGTCTGGTGTCAGTTCATATTTGTCATGTGTCTGACATGATAGCATAAAATCGCAGTCTACGAAAGCACCCTGCCCCTTTGCATAGGAAAAGCCCTTTGTTTCAAAGGGCTTTTGATCAAAAGGTCAGGCTTTCGCGTGTCCCCGACGGGGCAAAACCGCGAATCACTCTTAGCTGCCCTCGCCTGGCGCTTCCGAGAAATACTTGTTCAACTTGTCCGGCTCGCCATCACGTTCCTCGTAGCCGGGCAGCGGATCTTTCTTCTCGACGATCACGGGCCAGGCCTCGGAGTATTTGCGGTTGAACTCGACCCATTTTTCCATGTCCGGCTCGGTGTCCGGGCGGATGGCATCAGCGGGGCATTCAGGCTCACACACGCCGCAGTCGATACATTCATCGGGGTGGATCACCAGCATATTCTCGCCTTCGTAGAAGCAATCCACGGGGCACACCTCGACGCAGTCGGTGTATTTACAGGCGATGCAGTTGTCGATGACGACGTAAGTCATGTCTCATTTCCATCTTTTGGCTATGGGCTTAGCTAAAACATGCGCCCGGATCATTCAAGTTCCACAAAGGGCTTAGCCGCGATCAAGGTCAATCATTCGCCTGTCGCGCTTGGTCGGGCGCCCTTTGCCTTCATATCGCGGAGCGGGCGGGACGTCGTCCTTGACCTCGGTCAAATCCTCGTACAGCGTTTGTGCCTCGGGGGCGGGGCCGCGGCGCGTACCCAATTGCACGACACGCACCACCCGGATCCGATTGCCCTGCGGCAGGGTCAGCACGTCCCCTGCCCCGACCGCAAAGGACGCCTTGGCAATTTTCGAGCCATTGACCCGCACATGCCCGCCCGACACGGTTTTGCTGGCCAGCCCGCGCGTTTTGTAAAACCGCGCGAACCAGAGCCATTTATCGACCCGCAGTTTCGCAATCGGGTCCGTCATTCAGGATCAGCTCTTGCCTTTCAGCCCCATCAGCGCGGCGGCGAAGGGGTTATCGGGATCAATGGCTTTTTCCTTTTTGGGGGGACGAGACTGATAGGTCTTGGCCCCCTGCCCGCGCGGTTTGCCACCCTTTTTGCCACGCGGCTTATCGCCGGGCTTGGCCCCGCCACGCGCAGGGCGATCCCCGCGCGGTTTGCCGCCCTGACGGCGGTTGCCGCCCCAGGTGAAGGTGTAGAACACTTCGATTTCGGGCGCTGCGGGTTCCTCAGTTGCGGGGGTATCGGCGGCGGGGGCAGCAGGCGTTTCGGCGGCAGGTTCAACCGGGGTTTCAGCCGCAGCCTCTACCGCAGCCTCTGCCACAGCTTCCACCGGCGTCTCTGTCCCAGCTTCTGCCGTTTCGTCCGCAGGCGCAGCCATTTCCGGCGTGGCCTTGATCTTCTCGCGCTCGCCCTTGTCGGCCTTATAGCCCAGGCCCTGCATCAGATCCGCGAATTGTTCCAGCGTCATGCCGGTGATCGACAGCATGTCGGCCTTGGCCTCGAACCCG
Source organism: Paracoccaceae bacterium (assembly GCA_002708925.1). Classification (GTDB taxonomy): domain Bacteria; phylum Pseudomonadota; class Alphaproteobacteria; order Rhodobacterales; family Rhodobacteraceae; genus Thalassobius. Next base: position 39,668 of record PAPN01000034.1, read on the forward strand.
CCGCGGCTGTCTTCGGCGCGCAACATATCGGCCAGGCGTTCCAGCATGTCGATGCGGATCGCCCGTTCGCCAGCGGCGCGATAGCCGGACATGGCAAAGAAGCCCTCGGGCATTCCGGCCAGCGCGGGCACGGTGACCAGACCGGGCGGCGGCGCCTCGGGGAAATCGTCCAGACCGCGGGCCAGCGACCACAGCACCAGACGCAGACGCGTGGGCGCGGGTTTCAACAGCAGCGGCATGAAAATGGTGAACTGGCCGAAACGCACGCCATGTTTGCGCAGCGCGCCACGGGCGTCCTGATCCAGCGCCTTGACCTCGTCCGCGACCTGACCGCGCGGCACAATCCCTAGGTTTTCCACCATCTGGAACGCAAAGCCGCGCGCCAGCCCGGTCAGAGCCTCATCGCCGGCCAGATTCTGCAACGGCTCGAACAGGGCCGCGATCTTGCGGTCGATGAAATGCTGCAAGCGGCGCTGCACTTTTTGCGCGACATCCGCGCCGGCCTCGTCATCGACAAAGGCCACGACCTCGGGTTTCAGCGCATCGGCACCGGCGGTCAGCTTGCCGACAGCCTCGGTGCCCCACATCAGACCGCCCTGTTCGGTAAAGTCGATCTCGGTATCGGGGGCGTTATAGAAACGGTCCGCGCGCAGATGGAAATGTGGGGCCAGCGCCTGAAGGCTGGCCTGGCGCAAGGTCTTTGCCTCTTGCCCTGTTGCGTCCTTATCCTGACGGAAACGGAACCCTTCCAGACGACCGACGAATTCGCCTTCGACGGTCACTTCACCTTGATCATTTACTTCGGCCAAAAGGGCCTCCTTCTGTTTGAGCCGCCGCAACAACACAGATGTGCGCCGGTCCACAAATCTCTGAGTCAGACGCTGATGCAGCGCATCCGATACTCGGTCTTCTACAGCGCGAGTCTCCTCGCGCCAATGGGTTTCATCGTCCACCCAGCCTGTTCGCTGCGCGACATATGTCCATGTGCGGATAAAAGCCAGACGTTTCGACAATGTGTCAATATCGCCATCTGTCCGGTCGATCCGCTGAATTTGCCGGGCCAGCCAGTCATCCGGCACCCGCCCGTTTTCATGCAGATAGCTGTAGATCTGCTGCAACAGGCTGGCGTGTTCATTATGGCTGATGCCGCGAAAATCGGGAATGCGGCAAACGTCCCATAGCAGGCGCACCGCCTGCGGATCCGAGGCCCGCGCCCGAATTTCCGCCACCGATTGCAGGGATTTGAGCGCCATAAGGTCATCTGCCTCGCGCGCGCGCAGCAGCAGATCGTGGCGCGGCGGTTCCTCCAGGCTGCGGATCAGCGCGGGGATCGAGCCGAATTTCAGCGCCGCATTGCGCCACTGCACCTTGCGGATGGGGGCGAAACGGTGCTCTTCGATGGCCTCGACGGTTTCGTCCGGCAGGCCCGGAGCCTCGCCCGTGACGCCAAAGGTGCCATCGGACATGCCCCGCCCGGCCCGGCCCGCGATCTGGGCCAGCTCATCGGGTTGCAGATACCGCATCCGCCGCCCGTCGAACTTGATCACCGAGGAAAAGGCCACGTGATCCACGTCCAGGTTCAGCCCCATCCCAATCGCATCCGTGGCCACCAGGAAATCCACATCGCCGTTCTGATAGAGCTCGACCTGCGCATTGCGCGTGCGCGGGGACAGCGCCCCCATCACCACGGCCGCCCCGCCGCGCTGACGGCGGATCAGCTCGGCGATGGCATAGACATCCTCGACCGAGAAACCGACGATGGCACTGCGCGGTTTCATCCGGCTGATCTTCTTGGGGCCCGAATAGGTCAGGCGCGACATCCGTTCGCGCCGCATGAATTCCACGCCGGGGACCAGCTGCGCGATGGTGCCGCGCATGGTATCGGCGCCCAGAAACACGGTTTCATGCAGCCCGCGCGCGCGCAGCAGCCGGTCTGTGAACACATGGCCGCGCTCAGGATCGGCGCATAGCTGGATTTCATCAATGGCGACGAAATCGGCGCCCATGCCTTCGGGCATCGCCTCGACCGTGCAGACCCAGTATTGCGTGCGCGGGGGCACGATGCGTTCCTCGCCCGTTACCAGCGCCACAACCGAGGGGCCGCGCGCCGCGACGATCCGGTCATAGACCTCGCGCGCAAGCAGCCGCAACGGCAGGCCGATAATGCCCGTCCGGTGCCCCAGCATCCGTTCGATCGCGTAATGTGTCTTGCCAGTATTCGTCGGTCCCAGGACCGCGGTGATCCGTGCGTTCTGGGCCATGGGCCGTCCTTGTCAGATATGTGTCAGGGTCAGATACGTGTCAGAGCTCTGGCCCGCGGGCCAGATCCCGCACACGTGCGATCGCGTCATTGGCCTCGTCGTAGTGCGGGTAGATCGCCAGCGCAAGCTCATAGGCCTCCAGCGCCATTTTCGGCCGATCCAGTTGTTCCAGAATCACGCCCAGCCCATAAAGCGCCTGAAAATGGTTGGGATTCAGCGTCAGCGCGCGTTCCAGATCATGGAGCGCCATGCCGAATTTCTGCGTCTGATAGAAGGCACTGGCCCGCAGGTGCCAGCCTTCGGCGAAATCCGGCGCGTGATCCGTCAGCGCGGTGAAATGATCCAGCGCCACGGTCATTTCCCCTCGTTTCAGCGCATCCTGCCCGCGTTTGACCAGCAGATCCATCGCGGCCGATCCCGACTGCGTCCAGCGCAGGGCGATTTCCTCGGCCAGGCGTTTTGCCTCGTCCGGGGGGGCGTGCTGCAACGCGCCCAGCATGTCCGGCGGAAAAGCGCCCTTAGCCGATTCCTGAGCCTGTAAAGGTAAGGAAAACGTGACTGTCAGGACGATTGCCGCAACGATAGGTTTGAGATTGTGTTTCTTCGCGCTCATAACAATATTGAGTGTAACGCGCGCTACAGGAAAAAACAGCCCAAGGCGCATCAAATATAAGGGAAGAGACCATGAGCGACAAAATGGAAGCCGCCGTTGCCGCGCTGAACGAAAAACTGACCGACGTCGATTTCGACGGCTCGGCCAAATTCGTGATCGAAGGCGAAGGCGCTATCGTCGTGGACGCAGACGGCGCCCGCCTGTCCGATGACGAGGCCGACGTCACCCTGACCGCCGACGCCGACACATTCGAAGCAATGATGACCGGCGACATGAACCCCACCGCCGCCTTCATGAGCGGCAAACTGTCCGTGGACGGCGACATGGGCAAAGCCATGCAGCTGGGCGCGGCTCTGGCCTGATCGTATGACTCCAGCACCTTTTCTGTCCGATATCGCCTCTGATGCACCGAAAGCTCAGGCATATTGGCTGGACACCTCGGATGGCGTGCGCGTGCGCACGGTTCTTTGGGGGAAAGGGGCTGAAAAAGGCACGGTGCTCCTGTTTCCCGGACGCACCGAATATGCCGAAAAATACGTGCACACGGCGGCTGCCCTGCAACAGGGCGGCTATGCCACCTTGGCGATGGACTGGCGCGGACAAGGGCTGGCGGACCGGCTGCTGGACAATCCTCTGGTCGGGCATGTGGGGAAATTCGCCGATTATCAGCGCGATGTCGCCGCCATGGTCGAGGCCGCGCTGGATCTGGACCTGCCCAAACCCTATTTCCTGATTGCCCACTCGATGGGCGGGGCCATCGGCCTGCGCGCCCTGATCGAGGGCCTGCCCGTCAACGCCAGCGTCTTTACCGGCCCGATGTGGGGGATCATCATGAACCCCGCCACCCGGCCTGCCGCCTGGGCGATCACCTGGGCCAGCAAGATGCTGGGCACCTCGGATGGGCTGGCCCCTGGCACGCGCCCGGCCGCCTATGTCCTAAGCGAGCCCTTCGCGGACCACACCCTGACCACCGATCCCGCAATGTACGATTTCATGCGCGATCAGTTGCTGGCGCATCCCGAACTGGCCCTGGGCGGTCCCTCGCTGAACTGGCTACACGAGGCGCTGAAAGACACGCTGGAAATCAGCCGCCGTCCGGCCCCCGGCGTGCCCTGCATCACCTTTTTGGGCACGAATGAACGCATCGTGGATCCTCGGCGCATTCACAACCGCATGGCCGGCTGGCCCGGCGGTGAACTGGTCATGATCCCGCAGGGCGAGCATGAAATTCTGATGGAAGGCCCGGAAAAACGCGGCCCCGTCCTGGAGCGCATCCTGGCCCTTTTCGACAGCCACCGGAACGGAGACAGCCAGAATACCTCTGTCGCCTGCTAGGCCCTAATCCTGCCCGACCTCTTGGCGCTGGCGGCCCAGCCCTTCGATCCGCAGCTCCATCACGTCGCCCGCCTTCAGATAGGTTGGCGGGGTCATGCCCATCCCCACCCCCGGAGGCGTCCCCGTCGCGATCACATCGCCCGGTTGCAGGCTCATCATTTCCGTCAGGTGCTGGATGATCTGCGCCACGGTGAAAATCATCGACGCGCTATTGCCCCGCTGCGCCGGTTTGCCGTTCAGGTCCAGCTCCAGCGTCAGGTTCTGCGGGTCGGGCACCTCGTCTCGGCTGACCAGCCAGGGGCCGACGGGGCCGAACGTGTCGCAGCTTTTGCCCTTGGTCCATTGGCCGCCGCGCTCGGCCTGAAAGGCGCGTTCGGACACGTCATTCACAATCGTATAGCCCGCCACATAGTCCAGCGCGTCCTCGGCCCGGACGTATTTCGCGGGCTTGCCGATCACCACGCCCAGCTCGACCTCCCAATCGGATTTGAGCGATCCGCGCGGGATCATCACCGGATCATTCGGGCCGTTCAAAGCGCTGGTGGCCTTCATGAAAACGATGGGTTCCTCGGGAATGGCCATCCCGGCCTCTTCGGCGTGATCGCGGTAGTTCAGCCCGATACAGACCAGTTTACCAATGCCCCCCACGGGGATGCCCAGACGCGGGGCCCCACCCACCAAAGGCAGCGTTTTGGGGTCCACCTGCGGCAGCGCGCCCAGCACCGCGCCGGACAGGTCATCCACCACGCCCGACAGATCGCGCACCCGGCCTGCGGCATCCAGAACGCCGGGCTTCTCGGCCCCCGGCTGACCATAGCGAACATAGCGCATGATTTCCCCCTCTTGCTGGAAAGACACCTTATCCATGCCCCCGCCATGCACAAGCCCTTGAGGCCCGCGCGCCCCCGTCCTATGTCTGTTTGGCAATGACAAAAGAGGTGCCCCATGTTCCAGCTTCCCTTCCCCGTGCGCGATGCCAATGCCGGGTCCGGCTCTGACGGATTGGGGGATCTGCCGGAATGGGATCTGACCGATCTCTATACGGCCAATGACGCGCCCGAGCTGACCGCCGACCTGAACTGGCTGGAGGCTGAATGCGCCGCCTTCGCCGCCGATTACGCCGGTAAGCTGGACACGCTGGACGCCGCGGGCCTGCTGGAATGCGTCCAGCGGAACGAGAAGATCAGCACCAAGGCCGGGCGCGTGATGTCCTATGCGGGGCTGCGCTATTACCAACTGACGGTGGATGCGGACCGGGCGAAATTCATGTCCGACTGCCAGGAAAAGATCACCAATTTCACCACGCCGCTGGTGTTCTTCACGCTGGAACTGAACCGGATCGAGGATGACAAACTGGCCGCCATGCTGGCCGAAAACGCCGATCTGGCCCGCTATAAGCCCGTGTTCGACCGCATCCGCGCGATGAAGCCGCACCAGCTGTCCGATGAGATGGAGCAATTCCTGCACGATCTGGGCGTTGTCGGGGACGCGTGGGAAAAGCTGTTCGATGAAACCATCGCCGGGCTGGAATTCACCGTGGACGGTGACGATCTGAACATCGAGGGCACGCTGAACCTGCTGACAGATCCCGATCGCCCCCGGCGCGAGGCCGCCGCCCGCGAGCTGGCCGATGTTTTCTCCGCCAACATCAAGACCTTCGCCCGCGTCCACAACACGCAAGCCAAGGAAAAAGAGGTGCTGGACCGCTGGCGCAAGATGCCCACGGCCCAGACCGGGCGGCACCTGTCCAATGACGTGGAACCCGAGGTGGTTCAGGCCCTGCGCGATGCCGTGGTGGCCGCCTATCCGCGCCTGTCGCACCGGTATTACGAGCTGAAACGCAAATGGCTGGGTCTGGACCGGATGCAGGTCTGGGACCGCAACGCGCCTTTGCCGATGGAAGACACCAAAACCGTCGGCTGGGACGCCGCGCAATCCATCGTGATGGAGGCCTATAACGCCTTTGATCCGCGCATGGGGGAAATTGCTCAGCCGTTCTTTGACAAGGGCTGGATTGATGCGGGCGTGAAGCCCGGCAAGGCCCCCGGTGCCTTTGCCCATCCCACCGTCACCGAGGTCCACCCCTATGTGATGCTGAACTATCTGGGCAAACCGCGCGACGTGATGACCCTGGCGCATGAGCTGGGCCACGGCGTGCACCAGGTGCTGGCGGCGGATCAGGGGGAAATGCTGTCCTCGACCCCGCTGACGCTGGCGGAAACCGCGTCGGTCTTCGGCGAAATGCTGACCTTCCGCACCATGCTGAACAAGGCCAAATCCAAGGCCGAGCGCAAGGTGATGCTGGCCGGCAAGGTCGAGGATATGATCAACACGGTCGTCCGCCAGATCGCGTTCTATGACTTTGAATGCAAGCTCCACGCCGCCCGCCGCGAGGGCGAGCTGACGCCCGAGGACATCAACGCCCTGTGGATGTCCGTACAGGCCGAAAGCCTGGGCCCGGCGTTTGACTTCATGGAGGGGTACGAGACCTTCTGGGCCTATATCCCGCATTTCGTCCACTCGCCCTTCTACGTCTACGCCTATGCCTTCGGTGACGGGCTGGTGAACGCGCTTTATGCCGCCTACGAGGCCGCACCCGAAGGCTTCCAGGACAAGTATTTCGATATGCTCAAGGCAGGTGGTTCCAAACACCACAAGGAACTGCTGGCCCCCTTCGGGCTGGACGCCAGCGACCCCAAATTCTGGGACAAGGGCCTGTCCATGATCGAAGGCTTCATCGACGAGCTGGAGGCGATGGAGGACTAAACCCCCGTCAGGGCCACGCCCCTACAGCCACGCCAGGGTCGCCGCTGTCAACGCCAGATAGCGCGCGCCCTTGGCGATCAGCACCAGAATGAAAAAGGACGCCAGCGGCTCTTTCATCACGCCGGCCACCACGGTCAGCGGATCGCCCACGATCGGCACCCACGATCCCAGCAGAGTCCAGCGCCCGAACCGATGATACCAGCCCTGCGCGCGCTGCATCTGCGCGGGCGAGGCCGGGAACCAGCGCCGATCCTGAAACCGCAGCAGATAGCGCCCCAGATCCCAGTTCACCACCGATCCCAGCACATTCCCCGCCGTCGCCACCGCCACCAGCGCCAGCGCAGGCTGCTGGTTCCGCACCAGCTGCGTGACCAGAATGGCCTCGGATTGCATGGGCAGGATCGTGGCCGCCACAAAGGCCGAGCCGAACAGCAAGAGATACGCGATCATCGGCGCTCCGCTTGGTTGCAAACACAGCGCACAGCTACAGCGCCTTTGCCCGGCACGCAATAACGGCCCATCAAACCGGCGTGAGGGGGATGGCGCAGGGGCCGGGCGCACGGCACAGTGGATCAAACAACCCCGGAGAAGCCCCATGCCCCTGTCCCGCCGCACCTTTTGTCTGATGCTGCCCGCAGCTGCCGCCCTGCCCCGGATGGCGCAGGCCATGTCACCCAAAATCTATGCCGAGGACGGAATCGCCGTGGATGGCAGCGACGTTGTCGCCTATTTCACTGCCGGCAAGCGCGTCAAAGGCCGCTCGGACATTACCCATGACTGGATGGGCGCGACATGGCGCTTTGCCTCCGAGCAGAACAAGGCGGCCTTTATCGCGGATCCCACCGCCTATGCGCCCCAATACGGCGGGTATTGCGCCTATGCCGCCTCCGAGGGCTATGTCGCCCCCACGGCCCCCGAAGCCTGGACGATTTACGAGGGCAAACTGTATCTGAACTTCTCCAAGGGGGTGCGGCGACGCTGGTCGCAGGACATCCCCGGCCGGATCGCCGCCGCGGATGCCAATTGGCCTGCGATCCTGAACTAGGCGCTAATCGGAATGGGCGACGATATTGATCAGATCGCCCAGCAGATCGCGGACATGGAACCGGCGGGCAGATTGGCGACGATGCGGCGAACGGTCATGGTGTCATCCCATTTGGCCGCCTCATTTGACCCGTCCCGCCAGGTCAGTCCAACTCGGTCCATGGCCAGGGTTTGACGTCACTGGCCGCCGTCATATAGCGCACGGATTTGGCCATCCAGACCCCCAGATCGGTGCCGAAATTGGCCAGGTTCTCGTTCGGTTCGCCCTTGTTCAGCGCCATGATGACGATCTGGATCAGGGTGAGGACGCCCAGGACGGTCTGGGTCAGGCTCATCATGACGCCGATGATCAGAACATGCACGATCCGCATCAACAGCCCCTCGGGCTGATCGGGCTCGAACTGCTCGCCATGGAGCCGGCCGCTTAGCTTATCTTCGTCGTTCATTGAGGCCCTCGCAGTGGCATCCGGACATGAAAAAACCGGCCCTCAAGCAGGGCCGGTTTCGATTTTAACACGATCAGGCGCTGGTCAGCATCCCTTTTTCGGCGGCCAGTTCGCGCATGCGCTTTTGCAGCTTTTCAAAGGCGCGCACCTCGATCTGGCGGATGCGTTCGCGGCTGACGTCATATTGGCCGCTCAGATCCTCCAGCGTGATGGTTTCCTCGGACAGGCGGCGCTGCACCAGGATGTCACGCTCGCGTTCGTTCAGAACGTCCATGGCGTCGGCCAGCAATTCGCGGCGGGCGTCCATTTCATCCTTTTCGGCGTAATCGGCAGCCTGGTCGGCGTCTTCGTCCTCTAGCCAGTCCTGCCATTGCATCGTGCCTTCGCCTTCGGACCCGACTGTGGCGTTCAGCGAGGCATCGCCGCCCGACATGCGGCGGTTCATGCTGATCACCTCGTCCTCGGTCACGCCCAGATCGGTGGCGATCCGTTTGACGTTTTCGGGGCGCAGGTCGCCCTCTTCCAGCGCACCGATGCGGGCCTTGGCCTTGCGCAGGTTGAAAAACAGCTTCTTCTGCGCCGAGGTCGTGCCAAGTTTCACCAAAGACCACGAGCGCAGGATATATTCCTGAATCGAGGCCCGGATCCACCACATCGCATAGGTCGCCAGACGAAAGCCCTTTTCGGGGTCGAACCGTTTCACGGCCTGCATCAGGCCCACATTCGCCTCAGAGATCACCTCGGCCTGGGGCAGGCCATAGCCGCGATAGCCCATGGCGATCTTGGCCGCCAGACGCAGGTGAGACGTGACCATCTTATGGGCGGATTCGCTGTCTTCCTGCTCGACCCAGCGTTTGGCCAGCATGTATTCCTCTTCCGGTTCCAGCATCGGGAATTTCCGGATTTCCTGTAGGTATCGGTTCAGGCCGCCTTCGGGTGTCGGGGCCGGTAGATTTGCATAGTTACTCAAGCTCTGTCCCTCCCAATGTTTAAGGGCTTAACATCCACATAGGAGACGTATGCAGACCTTTCAAGGCCTGTTCGCGTCGAATTCTATACGTAATATTGGGATGTTTCCGTCGAACTTCGAGCAATATGTCAGTGCATTCACGCGCATGTGCTGTTTGTTGCAACAGGTTTTGTGCGTCGATCTATAGTCTTGGCAAGGGCACATCCTGCCCGCCCCCATAAAAAAGGAGCCCGCCCATGCCCGCATCTGCCCGTCTGGCCCATCCTGCCCGTCTGGCCGGCGTTTTGTATCTGGGGATCATCCTTCTGGGGATCAGCGCCGAGGCCGCGCTGCGTGCGCCTTTGATCACCTGGGGAGATGCAGCGGCCACACAGGCCGCGCTGTCCGCGCATGAGGGGCTGTTTCGCCTGTCGATCCTGTTCGATCTGGGCATGGCCGGGCTGGATGTGGCGCTGGCCGTGGTGTTTTTCGGGATGCTGCGCGAGGTAAATGCGCAGGCGGCGCTGATGGCGATGGTGTTCCGACTGATGCAGGCGGCGGTGATCGCGGGCAATATTCTGTGTCTGGTGGCCGCGCTTCAGGGCGATGCGCTGCTTTGGCTGGAACGGCACGCAATCGGCTATGATGTCGGGCTGGCGTTTTTCGCGGTGAACACGGCGATCATGGCGCGGCTGCTGTGGCGGATCGCGCCGCGCTGGATCTGTGTGGCGATGGCCGCGGCGGGGGCGGTTTACGGGCTGGGCAGCCTGACCCGCCTTCTGGTGCCCGATCTGAATGCCATGCTGCAACCGGCCTATGCGGTGCCCGTGCTCGCCGAGGTCTCTTTGATGCTGTGGCTGCTGATCTGGGCCCCAGAGCGCCCCTAGCCGCGCAGCGCGACGATCAGATCCTGCATGTCCTGCGGCAGCGGGCTTTCGAAGCGCAAAGCCCGCCCCGTGACCGGATGCTCAAAGCCCAGAACGGCGGCGTGCAGCGCCTGGCGGGGGAAATCGCGCACGGCCTGCACTCCCTTTTCCGACAGGTTTTTCACCGCCAGCTTGCGGCGCCCGCCATAGGTGGGATCGCCCACCAGACCGTGGCCCGCGTGGGTCATATGCACGCGAATCTGATGCGTGCGCCCGGTTTCCAGCCAGCATTCCACCAGACAGGCCACGGGCGGCGCGCCGAAGGGCTCCACGATCCGCACCCGTGTCACCGCGTGCCGGCCGTTCTCGAAATACACCGCCTGGCGCTGGCGGTCGGTCTTGTGCCGTGCCAGATGAGTGGTGATCTTCATGATATTCCCGGCCTCAAAGCTGACGCCGCGCACCCCGCGCAGGCGCGGATCATTGGCATCGGGCACGCCATAGCAGACCGCCTGATAATACCGCTGGGCACTATGCGCGCGGAACTGATCGGCCAGCCCGTGATGCGCCGGATCGGATTTGGCCACCACCAGCAGCCCGCTGGTGTCCTTGTCGATCCGGTGAACGATGCCGGGGCGTTTTTCGCCGCCCACTCCGGACAGGCTGTCGCCGCAATGATACATCAGCGCATTGGCCAGCGTCCCCGTGGGCGAGCCAGGCGCCGGATGCACCACCATCCCCGCAGGTTTGTCCACCACGATCAGGTGCGCGTCCTCATAGACAATGGTCAGAGGGATGTTTTCGGCGATCAGATCGGTTTCCTCGGCCTCGGGGACCGTGACCTCGATCATGTCGCCCTCGGCCACCTTACCCTTGGGGCTGGACACGACCGCGCCGTTCAGCGTGACCTCGCCTGCCTCGATCAGCTTGGCCAGCCGGGTGCGGGACAGGGACGCCTGCTCTGGCGCATCGCGCGAAATCGCCTTATCAAGACGCGCAGGCGGATCTGCCTGAATGGCAAAGGATAGACGGTTGGACCCCATGGACGATACCCCTCAGCCCCCAGAAAACCCCCAAGAGCAACCCCTGGACGCGGGCCTGTTGAAATTCCTGAAGGTGCTGGTCACCGTTCTGACCGTCACCATGATTGCCGGCGTTGTAGCGATCGTGTCGCTGTTTGTCATCCGCTACAATCAGACGCCGCCCGACTTCCCGCAGGTTCTGACCCTGCCCCCCGGCACCAGCGCTCAGGCTTATACCCAGACCCGCCGCTGGTATGCCATTGTCACGCAGGATGACCGCATCCTGATCTACAGCCGCGCAACGCAGAAACTGGTGCGCGAAATTCGGCTGGAGCACGAATAGACCGGAAACCGTGTGGGGAAGATGGTACCGCCTCCCTGGCTTGAACAGGGGACCTCTGGATCCACAATCCAGCGCTCTAACCAACTGAGCTAAGGCGGCACTGGAGGGCGATTTAGCGGCCCGCGATGGGGAATGCAAGAGGGTTTGGACAGAAAACTGACATAACCTGCCCTGCGCTGGCCGCTCTTGGATTTCGTGCTTTGGCTTGCCATTCGTTTGCGGAAAAGTTAGCTGAAACAGGATCAAAGGAGGCGCCACATGGGCATCAATACCGAACGCGATATCGAGGCCAACCTGCAAATCGGCCCCACGACCGAAGGCATGGTCCGCCTGTTCATCGAGGCCGGGGATCTGGAAATCCCGATGGATTTCGAACCCGAAGAGGCCGAGGAAATCGCCGAGGAAATCCTGGCCGCCATCAAGGCCGCGCGCAGCATGAAGCGCTGATCACAGGGTTGATCACAGGCGCGGATTACAGGCGCGGATCACAGGCGCGGATCGCGCAAGGTTTGCAGCCGCCGGGTCGCATCCGTGGCGAATTTATGGGTCAGTTTCTTGCGCCGGGCCGCAGGCAGCCTGGATTCGGGGCCCATACGGATGATTTCGGCGCTGTATTGATCGGCGAGGATCAGGCCGGTCTGATCGGGCAACATCTCGGTCGGGAAATCCGCGGCCACTGCCCAGAAATAGCGGTCACACCAGTCCAGATAGCCCTGCCATTTGCTGTCCGCTTGAAAATCGGCCCGGCTGGATTTGCATTCGATCACCCAGATTTCCCCCTTGGGGCCCAGGCCCATCACATCCACCCGCAGCCCGCGCGTCGGCACGAATTCCTCGATCGAGACGAAACCATAGCCCATCAGATGCCGGCAAACGCCGCGCGCCAAGACCTGTCCAGGGGGCGTCATCTTATCCATGACGGCACTATGAACAAATCATGAACGCTCAGCAAGCCCCGGTCCAGCCCTCTTGGACTTTTGTTGTTTTGCTTCTTGCCCCCGGCCCTTGTCGTTCCCCGCCAGAGGCACTAGATAGCGCTCAGGCGGGTTCTGCTCTTCTCGATACACGGTTGCATTCCGGTGGCCTTAAGCAATTCCGAGGGAGCTGGCTCTGTTCAGGTCCTGGCCTGATTACCTGGCGCCCACCTGTATATACAGGTCCTCGGGAATGAGATAACCATACGGTCGCTGCGGGCCCGCCGCCCTTTTCCCAACAAAAAACCGGCCCCGAAGGCCGGTTCCCTGTATCGGTTCTGTATCGGTTCTGCGCGGCCTTAACGGCAGGTTAATGGCGGCGCATCAGATCGGTCTTGGCCGGGGCCTCTTGGCGCACGGGCACCATGCGGGTCATGTCCACACGGATCGGATCGCGGCGACCGCCGCCATTACCCGCATCGTCATCCTTCATCCGCATGACGGCAATCGCGAACTGCACGCCGGCGAAAACGATCCCATTGGCGAACCACAAAATCCCCACGGCCAGCAGCCCGGCATCCGAATGCGACACCAGGTGCCACAGGTTGGCGACGTTGAAATACAGCAGCATCGCCACAAAGGCGGCCGCGATTCCGAATCCGATCAAAACCTGGGTGATATAGAGGCGGATAAGTTTGGGCATTTGGCAGCTCCCTTCTGATCTCACTTCAGAAGTATAGGCCAACGCGCGGCACCAACAAGGGCAGAACGCCCTCAGGTGCCGCTATGATGCGAAAAACCGCATATTTTGCGCAAGAGTCCGCGTGCCCGCCCTGCCCTCCCCCGGTTCTGACCCGCGCAGAGGGGGAATTTTACGATGTGAGCAGGCCGCAGCCGGTCAGAACGACTCAGGCTTGGCCTCGCGGGCCATGTGATCCAGCACGGCATTGACGAATTTGGGCTCTTTGCCTTCGGGAAAGAACGCGCGCGCCACATCCACATATTCCGAGATCACCACCTTGGGCGGGGCCTCGCCCTCGGTCATCTCGGCGCCCGCCGCGCGGAACAGGGCGCGCAGGGTCGGGTCAATCCGTCCGATCGGCCATTTGGCCACCAGGGCGCGGTCGGTCATCTGGTCAATCCTGGCCTGCCAGTTCACCGCATCGCGCATGGTTTTCTGGAACAGGGCAACATCGCCCTCGGCCATCTCATCGCCCTCGATAACGGCGCCGAAACGGTGGTCCAGAAACTCTACGATCACCTGATCGACGGTCTGGGCGGACTGCTCCATCTGGAACAGCGCCTGAACCGCATACAGCCGCGAGGCCGAGCGCATCTTACGCTTTGCGTTATTCGACAGCTTCTTGGGCTGATCTACGGGTTCAGTGGTCATGCCTTGGGATTATCCTTGAGTTCGCCAGCCAGCTTATATTCCTCGGCTGCGGGTACGAATCCCACGCCTTTCCGCTGGGCGCCCCATTTACGGCTGAGCGCGACCAGATGCAAGGCCGCAGCGGCTGCCCCGCCGCCTTTGTTCTGATCGGCGGGATCGGCGCGCACCTCGGCCTGGGCGCGGTTTTCCACGGTCAGGATACCGTTGCCGATGCACAGCCCCTGCAAACCCAGCAGTTGAATGGCGCGGCTGGAATCATTGCAAACGGTTTCGTAATGGGTGGTTTCCCCGCGGATCACGCAGCCCAGGGCCACGTAGCCATCGAAATTCGACATCCGTTCGGCGATGCCGATGGCGGTGGGGATTTCCAGCGCGCCGGGCACCTCGATCAGATCCCAGGTGCCGCCCACGGCCTCGATCTCGGCCTTGGCGCCGGCGATCATGTTATCGGCGATGTCCTTATAGTACGGAGACACCACGATCAGGATTTTCACCGGCTTATCGAATTCCGGGCGCGGCAGGATATAGTGGCGTTCGTGTCCGGCCATGATCAGTTTCCTTCCAGAATGGGGCGGGTGCCCGTGATCGAGATGCCAAACGCATCCAGCCCCACGTATTTGGTGCGCGGACTGTCGGTCAGCAAGATCAGTTCACGCAGGCCCAGCTTGGACAGCATCTGCGCGCCCAGACCGACCTGTTTGATGGTTTTCACGCCTTCTTCGTCGCGGGCATACAGGCTGTGGCGCGGTTGGCGGAACAGGCAGACCACGCCGCGCCCCTCGGCGGCGATGGTCTGCATCGCGCGGGGCAGCTGTTTCGAGGACTTCGGCCCCAGGCCCAGAATATCCGTTGCCTCGTGCAGGGCGTGGGTGCGGGTCAGGACGGGTTCGGGCGTGGTGATGTCGCCCTTGATCATCACCACATGTTCCACGCCATGCGTCTGATCCGTGTACAGCACCATTTCCCAATCGCCGCCAAATTCCGATGTCACCATCCGGCGCGAGGTTTCCACAACCAGGTTATCATTACGTGAACGGTATTTGATCAGATCCGAGATAGTGCCGATCTTCAGCCCGTGCTCTTTGGCCATCTCGACCAGTTCGGGCAGGCGCGACATGGTGCCGTCGGGGTTCATGATCTCGCAGATGACGGCGCTGGGGTTCAGCCCGGCCAGACGCGAAATATCCACGGAGGCCTCGGTATGGCCGGCGCGCACCAGCACCCCGCCCCGTTTGGCGCGCAGCGGGAAGACATGCCCCGGCGTGGCCAGCGCGGCCATGGTGTTCTGATCATTGATTGCGGTGGCGATGGTCAGCGCGCGGTCACCTGCGGAAATGCCGGTGCTGACGCCCTCGCGCGCCTCGATGGACACGGTAAAGGCGGTTTCATGCCGCGACGAGTTGCTGACCGCCATCATCGGCAGGCCCAGACGGTCAATCCGTTCGGCGGTCATCGGCAGGCAGATCAGCCCGCGCCCGTGGGTGGCCATGAAGTTCACCGCCTCGGCATCCGCGAATTCGGCGGGGATGATCAGATCGCCCTCGTTTTCGCGATCCTCATGATCGACCAGAATATACATCCGGCCCTGGCGCGCCTCTTCGATGATCTCTTCGATCGGGCTGATCGCATCGCGCAGCGCGGCCTCGACCGGGCCGGGCGTTTCAAAGGCAGAGCTTTCGGACATGGGAGCCTCGCTTAGGTGTTGCCCCCGCCGAATACCGCAGCCACGCCCCGAAGACCAGAGCCAACGGGCGTTGACGCCCGCCCCATGCCGCGATCATGCCGGGCTCATACCAGGGAAATCCGGGTCTGCTGCCCCTGACCCGAGATTTTGTAGCTCTGCGTTCTGGCCTTGAAATAGGCCCGCCAGGATTTTTCCGACACATCGGCCAGAGTGATCGGATGGCGTTTGCGGATTTCCGGATTCACCTGGGCAATCGTCAAACCGTTGGGATGGGCCTCGAATATCTTGGTGATCGCGTCATCCACATTCGCCGGCTTTCCCTCGATGGGAATCCAGGCGCAGCAGGATTTGCGGAACCCGTCGGGGGCCTTGCTCTCGCCTGCGCCGATCACCGTGGCGCCCCGTTCGCGCAGATGCGTCGCCAGATGCGAAAAATCCCCATCCGAGCTGGAAATCACAAAAACCGAGGCCTTGCCTTCGTAGAATATCTGCATCGCCTGCACGGTCAACAGCAGATCGGCGGCGTTTTTCCCGTCCCCGGCATGGATCAGCCGCATTCCGGGCGCAGCCTCCCAGCCCGGAATGCGCCGCACATTGCCATAGACGCGCTTGACCGCCAAGGCGCCCAGCCGCCCGGCCTCGACGATCAGCTTGCCCGCGAAACCCGCGTTGATGTTCTCTCCGTCAATCAGCAGCGCAACGCGTGCCTGTGTGTTCTCTTCGACCATATACCCTCGCAACTCATTCGCCCGCCCTTTCACCATCTGTGAGTGAATTGCGGCGATAACAAGTGCGCAAAGGGGGAATTTTCCGGTCAGAACTGCCAGAGCGCGGGGACAAAGCGATAGGCATCGCCATCGCGGGCCACATGCCCCACGCCGGGAAACGGGAAGTGATAGCCCACCACGGCAATCCGATCCGCGGCGCACATGTCCAGCAGGCGTTTGCGGGTCTGGACGGTCAGGTCTCCGTCATGGTCCACGCTGTTGTACCACTCGGGCCGCTGAAAGCTCAGATAGGCATGAGACATGCAATCGCCCAGTGCGATCAGCTGCTTGCCTTCGCTTTCCAGCACGACGCTCAGATGCCCCGCAGTATGGCCGGGCGTGTCAATGACCCGCACCCCCGGAGCGATCTGATCGCCATCCTTGACCAGCGTCCACTCCAGCCCCTCGGCGGTGATCGAGTTCACCGCCCCCAGCACGAATTGCTGCTCGGTCGGGGCGACCTGATTGACCAGATCGTCCTGCATCCAATAGGCGTGCTCGGCCTGGCCCAGAAAATACTGCGCATCGGGGAAAAGAGGCTCGTCGAAATCATCGCGGATGCCCCAGATGTGATCGGGATGCGCATGGGTGATCACCACATGCGTGATGGTGGCCGGGTCGATCCCCGCGGCCTCCATATTGGCCATCAGACGCCCCACGCTGTCAAAGAACCGATGCCCCGATCCAACATCCACCAGCACCACCGCATCGCCGCTTTCGATCAGCAGATGGTTGGTATGGGAATAGCCCATCTGAGGCGGCAGGAAATGCTGCTCCAGAAAGGTCTGCACTTGGGCCGGATCGGCATTCACGCCCACGCCGCTGGTGGGCAGGCTGAAATAGCCATCCGACAGGATCGTCAGCCGCGCCTGCCCCAGGGAAAAACGGAAATGCGCCGGGTTTTCGCCCGCCGGCGCCCCCAATTGCGCCCGCACCGCCCCCGGCATCGCAAAGGCCGGCGCCATGGCGGCCAGTTTCAGAATGTCGCGGCGGTTGGGTTTGAAAAATGTCATTGCGGAGCCTCCCTCGTTGGGGCTCAGGATAGCGTGGGAAAACCTTTACGCAATATGATTTGTGAATATGTCCAAGCGCCCGGCCCACCCGCAAATCCGGCACGCTCTGAAATTCACAGATGCTTCATTCCTTTGAGCTAGGCAGAGGCAACGTGTAAAAAGGACCGCTGATGCAAGTGAATTTCGACATCCCCGCCGCAAACCGAAACCCTATGGTCGATGCGATCATCGCGCGCAATCGGGCGAAAACCGCCGCCCCCGCCACACCCCCCAATCCAGACAGCGCGGCGCTGGCGTCCTTCAATGGCTATTACAACCTGCAAGAGCCAGCCACGCCCGGTGCCTTTCTGCCCGGTGCCTTTCTGACGGTCGATACGAATATCAACGTGGCTTACAACGCCACCACCCAGACATTCGACCCCAGCTTTGACGTCTCGGTCATTCTGTGCCTGGACGGGAAAACGCCGCATGTTTTCGACTTTACACAAAGCCCGACGGCAACATTCCAGAAAGGCCCCGAGGGCATCTATACCCTGACCTTTGCCACGCCAGCAGGCGTGAGCCCTGCGCTGTCAGGCGAGCTGAGGTTCGCCCGCACCGGAATGACTGGCGGGCAGACGGCCACGCTTGGCGGGACGGTCAGCATTGGCACCGCCCCCGAAACCACCGTTTCGGGCCATACCTACAACAATCCGATCCTGCCATCGCTCTATCGCGGCGCGTATTACACCCACCCCTCGCCCGGCAACGCCACCGCCGCGCAGGTGATGACTATCGGCCCGAATTTCGAGCTGTCCTACACGCCTCTGGGCGATAGCGGCGCGCCAGCGATGGTGCAAAGCTATGCCTATAATATGAACATGTACTTTTTCTCGTTCATCGACAGCCTGGGACATGAGACAAAGCTGATCATGGGCACCTCGGCGGCGGGCGGGCTGGTGTGCAACGATATGACCATCATCGACGCGATTGCCCATCCGCGCACACTGACCACCATCAAACTGTCCGATCAGACGCTGCCCGACACCGCCACAACCCAACTGTGCCAGACCAACGCGCAGGCGCTTGCGGATCTGTCGGGCTATTTTCCACTGACGCAGCAAAGCAATGAGGGCACGGTGCCCTCCAGCCGGGCGTTCCTGTCGGTCGAGGGGCAATATGTCAGTTCCTATCGGCCCACCGCCACGCCGGAGATCGAAACCAAGTATAAAATTGCCGTCGGACTCTGCCTGGATGGGGTGCATAGCACGGTCTATTATTTCGATCAGAACTGCCATTTCGACACCGATAGCCAGACGCTGACCATCCAGGGCATTCAGCAGGACGGGGTGGATGGCTCCTGGCAGATTGAATTCACGCCCGGCTATACCCCCGGCACGGGCGCGTTCAGCCAATTCGGCGATCTGAGCGCCGTCAGGCTGAGCTTTGTGCCATCGGGCACGGGCAGCGCATCCGCGATCTATACGGGCAAAACGCCGCTGGGGCCGGTGCCGCTTTCGGCTTTTTCCGGCGCGACACTGACCGCTACCGCCGCTGGCTCGAATGAGGCGCTTGAAATCGTTTCGGACCACTCGATCCTCTATACGCCGCCTGCCCTGTCGGCCAGCTGGCAGAAGGATGACCAGCAACAGGCCTGGCTGGAGATCCTCTATGTGCCGCTGATGTATATCGTCGCGTATCAGGTGCGGCCCGATGACATTCTGGCCCCGGATGCGGGCCGGGTTACGGGCATGTTGTCGCTGGGGACGAACGGTGCCTGCGGCCTGGCCAGCATCAACACGCGCTATCTGCATCTGTGGCCCAGCCTGCCGCCGGTGCCCTGCCCGCCGACCTCGGTTCTGGCGATTCCAACAGCGGCCTAAGCCCTCTGGCCCGCCAGCAAGCTATCAGATTGCCTGATCGGGGTCGTCTACCGGATCCAGCACCAGAACCAGGCGGCGCTGCCCCGTTCCCTCGATCGGAGGCGAGCGATGCACAAACCCCGCCCCCGGCTGCGCGGGCCATAATGTTCCGCGCATCAGCAGCGCCGATCCGGTGGGCAGCGTCCAGATCTGCGCCGGGTCCGCGCTGCCCTGACGCAGCCCATATTGCGTCCCCGTTCCGCGATAGGTGCACACCAGACGCGAGGAGATCGCATCAACATGAAATTTCCGGCACGCATTCGTGCTGACCACATCCAGACGCAGCCGCAAAAACCGCGCTCTGGTCAGCCGCGCGAAAATATCGGCCAGCGCGGCGATATCGTCGATCAGATGCGCCCGCCCGGCGCATTCGGGCGTCCCGCACGCCCGGCACATCTGCATCACCGCGCGGCGCACCTCTTGCGGGCGCAGGATCACGCGGGCTGAGGGCAATCGCTGCCAAGGCAGGCTGTCCAGCCAGGACTGAAACGCCTCGGGCGGACAGCGCGGCCAGACAACAGCCGCGCAATCGGGCCGGGTCAGCACCGATAGCTCTGCCGGGGTGGCGGCCTCATAAACGCCGGGCAGAAGGGCTTTTTGCGCGGTTTGCAACATCAACGCACCCTCCACTGCGGAAAGGGATCGGCCATATCCGCCCAGTTTTCCGGTGTAAAATCAGAGACATCCAGCAAAGCCGCATTCAGCCTGGCCTTGATCGCGCTTTCATCCAGGCCGACCCCGATAAAGACCAGCTCTTGCCGGCGGTCGCCCCAGGGCTCGATCCAGTTCCGGGCGATTTCCGCCTGCGCCTGGGGATGGGTGGGCAGACGTTCCTCGGGGATCGAGGCCCACCAGCGCCCCAGCGGCGTGATCGCGGACAGCGCTCCGGCCAGGCTGAATTCCACCGCCCAATCGGGCCGCGTGGCCAGCCAGAAATGCCCCTTGGCGCGGATCACACCGGGCAAATCGCCATTCAGCGCATCATAGAGTTTCAGCGGATCGAACGGCGCGCGGGCGTGAAAGGCGAACGAGGCAATGCCGTATTCCTCATCCTCGGGGGTGTGATTGGCGAAGCCGTACAGCTCTTTGGCCCACATCGGGTGTTCATGCGCGGTGTCGAAATCAAACAGCCCCGTGTCCAGAACCGCACTGGCGGGCACGTCAGAGTGATCGGTTTCAAGGATCCTGGCGTCCCCGTTCAGCGCGCGGATGATCTGGCGCGCCGTGTCCGTCCGCTGCGGGCCGGCATCGGACACTTTGTTCAGGATCACCACGTCGGCAAATTCGATCTGCTCGGTCAGCAGGCTGACAAGGCTGCGATCATCGGCCTGGCCCAGGGATTCGCCACGATCCGTCAGAAAATCGTGACTGGAGAAATCCGCCGTCAGGTTCACCGCATCCACCACGGTCACCATCGTGTCCAGACGCGCGACATCGGACAGGCTGTCGCCCAGCTCGTCGCGGAAATCAAAGGTGGCGGCGACGGGCAGAGGCTCGGAGATCCCGGTGGATTCGATCAGCAGATAGTCGAACCGGCCCTCCTGAGACAACTGGCGCACCTCTTTCAGCAGATCGTCCCGCAGGGTGCAGCAGATGCAGCCGTTGGACATCTCAACCAGCTTTTCCTCGGATCGGGACAGTTCAGTGCCTTCGCGCACCAGATCGGCGTCGATATTCACCTCGGACATGTCGTTGACAATCACCGCCACGCGGCGGCCCTCGCGGTTGTTCAGAACCCGGTTCAACAGGGTGGTTTTGCCAGCCCCGAGAAAGCCGGACAGAACGGTGACAGGAAGACGGGTGTCGCTCATTTGGGGAATACCTCTTGGTTTGGGCGCGCGCCGGGGCGGGGCGTCACACGGGCGCGCAACATATCGAAACTGCGTTGCAAAGCGGGGCGAGAGATGTCTTTGGCGATCACCACGATCCGCGACCGGGTATCGCCCGTGGGCCAGTCCGGAACCGGACGGGGCGGATCGAAAATATGCTGCACCCCGTGAAAGACAAAAGGCTTGTTCAGCCCCTTAAGAAACACGATCCCTTTGACGCGCAGAATGTCGGGGCCGCGCAGCGCGATCAGCGTGTCCAGCCAGCGATCGAAGGCCTCATCCTCCAGCGGGGTGTCCAGTTCAAAGGAGACAGTCTCGATCCGGGTAGCGTGGGGCGATGGCGCGGAGGCCGGAGCGGCCGGCGTCATGCCCGACAGCCCGGCCAGAGGATCCGCCCCCACCGTCCAGCTGAGCACATCCGCAGCGGCGGCCTCGGGGCGTATCCCGCTCAGCCCCCAGATGTGCTGCGGCGCCCCCTTCCCGTGATCCGCAGGGATAATCCGCGCCGAGGGGTTGATCCCGCGCAGACGCTCTTGGAAGCTGCGCAACTGCGCCGGGGGCACCAGATCCGTCTTGCTCAGGACGATCAGATCGGCCATCGCCACCTGCGAGACGGCCTCGAACTGCGTTTCCAGCGTGCCGGGCCCATTGGCCGCATCGGCCACCGTCACCACCCCATCCAGACGAGTCATCCGCGCCAGAAAACGGTCCACCAGAAGCGTCTGCAAAACCGGGCCGGGATCGGCCAGCCCGGTGGTTTCGATCACCAGCCGGTCAAAGCGCAGGTCGCCCTCTTCCCGCCGCGCGATCAACCCGGCGATGGTGCGCGACAAATCCCCGCGCACCGAGCAGCACAAACACCCCGAGCGCATCAGAACGATCTCTTCCTCGGCCGTTTCGATCAGATCATGGTCCAGCGCGGCCTCACCGAATTCGTTAACGATCACGGCGATACGTCCGGGCCGCGCATCGGACAGGATCGCGTTCAACAGCGTCGTCTTGCCCGCCCCCAGAAAGCCGGTAAGCAAGGTGACGGGCACTTTGGGATCATTCATCGGGGGCTCCTTGGGTGTCTGGAGATGGTTATGTTATACTATATCAAGTTCAGCGCAATCCAATAATCCCCACCCCCAGGAACCCCCAGCGCCCCTCAAAGCTTTTCTGCACAGTCCACAAGGATGATGGCGGTGTATCACCGCCCCCCACCACAGCGACAAACAGCCTCGTACTGCTACGAGGCCGTTTTCTCACAATCTTAGCCCAAAGTGACCTTTTGAAACATTTAGGCCATGTCGCATGACACATCACAAATAGTGGTGAATGCCCACAACACTTTGCAACGGCCCAACACCCAAACCCTATAAAATCAGACACTTAACTAAAATAGATCAGTAAGAATTCTTGGCTATTTTGAAATTATTACCAACAGAACATTGCAACTATGCTGTTGCCAAGCACAAAAAAAAGCCGCGCTTACGCGCGGCTCTGTCATTAGCTTGGGCAGTTTACTGGATCGCAGCCAACGCCTCGCCCCTGTCGTAGAGGTACACTCTAATCTTCTTTGGATCATAGAGGGGCTCGATACACTTCTGGCGCAACAGCTTGCGCATCGTCTGCTGATGCAATCCAGAATGTTTCTGTAACTCACCAAGAGTGATATGGGTTGTTAGAAACCGCTCCACTTCCTCATTTTCAATTCTGACTTTGATAGGCCCTAGTAAAGTGTCTTTGACCCATCGAAGAAGCAGAACGCCGCCTTTCAAAGCCTGTAATGTCTTTAGCCCAGCGCCACCTCATTCGTCTGTCCTTTTTAGACTAGCGAACGGCCCCGGAAGAAATCCGAGGCCGTATTCTCATATCACCAGCCAAAATGACCTATTGAAACGTTTAGGTCATGTCGCGTGAAGCGTCACACAATAGTGACATTCTCAAATGGTTAACCGCATTTGGAATGGCCGCAGCTGGCGCAGGTCATGCAGCCTTCGACCATGCGCATGTCATATTGACCGCAGCTGGGGCAGGCTTTGCCCTTGGGGGCGTTGTCCAGGTTGACGACCTGCGCTTGCGGGTCGGATTTCAGGCCCATGCCCTCACCTTCGATGAAACCGATGCGGATCAGGTGCTGCTCGATCACGCCGCCGATCGCCGCCAGGATCGAGGGGATGTATTTGCCCTGCATCCAGGCTCCGCCGCGCGGATCGAACACGGCCTTCAGTTCCTCGACCACGAACGACACGTCTCCGCCGCGGCGGAACACAGCCGAGATCATGCGGGTCAGGGCCAGCGTCCAGGCGTAATGCTCCATGTTCTTGGAGTTGATGAACACCTCGAACGGGCGGCGATGGCCGTTGACCAGAATATCGTTGATGGTCAGGTAGATGGCATGCTCGGAATCGGGCCATTTCAGCTTGTAGGTATGGCCGTCCAGCGCCTGCGGACGATCCAGCGGTTCGGCCATATAGATGACGTCCGCGCCGGTGTCGGCCTCGGGGGCTTTCTCGCTGGTTTCGCTGACCGACAGCACGCTGCCCGTCACGTCATTCGGGCGATAGGTGGTGCAGCCTTTGCAGCCGGTCTCATAGGCCTGCATATAGACGTTCTTGAACGCCTCAAAGCTGATATCCTCGGGGCAGTTGATCGTCTTCGAGATCGAGCTGTCGACCCATTCCTGCGCGGCCGCCTGCATTGCCACGTGGTCCTTGGGGGCCAGGGTCTGGGCGTTCACGAAGTAATCGGGCAGTTCGGCATCGCCCTTCAGGTCGCGCCACATCTGCACGGCGTAATCGACCACCTCTTCCTCGGTGCGCGAGCCGTCCTTCTGCAGGACCTTGCGGGTATAGGCATAGGCAAAGACGGGCTCGATCCCCGAAGATACGTTGCCCGCATAAAGCGAAATCGTGCCGGTGGGCGCGATGGAGGTCAGCAGCGCATTGCGGA
>PAPN01000035.1 GCA_002708925.1 Paracoccaceae bacterium
CGGATGGATTCGGGGTGAAACTGCACCCCGTGGATGGGCAATTCGCGGTGTTGCAGGCCCATGATGGTGCCGTCTTCCAGCTCGGCGGTGATTTCCAGGCAATCGGGCAGCGAGGCCCGCTCGACCACCAGCGAATGATAGCGTGTTGCCTGAAACGGCGAGGGCAGGCCCGCGAAAATGCCTTTGCCGGTGTGGTGCATCGTGCCCATCTTGCCATGCACGATTTCATGGCAGCGCACCACTTTGCCTCCGAATGCCTGGCCGATGGTCTGGTGGCCCAGACACACGCCCATCAGCGGTGTCCTGGTTTCGGCGGCGGCCTGCGTCAGCGCCAGGCAGATCCCCGCCTGATCGGGATCGCACGGGCCGGGCGACAGCAGGATGCCCGCCGGGTTCATCGCCATGGCGGCCTGCACATCCAGCGCGTCATTGCGGCGCACAACGACATCGGCGCCCAATTCGCCCAAATAATGCACGAGGTTATAGGTAAAACTGTCGTAGTTATCGATCAGAAGCAGCATCCGGCCCGTCTTTTCGCTTTGGCATGTCATTTTGGGGGCTAGAGACCCCCCGCGTGGTCGCGGTATACTTGTTCAGGCTTGGCCCCAAGCGTCAAGGGGGCAGCGGGCCAATCGCGACAAAGAGACGAGCAGAGCAAGAGGGCAGCAACGTGGCAAAAGGTATTCTCCGTGGGTTCGTGACGGGCCTGGTAATTGGCGGCGTCGGGGCAGGGGCCTATTCGCTGCTGTCGGATCCGCCACAGGGGGCGGTGCAGGGGGCGACTCAGGGCACGCCCCCCAAGGCCAGCCCGGTCGAAGTGCCCGCAGGCTCGGATTTCGAAGGCAAGCGCGAGGACCGCGAACCTGTGCTGCCCAAATCCGAGGACGCGCCTCTGCCCGGTGCGGCACCCAAGATCGAAACGCCCCCGGAAACCGCTGAAACCGCCGAAACCCCTGTGGACGAGGATTCGCGCCAGCCCGCCGCCAAGCCCGAAACCGGCGGCCCGGAAAACACGCTGACCCCGCCCCCCGAGGATACGCCTGCCGAGGATGGGAAAATCTCGACCGACCCGGCCCAGCCCGCCGCGCCTGCGGCCCCCGAGGACAAGGCTTTCCCAGAAAATACCCCCGAAACAGCACAAGACCCCGAGACCGCGCCGGAATCCCCTGTCGATGCCTCGCCCGCAGCCGAGCAGAACGAGCCGCCAGCCCCGCCCAAACGGGCCGCGCCCTTGCCCTCGGTCACGGATGAAACCCCCAAGCAGGACCGCCCCGGTATTGGCACGCCGGCAGGCAGGCTGACCGATAAGGACGATCCCGAGCCTCAGACCGACACGGCCCAGCCCGCCCCGCAGCCGCCCATCGTGGCCAATGCCGCCGAGTTTGAAAACCCCGAAGCCAAGCCGCTGATGTCGATCGTCCTGCTGGATGACGGCCAAAGCGACATGGCGCTGGAGGCCCTGGCGGCCTTTCCCTATGCGCTGACCTATGCGGTGGACGCGCTGGCACCCAATGCCGCCGAACGCATGGCCGCTTACCGCGCCGCCGGGGTCGAGGTGATGGCGCTGGTTAACCTGCCCGCCGGCTCAACGGCAAGCGACACCGAAACCCTGCTGCGCGGCGCGCTGGAGCGGATGCCGCAAACCGTCGCCGTGATGGAGGGCGATGACAGCGGGCTGCAAACGGATAAGGCGGTCTCGGATCAGGTGTCGGCCATTCTGGCGGAAACCGGCCATGGGCTGGTGCTGTTCCCCAAGGGGCTGAACACCGCGCAGAAACTGGCCACCAAAGAAGGCGTTCCCGCCGCCACCGTGTTCCGCGATTTCGACGCCAAGGATCAAAGCGCGCAGATCATCCGCCGCTTTCTGGATCAGGCCGCCTTCAAGGCCCGGCAAGAGGAAAACGGCGTGATCATGGTGGGCCGTCTGCGCCCCGATACGATCTCGGCGCTGCTCTTGTGGGGGCTTCAGGATCGTGCGGCCACGGTGGCGCTGGCGCCGATCTCGGCGTTGCTGCGCGCGGCGCAGAACTAAGCGTCGCGCCAGGTGCCGGGCGCCAGCCCGTCCAGCGTCCAGTCTCCGACCCGATAGCGGATCAGCCGCAGGGTCGGAAAGCCAACGGCAGCCGTCATCCGCCGCACCTGACGGTTGCGGCCCTCGGTGATGGTCAGCTCGATCCAGCAATCGGGCACGGATTTGCGATAACGGACGGGCGGCGTACGCGGCCACAACCCCGAGGGTTCCTCGATCCGGTGCACTTTGGCCGGGCGGGTCTTGCCATCCTTCAGAATCACCCCGCGCC
Source organism: Paracoccaceae bacterium (assembly GCA_002708925.1). Classification (GTDB taxonomy): domain Bacteria; phylum Pseudomonadota; class Alphaproteobacteria; order Rhodobacterales; family Rhodobacteraceae; genus Thalassobius. The sequence continues at coordinate 2,301 of PAPN01000035.1, forward strand.
GCAATCCCTCCAGCGCCTCATCGGTGATCACGCCCTCCACCTGCGCCCAATAGGTCTTGGGCGTCTTAGCCCTGGGATTGGCAATTCGGGCCTGCAACCGCCCATTATCCGTCAATACCAGCAAGCCCTCGCTATCGCGGTCCAGCCGCCCGGCGGCATAGACCCTGGGCACGTCGATGAACTCGGACAGGGTGCGCCGCGCGCTGCCCGCCGTCCCCTTGTCGGTGAACTGAGACAGCACGTCATAAGGTTTGTTGAACAGAATGGTCCGCATTCCGCGCTCCGTTTCAATTGTCCCCGCCCGCAGCCCCGGACGCCCGCCCGAGGCAGAGGCCAAAGGCCGATGCCGAGACATCCAGCGCGCGCGATAGCGCGCTCCGCTTGGGAACAGGGCGGCTATTGATTGCCGTTGCCAGTGAACCGCGCCGCATCCGCCGCCGCGCGCCGGATCGCGTTGGATTTATGCACGGTCTCCATGAATTCGGCCTCGGGATTGGAATCGTAGACGACACCGCCACCGGCCTGAATATACAGCTTCTGATCCTTCACGATCGCCGTGCGCAGCGCGATACACATGTCCATATCGCCCCCCGCGCTGAAATAGCCGCAGCCGCCGCCGTAAACGCCGCGTTTTTCCGGCTCCAGCTCGTCGATGATCTCCATCGCGCGCACTTTGGGCGCGCCGGACACGGTGCCCGCGGGCATCCCGGCAAAAAAGGCGCTCAGCGCGTCTTGATCCTCGGCCAGTTCCCCCACCACATTGGACACGATATGCATCACATGGCTGTAACGCTCGATGATGAATTCCTCGGTCGGGCGGACGGTGCCGATTTTTGAGACCTTTCCAGTATCGTTCCGGCCCAGATCCAGCAGCATCAGGTGCTCGGCCAGCTCTTTCTGATCGGCCAGCAGATCGGCCTCCAGCGCCTTGTCCTCCTCGGGGGTTTTGCCGCGCGGACGGGTGCCAGCGATGGGGCGAATCGTGACCTCTCGGTCAAAGACCCGCACCAGAATCTCGGGGCTGGCGCCAATCACCTGGAAGCCGCCGAAATTGAAATAGAACATAAAGGGCGACGGATTGGTGCGCCGCAAGGACCGATAGAGACTAAACGGCGGCAGCGGGAAATCCTGCGTCCAGCGCTGCGAGGGCACAACCTGAAAAATATCCCCCGCGCGGATGTATTCCTTGGCCTTTTCAACGGCTTGCATATAGCCGTCCTTGGTGAAATTCGATACCGGAGCAGCGGTTTCATGGGCCTGTCCCAGATCGCGGCTGGCCTGGGGCAGGGCGCGTTCCAGATCGCGCACCGCATCCATCACGCGCTCGGCCGCCTGGGCATAGGCCGCGCGGGCCGATTGCCCATCGGACACCCAGGCGGGGCTGACCACGGTTACCTCGCCTTTCACCCCATCCAGCACCGCAACCACCGAGGGCCGCAGCATCAGCGCATCGGGCAGGCCCAGCGGATCGGGGTTCACATCGGGCAGATGTTCCACCAGACGGATCATATCATAGCCCAGATACCCGAACAGCCCGGCGCTGGAGGCGGGCAGATCCTTGGGCAGGTCGATTCTGGATTCGGCGATCAGCGCGCGCAAGGCGGTCAGCGGATCGCTGTCCAGCTTCTGGAACCCTTCGGGGTCAAAGCGGGCGGCGCGGTTCACATAGGCCTCGGTGCCGTGGCATTTCCAGACCAGATCGGGCTTCATCCCGATGATCGAGTAGCGCCCGCGCAGTTCTCCGCCAGTGACGGATTCCAGCATGAACGCATCCTTTTGCGCGCCGGTCAGTTTCAGCATCAAGGACACGGGCGTGTCCAGATCGGCGGCCAGACGGGCATAGACCACCTGGTTTTCGCCATTGTCATAGGCGCGCGCGAAATCGTCGTAAGAGGGGGTCAGTTCCAAAGCGGCGCTCCTTACTGGAAATTCGCGTGAACCGCGTTGATCGCGGCCTGGTCCAGAGAAATACCCGCGCGGTCCTGAATATCCTGCGCATAGGCGGCATAGATGTCCTGTGCCAGCGAGGCGGCGATTTCGCGCTCCAGCTGGGCCGAGATGGCCTGCACATCGGCGCTGTCTGCGTCGGGCGGCAGGATGTCGTTCAGCTGCACGATGGTCACCAGCGTGTCACCGGCCACAACGCTTGCATCGCCTTTGTCCATCGCAAACACCTGTTGCAGGAACCCGGCCGGCGCGCCGGTGACGAAATCATTGCGGGTGATGTTGGTTTCCACCTGCGCGGTCAGCCCCAGCGCGGCCATGTCGCCCTGGGTGGCCAGTTTGGCGACCAGATCGTTCGCCAGCGCGGTCAGGGCCTTGGTGGTTTCGGCTTCTGTCCAGGCTTGGGTGACTTCGGCGCGAACCTCGGCCAGCGGTTTCAGGCGCGGAGCAACGATGTTTTCCAGACGCAGGGCGGCAACCCCGCCATCGTCCAGGCGGATCACCTCGGGGTAATCTCCGTCCTGAACGGCGGTGGCGGCGGCGCGGAAGGCGGCATAGCCGTTGATCGCGTCCTCGGCCTGAAGGTGCCAGTCCATGGTGGCCAGCTGCATCCCGGCCTCGTTTACCAGTTCCTCGATCGTGGCGCCGCCGGCCAGCAGATCGTCGATGTTTTCCGCCTCGGTTTCGATCATCCGGCGGGCGCGGTCGGCGGCCAGCTCGTCACGGATGTCCTGGCGGGCGTCCTCATAGGTGGTTTCCTCGGCGGCCAGAACGGCGTTCACCCGGAACAGCGCGGGGCCCAGCGAGGTTTCGAACGGGCCAACGATGTCCCCCACTTCGGCGTTGAAAACCGCGGGGCCTGCGGTGTCCAGCTCGTCCTGGGTCACATCGCCCAGATCAATGTCCGACAGTTGCAGGCCGCGATCCGTCACAAGGGTTTCGAAATCCGTCTCGCCGGTTTCCATGCGGCCTTTTGCGGCCAGAGCTGCGTCCTCATCCGAGAAGGCCAGCCGTTCCACCAGACGCCGTTCGGGGCGCATATAGGTGGCCGCGTTGGCGTCATATTGCGCGCGAATGGTGTCTTCCTCGATGGTCACCTGGTCCAGCAGCATCTCGGGCGAGAGCCACACATAGGTCAGCGCTTTCATCTCGGGGGCGGTGAAATCGGGGGCGTTTGCGCTGTGATAGGCGCTCAGATCCGCATCCGTCGGGGCCGGGATGGGGGTGCTCAGGGCATCGGCATCCACGACGGCCCAGGTAAAGTCCCGCCGCTCGGCGATATAGGTCATCAGCGTGTCCAGATAGGTGTCTGGCATCTGCGCGCCGGCGATGATGGCGGTTTGCAGCAGGCCGCGGGCGGCCTCGTCGCGCATTTCCTCTTCGAACTCGGCTTCGGTCAGCCCGGCCTGGGACAGGGCAAAGCGATAGGATTCGCGATCAAACTGCCCGTCAGAGCCCTGAAACGCGGTGATCTGCCGGATCTGACGGCCGAGATTGGCATCGCCCAGCGACAGGCCCAGCTGGGCGGCCTCATTGTCCAGCGCGGCGGCGCCGATCAGCTGGCCGACCACCTCTTTGTCCAGCCCGATGCTCTGGACCTGCTCAAAGCTGATGGCGCGGCCGCCCTGGGCTTCGATCGCGCGGATCTGTTCACGCAGGGTGCGGGCATATTTCTGCACGCTGATCTTCTGATCCCCGACCTGGCCGATCGTGCGGACATTTCCAGACAGGTTCACCGCCCCGAACCCGGCCAGCCCCACAATGAGCAAAGCCAACAGAATCCAGACCAGAATTTTCGAAGTACCGCCACGCGCCATGAGCTTCCCTTTGCCGGGTAGATTGAAATCGTGGCTGCGTGTCTACGACGAGACCCCGCGCGGGGCAAGGGCTGCGAGGCGGTCAAACAGCTCTGTGATGCCGGTGCGGTCAATATTGGCAAAGGCAATCCGCAGCTGGCGCGCGCCGGCCGGGTCATCGGGGGGCATGAACATGGTGCCGGGCAGGGCCAGAATGGCGGCGTCCTCGACCAGATCCTGCGCCAGTTGTAAGGACGAGCGCCGGAACGGATGCTGCACATAGGCGAAATAGGCCCCCACGCCCAGCAGCTTCCAGCCCTCGGGGTCCAGCTTGGGGAAGTGTTCCTCGATGGCGGCGCGGCGGTCCAGAATCTCGGCCCGTTCTCCGGCCAGCCATTGCGACAGGTTCCGCATCCCCCACAGCGCGGCGTGCTGGGCCAGCTGATTGGGGCAGATGGCCACGGTGTCCAGGAATTTTTCCACCTCGGCCAGACGGGCAGGCGAGGCAATCATCGCGCCCACGCGGTGCCCGGTCAGCCGGTAGGCCTTGGAGAAGGAATAGAGCTGAATCACCGTGTCGTCCCAATCGGGATCGGCCAGCAGATCATGCGGCGCGCCGGGCTGGCTGTGAAAATCGCGATAGGTTTCGTCAATAATCAGGGCGATCCCGGCGGCGCGGGCGACATCGCGGAAGGCGGCGATCAGCGCGGGCGGATATTCCACTCCGCCAGGATTGTTGGGCGTGACCAGCACAATCGCTCGCGTGCGCTGTGTGATCATCGCCTGCGCCAGATCCGGATCGGGCAGCAAACCCTGCCCGGTAGACAGCGGAACGGCGGTGACTCCGGTCATGTCCAGCCACATTTTATGATTGAAATACCAAGGGGTTGGAAGAAGAACCTCATCCCCTTCGGCGGTCAGCGTGCTGAGCGCCGCACAGAAGGCCTGATTGCAGCCCGAGGTGATGCAGACATTCTCGGGCTGAAGCGCGCCGCCATAGGACCGGCTGAATTGCGCGGCCACTTCGGCGCGCAGCTCGGGCAGGCCCAGCACAGGGCCATAAAGATGCGCGGCAGGCAGATTTACGGCGGTCTCGGCGATGGCCTGGCGCAAAGGCAGGGGCGGGATTTCCACCGGCGCGGCCTGGCTGACATTGATCAGCGGGCGGTCTGGATCAAAGTCCTTGCCCGCGATCCAGCGCCGGGCCTCCATCACCGGAGAAGGGAAAGTCGTGGCGGTGCGCGGCAAAGTCATGAGAGGCCTCACAGTTCGTTCTCTGAGCCCGAGGATAGGCCCCCCAGCGCCCGGCACAAGACCCGATTGCCCCAATCGAAGGACCGCCGGATCAACCTGCCGTCTGGCCGATTCTCAGCAGCGGCGCGCGCCTAGTCGGTGCCGCGGTACGGTTCCACATATTGCAGAGCCATATCCCAGGGGAAGAAAATCCAGGTATCCTGGCTGACCTCGGTGATATAGGTGTCCACCTGCGGGCGGCCTTTGGGCTTGGCATAGACGGTTGCGAAATGCGCCTTGGGGTACATCTGGCGGACCAGCTCCAGGGTTTTGCCGCTGTCCACCAGATCGTCAATCACCAGAATACCCGTTCCATCGCCCATCAGATCGGCATCGGGGGCCTTCAGCACCTTGGCGTTCATCTGAGCCTGATGGTTATAGGATTTCACGCTGATCGTGTCGATCGTGCGGATGTCCAGCTCGCGCGCGATGATCATCGCCGGAGCCATGCCGCCGCGGGTGATGGCCACGATGGCGCGCCAGTTGCCATCATCGGGCCCATGCCCATCCAGCCGCCAGGCCAAGGCGCGGCTGTCACGGTGAATCTGATCCCAGCTGATGTGAAATCCTTTTTCGTGGGGCAGGCGGGTCTCGGCCATGATGTGTCCTTCGTGAAAGCGTTTGGTGCAGTGATAACGCCAATCGCCCGGCCGGGAAAGAGGCCGGGCGTCAGGTCACGCAGACGAAAACACCGGCAGAACGCTCTGCCGGTGTCAGACATGCCAGGGCCGCAGTGCGTTAAGTGCGTTACTTGCGGCCTGTCACGGCGTCGATGTCGGGGGCGTCCACGGCCTTCATGCCGACGACGTGGTATCCCGCATCCACATGCAGGTTTTCCCCCGTCACACCCGAGCCCAGATCGGACAGCAGATACAGCGCCGATTTGCCGACGTCATCAATCGTCACGTTGCGGCGCAGGGGTGAGTTCAGCTCGTTCCATTTCAGGATATAGCGGAAATCGCCGATACCGCTGGCGGCCAGGGTCTTGATCGGCCCGGCGCTGATCGCGTTGACGCGGATGCCGTCCTTGCCCAGATCCTCGGCCAGATATTTCACCGAGGCCTCAAGCGCGGCCTTGGCCACGCCCATGACATTGTAATGCGGCATCACCTGTTCGGCGCCATAGTAGGTCAGCGTCAGGGCGCTGCCGCCGTCTTTCATCAGCTTTTCAGCGCGCTGCATGACCGAGGTAAAGCTGTAGCAGCTGATGTCCATCGTCATCAGGAAATTGTCGCGGCTGGTGTCCACGTAGCGGCCGCGCAGCTCGGTTTTGTCGGAAAACCCGATGGCGTGGACGATGAAATCCAGCTTGCCCCATTTGGCCTCGATTTCTGCAAAGGCCGCATCCACCGAATCCGCATCGGAGACATCGCAGTCGATCAGCGTCTCGACGCCCAGTTGTTCGGCCAGGGGCGCAACGCGTTTACGAAACGCATCCCCCATATAAGAGAAGGCCATTTCGGCGCCCGCGTCGGCGCAGGCCTTGGCGATGCCCCAGGCAATCGACTTATCGTTGGCCAGCCCCATGATCAGACCGCGTTTTCCGGCCATCAGTTGATTTGACATATCGCATTCCCTGACGTGCTAATCTGGTTAAAACTGCTTTAGGGGATCGCAACGGGGGCTTCAAGTGCAGGCTTGACGCGACGTCGTCGTCGCTTAGCTGAAACCGGGACGCTTTCGCGGCCTCGGGCGGGCGGCTATCTTCTGGGCATTCAGACGAAAGAGCATACGAATCATGACAGACAGAACCGGAATTTTTGCAGGCGATGACCCATTCGAGATCGCGCGGAAGTGGCTGAGCGAGGCCGAGAAGACCGAACCGAACGATCCCAACGCCATTGCCTTATCGACGGTGGATTCGCAGGGGCTGCCGAATGTGCGGATGGTTCTGCTGAAGGAAATCGAGGCTAACGCCTTTGTTTTCTACACAAATTTCGAAAGCGCGAAGGCGCAGGAAATTGATGGCGCGGGCAAGGCCGCCTTTGTGATGCACTGGAAATCTCTGCGGCGGCAGATTCGGGTGCGCGGCACTGTCACACGCGAAGAAGGCCCCCAGGCGGATGCCTATTATCATTCCCGTTCGCTCAAAAGTCGTCTGGGCGCCTGGGCGTCGCAACAGTCCCGGCCGCTGTCTTCGCGGGCCGCATTGATGGCAGAGGTGGCCAAAATCACCGCGCAGAAGGGGCCAAACCCGCCGCGCCCATCCTTTTGGGGAGGTTACAGAATCGAGCCTGTTGAGATTGAGTTCTGGGCTGATGGGGCTTTCCGGCTGCACGACAGGTTCGTCTGGCGGCGGGCAAAGCCCAATCTAGACTGGGAAACTACGCGTCTAAATCCGTGACACTCGCGTAACGTGAAATGCAAGCAATTGAAAAAAAGTCAATTTTTGACTTGCAGCCGCATGAGAATTTGTTTCATGTCTGTGTCGGGGATGACGTTCATTTGGGTACCAAAGCTGTGAAGACTGAAGAAAGCGGCGCTCGCAGGGTACACGGGCACGTTAAATGGTTTGACCCTGTGAAGGGGTTTGGTTTCGTACTCGCCGAAGACGGCGGTCCGGATATCCTGCTGCACGCCAATGTTCTCCGTAATTTCGGGCAAAGCTCGATTGCGGATGGCGCATATATTGAGATCTCCGTTCAGGAGACTGGCCGAGGTGTACAGGCCACAGAAGTACATCTGATCGAGCCACCCAAGGGCACCGAAGGGTCGGCGCTTGCGGATTTCGAGGAGTTTGATCCCGAAATCATGCGCAATGCGCCTCTGGAACCGGCCAGGGTGAAATGGTTCGACAAAGCCAAGGGGTTCGGCTTTGCCAACGTGTTTGGCCGCGCAGAAGATGTGTTTGTGCATATCGAGGTTCTGCGCCGGTCCGGTTTGGCCGATCTCCAACCGGGTGAGGCCGTGGGCCTCAGGGTGATCGAGGGCCGTCGCGGACGCATGGCCACCGAAATCCTGGCTTGGGAAGCCGCCCTGAAAAATCAGGAGTCCGAATGATGCGGGCGGGGCAGCTGTTTCTTGCTGCCCTGCTGTGCGTCTGTCTGCTGCCGGCAGCCACTCTGGCCGGGGAATGCAGAACAGACACCGTGCATCTGAAAGGTGACTGGGGCGTCGCTCGGTTCCGGGTTGAGCTGGCCGACGACGCCGCCGAACGTGCACGCGGTCTGATGTATCGCGAATTCCTGCCCTTGGGCGGGGGGATGCTGTTCGTGTATCCCAGGCCGTATCCCGCCAGTTTCTGGATGCGCAACACGCTGATTCCCCTAGACATCATCTTTATGGATGAAACCGGGCGGGTGGTGCATATCCATGAACGCGCCCAGCCGCTGGATGAAACCCCGGTGTCCGGCGGTGATAATGTGCTGTTCGTGCTTGAGGTGAACGGCGGCTTGTCCCGGCAATTGGGGCTGACGGTCGGCAGTGTGATGCGTCATCCGTCGGTGGCGCGAAGCCTGGCGGCCTGGCCCTGTTAGACGCGGCTTAGAAATGCCCGTCGGGGGGCGATTTTCGCTTTTCAATTCCGGATCAGCCTTGTATGTCGGGCCACGGTCCGGGGCGTAGCGCAGTCTGGTAGCGCACCTGTTTTGGGTACAGGGGGTCGTGAGTTCGAATCTCGCCGCCCCGACCATTTTCCACCGATCAGAAATATGCAGAACGGCGCGGTGGTGCCGGGCGGGTTGAAGAACGCTCAAATCTCGGGCGATTCGGGCGAACCACTACATCTGGTAGGCTGTCTCAAGAGGATTGCTCCAGATAGATGAATTTTCTGTGTTTTTTCTGCCGCGCTGCTGAAATTTGACGCCGCAATGCGGCAGGTTCTGGCTAAGCAGGCCGGTTTCCTAGAGATTTCGGAAATATCCACAAAGCTACCCACAGGCCCGTTAACAGGTTGTTAACCAATTGAATCACCGATCCTTCGCCTCTGGGACTGGTCAACACCAAATTCCATAACTTTTCGTAAAAAAATCCGTTGACCCTTTGCCTGCCGATACGCCAGATTGTGTGGGCCAACCGAAAAATCCACAAGATATAGTGGCACCAAGGGCAGCAGACGGAATTCAGCAAATCAGGGGTCCAAGGCCCTGAAATCACTCGGCTTGCGGGGCCGGGGCGGATGGATTTTGCCTGTGACCAGGGCTTCGGAGGGCCCGGCGGAAACAGCCGGACGGAACAAAAGCTGAAGTATGGGGCAGCGCCAATGAAAATCGAAAGAAAGTTCACCAAGGCCGGACAGGACGCGTACGCAGACCTGGATTTCGTGACCACCGCGTCGGAAATCCGCAACCCGGACGGGTCCATCGTGTTCCGTCTGGATGAGGTCGAGGTGCCGCAAAGCTGGAGCCAGGTGGCCTCGGATGTGATTGCGCAGAAATACTTCCGCAAGGCCGGGGTGCCGGTCAAACTGAAGAAGGTCAAAGAGGCGGATGTGCCCGAGTTCCTGTGGCGCTCGGTTCCGGCGACGAAATCCACCGAAAAAACCGGCGAGACCAGCGCCAAGCAGGTGTTCGACCGTTTGGCCGGCGCCTGGGCCTATTGGGGCTGGAAGGGCGGCTATTTCAGTTCCGAGGAAGACGCGCGCGCTTATTACGACGAAATGCGCTTTATGCTGGCCACGCAGAAGGCCGCGCCGAACAGCCCGCAGTGGTTCAACACCGGCCTGCACTGGGCCTATGGCATCGACGGGCCCAGCCAGGGCCACTACTACGTCGATTATCAGAGCAAACAGCTGACCAAATCGGCCAGCGCCTATGAGCACCCGCAGCCCCATGCGTGTTTCATTCAGTCGGTCGCCGATGATCTGGTGGGCGATGGCGGCATCATGGACCTGTGGGTCCGCGAGGCACGCCTGTTCAAATATGGCTCGGGGACGGGCACCAATTTTTCGTCCTTGCGGGCGGCGGACGAGCCCCTGTCGGGGGGGGGTAAATCCTCGGGTCTGATGGGCTTCCTGAAGATCGGTGATCGCGCGGCGGGCGCGATCAAATCGGGCGGCACCACGCGCCGCGCGGCCAAGATGGTGATCTGCGATGTGGATCACCCTGACATTCAGGAATTCGTGAACTGGAAGGTCAAGGAAGAGCAGAAGGTCGCCAGCATCGTCGCCGGATCGAAGATGCACGAGGAACGCCTGAACGAGATTTTCGCCGCGATCCGTGAATGGGACGGCAGCACCGAGGACGCGGTAGATCCCGCCAAGAACGCCACGCTGAAAACCGCGATCCGCAGCGCGCGCAAGGTGCAAATCCCTGAAACCTATGTGAAACGTGTGCTGGATTACGCGCGTCAGGGCTATGACAGCATCGAGTTTCCCACCTATGACACCGATTGGGATTCCGAGGCTTACGCGTCCGTGTCGGGCCAGAACTCGAACAACTCGGTCCGGGTCACCGATGCCTTCCTGAAGGCGGTGAAGGACGATGCCGATTGGGAATTGCTGCGCCGCACCGATGGCGAAATTGCCAAGACCGTCAAGGCGCGCGATCTGTGGGAAGACATCGGCCACGCCGCCTGGGCCTGCGCCGATCCGGGCATTCAGTTCCACGACACCGTCAATGCCTGGCATACCTGCCCGGAAGATGGCGAAATCCGCGGCTCGAACCCGTGCTCGGAATATATGTTCCTGGACGATACCGCCTGTAACCTGGCCTCGATGAACCTGCTGACCTTCCTCAAGGATGGCGAGTTCCAGGCCGAGGATTACATGCACGCCCCCCGCCTGTGGACCGTGACGCTGGAGATCAGCGTGATGATGGCGCAGTTCCCGTCCAAGGAAATCGCGCAGCTCAGCTATGACCTCCGCACGCTGGGTCTGGGGTACGCCAACATTGGCGGTCTGCTGATGAACATGGGTCTGGGCTATGACAGCATCGAGGGCAGGGCGCTTGGCGCGGCCCTGACCGCGATCATGACCGGCGTCGCCTATGCCACCTCGGCCGAGATCGCCGGCGAGCTGGGCCCCTTCGATGGCTATGCGCGCAATAAGGACCACATGCTGCGCGTCATCCGCAACCACCGCACCGCCGCCTATGGCGCCGCTGAGGGTTATGAAGGGCTGGAGGTCAAACCCGTCCCGCTGGATCTGGCCAATGTGCCCGATCAGCGCCTGGCCGAACTGGCCATGACCGCCTGGGACGAGGCCCTGAAACTGGGCGAGGAGAACGGCTATCGGAACGCTCAGGTCAGCGTGATCGCGCCCACCGGCACCATCGGTCTGGTGATGGATTGCGACACCACCGGGATCGAGCCCGATTTCGCGCTGGTGAAGTTCAAGAAACTGGCCGGGGGTGGCTATTTCAAGATCATCAACCGCTCGGTTCCCGCTGCGTTGGAAAAACTGGGCTATTCCAGCGCCCAGACCGAGGAAATCGTCAGCTACGCGGTGGGCCATGGCCCCATCGGCAACGCGCCGGGGATCAACCACTCCACCCTGATGCAGCACGGGTTTACGGAAAATGAACTGAACAAGGTCGAAGAGGCCCTAGGCAGCGCCTTTGACATCCGTTTCGTGTTCAACCAGTGGACCCTGGGCGAGGATTTCTGCCAGAACGTGCTGAAAATCTCGGCTGCGCAGCTGAATGACCCGACCTTCGATCTGCTGCGCCACTTGGGCTATTCGAAAACCGACATCGAGGCCGCCAATGACCACGTTTGCGGCACCATGACGCTGGAGGGCGCCCCGCATCTGGATCCGGCGCATTACGCGATCTTCGATTGCGCCAACCCCTGCGGTAAGAAAGGTAAACGCTTCTTGTCGGTAAACAGCCATATCGACATGATGGCGGCCGCGCAGTCGTTCATCTCGGGCGCGATTTCCAAGACAATCAACATGCCCAACGATGCCACAATCCAGGATTGTCAGGCGGCCTATGAGCGGTCCTGGCAGATGGGCATCAAGGCGAATGCGCTGTACCGCGATGGCTCGAAACTGTCGCAGCCGCTGGCCGCCGCGCTGATTGAGGATGACGACGAGGCCGCCGAGATTCTGGAGAGCGGATCCCCCCAGGAAAAAGCTGCCGTTCTGGCCGAGAAAATCGTGGAAAAAGTCGTGGTCAAAGAGCTGGTCCGCAGCCACCGCGAGAAGATGCCGGAACGCCGCAAAGGCTACACCCAGAAGGCCGTTGTTGGCGGGCACAAGGTCTATCTGCGGACCGGCGAATACGAAGATGGCAGCCTGGGCGAGATCTTCATCGACATGCACAAAGAGGGCGCTGGCTTCCGTGCGATGATGAATAACTTCGCCATCGCGGTGTCGGTTGGCCTGCAATACGGGGTGCCGCTGGAAGAGTTCGTAGACGCGTTTACCTTCACGAAATTCGAGCCCGCGGGCATCGTGCAGGGGAACGACTCTATCAAAAATGCAACATCCATCCTGGATTATATCTTCCGCGAACTGGCGGTTTCTTATCTGGATCGAACAGACTTGGCGCATGTGAAGCCTCAGGGGGCCTCGTTCGACGATCTGGGGCGCGGTGTCGAAGAAGGCGTTTCCAACGTCGAGGAAATCAGCGAGACCGCCGCGAACCGTAGCCTTGAAGTGCTCAAGCAGATCAGCTCGACCGGCTATCTGCGCAAACGCCTGCCGCAGGAGCTGGTGGTTTTGCAGGGTGGACAGACCGCAGGCGGCATGGCCTTAGGCGGAACGGACCCCGAGGCAGCTTTGCAGACCAAATGAATTGTAACTTTTTTGAGACGAATTCATGTCATCGACAAAATATCCAATTTTGATGGTTGTCCATGTTTAGAGAGGTTGGTGAGTTTCCGGAGCCTCAAAGTTTGCCAAAACA
>PAPN01000036.1 GCA_002708925.1 Paracoccaceae bacterium
CGATGGACAGTAACGATCTGGAACGCGAACGCGGCATCACCATCTTCGCCAAACCCACCAGCGTGGAATGGAAAACCACCCGCATCAACATCGTGGACACCCCCGGCCACGCCGATTTCGGCGGTGAAGTCGAGCGGATCCTGAGCATGGTGGACGGTGTTGTCCTGCTGGTGGACGCCGCCGAGGGCCCGATGCCGCAAACGAAATTCGTGACCTCGAAGGCGCTGGCCCTGGGTCTGCGCCCGATCGTGGTGCTGAACAAGGTGGACAAACCCGATGCCGAGCCCGACCGCGCCCTGGACGAATGTTTCGATCTGTTCGCCAGCCTGGGCGCGGATGAGGACCAGCTGGATTTCCCGCACATGTATGCCTCGGGGCGCAACGGCTGGGCCGACGCCGATCTGGACGGGCCGCGCAAGGATCTGCACGCCCTGTTCGAACTGATCGTGAACCACGTCCCCAAGCCCAAGCAGCTGACCCGTCAGGACGAAGATTTCCGGATGCTGGCCACCACGCTGGGCAGCGATCCGTTCATGGGCCGCACCCTGACAGGCCGCGTCGAATCCGGCACCGCCAAGGTGGGCGCGACCGTTCAGGCGATCAGCCGCATCGGCCAGAAGATCGAACAATTCCGCATCACCAAGATCCAGGCGTTCCGCGGTCTGGCCATGCAGGAAATTGACGAGGCCGTCGCCGGTGACATCGTAACCCTGGCCGGGATGGCCAAGGCCACCGTGGCCGACACGATCTGTGCTCTGGCGGTCGAGGAACCGCTGGACGCTCAGCCCATCGACCCGCCCACCATCACCGTGACTTTCGGCATCAACGACTCGCCCCTGGCAGGCCGCGACGGCAAAAAGGTGCAATCGCGCGTCATCCGGGATCGCCTGATGAAAGAGGCCGAATCCAACGTCGCCATCAAGATCGGCGAAACCCCCGGCGGTGAGGCGTTTGAGGTTTCGGGCCGTGGCGAACTCCAGATGGGGGTTCTGATCGAAAACATGCGCCGCGAAGGGTTCGAGCTGTCGATTTCGCGCCCGCAGGTGATCATGCGCGAAGAAAACGGTGTCCGGATGGAGCCCGTCGAAGAAGCCACCATCGACGTGGATGACGATTACTCGGGCGTCGTGATCGAAAAACTGACCAGCACCCGCAAGGGCGAGCTGGTGGAAATGAAACCCGCCGGCGCTGGCAAAACCCGCATCGTGGCGCATGTGCCCTCGCGCGGGTTGATCGGCTACCATGGCGAGTTCCTGACCGACACCCGCGGCACCGGCGTACTGAACCGCGTGTTCCACGGCTGGACCGAACACAAGGGTGCCATTCCCGGCCGCCGCGCGGGCGTTCTGATCTCGATGGAGGACGGGGACGCCGTGGCCTATGCGCTCTGGAACCTGGAAGATCGCGGGAAAATGTTCATCGGCGCGCAGGCCAAGGTCTATCAGGGCATGATCATCGGCGAGCACAGCCGCGACAATGACCTAGAGGTCAACCCGCTGAAGGGCAAGAAGCTGACCAACGTGCGGGCCTCGGGCTCGGATGAGGCGGTGCGCCTGACAACCCCTGTCACCCTCTCGCTGGAAGAGGCGATCGCCTATATCAACGATGACGAACTGGTCGAGGTGACACCGAATGCGATCCGCCTGCGCAAACGCTATCTGGACCCGCATGAACGCAAACGGATGGCGAAACAGGCCTGATCCGGGGGCCGCCCGGCAACGGGCGGCACATTTTCTGCGCAAAAATGCACAAATCCCGGCCTTGCCGGGATTTTTTGTGCGCGATACTTTCCCACCAAACGGAGGAAACTCATGCGCAAAATTCAGGCTCAGGGCGTTCACCACATCACGCTGACCGGCGCGGACCGGCAGACCTCGATTGATTTCTGGGAGGGCGTTCTGGGAATGCCCTTCGTGTTCGATCAGCCCAATCTGGACAACCCGGACGAGGGGCATCTGTATTTCGACCCCGGCGATGGGCGGCTGATCACCGTCTTTACCAATGAAACCCGCCCCCCCAACCGCCGCCGCACCCCGACCGAGCCGGGCTGTGTGCATCATCTGGCATTCAACGTCAGCCGCGCCAGTTTCACTCAGGTCTCCGAACGGCTGGAGGCCCGCGGGATCGGCCATTCTGGCGTGAAGGACCGCGGCTTTATGGACTCGATCTATTTCAAGGATCCGCTGGGGCTGCTGATCGAACTGGCCTGCTATAAATTCGAGCCCCCCATGGGCTGCACCCATGCGGATGTGATGATCCTGGCCCATAAATTGCGGGTCGAACGCGGCGATTATAACATCCAGGAACTGCACCTGGCCGACGCGATCGAGCAATTGGTCACGGCGCGGCAGGGGTCTTTGTCGGCAGACCGCAGCGCCAAGAACCCTTTCTAACCCTCTGAAAACAAAAGGCCGCACCCGAAGGCGCGGCCCTTATTCCGTCTGACGCCCCGATTACTCCGAGGTCTCAACCACCAGCAATTCACGCTCCGAGGCACCGCGCGCGTGGCTTAGCGCCTCTTGGTATTCGGGGCTGTGATAGCAGGCCACGGCCGTGTCCACATCGGGGAACCGGGCCACCACATTGCGCGGGCGCTCCTTGCCTTCAAGCTGCACGTAACGCGCCGCGCGGGCGATGAACGTGCCGCCGTGTTTGGCAATCGCGGGGCCGGCCAGCTTGGCGTATTTGGCATAGGCCTCTTCATCCGTGACGGTCACATGTGCGATCCAGAGTGCACCCATTCTATCCTCCGATAACTGCTTTGGCCGCGTCGATGGCCTGCTTTGCATTGCTGGCGTCGCGCCCGCCGCCCTGCGCCATGTCCGGACGGCCGCCGCCACCCTTGCCGCCCAGTTCCGGGGTTGCTGCGCGGACCAGATCCACGGCCGAGACCGTGCCGGTCATGTCCTCGGTGACGCCTGCGGCCACGGCCACCTTGCCATCCGCATCCGCGATCAGCAGCACAGCGCCCGAGCCCAGCCGCGCCTTATGTTCGTCGATCAGCGCCGGCAGATCCTTCCCCGACACGCCCGACAGCACCTGCGCCAGGAATTTCACGCCGTTTACCTCTTCGGGCTCGGCGCCGCCGCCCTGACCGGCCCCGCCCGCCATCGCCAGTTCACGGCGCAGCTGGGCAACCTCGTTGGTCAGTTGTTTGCGTTCGGACAAAAGCGCCTCGACCCGGTCGGTCAGTTCCGAGGGCTGCGCCTTCAGCGCGCCCAGAACCGCGTTCAGCGTCCTGGCCTGTTCGTTCAGATAGTCCAGCGCGCCCTGCCCGGTCAGCGCCTCGATCCGGCGCACCCCGGCGCTGGAGGCGCTATCGCCCAGGATCACGCACATGCCGATGTCGCCGGTCTGTTTGACATGGGTGCCGCCGCACAGCTCCAACGAATAGGTCTGCCCATCATGCCCCTTGCCGGTGTCGGCGCGCCCCATGGACACCACGCGCACCTCATCGCCGTATTTTTCGCCAAACAGCGCCTGAGCGCCAATCGCGCGGGCGTCATCGGGGGTCATGATGCGGGTTTCAACGGGTGTATTCTGACGGATAAAGGCATTCACGTCTGCGGCCACTTTGGTCAGCTCTTGCTCGGTCAGGGCCTTGGCATGGCTGAAATCAAAGCGCAGACGATCGGGCGCATTCAGCGAGCCGCGCTGCGCCACGTGATCACCCAGCGTTTCGCGCAGGGCCTCGTGCAGCAGATGCGTGGCCGAGTGGTTCGCCCGAATGGCCGTGCGGCGGGTGTGATTCACCTCCAGCTCGACCGGATCGCCCTTGGTGACAGTGCCACGTTCGACATCCACGCGATGGGCAAACACCTTACCATCCGCAAATTTACGGGTATCGGTGACCGCGGCCACCTCATCCCGGTTTTCAATACGGCGGATCACGCCGGTATCGCCCACCTGACCGCCGGATTCGCCATAAAACGGGGTCTGGTTCACGACGATCCATCCCGTTTGACCCTCGGCGATCGTATCAACCAGCGCGCCATCCACGATCAGAGCCGTGACCTGACCCTCGGCTTTTTCGGTGTCATAGCCCAGGAAATCGGTGGCCCCCACGGCGTCGATCACATCGAACCAGACGGCATTATCCGCCGCCTCACCCGAGCCGGCCCAGGCCGCGCGCGCCTTGGCTTTCTGCTCTTGCATCGCAGTGTCAAAGCCGTCGGTATCCACCGTCAGGCCCTTTTCGCGCAGCGCGTCCTGCGTCAGATCCAGCGGGAAACCGTAAGTGTCATACAGTTTGAACGCGGCCGCGCCGGGCAGCGCACCGCCCTCTTGCAAGCTGGAGACTTCCTCATCCAGCAGTTTCAGCCCGCGATCCAGGGTCTGCTTGAAGCGGGTTTCCTCCAGCAGCAGAGTTTCCTCGATCATCGCCTGGGCCTGGCGCAATTCGGGATAGGCATCGCCCATCTGCGCGGTCAGCGCGGGCACCAACTGGTGCATGATCGGATCCTTGGCACCCAGCAGATGCGCGTGACGCATGGCCCGGCGCATGATCCGGCGCAGCACATAGCCGCGGCCGTCATTGCTGGGCATCACCCCATCCGCGATCAGGAACGAGGTCGAGCGCAGGTGATCCGCGATCACCCGGTGATGCACGTTCTTATCGCCATAAGGGTCCACGCTGGTGGCCTGGGCCGAGGCCTCGATCAGCGATTTGAACAGGTCCGTGTCATAGTTATCGTGGCTGCCCTGCAACAGCGCACCGATCCGTTCCAGCCCCATGCCGGTGTCGATCGACTGCATGTCCAGATCGACCATCGAGCCGTCCTCGAACTTCTCGTTCTGCATGAAAACGACGTTCCAGATTTCGATGAACCGATCGCCGTCTTCCTCGGGGCTGCCCGGAGGGCCACCCCAGATGTGATCGCCGTGATCATAGAAAATTTCGGTACACGGCCCGCACGGGCCGGTCGGGCCCATCTGCCAGAAGTTATCCGATGTGTCGATCCGGATGATCCGATCCTCGGGCACGCCGACCTTTTTCCAGATCTCAAAGGCCTCATCGTCCGTATGGTAGACCGTGGTCAACAGGCGGCTTTTGTCGATGCCGAATTCCTTGGTGATCAGTTCCCAGGCAAAGGGGATCGCCTCGGGTTTGAAATAGTCCCCAAAGCTGAAATTCCCCAGCATTTCAAAGAACGTATGGTGGCGCGCGGTATAGCCGACATTGTCCAGATCGTTATGCTTACCCCCTGCCCGCACGCATTTTTGCGAGCTCGTCGCGCGAACGTAATCGCGCTTGTCCACCCCGGTAAAACAGTTTTTGAACTGCACCATGCCCGAGTTGGTGAACATCAGCGTCGGGTCATTGCGTGGCACCAGCGGGCTGGAGGGCACAATCGTGTGCCCCTGTTTTTCAAAATAATTCAGGAAGGTCGAGCGGATCTCGTTCAAGCTGGGCATACGTTTCAGGTCTTTCCGGACAAGGCCAAATTCCCCGCAGATTTATCCCCGCTTGCCCCCGGTGTCCACTGCTAGGTGACGCAAAAGGCCGGCCCTGTGCATTGCTTGTGCGTTGCGGGCCGGCCTGTCGGTTTTCTGCGGTGTTTTTGGGGCTCAGGCCTCCAGCACATCCTCGTCTTCCTGGCCCATATCGAAGTCCAGGCCATGCGCCGCGCGGATCTTGTCCTCGATCTCCAGCGCGACATCCGCGTTTTCCCGCAAGAAGCCCTTGGCGTTTTCACGCCCCTGGCCCAGACGTTCGTCATTATAGCTGAACCAGGCGCCCGATTTATCGACCACCCCGGCCTTGACGCCCAGATCCAGCAATTCTCCGGTTTTGGAAATGCCCTCGCCATACATGATGTCGAATTCGACCTGTTTGAACGGCGGCGCGACCTTGTTTTTCACAACTTTCACGCGGGTCTGGTTCCCGACCACCTCATCCCGGTCCTTGATCGCGCCGATGCGGCGGATGTCCAGACGGACAGAGCTGTAGAATTTCAGCGCGTTCCCGCCGGTTGTGGTTTCCGGACTGCCAAACATCACGCCGATTTTCATCCGAATCTGGTTAATAAAGATCACCATGCAATTGCTGCGCGCGATCGAGCCGGTCAGCTTGCGCATTGCCTGGCTCATCAGGCGGGCCTGGACGCCGACATTGCTGTCGCCCATATCGCCTTCTAGTTCGGATTTCGGGGTCAGCGCGGCCACCGAGTCGACGACAACCATGTTCACTGCGCCCGAGCGCACCAGCGTATCAACGATCTCCAGCGCCTGCTCGCCCGTGTCCGGCTGGCTGATCAGCAGCTCATCCAGGTTCACACCCAGCTTTTTGGCATATTGCGGGTCCAGCGCGTGCTCGGCATCGACAAAGGCGCAAATCCCGCCCTTTTTCTGTTCCTCGGCGACGCAATGCAACGTCAGGGTCGTTTTACCCGAGCTTTCAGGGCCGTAAATTTCGATCCCCCGCCCCTTCGGCAGGCCGCCAATGCCCAGGGCGATGTCCAAACCCAGCGATCCGGTCGAGGTGGCCTCGATCTCTTGCACGGCATTTTCGCCGCCCAGTTTCATGATCGAGCCCTTGCCGAATTGCCGTTCAATCTGCGCCAGCGCGCTATCCAGCGCCTTTTGCTTATCCGCGTTGCGTTTGCTGTCCATCGAAAGAAGATCTGCCGTTGCCATTGTTTCGATTCCTTATCCCATACCAGACGCCCTGCGGCAATCGCTGCGTTTGTTCACCTGATGTTCCCATACACCTTATGTGTACAAAGTAAGAACATTTCAACATAAATTTTCACAGTTCCAATTTGAGCAAAGAGAGTTAATGATTGATTGACACGCGATATAAAACTCCATTCTGGCATGAGGTATGAGCGCTATGATGATGTTTTGGAAAGAAAAACTTGTATTTTTATCCGTGCCCAAAACCGGCACAACAGCATATCAGACGGCCCTGGCACCCTTTGCGGATATGATCGTAAACAATCCACCCGAGTTGAAACACGCGCCTTTGTATCGCTACAACCGCTTTTTCCGCCCAATGTTCCAGAAGGTAAACGATGTGGAAATGGAAACCCTAGCAGTTGTCCGAGAGCCGATCAGATGGCTGGGCAGTTGGTACCGATATCGGCAACGCCCTTTCATGAAGGGACATCCGAACGCCACGCACGATCTCAGCTTTGATGATTTTGTCGAAGGCTACATGAAGGGAAAACCGCCCGGTTTTGCCAATGTCGGCAGCCAGGCGAAATTCCTTGAGCCGCGCCCGAATGGCACGGCCGTGACCCATCTGTTCCGGTATGAAAATCAAACCGGCCTGAACAGCTTTCTACAAGAGCGTTTGGGCATAGAGTTTCATCTCGAACAAGAAAATGTATCCCCAAAACGCGATCTTCAGCTAAGCCCCGGTATCGAACGCCGGCTGCGCAGGAAAAAGGCCGATGAGTTCGACCTGTGGGAACAGGCCCGCGCCACCTAAGCCAGCTGCGTCTGCACGGTTTCCAGCAGATCGTTCAACGAGAATGGCTTGGGCAAAAACACCGAATTGCCCACCGGATCCGTGCTCTCGTCCAGCGCATCTTCGGCATAGCCTGACACGAACACCACGCGAATATCCGGACGGTTTTCCCGAGCCTGCCGCACCCAGCTTGGGCCATCCATTCCCGGCATGATCACGTCGCTTACAAAGAGATCCACCTGCAATGACGGGTCGGACAGAAGATCCAAGGCCTCTTCTCCGGTGCCGGCCTCGACAACGGTATAACCGCGCATCTTCAGCGCGCGGGACGCAAAGGCGCGTACAGGCGCTTCGTCTTCGACCAGCAATACCACGCCTTCCTCGCGTTTCATGTTCTGGGGCTGGGCAGGTTCCTGCGCCTCGGCCCGTGGGGCCGCCTCTTCTTCTGTCAGAACATGCGCGGGGAACATCAATGAAAAATCCGTGCCTTGCCCATAGACGCTATCGACAAAAATATAGCCGCCGCTCTGTTTGACGATGCCATAGGCCGTCGAGAGCCCAAGGCCCGTCCCCTCGCCCGTGCGTTTCGTGGTGAAGAACGGTTCGAACACCTTCTGCAACTTATCGGACGGTATTCCGCACCCTTCGTCCGAAACGCGCACTGTGACATATTCTCCGGGCGGCACGACCGCGCGATCCCGCGCCAGCGGTGCGTCGAGTCTTTGGCTGCCGGTTTCAATTCTGATCTCGCCGCCATTGGACATCGCATCACGGGCATTCACCACCAGATTCATCAAAACCTGCTCAAGCTGACGCTTGTCCGCACGAATGGGTTTCAGCACCGGATCATGGATCAGGGTGAGTGAGATTTTTTCCCCCACCAGCCGGTTCAGCAAATGCGTCAGATCGGCCAGAGTTTCCCGTAAATCAAGCACTTCGGGGCGAAGCGTCTGCTTGCGTGAGAACGCCAGCAACTGCCCGACCAACGCCGCAGCCCGGTTGGCGTTCTGGGTAATCTGCACAAGATCGGCATAGTCGGAATCGCCCTGATCATGCCGCAGCATCAGCAAATCGCAATGGCCGGAAATCGCGGTCAGAAGATTGTTGAAATCATGCGCGACGCCGCCGGCCAGCTCTCCAATTGCTTGCATTTTCTGGCTTTGCACGAACTGCGCCTCAAGGCTTTTCAGTTCAGTCGCATCATGCAAAATAGCGATCAAAGAGGCCCCTGCCCGGTCCTCTACCTGGCCCAGAGATACCTGCAAAAACAGTTCTTTATCCGAAGATTTCAGACGCAGAAATTCAGATTTCCCCAGGCCGCGCCCCCGGCGTGCATCCTCCAGCCAGTCGCTGATCGGACGGCCCAGACCTTCGAAAACCTTGGGCAAGGTAATGCCGTCCGTACTGCTTAGCCCCAGCAAATCCCGCGCCAGCCGGTTTGACTGCACGATCTCTCCGCCGCTTCCCAACAACAGCACGGCAACGGGCAGACCGTTGAAGGCCGCCCACTCGGCATCTTCGCGCGTCTCAGAGCCGTTGGTGGGCAGGAAAAACACCTCGCGTTTTCCCGTACTGGCCTGAGATTCCACGATAAAACACGGGTAGGTCGCGTCATTGTGGCGCACAGGCACGATACGGCCCGATTGCAGGGGAAGTTCGGAAAACACGTCCTCAAGATTGCGCACGCGGCTTCCGACGAAATTGCGGGCCGCTTCGTTCATCGACAGGATCGCACCGCTGCGCCCAGCGGTCAGCATCGGCAGGTGGGTTGCATTTCCCAGGCGCGAGCGGGTGTCGTGAATCTCTTCGATCCGCCAGGCAAAACTGTTCTGGCCAAGCGCCGTGGCCGCCAGCCGTATATGACCCCGGCGCGTCGAGAGTTCCTCGACCGCGCCGCCGGTATCTTCGGCGCGAATCTGCATCCGGCCCAGCGTGGTGCCCGGATTGGCCAGAATATCCTGCAAAACCGAGGCCAGCGTGCTGCCCTCTTCGGGTTTGAGCCGTTCCTGCGCCGGTTTGTTCACAAATCCGATGCGCCCCAACTCATCCGTGGTGAAACACATTGAGGGATCGTTTGCCAGAAACTCGGCCGCCATCTGCCGGCGCGCCCGTTGCCGTCGCTGCCGCAGCAGATAAACCGCCAGCACAAGCCCCGAGGCCGTCAGCAACCCGACCCCAACCGCCAGCAGCCCCAGCGAAACATAGCGCTGCGCCACGATCCCCCCGGCAAGCACCGCGCCCAGGCCCAATGCCAGCAGAATCGCAACCCGCCCCCGGCCGGTTTGCGGGCGCGCGATAGGTGTGGATTGCGCTGTAAAGCTCATGCCTGTTGATCCGCCATTGATTCTCCGGTTCCGACAATGTCAGCGCGGAACGGTTAATCAGCGCTTAACGCGCACCACTTCTCTCTATGGTTGCGTTACTTTACGCGGCGGGTCAAGCACGCGGCGTAAAACCCGTCGCCTTCCGTGCCCGGCAGCCAATGCTGCGCGCAGGTCAGGCTCCACTCTGGATGCCGGCCCAGAAACCGGGTGATCTGAGCCATGTTTTCTTCGGCCAGAACCGAACAGGTCGCATAGGCCAGCGTCCCGCCTTCGGACACCAGAGGATGCGCCTCTTCCAGAATCGAGGCCTGAATTCCGGTCAATTCCTGCAACCTCTCAGGGGTCAAATCCCACTTGCCTTCGGGGCTGCGGCGCCAGGCACCACTGCCCGAGCACGGCGCGTCGCAAAGCACCAGATCGAAATGAGCTTTGCCCTGCAACTCATTACGATCTAATAGCTTTACCGAAACACCAGCGCGTTCAGATCGCTGGGGCAGATCCTTCAGGCGGCGCATGTTGACGTCATGGGCAAAGAACGCGGCCTGCGCGCGCCCCGCCATCGCCAGCGTCTTACCGCCACCGCCCGCGCAGTAGTCCAGAACGCGCATCCCATCGCGCAGCGGCAGCATGTCCACCACAGCCTGCGAGGCCCCGTCCTGCAATTCGACCAGCCCCGTACGATACGCCTCGGAAGCATTGATCCGCCGGGGCCCTTCGGTCACCAACAGAGCCGTCGGAGACATCTGCGTCACCTGCGCGCGCACCCCGTCCCGAGCCAAGATTTCAATCGCCTGCGCCACCGTGGATTTGCGCAGATTCACCCGCAGCATGACAGGCGCGCGATGCCGGGAAACCTGTGAAACATCAAAGGCTTGATCACCCAGAGAGTCCTGAAAACGCGCAATCAGCCAGTCGGGCAGATCCCAGGCCTCGGCCGCATCGGGCTGCTGGCCGCGCGCCAGTTCTTGGGGGCTGAGCACAGAAGGCGCATGGCCCTGGCCGGTGAAAACCGTCTGGGGGTCCACCCCCGCCGCGCGCAACAGGCCCACCATCAGGCCGCGCCCGTTGAGCGCCCCACCCAAAGCCGCAAAAGAGCGCTTGCACCGCAGGGCCTCGAACACGTGATCGCGAATGGCCGCCCGATCCTTGGACCCGGCAAACCGAGAGCGCCGCGCCCAGGCGGTTAGCGCTTTCTCGGCCGAAGTCCCTGCCAGAATTTGATCCAAGAGCAGGGCCGCCGTGTCAATTCGGGCCTCGGGCGTCATGTATCACCTTAACTTTGCCGCGTAAGCAATTGAAATATCACCCAACGCGATAATTCGGGCTTTCACGGGTGATCTGCACATCATGCACATGGCTTTCAGTCAGACCGGCATTGGTGATCTTCACGAAAGAGCTGTTTTTGCGCATTTCTTCGACAGTTCCATTGCCAGTATAGCCCATCGCCGCGCGCAGCCCACCCACCAGCTGGTGAATGACAGTGTTGGCCGGGCCTTTATAGGGCACCTGGCCTTCGATCCCTTCGGGAACCAGCTTATCGCTGGCCGCGTCCTTCTGGAAATAACGATCGGCCGAGCCCCGCGCCATCGCCCCCAAAGACCCCATCCCGCGATAGGATTTGAACGAGCGACCCTGATACAGGATCACCTCGCCCGGACTTTCATCGGTGCCCGCAATCATCGAGCCAACCATGGCACAAGAGGCCCCCGCCGCAATGGCCTTGGCAAAATCGCCCGAAAACTTGATGCCGCCATCGGCAATCACCGGAGTGTCCCCGGCGGCCTTGGCGCAATCCATGATCGCCGTCAGCTGCGGCACACCCACACCGGCCACCATCCGCGTGGTGCAGATCGAGCCCGGCCCGATCCCCACCTTCACCGCATCGGCACCGGACTCGATCAGAGCGCGGGTTGCCTCGCCCGTGGCGACGTTGCCGGCAATCACCTGGATCTCGTTGGACAGGCTCTTGGCGCGTTTGACGGCCTCCAGCACGCCTTCGGAATGGCCATGTGCGGTGTCCACCACCAGAATATCCACACCGGCATCCACCAGCGCCTCAGAGCGCTCATAGCCCGCCGCGCCCACGCCCGTGGCCGCCGCCACGCGCAGACGGCCCAGCTGATCCTTGCAGGCGGTGGGGTTCAGCACGGCCATTTCCGTGTCTTTCAGCGTCAGCAGGCCGGTCAGCTTGCCCTGGCCGTCATGCACCAGCAGCTTTTCGATGCGGCGCGCCTTCATCAGGCTCTTGGCCTCATCCAGATCGGCGGGCTCGGCCAGCATGGCCAGATCGTTGCTGGTCATCATCTCAGACACGGGCATGTCATCCGAGCTGGCAAACCGCATATCCCGATTGGTCAGGATGCCAACGACAAGACCGTTTTCATCCACCACCGGAAACCCGGTGAAATTGTAACGCTCGACCAGCGCCTTGGCATCCGCCAGAGTCTGGTTCGCGGTCAGCGTTACCGGGTTATAGACGATCCCCGATTCAAACCGCTTGACCCGGCGCACCTCTTGGGCCTGCTCATCCACGGTCAGGTTTTTGTGGATCACGCCCATACCGCCAGCCTGAGCCATCGCGATCGCCATCCGTGCCTCGGTCACGGTATCCATCGCGGAACTGAGCAGCGGAATATTCAATCCAATCGATTTGGTCACCCGCGTGCGCGTATCTGCCGTCGAAGGCAGCACGCTGGATGCGGCAGGAACCAGAAGAACATCATCGAAGGTAAGGGCCTCACGAATTTCCATTTGGGACTCCAGGAAAATGGGGATCGGTGTTGGCACGTCCCTTTCTCATGTATCCGCCCAAAAGAAAAGCCCCAAACGGGATCATGCGTCACCACGCCTTCTAAATGCCTGCCCCTGCTGCACCGACGGGAGATGAGTATTTTCATCAGAAAGAAGCGGCATTCGCGGTCATGAGGGCTCACGCCCGCTCTTAAACTCATAATCTGGTTTCTTTCTGATCCCAAATACTCATTCCCCCCACAACAAATGGCGCAGCGCCAAAGGGATATTGCCCCCAGGGCCAAGCGCGGCCATGCTTGGGCCAGACCAGATGGGGACGACACATGGCACACGGATATGAAAACGGCAGACTGGATCTGCCTTTTGTCGGCATTGCGACCTTCGGCAAACGGCCCTACCAGCCCGATTGGGGCCAGTTGGATGCAGATGTGGCCATCATCGGCGCCCCCTTCGATTTTGGCACGCAATGGCGTTCAGGCGCGCGGTTCGGCCCGCGTGCGGTCCGCGAAGCCTCGACCCTGTTCAGCTTCGGCCATGCCGGTGCCTATGATCACGAAGACGACGCTACCTATCTGCCCGGCTCGGTCCGGATCGTGGATATGGGCGATGCTGATATCGTCCACACCGATACCGAAAAATCCCACGCCAATATCGAAACCGCCGTCCGCGCGGCGCTGGCCGCCAAGGCCCTGCCCGTCACCATCGGTGGTGACCACTCGGTCAACATCCCCTGCATCCGCGCCTTCGACACTCAGGGCCCGTTCCACATCCTGCAAATCGACGCCCACCTGGATTTCGTGGACGAACGCCACGGCGTGCGCCACGGCCATGGCAACCCGATGCGCCGCGCCGCCGAACAGCCCTATGTCACCGGCCTGACCCAGGTTGGCATCCGCAATGTCTCGTCCACCGCCCGCGAAGGCTACGAGGACGCCCGCAAAATGGGTTCGGACATCCTTTCGGTTCGTCAGGCCCGCGCCCTCGGCCCCCAAGCCCTGGCCGCTCGCATCCCGGCCAAATCCCCCGTCTACATCACCCTAGACATTGACGCCTTCTGCCCCTCGATCGCCCCCGGCACCGGCACCCCCAGCCACGGCGGCTTTCTCTATTACGAGGTGCTCGAACTGCTCCAGCAAGTCGCCCAAAACCACCAGATCGTCGGCATCGACCTGGTCGAGGTCGCCCCCGACTATGACCCCACCGGCTCCACCGCGATCCTGGCCGCGCAAATCCTGCTCAACACCCTGGGCTTCATCTTCCACGCCAAAGGCCACCGCTAAGCGCTTCTTTGCTCTGACAATACTCCCGCCGGAGGCACCCGTCCCCTCCCATGCCCCCCAGCCCCGCAATGACGCGCCGCGCGCTGCAAATGCCGTTTCCCGGCTTTCCTTCGCGCGCAGACACCCTATGATCCGCCGCAACGCGAACACCCAAGGCCTGCCTCATGACCGATCCTCTCGTCATCTTCACCCCTTCCGGCAAACGCGGGCGCTTTCCTGTGGGCACTCCGGTTCTGACAGCCGCCCGCCAGCTGGGCGTCGATCTGGATTCGGTCTGCGGCGGGCGGGGCATCTGCTCGAAATGCCAGATCACCCCGTCTTATGGCGAATTCCCCAAACATGGCGTCACCGTGCAGGAAAACGCCCTGTCCGAATGGAACGCGGTCGAGCAGCGCTATGACGACAAACGCGGCCTGGCCAAGGGCCGCCGCCTGGGCTGTCAGGCCACCGTGCAGGGCGATATCGTCATCGACGTGCCCCCCGAATCCCAGGTCCATAAACAGGTGATCCGCAAGGCCGCCAGCGCCCGCGCCATCACCATGGACCCGGCCACGCGGCTGTATTTCGTCGAGGTCGCTCAGCCCGACATGCACGTCCCCACCGGCGATTTCGAACGGCTGAAGGCAGCCCTGCGCGATCAATGGCAGATTGACGATCTGCGCGCCGATCTGTCCATCCTGTCCAAGCTGCAACCCACCCTGCGCAAGGGCAACTGGCAGGTCACCGTTGCCCTGCATCACGATCACACCGGCACAGCCCCCCGCCTGATTGAGGTCTGGCCCGGCCTGCATGACAGCGGTCTTTACGGGCTGGCGATTGATCTGGGCTCGACCACCATCGCCGCGCATCTGTGCGATCTGCAAACCGGCACGGTGATCGCCTCGTCCGGGCTGATGAACCCGCAGATCCGCTTTGGCGAGGATCTGATGAGCCGCGTCTCCTATGCGATGATGAACCCCGGCGGCGATGCAGAAATGACAGCCGCCGTGCGCACCGCGCTGAACGATCTGGCCACCGATCTGTGCAGCGAAGCGCAGATTGATCCTGCCCTGCTGGTCGAGGCCACCTTTGTCTGCAACCCCGTCATGCACCATTTGCTGCTGGGCATTGATCCGGTGGAACTGGGCCAGGCGCCCTTTGCGCTGGCGACCTCGGACAGCCTGTCGCTGCCCGCCGCGCAGCTGGATCTAAGCGCGCTGAACCCGCGTGCGCAGGTCTATGTTCTGCCTTGTATCGCCGGCCATGTGGGGGCCGATGCGGCTGCCGTGTCCCTGTCAGAAGAACCTAATAAATCCAAAGACCTGGCGCTTATTGTTGATGTAGGCACCAATGCGGAAATCCTGCTGGGCAATACGACCCGCGTGCTGGCCTGTTCATCCCCCACGGGCCCCGCGTTCGAAGGCGCGCAGATCAGCTCAGGCCAGCGCGCGGCCCCCGGCGCCATTGAACGGATCGAGATCGACCCCACCACCAAAGAGCCGCGTTTCCGCATCATCGGCGTGGATATGTGGTC
Source organism: Paracoccaceae bacterium (assembly GCA_002708925.1). Taxonomy (GTDB): domain Bacteria; phylum Pseudomonadota; class Alphaproteobacteria; order Rhodobacterales; family Rhodobacteraceae; genus Thalassobius. Next base: position 15,280 of record PAPN01000036.1, read on the forward strand.
GGACGATGCTGGGTTTGCCCAGGCCTCGGCGGCGACGGGCATCACGGGGATTTGCGGGTCGGGCATCATCGAGGCCGTCGCCGAAATGCGCATCGCCGGGCTACTGGATCCTTCGGGGCTGATCGGCTCGGCCGAACAAACCGGCACGCCCCGCTGCATCGCCGAAGGGCGCACCCATGCCTATGTCATCCATGATGGCACGGCCGAGGGCGGCCCGCTGATCACCGTCACCCAGGGCGACATTCGCGCCATCCAGCTGGCCAAATCCGCGCTCTATGCCGGGGCGCGGCTGCTGATGGACGAAATGGGCGTCGATACCGTGGACCGTGTGGTGCTGGCCGGGGCCTTTGGCGCGCATATCAGCCCCAAACACGCGATGGTGCTGGGGATGATCCCCGATGTCCCGCTGGACCGTGTGCAAAGCGCGGGCAACGCCGCCGGCACGGGCGCGCGTATCGCCCTGTGCAACATCGCGGCAAGGGCCGAGATCGAACAGACCGTGCACAAGATCACCAAGATCGAAACCGCGATCGAGCCGCGGTTTCAGGAACATTTCGTCGCCGCCAACGCGATCCCCCATGCCTCTGATCCTTTCCCCGAACTGGCGCGGGTGGTGGCGCTGCCGCAGGTCAGTTTCAACACCAAGTCCGAAGGCTCGGGCGGGCGGCGGCGCAGGCGGCGGGGCTGAGGACAGCACCGTAGCAATCCTGTATGGCCCCGCGCCGCAATCCATGTTAGCGCCCAAGGGTTGCATACAGGAAATCCCATGACCAGCCGCCCCGCTCTGTCCCGCGTTGAATTCGTTGCCCTTCTGGCGACGCTTTTTGCAACGATCGCCTTTTCCATCGATTCGATGCTGCCCGCCCTGCCTCAGATCGCTGCCGAGCTCAGCCCCGAGGATGTGAACCGCGCTCAGCTGATCCTGACCAGCTTTGTTCTGGGCATGGGCGTGGGGACGTTCTTTACCGGGCCGCTGTCAGACACGTTCGGGCGCAAACCGATCATTCTGCTGGGGGCCGGGCTGTATACGCTGGCCGCCGCCGCCGCGTTTTTCGCCCAGGGGCTGGAGCCGATCCTGATCGCGCGTTTCCTGCAAGGGCTGGGCGCCGCCGGGCCGCGCGTGGTGGGGCTGGCGATTGTCCGAGACCTGTATTCCGGGCGTGATATGGCGCGGATCATGTCCTTTGTGATGATGGTGTTCACGCTGATCCCCGCCGTCGCCCCGCTGATGGGCACCGGGATCATTGCGCTGGCCGGATGGCGCGGGATTTTTGCCGCGTTTATCCTGTTTGCGCTGCTCTCGGCGGGGTGGCTGGCGGTGCGGCAGCCTGAATCCCTGCCCCCCGCACAGCGCCGTCCGCTGCGCCTGCCCGTCATCATGGCCGCCATCCAAGAGATGTTCGCCCACCCCACCGTGCGCCTGTCGATCCTGGCGCAGACCCTGGCCTTTGGCAGTCTGTTCATGGCGATCACGCTGATCCACCCGATATTCGACATCACCTTTGGCCGGGCTGACAGCTTTCCTTATTGGTTTGCCGCAATGGCGCTGATGTCTGGCTCGGCCAGCCTGCTGAACGCGGCGCTGGTGATGCGTTTCGGGATGCGCAATCTGGCCAGCATCGCCCTGGGCGCGCAGGCTGTTCTGTCTACCCTGATGAGCCTGGCCTGGCTGTCGGGCCTGCTGGGAGAGGCCGGGTTTTATCTGTTTGTCGCCTGGATGACCTCGGTGTTTTTCCAGACGGGGCTGACGCTGGGCAATCTGAACTCGATCACGATGGAGCCAATGGGCCATATCGCCGGCATGGTGGCCAGTGTGTCGGGCGCGGTGGCGACCGTTCTGGCCGGAGCCATGGCAATCCCCGTCGGGCTGAGCTTTACCAACACGCCCCTGCCCCTGACCGTCGGGGTGGCGCTGACCAGCCTGTCGGCCTTCCTGTGTCTGCTTTATATGCGCCGGGTCGAGCAGCGCCTGAATTAGGGCAATTTGCGGTATACAATTGCATACACTCCCTTGATCCCTGGCCGGTTTTCAGGCACAACACCCCTGTAGCCACGGCAAATCAGAGAGACCCCACCCATGTCGAAGATCAAAGTCGCCAATCCCGTCGTCGAAATGGACGGCGATGAAATGACCCGTATCATCTGGCAGTTCATCAAGGATAAGCTGATCCTGCCCTATCTGGATCTGGATCTGCTCTACTATGATCTGGGCATCGAGGAACGCGACCGCACCGAGGATCAGATCACCATCGACGCGGCCGAGAAAACCAAAGAAGTGGGCGTCGCCGTCAAATGCGCCACGATCACCCCCGATGAACAACGGGTCGAGGAGTTTGGCCTCAAAAAGATGTGGCGCAGCCCCAACGGCACCATCCGCAACATCCTGGGCGGTGTGGTCTTCCGCCAACCGATCATCTGCAAAAACGTCCCGCGCCTGGTCCCCGGCTGGACCTCGCCCATCGTGGTGGGACGCCACGCCTTTGGCGATCAGTATAAAGCGACGGATTTCACCTTTCCCGGCGCCGGCAAGCTGACGATGAAATTCGTCGGCGAGGACGGCACGGTGATCGAACGCGAGGTCTATGACGCGCCCTCGGCCGGGGTCTATCAGGCGATGTATAACCTCGACAGCTCGATCATAGACTTCGCCCGCGCCTCGCTGAACTATGGGCTGGCCTTGGGCTGGCCGGTCTACCTGTCCACGAAAAACACCATCCTCAAGGCCTATGACGGCCGCTTTAAAGACCTGTTCCAGAAAATCTATGAAGAAGAATTCGAAGAGCAGTTCAAAGCCAAAGGCATCTGGTACGAACACCGGCTGATCGACGACATGGTCGCCTGTGCGATGAAATGGAACGGAAAATTCGTCTGGGCCTGTAAAAACTATGACGGAGAAGTCCAGTCAGACACCGTTGCACAGGGCTTTGGCTCTTTGGGCCTGATGGCCTCGCAACTCATGACCCCGGACGGCAAAATCGTCGAATCCGAGGCGGCCCACGGCACCGTCACCCGCCACTATCGCCAGCACCAAAAAGGCGAGCAAACCTCGACCAACTCGATCGCCTCGATCTACGCCTGGACCGGAGGGCTGAAACACCGCGCCAAACTGGACGAGAACCCGCAACTTCAGCACTTCGCCGAAACGCTGGAACGCGTCGTCGTGGAAACCGTCGAATCCGGCTACATGACCAAAGACCTGGCGCTCCTGGTCGGCCCCGAACAGGCCTGGCTGACGACCATGGGTTTCCTGGAAAAAATCGACGAAAACCTGAACAAAGCGCTTGTGGGCTGACCCCCTGTAAACGCAAACGCTGCATTTTGCTTCTTCTGCCGCGTTATGAGTATTTGTATCAGAAAGAAACGGGAAACCGCCCCTTGCGAAACTGAGGAGATTGCGCGGCATCTGGCTTCTTTCTGATCAAAATACTCAATGCCGCACCGTCTGAGCCACGCGGCGCGTCTCTGGTCTGGTACTCTCTGGCGCTTTGCGGCATGTATCCGGAATGAATACGCAAAGCATCTCTTCTTCTGTGCAGAAACACGGGCCCCTTGCCGATGTTCAGGGGCTTCTGTTTGGCTCGACAATGGCCGCAGCGGGAATGGTGATTCTGACCCATCTAGGGCTGGTCACCGGCCAGACGGCCGGTCTTGCGGTGCTGCTGTCTTATCTGACCGGCTATGGGTTCGGCGCGGTGTTCTTTGTGGTGAACCTGCCGTTTTACTGGCTCGCGTTTCGGCGCATGGGGTGGCTGTTTACGCTGAAGACCTTTGTGGCGGTGGGACTGTTGTCGGTGATTTCCAGTTTTCTGCCCGATTATTTTCAACTGGGCACGGTGCATCCTGTGGTTGGTGCGATCTTGTTTGGCATGATGTCGGGCGCGGGGCTTTTGGCGTTGTTCCGACATGGGGCCAGTCTGGGCGGTGTCGGCATTCTGGCGCTGTATTTGCAGGACAAGACCGGGTTTCGGGCGGGCTATACGCAGCTATTGTTCGATGTGGGGGTCTTTACCCTGGCGTTTTTCGTGATCGAGACTCCGCTGGTGCTATATTCGCTTCTGGGCGCTTTGGTGGTGAATCTGACCATTGCCGTCAATCATCGCAAGGACTGGTACGTCGCCACCTAAGGAGAGCATATGCAGACCTATCTGATCCTCTTTCTGGCCATCGCTGCGGAAACCATCGGCACCACTGCCTTGCAGGCCAGCCAGCAGTTTTCGCGGCTGTGGCCCTCGGTGCTGGTGGTAGTGGCTTATGGGGTCAGTTTCTGGCTGCTGTCGCTGGCACTGAAGGTTATGCCAGTGGGGATTGTCTATGCGATCTGGAGCGGGCTGGGCATTGTGTTGATCGCCCTGATCGGCTTGGCTGTTTTTGGCCAAAGGCTGGATCTGCCGGCCATTCTGGGCATGGGGCTGATCCTGTGCGGGATTTTGGTAATCCATTTGTTTTCAAACGCTTCGCCCCATTGAAAAAGGCCCCGAAGGGCCTTTGACGGGTTAATCCAGCGCGCGCAGGCGTTTGAGCAGGCTTGACGTATCCCAGCGCCCGCCGCCCAGTTTCTGCACATCCTTGTAGAACTGATCCACCAGCGCCGTGACAGGCAAGGAGGCCTGGATCTCATCGGCGGTGGACAGGCAGATATTCAGATCCTTGCGCATCCAATCGACGGCGAACCCGTGCTCGAATTCATCGTCCAGCATGGTTTCATAGCGGTTCACCATCTGCCAGCTGCCGGCGGCGCCGCCTCCGATGACCTCGACCACGGCGCGCCCGTCCAGGCCTGCCTTTTCAGCGAAATGGAGCCCTTCGGACAGGCCCTGGACCAGCCCGGCGATGCAGATCTGATTCACCATTTTGCACATCTGGCCCATGCCGCTGTCGCCCAGGCGTTTGCACATCTTCGCATAGGCGTCGATCACCGGGACCGCGGCATCGTAAGCGGCCTGATCGCCGCCGCACATGACCACCAGCTGGCCGTTTTCCGCCCCAGCCTGCCCGCCGGACACCGGCGCATCCACAAAGGCCACGCCCTGCCCAGCCAGCTCGCGCGTGACAGCGGCCGAGACCGTGGTGTGATCGACGAAAACCGCGCCTTCGGACATGCCGGCAAAGGCACCATCGGGGCCGGTGCAGACGGCGCGCAAATCGTCATCATTGCCCACACAGGCCATCACGAAATCGCAGCCCGCCGCCGCCGCGCGCGGGGTCAGAGCCATCGCGCCGCCATGTTCGGCCACCCAGGCCTCAGCCTTGGCGGCGGTGCGGTTATAGACCACCACCTCGTGGCCGGCCTTTACCAGATGGCCTGCCATCGGATAGCCCATCACTCCTAGGCCCAGAAACGCCACTTTCGCCATGTCTCACCTCGCTTGCATTTGTATTCGCCTTCGTTTGTGGCTAGCTAACGGGGCAAAGGCAAGGGCGAACAGGGACTCTGGGCATATGGTAACATTCATCCGATGGCTATTTCGCCTGACCGGCGCGCTGATCATCCTGGCGGTTCTGGCGGTGCTGGTGGTGTACTATCTGGCGGCGGGCTCTTTGCCGGAATATGACAAACGCCTGCGGGTGACGGGCCTGACCACCCCTGTGGAAATCGTGCGCGACAATGCCAATGTGCCGCATGTCTTTGGCGGGACGGATCCGGATGTGTTCTTTGGGTTGGGCTATGCTCATGCGCAGGACCGGCTGTGGCAGATGACCACGATGCGCCGCACGGTGCAGGGCCGCCTGTCCGAGGTCTTTGGCCCCCGCACCATCGAGATCGACAAGCTGATGCGCCGGTTTGATCTGTATACGCTGGCCAAGCAATCGGTCGCGGTGCAGGACGCGCGCACCCAGACGGCTCTGAATGCCTATGCCGCCGGGGTGAACGCCCGCATCTCCGAGGTCAATGATCGGGCCCTTGGCCGTGGCGCGCCTGAAATGTTCCTGTTCAATGCGCCCATCGCCCCGTGGACGCCTGCGGATTCGGTGGCCTTGGTCAAGCTGATGGCGGTGCAGATGATGCGCCAGCTGGAAACCGAGGTGCTGCGCGCCCGCACATCGCTGCTGCTGCCCGATCCGAACCGTCTGGCCGATATTCTGCCCGATGCGCCAGGCAGCGGCGTGGCGGCGCTGCCCTCTTATGCCGATCTGATGGACACTGCGCTGCCCCGGTTTGCCGCCGGGCGCGCGCCCGCGCGCGATCCGCTGTCGCCCTTCCATGGGCGCGAGCTGTCCGGTGCCTCGAATGCCTGGGCGGCTTCGGCCAGCCGCTCGGCTGCGGGCGGCACGCTTCTGGCCAACGATCCGCATCTGGGCTTTTCCGCGCCCACGATCTGGTATCTGGCACGCCTGCAACTGACCGATGGCGGCATCATCGGCGCCACCATTCCCGGCATTCCCACGGTGCTGTCGGGGCGATCCGAGGCCCTGGGATGGGCGGTCACGTCCTCTTATATGGATGATCTGGACATCTATGTCGAAAAACTGAACCCCGAAAACCCCGAGCAATATCAGACCCCTACTGGCTTCAAACCCTTTATCACGCGCAAATCCATCATTCAGATCGCGGACGAGCCGCCCGTCACCATGACCCTGCGCTGGACAGAAAACGGCCCCGTGCTGCCCGCCAGCCATGCCGACCTGGGCGCGATCACCCCTCCCGGCCATGTGACCAGCATCGCCTGGACGGCGCTGTCCCCGCGCGACACCAGCCTGTCGGCGGGGCTTGCGCTGATGTATGCGCGCTCGGTCCAGGATGGGATCGCCGCGCTAGAGCCTTTCGTGGCCCCTTCGCAGAACATCACCCTGGCCGATCGTAGCCAGATCGCGCTGAAAACCGTGGGGGCGATGCCGCGCCGCTCGTCCCGGCATCAGTCCAAGGGGCGGCTGCCCTCGCCCGGATGGATTCAGGAAAACCGCTGGCAGGGGCGCTCGGCCTATGCGGCGAATCCCGAGTTCGTGCAGCCCATCGGCGGGATCGTCGGCAACACCAACAACAAAACCGTGGACCGGCCCTTTCCGCTGCATGTCAGTTTCGATTGGGGCGATACGCAGCGCATCCAGCGCTGGAACCGCCTGATGCAAAGCCGTCAGGTCCATACTCGCGACAGTTTCATCGAGGCCCAGCTGGACACTGTCAGCCCCGCCGCCCGCACCATCCTGCCGCTGATCGCCGCCGATCTGTGGTTCACCGGCGAGACCGCCCCCGAGGGCACCCCCGAACGCCAGCGCCAGCGCGCGCTGGACTTGCTGGCCGAATGGAACGGTGAAATGAACGAGCACATGCCCGAACCGCTGATCTATTCAGCCTGGGTGCGCGCGCTGCAAAAACGCCTGATCCAGGACGAACTGGGCCCGCTGTCCGAACAGTTCACCCATGTCGAACCCCTGTTTTTAGAACGTGTTTTCAAGGATGTAGACGGGGCCTCGGTTTGGTGTGACGTGCTGCAATCGGCCCCGCAGGAAACCTGTTCGGACATGGCGCGCATGGCGCTGAACGATGCGCTGATCTGGATCGAGGAACGCTATGGCAGCGCGCTGGAATCGCTGCGCTGGGGCGATGCGCATCAGGCGACGCATGACCATCCCGTGCTGGGTGACGTGCCCGTGCTCAAGCATTTCGTGAATATCCGGCAGTCTACCTCGGGCGGGGATTTCACCCTGATGCGCGGCAAAACCAGTGGCGAGCCTGAGGCGCCGTTCCTGAACGTGCATGGGGCGGGCTATCGCGGGGTCTATGATTTTGCGGATCCGGACAGCTCGGTTTTTATCATTTCCACCGGGCAATCGGGGCATTTCCTGTCGCGTCATTATGACGATCTGGGCGAGCTGTGGCGGCGCGGCGAATATATCCCGATGTCGCTGGACGTGGATCTGGCGCGCGCCGCCGCCGTTGGGACAACCCTGCTGATGCCGCGCGGCCAGAACTAGGCCGCGCCGATCAGAATTCGCGGAACCGTTTTTCCTGCCGATCCGTCCAGCGCACCGTCAGGTTAAAGCCGGTTTCGTCCTGCTGTTCGTCCTCGACAACCTCTTGTGCAAACAGCCAGGCGCGTTTTTTGCCTTCGGAAAACCCAAGGTGCAGCGTGGACAGGTGCCGCTCCGAGGCCAGCGCCCGCGTGATCGCCTCCATCAGGTCGGGCAGGCCTTCGCCCGTGATGGCCGAGATCGCCAGAACGCTGTCCTCACGCGCGGCACGGGCGACATGAGCCGCTTTAGCTTCGCGTTCTAAGTTGTCGATTTTGTTCCAGACTTCCAGAACGGGGACATCTTTGGACATGCCTAAAGAGTCCATGATCTCCAGAACATCCGCCGCCTGATTTTCCGTCTCGGAATGCGAAATGTCGCGGACATGCAGCACCAGATTGGCGGCCAGCACCTCTTCCAGAGTGGCGCGGAAGGCGGCCACCAGTTCGGTCGGCAGATCGCTGATGAACCCCACAGTGTCCGACAAGATCACCTCGGGGCCGCCATCGGGAAATTGCCCCCGCCGCATGGTCGGGTCCAGCGTGGCAAACAGCATATCCTTGGCCATCAC
>PAPN01000037.1 GCA_002708925.1 Paracoccaceae bacterium
CTCAGTCGGCGTGCTCTTCCCGGCCAATGAGCGTGGCGTGGTCGTCGCGCCCAATGTCGTCAGCGGTTTTCCCCGCGATTTTCTGCTGTCTCTTGAACCACTTGTCATCCATGCTCGTTAGGTAGGTACTTCGCACTACAAAATAACGAGTAAAAAATACAAAAAAAGTATTGCAAGGGATTGTGGTGCGGGTCTACATGTTGGGTCATGAGTACGCACCTGACACCACTTCAAGTATGCGAGTTGTTGATCGGCCCCTTGCCGGTCCTGAGCCAGCTTGCCGGTTTGAATGAGAAAGCGGCATATCTTTGGCGGCGCAAATCGGCCTGGCGTGAAGCTGGCGATATGCCGCCGCGTGTGAACCGCCGGTTGCTGGCCCATGCTGCCGCAAATCGTATCCCGTTGACGCCCGGTCACCTGATCTGGGGTGCCCCGCGCGAAGAGATCGAGGCGCTGGTGGCCGAGCGCGATGTGGGTCAGCAGGTGGCAGCAGAATGAAACTCCTTGTCTGTACCCATTCAGGCGAGGCATCGCCGCGCGGAGACCTTCGGAGCCGGAGAAACCTGTTTCGCGCGGTGCGACTGGCGCGGGGTGGCCGAAGGGCTTGCCACCTCGCGTCTTTTTATTCGAGTTCGGTCAGTGGCGCGTTTCATGTTCGCGCGTCCTGCCTCATCTTTTTGTCCATTCTGTCTGGGCGCCGCTTCCTCCTCTTCTTGGGTGGCGTGTGGGCGGATGCTGTGGGCCGGTCCTGTCATGCATGTTTGCCAGGTTGCGTGCGTGATGGGGCCGCCCCGCGTTTTGATTTCGGAGAGGGATATGCAGCGTGAATGCGATCTTTCTGTCCGTTTTCAGGCTTTTGCTGTCGCCATGTCCGCCAAGGCCGACATGGTGCAGCGCGCCGAGTTGGAAAAACTTAAGCGAATGGCCGACCAGCTGGGCGATGGGCCGTTGAAGCGGGCCGTTACCACCTTTTTGAGCCAGTTGCGTTCGGCGGTGGATCACCAGTCCCGTGCACGGCTGGGACACGATTTGCTGACCTTCATTGATGCTTTGAACGTGCCGGAAGTGCCTCATTTGAACCGGAGGGACATTTATGGCTGATGGTCATCCTCCGTCCGGTCCGCTGCCGCTGCCTGATCAGCTGCTGATCAATGCGCTGCTCTTTTGCGTGGTCCCTATTCGTGACGAAAAGCATGACGAGCGAATGGGGATGATCCGGCGCGAGATCCGCGAGGTGCTGCCCTATTGCTCGAAAGATCACCACTTCATGGGGCCCGTCGTGGACTGTGCCGAGGCACTGATTTTGCACCCGCCGGAGGAGCCGATCGGGGTGCGGCTGGATTGGGATATGCGCGCGGCGCTGAGCAAACTTGTGTTCTGGCGTTTCGCTCTGGCGCAGGAACGGTTTGTCGGCTGGCAGACCGAAAAGAACCTTCACAACAACAAAGGAGACGCGGGCAATGCCTCAGTTCGCACCTAAGATTTTCACACAACCCAGCAGTTCCTCTTCGGGGATCACGCTGTCATTGGTTGAGAGCAAGGCGGGGCAATATTTGCGCCTTGGCCTGTCCGAAGCGGCCCAGACCACCCATTTTGGCGGGGCTTTGCAGCCTGATCGGGATGCGGTGAAGATTGTCCTGAACAGCGATGCCGGCAAGACCCACATTCTGGTTCTTGAGCTGGAAGAGGCCGATAGTCCCGAATGCCTGCCGCTGAGTGCCGGCATGAAGGGCAGTGTTTACCTGAAATTGGCCCCCTGGATGGCGGTTGCCTCGGGCAAGCGTCCGGCGGAGGCCATGCCTGTCCTGGGGGGGGGCAAATCCCCCAGTTCCGTCATCGTGAAGCTGCCTGAATGGGCGCGGCCTGAACCCATCAAGATCGGGCAGGGCAAGCCCCTGATGGACTGAACCAGAGAAAGCAAAGGAGAGAGATCATGAATTTCGGACAGGCGCTTGAGGCGCTGAAAGAGGGTAAGCGCGTGGCGCGCGCGGGCTGGAACGGGAAGGGGATGTTTCTGTTCCTGGTTGCGGGCAGCAACTTCATCGTGAACCGTGAGCCGCTGTTGTCGATCATGGGCGAGGGAGCCGAAGTCACCTATCGTCCGCATATCGACATGAAGGACGCAGAAGGCAAAGTGGTGCCCTGGCTGGCCAGTCAGACCGATATGCTGGCCGAGGATTGGCTGATCGTGGAGGTGGGCTGATGAGCCGGACGATTTGCATTTACCATGCCAATTGCGCAGATGGTTTCACCGCTGCTTGGGTGGTCAATTTGGCTATCTGCAAAGGGGTTGACTTTATTCCCGCCAGCTATGGGAGTGAGCCGCCGGACGTGACTGACGCAGATGTGATCATTGTCGATTTCAGTTATAAACGTCCGGTGCTGGAGCGCATGGCGCAAACCGCGCGGTCAATTCTGGTGCTGGATCATCATAAAACCGCTGAGGCTGATCTTCAGGGGCTGCCTAGACCAGCTGGGAGGTGGCGAGATCACAAAGCACAGGCAGGCAATCCGGCGGTTCTGTTCGACATGTGCCGTTCCGGCGCGCAGATGGCATGGGACTATTTCTGTTTAGGCGCACGGCCTGGCATCGTGGACTATGTGGCGGATCGGGATCTGTGGCGATGGGAGTTGCCGCATTCTCGGGAAATCAATGCGGTCATCCAGTCCTACGAGATGAACTTCACGATTTGGCATGACCTGAATGTTGATCTGCAACGCGATTTTTCGGGCGCGCAATTGGTGCGTGAAGGCGCTGCGATCCTTCGCAAGCAGGATCTTGATATCCGCCAGATGTTGCCCATCACGACGCGTGAAATGATCATCGGTGGGCATTGCGTCCCAGTGGCCAACTTGCCCTATTGCTTTGCCTCCGAGGCTGCCGGGCGGTTGGCTGAGGATGCGCCTTTTGCGGCCACCTACTTCGACGGCCCCAAGGGGCGCGCGTTTTCGCTGCGGTCTCGCGGTGAAGGTGGGCTGGATGTTGCCGAGATCGCGCAGCGGTATGGCGGCGGCGGGCATCGGAACGCGGCTGGTTTCACCATGCCGATCGGCTGGGAGGGGGATTGATGGATCAGCCCCTGCATCCCCAAGCGCAAGGTGCCGGACAAGTCCTTCACCGAAGCCAACGTGCATGACGCGCTGCAATACCTGCTGCTGAGCGAACACCAGGCGGATGGGACCAGCCCCTATGCCAAACGAATGCCCGACACCGACAAGCGTGCCCAGATGGGCCACAACGGAGGGCCGCCCCTGTCGGGGGATACCGGCGGCCTGAAATCAGGTTGGGACATCACCAACCCTTACGGAGACTGAACTGATGAATGGCACCACCAAAGGCAATGTTGCCGACCAGACCGATGCGCTTGCCGCCAAGGTTGCATCTGATAAGGCTGCGAAAGATGCGGCGGAAAAGGCTGCAAAGGATACCGCTGCCGCCAAGTCCGATCCCGAGAAAGGGGGGGCGCTCGATGCGGCCCAAAAGTCCGCCATCGACGCCGCCGAAGCGATCGACACCGAGAAGGTCCAGAAAGTTCTGGACGCCATGAATGGCGACAGCCGCCCGATGAAAGATATGCTGGAATACCTGTCCAAGGTGCACGGGGCTAGCGGCTCGCACAAGGATGGCCTGTATATTCTGGAAATCGCCGGCATCACGGGCAAATCCCGGATCAGTGAACGCGAGGTGCTGACCAACTGGCAAAACGCCGCCCGCCGCGCCCTGCTGCGCGCCGCCTGAGCCGGAGGACGCCATGCCACGGATAGACCCAATCCAAATCCAGCCCTACAGCGATCATGCGGCCATGGCCGTGCTGAAGGCGCTGGACCCCGCCGATCAGCTGGAGGCCAACGCGGTGCGAGGATATCACGCCACGCATCTGGAGCTTTTCGCCGATTGGCGGGCGATTAACGCGGCGCGGGTGCTGTCCGTGGTGTTGGTCGATGCCCGGCGGATGGAGCCGTTCGCGGTTCTGGCGCTGGGGAACACCGGCCAGGCGGGTGTGGCGCAGGCGGCCTTTCTGGCACGGAACCACACCCGGTTTCGCCGACAGATCGCCTGCGCCGCTGCTCAAATCCGCCGGGATATGCCCGGTTTCTGTGCTGAGGCCGGTATTCGCCGGATCGAGGCGCGGTGCTGGTCAGATCACCCGACTGCTGCGCAGTTCCTGAAACTGTGCAGCTTTCATCACGAGGCTGATATGCCCGGTTTCGGGGGTGCAAATGCGCCCGCAATCTTTCGTCAATTCGCCTGGGTTCGCCAAACCGTCTGAACATCGAAAGGAAAACAAAGATGTGTCTTGTCAAAACACCCTCTGTCGCCGCCACGAAAATCGCCGCGATGGATAATTCCGAGGCCATGCAGCAGGCCGATATCGAGGCCCGCCTGCGCCAGCGCCGGGCAGGGGCGGCGGCCAATGTGCTGACCGGCCAAATGGGTATCCCCCGCTCCACGGCCAGCACCAACCAGATGGGGAAACCGGCATGACCCAGGACAGCGCCAAATATTCAAACCATGAAATGGCCAAGGCCGCGATCCAGCGGTGGGGCGAGTTGAAAACCATCCGTGCCCAGCACGAAGGGGATTGGGAGGATATCGCCCGCCTGATCCGCCCCCAGCGCGGGAATTTTTCATCTGACATCAAATCCAAACGGCAGGAAAAACCGCTGTCGTCGGAACCGATCATGGCGCATGGTAGTTTTGCCGCCGGGATCTACAGTTCGATCACGAACCCCGCGATGCGTTGGGGTGGTGTTGAAACACCGGATGTTGAGATGAACGCCTGGAAACCCATGGCGGAATGGCTTGATACCGCCACAGCGCGTGTCATGGCCAGTTTCTCGCCAAGCGTTTCGGCTTTCTATTCGACCACATACCAAGCCTATGCCGATATCGCGGCCTTCGGCAATGCGGCCGGATACGACACGATCAACATGGGTAAGCGCCGCTTTGTCGATATTTCCCTGTCCCTGGCCGAAGTCGTGGTCGATATCGACGCGTATGGGCAGGTCAGTGAATTCTTGCGCAAATACCAGTTGAAGCCGCGCGCGTTGGTGCGTGAATTTGGCACGGAAATGGTGCCAAAGAAAATCCGCGATCTTGCTGAGACGGGCAGTACGGACGATATCACGCTCTACTACCATGTTTTGCCCAATGATCAGTTCGTGAAGGGCAAACTGGGGCCCCAGGGTAAACCCTGGCTGGCCATCACGGCCTGCGAAGAGGAAAATTGCCTGCTACGCGTTGGCGGTCATGACGATATGCCGGCCTATTTCCCACGCTGGGATGTGGATAGTGGTCATGTGTATGGTACCGGGCCGGGCTTTGTTGCCTTGGGATCTGCGCGGGCAGCGGATTTGATGCAGCGGGCCAAGCTGAAAGCGGCCCAATTTGCGGCAGATCCCACAAAACTGGCCCCGGATCGGCAGGCAATCCCGCTGAATGGCACGTTTCGCCCTGGCGGCGTGATCTATGGCGGGGTGGATGTGCGGGGCAATCGCCTGATCCACAATATGGAACACACCCCCAATATCGGCCTGACCCATGAGGAACGGCGCGAGGCAATCGAGGCCTGCAAGGATGCGTTCCACTATTCCGTGATGTCCCTGACCGGGCGCACCGGCGTGACCGAAGAGGAAACCCGGATCATGGAACAAGCCCGGCTGCGCAATTGGGCGCCGCATTCGGATCGGATTATGGAGGAGTACGCTGCGCGCAAATTTGAACGCCGGTTCAAGCTGCTGTGGCGGGCGGGGCAAATTCCGCCACCGCCGCCCGAAGCGCAGGGGATGCCGCTGCGGGTGCGGTATCAATCCGGCGCTGCGATGGCGATGAAGGCCAGCGAGGGGCAGGCGATCCGGTCCTTCATCAATGATCTGGCGCCACTGGCCCAGTCGGACCCGCGTTATGGCGATCGTCTGGACCCTGACGCTCTGACCGAGGCCCTGCATGACGCCAGCCCCAGCTTGCCTGCCTCGATCCTGCGGTCGCGCGAAGAGGCCGATCAGCTGGCCCAGGCGCGCGCCCAGCAACAGCAAATGGTTCAGGCCATGCAACTGGCCCAGCAGGGCGGCAGCGTGGCCAAGGATCTGGCCGCGGCGATGGGTGGTGCCGGTGGGCCGAAGGAGGCAGCATGAGTGTAATCAATCGCCTGGTGAATGTGATCACCATTTTTGGTTCCGGGCGTGAACAGTGCGCCGCCGCCGCAGAGGCCGCCGAACGCTGGACCGCTGCTTTTGCCGACAATCCCGAGCTGGCTGCGGATCTGATCCGCATTGGAGAGCTGTTGACGGTCCAGCCCGTGCATATGGAGGATGGCGTTCCGACGCCCCTTCCTCAAGACCCGTCCCAACTGGCCTATCAGGCTGGGCGGCGGGATATGGCCCTGGCTTTGCTATCGCTGGGCCAGATGACGATTTCCGAACTCAACCAACTGATGGAGAGCCTCAATGAATAGTTTTCTGAAACTCATGCTGAAACAGCCCCTGTGGCAGGGTGCCGGTGAAGGTGGGCAGGGGGGTGGTGATCCCGCGCCGGGGGCCGGTGATCCGCCGCCTGCTGGTGATCCGGCACCCGCCACCAAATGGTTCGAAGCCGAAGCCTATCAGCCCTATTCTGAAATGCTGGTGGCCAAGGGCTTCGCTACCGATGATATGCAGGATGCGTTGCCCAAGGTGCTGAATGCCTATGCCCAGGCAGAAAAGCGGCTGGGTAAGCCCGCTGACAGCATGATGGATCGCCCAGGCAAAGATCAGCCGGTGCCCGAATGGATGCGCGCCAATGGCGATCTGTTCGGTATCCCCGAAGCAGCTGACAAATACCAGGTCAACCGCCCCGATGATTGGCCTAAGGATGCGGCATGGAACGAGGCTTTGGAAGCACAGGTGCGCGATATCGCCTTTGAGGAAGGCGTGTCCCAAGCGGCATTGCAGCGCATGTCCGATGTCTATGCCGCTTCTGTTCAAAAACTGATGGACGATGCCGATCAGATGCTGGAACAGGCCAATACCGAGATGATGGGCGAGCTGGAAAAAAGCTGGGGCAAGGAAACCGACGCACGGCTGGCCATGGCACTACAGGCCAAGTCGGTTGTGGCGGAAAAAGCGGGGCTGTCGCCTGAACATATCGCCAACCTAGCCGAGGCGTTGAAGCCCAAGATCGGCGATGCCGGCACCATAAAACTGTTCGCCGCCATCGGTGAAATGATGTCCGACGACATGCTGCCTGGTAATGATGGGTTGACGGCCGGTATGGGCACAACCCCTGAACAAGCCCGTGCCGATCTGGCCGCGCTGACTTCGCCGGGTGGGGATTATTTTGAAGCCGTGCAAAAAAAGGACCGTGCCGCAATCACGCGGTTGCAGCCCAAAGTGGATCGTCTTCGCCGCATCGTATCTTCCTAGTTTTCAGCGCGACAGGCGTCCCTGGTTTGCAAATCTGGGGCGCCTGTCATTTTCAAACTTGACTTTTTGCAAATTTTTCAGCTCATATCAGCGTGACGGATAACTGCGCCAAGGCGTGGCCCAGACGGCACCGGGAACAGACCGGCGGAGAGATCACGACACGATCAGGTGCGGGTCCGAACCTGTCGGGCAACCCCTCCGAAAACTCACAAATATCGTTGATTTTTCGCAGGAGGGGCACGCATGTCCTACCGTCAAATTGTGGAAGAGCACCACAAGCTCACCTACTCGGATAACGTCAAAATGGTCGCGCAGATGGTCCGCAACCCGTTGCGCGATGCCGTGATCTGGGAACCGGCTTCGGGCGAAGCTGTGAATATGGCTGACCTGATCGGAAAGACCGAATATCAGGAAGGCGAGGATTACAGCCGCACCAACCCGGACAATCCGCCGGAAAACAGCCGCCGCTGGCTGGTGCGTCCCAAGGTCATCGAGACCGGGATGTACATCACCAAAGAACAAAAGTTTGATCAGGCCATGGATCCGACTTCGCGCCTGGTGCGCAACCAGGTCGTGACGGTCGAGCGCGGCGTCTACGATCGTCTGCTGGGCATCCGCAAAAATGGCAACGATTTCGTTGTTTCCGGTGGTGGCATCATGGGCAAGGTGGCAGAAGGCAAGACGCCGGGTACTGCCTCGGATCTGCCTGCGGGCAACTATCTCGCGGTGGATGTCGGAGATCCCGGCACCCCGACCGGGATGAACACCACGAAATTGCGCGGGGCGACCGAGGCGATGGAGCTGGAAGATTTCGGCCTGGAAACCGAGGACGAGATCTACAGCCTGATCACGCCCAAGCAGAAGACCGAGCTGATCAACCTGGCGATCGAAACCGGCAAAAACCTGAACCCGTTCGAGGTCCAGAATATCCGCGATGGCAAGCCCGGCAAACTGTTGGGGGTCAACTGGATGTTCACCAACCGTCTGCCCAAAGACAGCAACGGTTATCGCCTGATCCCGGTCTGGTCCAAAGAAAACATCGTCGCCGGTGCCTGGCAGGACGTTGTAGGCCAGATGTGGAATGACGGCCACGCCAAAAACCTACCGTACATTTACGCCGACGCCTATGTCGAGGCTGGCCGCGTCGAAGATGGCGGTGTGCGCATCATCCGCTGCGCCGAAAGCTGATCGGTAACCGGCCTGCTCTCGGGCCGGTTTTCCTGTTTCTAAACTGAAGGAGCCATTCCAATGGCAGTTGTCACTTCCAAGTCCAATCTGGTCCACGACAGCTTTGACACCGGCATCTATCCGCCCGATCCCGTCGAAGCCCGTGGCCGTCTGGTGCTGATGACCGGCACCGTCACCAATGCAGCTGATGACAGCAACGGGTCGATGTATCACCTGGTTGATCTGCCGTCGCGCTGCATCCTGCATCACGATACTTTTTTTGACGTGGAAAACGATGGCTTTGCCCAGATCGTGATCGGGACCAAAACTGATACCGACGCCCTGGTGGACCAAACCAAGGTCACCGAAACCATTGCCCAGCCGATCACCATGGGAGACGCTAATCATGGCAAGCGTCTGTGGGAGGTGTTGGGCCTGGCCGCTGATCCGGGTGGTATGATCGGGATCTGGAAACATGCCGAGGCCGCCGCCGCCGGCGCCGGGGCCATGCCGTTTCAGATCGCCTACATCACGGACTGATCCACAACGTGGCCGGGGCACACCCGGCCCGTCGCCTAAGGTTTGCCTCTTATGCCAAGCTCAATCGCAACAGGTTCCATCGTTTCGCAGGCGTTCCGCTTTATGGAAATTACGCCGCCCAGTTCGCTGGCGGACAATTCCCAAAAAGCGCGGGATGCACAGGAACAGTATTCGCTGGCTCTGGATTTTTGTCTGGCACGGGAGGATTGGAGTTTTGCGCGGAAACTGATCAGCTTGCCCGTCGTGAACCTGCCTACAGGAGAGGTAGCTGATCCTGACCTGCCTTATCTGCATCAGCTTCCGCCTGATCTGGTGAAATTTCTGTTCCCAAAAGATCGGGATATCAAATGGCGCGAGGATGCGGGCGGGTTGCTGCGGACGGATACGGCTGGCACCAAGTTGGTGTTTTACACGCGCAGGGCGCAGGACGAAACCAAACTGCCAGCCACGTTCCAGACCCTCGTATCGCTGACCCTGGCACTTCGCTTAGCGCCGACCTATTCGATCACGCGGGCAAAGCGCAAGGACATGAACGCCGCCCTTGACGACACATTGTCCCTGGCAAAACAAGAAGACGCCAGTTCAGCCAGTCCTCAGCAATGGGACGGGGAGGATGCTGCCTCTGACTGGGTTTCGGAGGTCACGCGATGACCCGAACCCGCCCGCCGCAGCTATCGTTTTCCGCCGGTGAATTGTCGCCGCTGCTTTGGGCGCGTTCGGACTATCAGCGGTTCCAGACCGGGGCGCGTCAGGCCAATGGCTATCTGCCCATCCGCGAAGGCGGATTTACCCGTGCGCCGGGCACGCTGTTTCGAGGCTACACCCATGGCAATGCGATGGCCCAGAAAATCCGTTTCGAATTTTCCGTAGATGACACGCTGACACTTGAATTCACCGATGGCGTCATGCGCGTGTGGCGCTATGGTGCCCTAATCGAAGTCGGCGGCGTGCCCTATGAGTTGACAATCCCCTACACCGCCGACGAAATAGGCACCCTAAGCGCTGTTCAGTCCGCAGACGTGATTTACATCGCGGATGGGAAGCGTCCCATCCAGAAATTGTCGCGCTATGCGCTGGACAACTGGACGATTGAGGACGCCCAGTTCGACAACGGCCCCTTCGCGGTTCAGAACCTGGACGAAAACCTGACCATCGGGTGCAGCGCCGAAACCGGAACAATCACGCTGACCGCCTCAGCCGATCTTTTCGATGCCACATGGCAAGGTGTGCTGATGCAGATCGTGCCGAAGGATTATCAGGATATTCCTCTGTGGACGGGAAATACCACCGTCGCTGTCGGTGATCTGATGCGCTACGGCGGCAACATCTACGAGCTGACAGCGGGAACGGATACGGGGGTGAACCCCCCGATCCACACCGAAGGCGAATATCTCTACGACAAGGACGAAGGCACCAAATGGTTGTTCGTGTCCGATGGGCGCGGCGTGTTTCGGATCACGGGCGTGACGGATGCAGTCACCGCCACCGCCGAGGTACTAAAGGCCATTCCGTCGCCTTGCGTCACCGGCACATCCTACCGCTGGTCCGAAGGGGCTTGGTCCGACAGGAAAGGATATCCCAAGGCGCTGGAGATTTTCGATCAGTCCTTTTTTGCGGCCTTCACACCGTCTGAGCCGCGCACCATCTGGGCCTCCACCTTGGGGGATTTCGAAGATTTCGAACCCAGCGCGGATGCGGATGGCAGCTTTGCCTACGCGATTGCCGGTAGTGAAAGCCTGAACAGCGGCACCTGGCTAAAGCGTGCGCGCCGGGGCCTTTATGTCGGGGCTTTGGGTGAAGTTTACCGCGCCTTTTCCAATGCGGCCGGTCAGCGGATCGGGCCGACAACCTTTGACACCACCATTGAAGGCACGGATGGCGCGTCCGACGCCAAGGCAATCGCCCCATATGGCAACCCGATTTTCATTTCCAAGGAAAAGCGCCGTGTATTCGAACTGCGTTACAGCCTCGAAGAAGATGGCGGGGTGCCGGTGGAATTGTCGCTGCCTTCCAAGCATCTGGGCGCCAGCGGGTTTGAACAGATCGTCTGGCAATCCTCACCACAGAAAATTGCCTGGCTGCGTACGGGGGACGGCGGCCTGGTGGCCATGCTGTTTGATCCTGCCGAGGACGTGCTGGGCTGGGCCCCCGTCAGCGTAGCGGGTGGCTTTGTGGAAACCATGGCGGTGACATCCGATAGCGCGACGGGAAACGATGTTGTGACCCTGGTCGTCCGGCGCGAAATCGACGGGCAAACCGTACGGATGGTCGAAGAACTGGCCCCAACTTTCGGTGTCATGATGGGGGACGAGCCGCTGCATAAGGCCATCCATCTTTTCGCCTCGACCGTGTTTGAAAGCGAAACGCCGATGACTTCGTTCCTGGTGCCGCATCTCGCAGGTCAAACCGTCAGTGTCTGGACCAATCAGGGCGAATATGGCCCGCTGGTGGTGCCAGCGTTGGGTCAGTTGGAAGTGCCCGATGCCCAAAATGTGACCCACGCGATTGTCGGCTTGCTTGATAAAACGCACCAGTCCGAAACGCTGGACATCGTCGCCGCAGCGCCGGATGGAAATGCCACAGGGCGCCGGCGGCGTCTTCTGCCGGGCTGTGGCGTTCAGTTGCATCGCACGGCTGCGGGCTTGGTGCGCGCGGTTGAACGAAGCTTTGGCGAAGACGCCTGTCTTCATGACTTGCAGGAACTGGTGCCCTTGCAGGTCGCGTCGGATCTGGTCGCGGTGTATTCCGGCGTCACCTCCATCGAAACGGTTTCCGGGCACGCGCAACAAGTGTCCTTGCAATTCCAGCCCTTCGGTGGTGCGCCGATGACGGTGCTGTCCCTGATCCCGAATGTCGAGGAGGTTGGTGCCTGATGTGCTTGCCTGGCGTTGAAACTCTTTTTGCTACCTTAGCTGGTGGCGGAGCCACCACCGCTGCCGGTGCCACCGCTGGGGCGGCCATGTCCGGCTGGGGCACCTTGGCCCAAGTCGGTGGTCTGTTGGTGCAGGGCGTTTCAGGCTATCAGGCGGCCAAGGCCAACAGCAAGTTGATCAGCGAGCAGAAGAAGACCGAGGCCGAACTGAACGCGGTCCAGGATAACCGCGAGCGGTCACAGTTTCTGTCGCAAATCCGCGAGCAAACCGCCCAACAGGCTGCGCGGGGGGTTCAATTGGATAGCCCGACCGCCATCTATCTTGGTCAGACGGCCGCCAAGGAAATGTCGTTCCAGTCTCAGGCGACCCGTTCCGGTGGGCAGGCGGTGCAGAACCAGCTGACCGCTGAACAAAGCGCCCTTCGGGCGCGCGGGATTAGCTCGCTTTTGAGGGGAGGCTTTGGGGCCGCAGGTGCCTATCTGAACCGCAATCCCGATGCCTGGCCGGAGCTGTTGTCATGACCCTGACCGTCCCACGCGCTGGAACCTCGGGCGGCGCAGCAGCGCGGGTGCGCGTTGAAACGCCACAGGTCGGCGCTGCCGTGGCCGAGTTTGGCCAGGTCATGAAACAAATCGGGGATCGGACACTGGCCGATACCCTGCAACGCGAGGCGCTGCGGTTTCAGACCGATCTGACTGCGGATATGAATACCCTGCGCCTTGAAGTGTCGCAGATTGCCGACCCTGATCAAGCCGAGACCACCTGGATGGAACGGTCTCAGGAATTGCGCAAAACCTATCTGGAAGGCCAGCGGGAAGATGGGCGCCCGCACGTATCACCGGCAAATGTGGAACGTTTCGGGCTGGTCTTTGACGAGCTGAACAACCGCAATGCCTTCTCGGTTGGCAAGCAGGTGCTGGGCCAGCGCCATGCCGAACGCGAAGCAACCTACATCCGCCATGTTCAGGTGGCTGGACAGGCGGCGGCGATAGGCGATGCGGATGCCCGCCAGATCCAGATGGACCTTCTGATCGACCATGTGGATCAGTTGGAGGCCGCCGGTGTGATCGACGCGGCCGAGGCTGAACGTCGCCGCATTGGCGCTGTTTCCGAGATCGACAATGTGCGCGCGATGCGCCTGATGTCCGACGATCCGCAGGGGCTGATTTCGGAGATGGACGCAGGAACCCTGAATGGGCTGGATGCCGAAACGCAGCAAAGCTACCGCAGCCGGGCCAACACGCGAATCGCGCAGATGCAGGCGGAAAACCAGCGCCTTGCAGATGCTGCCCAAAAGTCCCGGAGCAAGGAAATCGGGGACGCGCTGGCGCAGATGCGCGGTGTGTTCGAGGGCGGTAAGACACCCGCCAATCTGGCCTTGTTGAACTCCGAAGACGTCAAAAAGCACCCGGATTATGCCCAGACCAAGGCGACCGAGGTTCTGACCAGCGAAAAGCCTGAATTGCAGCGGATGACCCCGGATCAGATCGACGCGCTGATCGCCGGAGAAAAAGCCGCGCCCGCAACCAAGAAATGGCAGACCGAGCGCCTGGCCGTGTTGCAGGATCTGCGCACCAAAGCGGCCAAGGGCTGGTCCGGGGACCAGGTGGCTTATGCGCGTGAAATCGGTCTTGTGGTACCGGATCTGCCGGACGATCTGAATGCGCAAACCGCTGCGCAGTTTGCGTCGGTTGTGTCGGATCGTGCCGATATGGCCGCAGATCATGTCGCAAAAGGCTATGTGCGCGAAGGGCGCCTGTTTGACGACAGCGAGGCGGACCAGATCAAACAGGCCCTGTCGGTCCAGAATGATCCGGCGGATCGGTTGTCGCTGGCCACCCATTTGCTGGCAAAACTACCCAAGGACAGCCCGCAAAAATTCGAGGACATTCTGGGAGACCGCGTTTTGTCCCATGCCGCTGGCCTGATGGCCGCAGGCGGTACAGAAGCGGTCGCAATGACGATCCTGCGGGGTCAGCAGGCGATCGAAGAAAAAACCGCAATCGCCCCCAGCACGGGCAAACATCTGCTGGCCGCGCAATCGGTTTTGGGTCGCATGTTCGACGGTGTCCCGAATGGCGATGCCATCATGTCCACGGTTCTGGACGCGGCGGATGCCCATTACGCGGCCACCCATCGCGGTGTCACCGATGGAACGGATTTCAACAGCGATGCCTATCGCCAGTCGCTGCACCAGATCATGGGCGGAACCGGGGAGTATGACAGCCGCGAAGCGCGCGGCGGGGTGCAAGAAGTCCGCGATATCCCGACGGCCCTTCCCGGCAATACCCGTGCGCGCGATGTCGAAGATGCTTTGCGTGCGCTGAAAAGAGATCTGGCCGGGGTCAAATCTGCTGTTGATCCGCGCGCGGTGTCCGAAGCGGTGGATATCGCCGCGCAGACCGGGCAGGTATTCAGACCGATCACTCGACTGACCGCTGATCAGGCGCGCCAACGTGGGGCGGATCGCCTGCGCGCGGCCAGCCGTTTTGGTAACTTGCCGGGCTATGCTGGTCAGCCTCTGACCGCCGATGACCTGGATGATCTTGCCATCAGGGCCATACATCCGGGCGTATATGTGTTGATTGACGACCGTGGGCAAGCCGTGCCGGATATAGAGACCGGGAGCGCCTGGGAATTCCGGCTGGACAAACTGATGGAGGCATATCGCTGATGTCGTTTTTCCTGCCAGATGAAGACACGCAGACCGCTGAAGTTCCGGTCAGCCAGGAGCCAGTAGCCACCCCGGCGGAACGTCGTCGGGCCGCTGCTGAAATGGAGCGGATCAGAACTGACAACGACAACCGTTCGATGCAACACGAGCTGGCGACGGTCGATTGGGTTTCCACGCGACTGGGGGCTGATTTTGCCACAAGTGAGAAACCAGACCCGCGCGTAACGCCCCGCGAACAGCGGTATGACTATCTGCTTTCGGATGTTGCCCGCGCCAAGGCGGCGGAACCCGAGATTTATGCCGATCTGCCCGAAACCATTGAAGATCTGGAAGCCATTGTTCTGGCTAAGCGCAAGGCAGAGTATGACGACGCCGCATCCATCCTGGCGCGCGCGCCTGACGGGGCGTGGTGGCATGAATTTCTTGGCGCGTCCTGGGCCAGTATGACCGACCCTGAACAACTGGCGCTCATGGTCGGCGGGGCCTCGTCCGGGGCTGGTATTATGGCCACGGTGGGCATCGAGGCTGCGATGGGCGCGCTGGGTGAGATTGTCACGCTGGACGATCAATACCGGGTGGCGGATGATCTGGACATTGAAGAGCCAGAACCGCTGAAGCAAATCGGTCTGAGCGCGGGCCTGTCCGGGGTCGTTGGCGGCGGGCTGGCTGCATTGCCGCGCCTGCTGCATTATCGCAAGGCCACCACAACCGCCGGGCAGATCCCCGAAGGCGTTTCACCGGGTCAGCACGAGCGGCGCATGGACGACACCCGCCGGGATCTGGAAACGGGGCGCCTCAGCCATAATGCCGACAGCCCCACCCAGGCCGGATCGGCCCCGTTGCGGTTTCAGGATTTCGATTTCTCGGCCGCAGGCAATGCATCGCCGCGAACAAACCGCATCGGATATGTGTTCGGACGCCTGATCGAGCGTGGCATGGAACCCCATGTGGCCGCAGGGTTCGTCGGAAATTTCATGGTCGAAAGCGGCGTGGGGCTGGATACGCGGGCAGTGGGCGATGGGGGCGCTGCCTTGGGACTGGCCCAATGGAATGATCGCCGGGCTGCGTTGTTGGCTTATGCGCGATCGCGCGGCAAAGATCCGCACGATCTGGATGTGCAGATTGATTTCGTATTCCATGAGCTGGACACGAGCGAGGCACGCGCTTGGTCACGTATTCAGGGCGCAAGAAACGCCATCGAGGCCGCAGAAATGGTGTCTCGCTACTACGAACGTCCCGGCACTCCGCATCTGAGCCGCCGGGTGGGCTATGCCCGCAATCTGATGGATCAGTATCAGATCGGCACGGTGCCGCGCTGGTCCGGGGCCATGTCCGAGCCTGCCCCCGCTTATGCCGGCTATACCTCGCGCGGTTACACGGGGACTGGTCAGGTGCAGGTGGGCGATGATCTGCGTGTTGATGTAGATTATCAGGTGGTAGATCTTCCGCAACTGCGCCAGGCGTCCGGTGATCTGCAACCGCGTGATCGTGGTCGAGTGGCCTCTGACGCCTGGGTGGCCGATACCTCCGCCCGCCTGGACCCGGCGCAACTGATGCCCAGCCCCACGGCTGATCGAGGCGCGCCGTTGGTCGGCCCAGACAACGTGATCGAAAGCGGCAATGGCCGTGTGAGGGCTATTGCCCGCACCTATGAGCAGCACCCTGATCGGGCTGCGGCCTATCGCCAGCAGATCGAACTGATCACGGGTGCGCAAATCCCAGAAGGCATGGAGCAGCCAGTGCTGATCGCCCGCCGCTCCACCGATCTGGATGGGGTCACGCGCCGCCGCATGGTGGTCGAGGCGCAAGACAGCGGTGTGGCTCGAATGACCGCCACGGAACGCGCCCAGGTGGGGCGCCGTGCCCTGTCTGCTGATCTGATGGCCAGGTATCAGCCGGGCCGCAAGTTCAGCGCGCCCGAGAACCGGGATTTCGCACGGGCCTTTGCGGGATCGTTTCCGCGTTCGGAACGCAATGCCTTTTTCGATGCCAAAGGCGTCTTGTCGATCGACGGGGTGCGCCAGCTGGACGATGCCATGTTTGCGCGCGCTTGGGATGCCGAGGACATCCTGGCGCGCTACGTCGAAACCGAAGCCGGTGAACTGCGCAGCCTGATGTCCGCCCTGTCGGATGTTGCTCCGGATTTTGCGCTTCTGCGCGCTGAAATCGAAGCGGGCCGGATTGCGCCGGAAATGGATATTACGCCCTTCATTTTGGACGCTGTGCGGCTGATCGTCGAGGCGCGCGATATTGCGGCGCGCGAAGGTGGGAAGGCCGCCCAAATTCTGAACGAACTTCTGGAGCAGGTGGATTTGTTGGAAGGGGCCATAGCGCCGCTGACCGCTGCGCTGGTGCGCCACTTCATGCCAGCCGGGCGTCAGGCCCCGGCAGACAAGATCGCAGCCTTCCTGCGCCGCTACGTGGCCGAGGCGCGCAAGGTTGGCGCGGTGGATGGGGGCCTTTTCGATACGCCCGGTCCGCTGGATGTGCTCAAAGCGATCGACAAGGACGCCTTTGGCGATTTGGCCGAAACTGGCCTCGCACGGATCCGCACTCAGGACATGCCCGACCCAGCGGAAATGCCCGAAGGGGCCTATGTCCAAGGCGCACTGTCCCCCGAGGCTGAAGCTGCCGACGAACTGGCGCGCCGCCAGTTGGAAACCGCGCTGAACCCCGATGATGCCCTGATGACAAATCTGCGTGACGATTTGGCAGACCTGACCGATCTGGAAGTGAAGCCTTGGGGCGAAGACGGCCCCAGCATTACCATCCGGGCCATGCTGGATGAACTGGACGCTGACGACACGTTGGAGGCCGTCATTGACGCCTGCACCTTGGGAGGCCGGGGATGACGGACCTATCGTTCGCCAGATTTGGTGTGCTTCAGTTTCCTAACCGCAATTGTTGCGCCCGCAATAAGAGCGGCGGCGCAAAAATACAGTCCAACAAACCAGGCCAATTCTCTCGCATAACGCGGGTCGGAAATCCCCAGTTGGTCAGCGACGGTCCGCATTCGCGTAAAAGCATCGAACGAAGCAAAAACGCCTGCTGCTACCGCCAGCCCAATTTTTGGAAAACCATTTGGAACGAATACGAGAACAAAAAAAACCGCCAGACTAATAAAGCTGGTGGCTTTTACGCTCAGAATTCCAAGAAATTCGGGAAATCCCATCACGATGCCCCACAACGCCACAACGCTCGTAACTTGACATGTCGCGCGGCTTCTGGCAACCTTTCCGTGCAGTCGCAAAAAACGGCTGCCGGGTTTGGTCGCCCGTCTCTCTTGTGGCGCTCGAAAAGCCGCGCCTTAGTGTGCGGCTTCGCTATGTCCGGGCGCAGTGGGATCCCGTACGGGATGCCGGTTCCACAAGGCCGGTCGACCAACCTGCTGTTGCCCGGGCACCTGCTTGGTCGCGGCCCCGGGTTCAATGCGAACTTGTGGAGGGCTGCCTGATGAGCGCCGAGATTATTCCATTCGATTTTGAAGAACAGGCCGTGCGCGTGGTGATGCGCGACGAAGAACCGTGGTTTGTGGCGGCTGATATCTGCCGCGTCTTGGAAATCCAGAACCCGACGATGGCCGTTAAGGGCCTCGATGAGGATGAGTTTACCCTAAGTACTATTGAGGGTAGCCACCGTCCAACCAACCTGATCAACGAAAGCGGCCTTTATGCCCTCGTGCTGACCAGCCGCAAGGAAGCAGCAAAACGCTTCCGCAAGTGGATCACGTCCGAGGTGTTGCCGGCCATTCGCCGCACCGGGCGCTATGAGCATCCCGGCCTGCCGGAGGCGGCGCCCTCGGGCGAGATTGCGGGCCTGCCGATCCGCGAGGCCGAGCTGTGGCTGCAAATGGTCCGCGAGGCGCGCCTGACCCGTGGGGCGCGCGCCGCGGTTTCGATTTGGGATCGCTCACCCTTGCCGCCACTGCAACCCGTCGCTGCCCTGCCTGACCCGTCCGAGGGCCGCGCGGCGCTGGCGCATATCCGCGCGGCGCTGGGAGCTGTGCTGGAGCAGGCGCGCGCCGGGTCTGTCGATCTGACGGCACAGGGGTTGCGCGCCCGGCCTGACGGGCTGTTCGTGGCGAATTTCCCGCTGGCCCTGTTCGAGGGAACCCGCTGGGAGGCGGGCCGCCATCGCGCGGCACTGGCCGGGTTGCCCGGTGCCGCGCCACTGCCGGTGCCGTTGACGCTGGGCGGGGTCGTGACGCGCGGCCAGCTGTTGCCCTGGGCCTTACTGAGCGGGGAGGGCGCCTGATGCTGACGCAGATGAATTTTGACCGCTCCGAAGAAATCGCAGATGCCCTGCACGAGCAAAAGGGATTGGAAGACGCCCTGTTGTCGTTGCTGTCCGATCTGTTGCCACCGGAAAAAGAAGGCATGATCTATGCGCTGATTGACGCGCAGGGTCATTGCCGCCGCCGCGCCATGGCCTTGGCGGGGCATATCGCACGTTCAGGAGGGGACAATGACCAACCTGCATACCTGTCTTGAGCGCGCCATTCAGGCGGGGGAGGTCGAAGCAGACCGCGCCCGCGCCGCCCAGGAAGAATTCGATCAGCTGGTCGCACGGCATTCCCAGGTGATGCCTTTGCACCAGGCTGAAGCGACCGCCGCCGCCCAACTGAAAGAGGCAACCAGACGGGCGCGGCGGTCGCGCCGGCATATGGTTCTGAACCAGCTTCAGAGCATGACACGTATCCAGCATCTGGTTCGCACCAGCAAACACCCGGATCGCGCCCTTTTGGCCCTGCTTGAAAGCGTATCCTATGACGGGTTTTCCGGTGAAAGTGTCCGCTGGGTTTCGGATGCGCTGCAAGATCGTATCCGCGCGGATTTGAAAGATGCGCTGTCCGATACCGGGCAGAACGTCTTTGGTCGGTCGCGAGACGTGGTGCTGTTTCAGGATGTGGTACGGGAACTGCACCTGCAACCCAGCGGCAACCCGGTGGCCAAGGCCCATGCCGATGCGGTGCGCAAGGCGCAGACCTGGCTGCGCCAGATGTTCAATGCCCATGGCGGCGATATTGGCGAGATCGCAGATTACGGGATGCGCCACAGCCACAATGCCCGAAAAATCCGCGACACCCCGTTCGGTCAATGGGCCGGTGCGATTTTCGATGCACTGGACTGGCACCGGATCATCGACACATCCACCGGACAGCCATTTGCCGCCAAGGGGGCCCAGCCCGCGCGCCCGCATGGCATGGCCTTCTTGCAGATCATCTATAACAACATCGTGTCCGAGGGCTGGAACAGCCGCACCCCGTCGCTGACCACGGGCGGTAAGGCGCTGTATAACCGCCATGGCGAGGCGCGCCTTCTGCATTTCAAGGATGCCGACGCCTGGATGGGCTATAACGCCGAATTTGGCGATGCCGATCCGTTCACCACCCTGATCGGGGGGCTGGATGCCATGGCGCGCGAGGTGGCGCTGATGCGCGTGCTGGGGCCAAACCCGAATGCCGGGCTGGAATTTGCCATTCAGACCGCGACCCAGCGCGCTATGCTGTCTGGAAATGGGAAGCTAATTGCGCGGGTCGCCAGCCACGCCAAGCGTGCCCGTGTTTTGCTGCATCACGTCAATGGCGCGATCAATCAGCCCGACCATGAAGGCTGGGCCCGGTTCTTTTCCAACATGCGGTTCTTCAACGTATCGGCCAAGCTGGGCAGCGCCATCCTGTCGTCGGTCACCGATACGGCCACGATCACCATGGGGGCCATGGCGATGAAGATGAACCCGGCGAATATGCTGGCGACCAGCGTCAAGATGATGGCCGGCAATGCCACCCGCGACACCGCCGCGCGGATGGGCTTTGTCGCGGAAACGCTTTCCTCGATCGGCACCGCCTCGTCCCGTCTGACCAATGATGTGGTGGCCAGCGATGTGTTCAGCCGCCTGTCGGGGTTCACCATTCGCGCCTCTGGCCTCAGTTTTTGGACGGATCGGCTGCGCCTGTCTGTTCAGATGGAAACAGCAGGGCACATGGCTGATCAGGCCGATCGCGCATTGGGCAATATTGAGGCGCCCTCGCGGGCCTTGCTGGAACGCAACGGCATTACCGCCAGCGACTGGGATGCTCTGCGGGATCCCAGCGGGCTGTTCACGGCCCCCAATGGCGGCACGTTCATCGCGCCTTTCTGGTGGCTGGAACACCAGACCGTTCTGCCTCGCCACGAGGCCGAGGCACTGGCGATCCGCTACCAGGCGGCGATCCGTGATCAGTTGGAAACCTTCATGCCGACAAAGCGCCTGCGCGCGTCGGCATGGGTTCTGAGAGATACCAAGCCCGGCAGCTTCCTGGGCGAGCTTGGGCGCTCGACCATAGGGTTCAAGAATTATTCCCTTTCGCTGACCCTTGGCCAGATTGCCCAATACCACGCCATCCCGACGCCGCAGGGGCGGTTTCCCTATGCCGTGGGGATGATCGCGTCCATGACGGTTCTGGGCGGCGTCGTCATACAGTTGAGGGAGCTTGATAAGGGACGTGATCCCATTCCGATGACAGATGCAAAATTCTGGGTGGCCGCGCTGGCCCAAGGCGGTGGTCTGGGGATTTTCGGAGACTTCCTTTTCTCAGAAAAAAACCGTTTCGGCGGCGGGATCGAGAAGACGTTGGCTGGCCCTCAGGTTGGTGTGATCGGCGATGTCCTGAATGCCGGCGTGTCCAATGCTGTGCGCGCAGTGCAGGGAGAAAAAACCTACCTTGGCCGCGACATTTCCAACCTGATCAGATACAATACTCCGGTGGCGTCCAGCCTGTGGTATACCCGCAAGGCTTTCGATGCTGCAATCGCGGACCAGTTGCAAATGCTGCTGGACCCCGATGCCCAAGCGAATATGCGCCGACAAGAGCGCAAGCGCGACAAAGCCTTTGGCAACACCAGCTGGTGGAACCGAGGCGATCTACTGCCTTCAAAAGCCCCTGATCTAAGGAACGCTTTGAATGGCAGGGAATAATGACGCGCGAAGCATTTGAGCAAATCCCGAACTACATCATTGACGGAACCGGCCCCTATGTCGTGACCGAGCCATATCTTGATGGTTCCGAGATCCTTGTGCGGGTTTTGCTGAATGATGTGATGATTGATTTGGCCACGGCCGAGTTTTCGGTAAGTCCCACCTCCAGCGATACCGCGGGGGCCGTGTATCTGTCAGCCACCGCCGCTGCGACGTATGTTGGCTGTACGCTGTATCTCTACCGTGAAACTCAAATTGAACAGGGTTGGGCGGGTAGTACCGCCCGTGAAAGAGGGCTGGAAGAACAGCTTGATCGCCTGACCCAGGGTGTTCAGGAATTGCGCGATTTTTCCAAACGGGCGCTGACCATTGCGGCCGGAAATTCGCCGCCTTATGTGCCACAAGATGGTCGTGCTGTCGTTTGGAATGAAGAGGTCGGCCAGTTTGAAAACGGCCCAAACGCGGATGAAATTTCTGATGCGCAGGAAAATGCAGAGTTGGCTTCCGAAGCCGCAGAAATCGCCACTGCTGCTGCTAATCTACTGGAAAGTACCCGCACCTTTGCCATCTCGAAAAAGTTCAGCTCGGCCGAAATCAATGCCGGAGCAGTAACTCTGCCGGCCGCGCCACACAACAAGGACAGCCTGTGGGTTGCGGTTGGCGGGGGCGGCCCCCAAGATCCTGAAGAGTTTGATGTAGCTGGGGATCAACTTACAATCCCCGGAGGTGTGCCAGAAGGCGTAACTGTCACGGCATGGGTGATGGCGCGGACCGAATACGGCACGCCAATGACGGTTGCCGCAGATGAGCTGGCCTATGTCGATCGAGCCAGCGCCGTGATCCAGATTGGCCTTGGACTGTCCGTCCCGGTTGGAGCGCGCCTCTATGCCGGAGAACAAGCCTATACATACGTGTGTGCCCCTTTTGTCGGGATCAGCGACATGCCGGGGTGGAAGTTCGCCGGGAGCGCGACGCTTGCACATTGGGGGATTTGGGGCACAGACATTGGGTCCGACACTTACTATCACGCAGTACCAGCTGCCGATGAATACACGCGCTTGCAGGAAGCGTTCAATTTCTGCGTTGCGAACGGCTACAATCTGGTTGGCGACACAACTCGCGTCTACGGCACGGCCACAGAACTGAACTGGGGCAGCACGGCCTCGGTGACGCCAAAAGGCTCGGCCATGTTGGACAATTGCAGCATCACGTGGATTGGCTCTGCGGATACCGCAATCGACAAATCTGATCCAAACCCGGATAACTGGCCTTGGACCACAAACACGCCTGTTTTGCGCGTCGGGAACCGAGCAGGCGACACCGACAAGTATCGCGTCACGCTTGGCCCTGGGGTGCGCGTGGACGGTCGGCGCATTAAAAATTGCATTCAGTTTCGCGGCCTTGAAGACGTTGATGCAAGCGCTCTGGCCGTTCGGGGGCTTGACTACGAAGTTCTCATCGGCGTTCCTGGCAACAACAGCGCAGCGACCACGGACTGCAAAATCAAGGTGCGAGGCTGGCACTACGCCTACTTGGAAAATTCCAGCGGCGTTTTTGGCACCGATGACGGCACTGGCCACTATGGGCCAACGGGGCGCACCTCGTCTGGGGTCGTGGTGTATTCATCCGACGTTTTTGTCGAACCCCATTCTGCCCGAGGCAAACTCTGCGCTGTGTTGGGCGAAGGCTACGGTGCGACAATCGCGCCTGTGTCCAAGCTGTATTCCGGCCCTGACAGAACCTCGGGGATCGACGCCTTTTTGATCACGCCGGGCGCGCAGCGCTACACTTGGCTGGGCGCGGACGTGCAGGACGGCGGCATTCGGGTCATGTCGGGCAACGGTAAGATTATCGGCCTGACGCTGGCCCAGTACACCCACAACATGATTACGCTGGTGGCCTCAGCCGCAAACGAGACATTCGAGCAATTCACCCTGGCCAACTGTCGCTTTGGCGGGGGTGCCGCGGCTGTGACACTCGAAACCATTGGTGCCGGCACATGGGGCAGCTTTGCCGGGACGTTCTACGGCAACAAAAATGGCAACGGCGAGGATATGACAATCCAAGGCCGGAAGTTCAACATTGGCGGCACGGTTGATCCCTTCCTGTCTCGGGCCGATCTGGTCACAGCCATTGGAACTTACGGATGGGCGCCGGAAGTGGGCACGACGGTTCGAATTGGTGCGCTGGTGTGGGAGTACGATGGCGTATCAAGCGGTATCAGCGACATGCCGGGATGGGCGGCTGCCGGAAACAGGCAGCCGGGGCACTACACCGTCAACACAACGCCCGGCACGACCGATATGGAAGCGGCCCTTGAAGCCGCAATGGCGGACGGAAATGTCACTCTGCCACCCGAAGAATTTTTGATCTCGAACCAGCTTTCTACGCAATCGAATATTCGCATTCGGGGGGAAAAGGGAGCGCAGATCACCAAGGCTGCGGGGGATGCGGTTGGCCCTGTTTATGTCCTGCAAGCAGAACAAAACTTTACTGTTTCGCGGGTTGATTTCGACATTGCGGCCGACGAGGACGCGACCAATGGCGTTTACCTAGTCCCTTGGGCATCTTCCTTGTCTGATTACGAGCTGGATCACGTAGAGGCCACGGCCAATATCACCGTTGATCCCTCAACTGGCGCGCGCAATGGGCTTGCAGGCGTCGTCTTGGTGTCTAACGGCGCAACCGTTGACGGATTCCGCATCAAAGATTGCCATTTCGAGAACTTTTTTTACGGGTTTTTGCAATCGAACAGTACCTCGGCTGCGGTCACTGATCTGACCATTGCCGATACAACCTTCAAGGACTTTGGCGCGCCGGCACTTTTGTTCAACAGCCCGGCAGCTGGGTCTTACAATAAAAGGATCATGGTGAACCGAGTTCTGCTTGGGGCCAACAAAACCAAATATGGCACTCTTGGGCCGGGCACGGGGAGAGGCTATCCGCACCGCGCGTCTTTCGCGGGCCACAATCACTATTTCCTTTGGACTGACGTAATCGCATTTGGCGATGGCGGCGAAGCGCTGCGCATGGAAGAGGACGCGCGCGCCTGGGTGGTCTCCAACATGGCCGCTGAGTTGAACGGCCAGGACGGCTTTGAGGCGATCCCAAATCACGCGGGCGACGCTGTGACGGTGTATCGCCCCACGCTTGGTTTGTTCAGCGGCGTTGCGCTCGACAACACCGGCCTGACAACGGCAAGCGCGCTGGGGGCAGGTCTTAAGCTCTGGGTCTATGACAGCGTGTCTGGACTGGAGGACGCTGAAACCGTTGGTGAGAGCGTTTTTACCAATTGGGCGGTCAGCGGATGGGCCTACGGCGCGGATCTACACCAGGGCGCGCATCGCGATTTTATCAACAATGGTATCATTGTTGGGACGACCTCCGGGGATGTTGGCTTGCGGACAAAAGACCCAAGCCACGCCCACAGCCACGTCATGATCTTTGACTGCGATACGGCTGTTGAATTTGATCGTGGCGGCAATATCGGAAAGATGTTTTTCCGGTCGAAATCGGGAATGCCTGACCCCGCAGAAATCAGCGTTACAGGCGGCGTCGGCATCATGGACGGCTGGGATTGGCACGCGCCGCGAGCAACCTATGCGAATGGTGTCACCTATCAAAATATCATTTCGATCGGGGATGAGGTTGAAGGGCGCTTGTCCCTAAGCATTCAGGACGACGACGGCACCAATTGCGCCGAGATTTCTGGGCATTTGCGCTGGGACGGCACGAATATGGATTTCCGGCCGGATCAGTCCGGCGGAACTGCGGCTGGCAATATTTCATTCACGGCGGGCGGTCCTGTTGGGGTGCAAGGCACCTATCTCGCCGTTTCTATCACCAACAGCAGCGGCGGAGATTTGGACAATCTGCGCCTGCAAGTCTCGCTTGATGGCGAGAGCTCGCACAAGTGGAGCTAAGCATATGGCCTTTTCGACAACTGCAACGATTATTGAAAGTGGAAGCAATGCAAATGGTGAATATCGGATGTTTTCCGATGGAACTCTCGTTTGCATCAGAGAGGAAACCGTAACCACCAGCGGCATCGCGTTTGGTAATATTCTCACCTACGGGTTCCCAAAAGCGTTCGCTTCTGGGTCTGTGGTTGCTGGCAGCTTCTCCTTGGGCACGGGGACCGGCGCGTCCGGCGCTGGGACACTTTCCATTTGTCAGGCTTACGCATCCGCTGCTTATGCGACTGATACGACCGGATGGCACATTCGATCTACGGACGCGAGCTACCTTTTTGTGTCGGCGCTGCTTCGAATGGAAGCAATTGGAAAATGGAGGTAGGGCGCAATGACGCAGACAGTTCACCCCGGCATGATCCCTGAGGCCGCGCTAAAGGGCGTGACGACGATCACCGATTTCTACGCCATTTCGGAGACAGGCGCGTATTACGCCGCAAACACGGCCCTCAATGCCCCCAGCGCCCATTACTTCAATGCTTGGGCCTGGATGCACGATGACGGGGAAGAGGGTGTTGTGGTCGCCATTCAAGCTGGCGTTGATGAGGTGTGGCTGCGGCAAAAGATTGCTGGTTCCTGGGGGGGCTGGTGGAACTTGTCCTATGATCTGTCGCAGGCAGAAGTGGAAAATCCGCTGGGCACCGCCTTTGGTTTCGTCAGTGGCTTGCGCCTGAACCAGGCCCTAATCGCCGGCATTGGGGGTGCGATGGCTGGCATGGCCGTAGATGCGATCGGGGCTTATGGGTTCTTTCGCTATAACGGAGCGGCGCTGGCGGTTGGCGCCACGGTTGCCGGATCGACGCTGGAATGGGCCTCGCTGACCGAGGGGGCCACCAATGTCAGCGGGACCAATCCCAGCGGCACATGGATGAGCTGCGGCCACCACAGCGACAGCACACACCGCCTTTCACTCTTTCGGAGGATTTCGTGATGGAGTTTCGCAACCCCGCCTATAACGCCCGAGGCACCATCGACTGCGAGGTGCTGCACCCGTCGATGGGGTGGGTGCCCTTTACGGCCAGTCCTGACGATCAGGAGGCGCAAGGCCGCGAGGTCTATGCCGACATTATGGAGGCTGGGGGTATTGCTGATTACGTGCCGCCCAGCGATGACGATGTTTTGGCTCTGGCCCGCGCTGAAGCGGTGCTAACCCGCGCGACATTTTGTTCAGCGCTGCACGCAACTGGCGTCCTTCCCGTGTCTGAGGCCGTTGAGGCTGCAAAGGGGAATTGGCCCGCGACATTTGCGGAGTTCACGGCAGCCATGAGCGAGGCCGATGCGGCCGACGCGCAGATCCGCTGGGCCGCGGCAACTAGCATCCATTACGCCGACGATCTGTTGCAGCAGTTGGCGCTGGCTCATGCCGATGGCGATCAGGCTACGGCCACAGCTACGCTGGATGCGGTGTTTAATTTGGGAGGTCTTTAAAAATGGAGCGTCTTGAGGATCTTATTATTTGGGCTGCCACCGCCGTTCTGACTTCTGTCAGCGGCGGTGCCTGGTGGCTGATCCGCCGAATTTTCACCAATCAAAAGCAAATTGAAATGCTGCAAGCCGACTTAAGGCAACAGCAACAGCATCGAGACGAGCAGCGCAAAGAGGATCGTGAACGTGTCAATGAGGTAAAGGCCGGCGTCGAGCGTATCGAGGGCATTCTCATGAGTGACCAGAAGGGGAGCGGAACGCGATGACTTGGGGCAAAAAAGCTGTCGGAGGCATTGTGTCTGCCGCTGTACTGGTCTCTGCGGTGCCGGGCGTA
This sequence comes from Paracoccaceae bacterium, assembly GCA_002708925.1. Classification (GTDB taxonomy): domain Bacteria; phylum Pseudomonadota; class Alphaproteobacteria; order Rhodobacterales; family Rhodobacteraceae; genus Thalassobius. Next base: position 27,343 of record PAPN01000037.1, read on the forward strand.
TCGTACTGGGAGGGCCGCAGCCTTCGGGCCTATCAGGATATTGTTGGTGTTTGGACAATCTGCGATGGGGTCACTTCCGGGGTTAAGCCAGGTGACACTGCCACCGATGCGCAATGTGACGCAATGCTGACACACGAGCTGCGCGCCCACGCGGAAGGCCTGTCGGCGTGCATCGCCGATGATGTTGAGCGGCAAATCCCGACGCAAACGGCGGCGGCGCTGGTGTCATGGGCCTACAACATCGGTACTGGCGCGGCTTGCCGATCAACATTGGTGCGAAAATTAAATGGCCGTGCTTGGTCGGAAGTGTGCACTGAACTCTCGCGCTGGAACCGAGCGGGCGGCCGGGTGGTGCGAGGCCTCACCAATCGTCGTGCCGCAGAACGCGCCGATTGCGAAGCGGGGTTGCGAGCTGAGGGTCTGCTATGATCTGGCGGTGGGCGGCCATAGGTGGCGCTGTGGCCGCTGCTGGGCTGGCTGTGGCGCTGTGGTGGGTCGAGCGGGACCGAGGTGCCCTGAAAGCCGACCTTGCCACCGCACGAGCCTCTCTGGCCTCTGCTCAGGCGGCATTGTCTCAGGCCGAGGAAGCCGCCCGCGTCCATCGCGCCTATCTGGATCAGGCGGAGAAAGAGCGGGCCGGTTTCGACAAGCTACGAAACGAACTGATCAAAATGGAGGGGGCCGATGCGCCGCTATCTGATTATTTGCGCGATGCTGCTGGGCGGCTGTGGCCGTGATCTGCCCGAGGTTGTCGCCCCGCCACCTGTGATCCCGGCCGATCTGCTGCGCACCTGTGCTGGTTGGACTGGCCCGCGTCCTGAGACAGAGGGTGAATGGGCCGATGCTGCGCTCGCTGAGATGCGGGGGCGCCACTGTGCCAACGGTAAGATCGAGGCGATACGGAAGACGGTGGAAGGGCGCGAAGTTATTGAAAAAAAATAGTGTTTTTTCTCGCTTTGTTTTTCTTAAGTTATTGAAAAATATAGATTGCCAAGAAATTTGTAATCAGTAGGTCCGCGGTTCGAGTCCGTGTGGGGGCACCACTAAAACACCAGCTAAACACCGAGTTTCAAAGCAATTACCTCAATGAAATGAGGCGCTTGCGCAATCTGTGGTTGGGTTTGAGTGCGGTTAGAACATAACATGAACCTTGTAACGCGAAGGCCATTACAAGGATTTTCAGAATGCCTCAGATCAAGTTCATCGACACCAAAGTCGGCGCGATTCCGACGCCGGACAAGACTGTCTGGTACACAGACCCCGAGCAGAAAGGCTTGCGCCTTTGTGTGACAAAGACCGGCGTTAAGACTTGGTACGTCAACAAGTGGGATCCGACAGCGAACAAAGTGCGCTCGGTCAAGCTCGCCCAATGGGCGTCGAAGGTGACGCACTGCAAATGGGCGAAGGATCAGCGCGGCCTTGTCGCGCATGGCATCGTGGCGGGCGACGTCTTGAACAAGGCCGAGACACGGGCGAAGGCGGCGGTCGAGCGTGCCAACGCGCTGCCGACGTTTCGCGAGGCGCTTGAACAGTTCATCGAACACCGCACGACAAGCAGGCAGTCAGGCAAAGCGCGGATGATGGAGACAACCGCCAAAGACTACCGCGCGACGTTCAACAAGCATCTGGCGCAGTGGGCGGACGTGCATGTGGACAAGCTGCCGATCCTTGAGATCAATCAATACCTGAACGCCGTGCAGATCACACGCCCGAACGCAGCCCACGTCGCGGCAACGGTGGCCGGGGCCACGGTACGGTTCATCAACAAGCTCTGCGCCCTTGCTCTGCCGATCCCGTCGCTTCTGGAAGGCACCAAGATGCGGTCGCGCGTCGAGACGGGCAAACTCGATATGCAAGTCCCTTGGGAGGATCGCTGGGCTGAGATCGAAGAAATCCCGAATGAGCATATCCGCCTGTGCTGGAAGATCACTTGGTATACGGGCTTCCGAGGCCGTGGGCTGCGCGCATTGACGTGGGACCAAGTTGATCTCGACGCCGGTGTTGTGACCTTTGACAGGCTCAAGCGTCAGGAGGTTGAGCGCACCATCGTTCTCGCGGACGACGTGGTCAGGTTGTTCAACCGCCTTCACGAAATTCGCTATGACAATTGTGAATGGGTTTTCCCGTCGCGCATCCTGCGCAGTGCAAAGAGGGGGCACTTGGACGTGCTGGACAAACTGCCTCTGACGAAGCCGGGTGACATGCGCCATTTCTGGATGACCGTTGCGCGGGAGGTAGCCCCGCGTCACGTTCACAGGTGGTTGGCACAGCAGACCATGACCGACAATGACCTGCGGATGCTCGGCCACTATGGCGAACCGACGTATGAAGAACAGAAGGCGGCGGCAAATGCGATTGCAGCGGCGATCAGCAAGCGGATTCAGGCACCACCTTCTTCCGTTGTTGAATTGCGCCGAAACACCGCCTAAATTGAAAATACCAATACCTCCATGCCTATAGGTAGTGACCCGGATAGGTGTGAGGCCGACGCGTGAGAGTAGTGGCATTGCCACTCAGGAAGCGGGAGACGCGTTGGTCATGTGGGTTCCCATCACAGGACCTATAATCATGACCATTGACCAAATCGCGTCACAAATCGACTCTCTCCGGGCGGACTTGATCCGTTCAAATCCACCACTGGTAATGACCAGCGCCGAAGCCGCCGAGTTTCTTGGCGTGTCAGATGAAACGATGCTTCGCTGGCGCAAAGACGGTTTCGGACCGTCATATTCACAGCCCAATTGCCGAATTGTGCGATACCTTCGCGACGACGTGGTCGCATGGCTCGAGGAGAATCGGTGATGGCTGGAAACCGAATCCGCAGGCAGAATACAACCGACGAGTTCGAGCGTCTTGAACCCGGCGTGGCTCAAGACTTGCTCGCGTTCAATATCACCAAGCAGCGCATCGTCGATCTCTGCAATAAGGAGTTCGACGAAGACCCGCTGGAGGGCGCAAAAAACTACTCGTCGTTCCATCGCGCGCTTGATGGGCACGAGGTCTATTCGGGGATTGTCCACGCGCTGACGAACCTCCGTGATGATCAAGCGACCAACCCAGCGAAATACCTGCCCAAGGAAGGACCGGGGGAGGATTTGGCCGAATGGATGGCGCAATTCGCGAAAGCGACTTGGTGGTACAACCTCCTTGATCTTGAAATGACCCAAAGCACCCTGAACGCTTGGTTTTCAGGCCGTGGGAAGCGCGAACGGCCGGACGTGCGCGAACAGGTCGAGGCGTGGTGGGCCAAGTTGTCGGAAGCGGTGGAACTCGTCATGCGCCGAAATAGGGCTGAGGCGCGTTCCCGGCATCATGACTCAGAAGTGAAGCGGGACGAATGGGACAAACCACGCCGAGAAGCAATGTCGTGGGATACATGGTGCAAGGACCAGCTTGAAGACGGATTGTCGATGGAGGAGGTTCGCGAGCGTTTCATAGGGGAGGCGTTGATCTACAAAACATCGCTTTTCGATGTGGACATGATCGACCTCGCAAACCCGCAGAACCCACTTGAGGCGGAAAGCCCGACGGACCTAGAGCGCAATTTGTGCGAGTATATGTGGAACGAACTCGTTGAACGAGACTTTGCATGTGCTGTTTCACGGCATCCGACTGAGTTTGATCCCACGCCTTTCTTCGAGGAAGATCGTTGGGGAGATCGACGCAATGAGGAATGCCCAAAAGACATCAATTCGGAGCTGTATAAGCTGCACTACCGAACGAAAGTGACGCGGTTCTGGGATACAGAGCAGCGGTGCGTTTCTACAGAGCGAGAGATCGTTGCGGTGTCGAAGGATGGCATTGATTGGCAAGAGCCAACACAGCGACAGAAGCAGGGCTGGTCCAGTGGGTTGTCTCGGCCGAGAGCCGCGATGGCTGCGGGCACAGACACGCGAAACCACTCGCGCTGATAGCTGACACGGTAGCGGGCGAGTGCCGCGTGAGCGTCGCGCTCTGCCGCCCGCACGTCGTCAACTGGCCATGCCGCCGCGACGGCATAGGGCGCAGGCGATCCCGTGTCGTGCAATTCGGTTGCGCGTTCCTCTGGCGTCCTCGTCGTCATGCCGATTTTGCAGAGACCGGGCATCGCCGGGTTGGTCAGGACATACAGCCAACCCGGTTCGATCACGCGGACGCTCATTTGCACGCAGCCACGAGCGCGTCTGCGCGGGAAACGCCTTTGTCCGTGACGGGCAGGCGTTTGATCTTCTTCGGGAACAGCAAGAAGTATTTGCCGCCCTTCCTCTCCACCCCGAAGCCGAGCGCGCCCATGTCGGTGCGGAACGCGGAAGTCACGGTGTCCTTGTTCCAGTTCAAGAGGGCCATCAGTTCTTCAACTGTCGCACCTTTGGTCAGAGCCTCGGCCATAAGGTGCCGCTTCGATCCTGCTTTGGTAGCGCGAACGTCTTCGGGCTTGCCCGGCTCGATCATCACGCGGTCGGGCAGTTCGCGGGGTTTGCGAGCCTTGGGCTTCTGAGCATCGACCATCACCTGCAAATCAGCGAGCGAGGTCTTCTTGAGCTTCGAAGCGGTCAGAGGGGTGGCAAGGCGAGCGTTCAGTTCTGCTTTGGAAGTCATGTCGTGTCTCCGTTGATAGGTGGGTCAGGTGTGCTGACCTATAACTTGCTTATGAGTCCCGTCCCCGGTGGCGATCAACCGGAGAATGCAATCGACTCCTAAGAAGGCGCGCAGTAGGGTTCCCCAAAACGAATTGTTGAGGGGTTACAGGCGGATGGCACTACTGCATGACAAGGTGGCGCAGCTTCGGGAACAACGCGGGCCTATGCCCGATGCGTTGCAAGGCGTGACGAAAGACCGGATTCGTGCGGTCCTGCAATACCTCGACCTTGGGTCGAACGCCGACTTGGTCGATTGCGCCTTCGCCATGCTCGATGATCAGACGGCAAGCTGGTTCTCGAAGGCCCCTAAGGGGGCGACCATCGCTGACGGGGCATCGACGGCGCACCTCGCCTGCCACATCGGCATCCTGCAACGGGGCAGTGGCAAGCTGGATCGTGAGGGGCGCGACTACTGGATCAAGCCGCTTCGCGAGTTGGGCGGGTTCGAGGCGATCACGCTTGAGAAGGGCGAGTTCATCCCCGGACACGTCAAGGCGAAGTCTCCCAACTCCTGCTATCGCCTAGACGAGGCGCTGAAGGCGGTCCTAAAGGCCCCCGACGATACTTGGCGGGACATGCTGGCCGAATGGGCGCGGGACGACGTGTCACGCGAGCGGCGGGCGTTCCAAGCCGAGATGGCAGAAGCCGCGCGCAAGCTGATCGACTCCGGGCACGCCCACCTGATCAAGGCGAGCGTCGAGAATTACGCGCCGCGCTTCCTACCTGGCTACCAACTGCTCTACGTCGATGATGCGGACGGCGACCGCATATCGGACGCCGAACGCACCAAGATGGCCGAGGCAGGCGTCGCGCTGACCTTGGAGGACGCGATGCCCGACGCGCTGCTTTGGAACCCGGAAACGGATCACCTGTGGGTGATCGAGGCGGTGACGAGCGACGGCGAAGTCGATGCCCACAAGGTCGCGCAGATGAACCGACTGGCCGAGCGTTGTGGCAAGTCGGGCGTCGGGTTCACAACGACCTACCGGACGTGGAAAGAGGCGGCAGCGCGCCAAGGCAAGCACCAGAACATCGCCTACGACACGTTCATCTGGATTCAGGGCGACCCGGCGAAACAGTTCAAGGTGACTGGCTAGAGCAGGTCGTCCATTGTCGTGTCACCGCGCCCCAGCGCCTCAAGTTGGTCGCGGCTCGGGTAGTGCAAGTTACGCAGGTCGGTAGCGTTGACCTGCGTGTGCCCCGAGAAGATGCGGAAATACTGATCCACGGCGTCCGAGTTCAGGAAGGCCGCAAGTCCCTTGGCAAGGTCGAGCGGCAGGCCTTCACCGTTCTCGTGAAAGTAGTTCAGGTGGTTCTCGAACCCGGCGCGCTCGCCGTCGTAGATCGTCGCGACAAGGCGGCGCTTCTCTTCCTTGGCCGTGAACCGTTTCGTCAGGACGAAGATACCCGCAGGGGTGATCAGCTTCGCCGTGTCGTCGTTGTCGGCCAGCGCGTTGTGCTTGCGGAAGTTGGGGATCGGCCATTGGATGCCCCCATCGTGGAAGTGCTGGGGGTAGATCAGCGGCACGGTATCGGCACCCGGCTCCTTGCGCAGGTTGTCCCGCGTTCGGAAATCGACGACGCGCCCGGTCGAGACCTTGATACCAAGATCGGCCAGCACGCAGGGGAGCGCCTGAACGCTGTCGGCAAGATCGTTGCCCGACACAGGCAGGCGGATGAAGGCATGGCGATCAGACGGGCGCACAATGTCCGAGAAGGGCACGTTGCGCGCCTCTGTCTCGTCCGTCGATAGGGCAACGTCACCTTGTTCAGCGCCCTTGCGCACGCGGAAGATCATGTTCTCCTGCAACACGTCATCGTCCTTGAACGAGGATCGCCGGGACTCGAAGACATGCAGGTTCGCGATTGCGGACCCCGCAAGCAGGATGCGGCGGAACGGCTCGTAGTAGGAGCCGTTGCAGAAGGAGCGCGGCGTAATGGCGACGATCTCGCCACCATCTTCCATCTGTCCGAGGGCAACGGCGACGAAGGCGGTGTAGAGGTTCACCGTTTCGATCCCAAGGGAGCGCAGGCCTAGCCGCCATTCCGAGGTCTGGTTGATCTTGCCATACGGCGGGTTGAGGATGGCGCAGTTATAGGCGCGCTGCTCGCGTAGCAGCGGCTCTGCGGATTGCAGGATATAGTCGTCTCGGACGACCCGGCTCGTGAAGGTGACGCCTGCGCCTGTGCATTGATCCGCGCACGCGGCGAGCGTGCCGTCGAGGATCGAGGCAAGTTGCTCGTCCACCTCGTAACAGGTCACGTCAATCGACGCAGGGCGCACGTCGCGCCTAAGTGCCTCAGCTACAAAGGCGGCTGTCAGCGCCCCCATGCCTGCACCTGCGTCGAGAAGCCGAACGTCGGGCGGCAGGGTATCGAACATTCCAGCCATGAAGGACGCGATGCGACCGGGCGTCATGAACTGGCCGAGTTTCGACCGACGCTTTGGGTCGAGGGTGGGCGATACTTCGAGGCGGGTCTGGTCGATAGATTCGAGGAGCAACTGTTCTTCCTTTGTTTTCGCCATCATCGCATCAACACGCGAGTCTGCCAACCAGTGGTGTTGACTTTGATGCGAACAACTACATGAGGGGCGACCGCTGCTTTGTGACATCCTTGTAATGCTCGACGCGCGCCCTGAAAAACACTGGTCTTCCAAGTATGTTAGCGTCTAGCCCAAGGCATTTGTAATCAGTAGGTCCGCGGTTCGAGTCCGTGTGGGGGCACCATTAAGCCACTCAAAATGAACGAAAAATTTTGAAGTCACGCAGCGGGGTGCGCGCGATTTTCAAACATTTTTTAAACACAGGCGGGTTTTGCCGCTCATTGATTCTGTTAACGTTTTGGTAACCTCAATTGGTTAACGATTGACGAAGATGTTCGTTTAATCGTTTCTCGTCAGAGGCTTGCCAACCGCGACCATGTTGCAGACGTTCGAAAATACGCGCCCATATGCTCAACCGCTCTCGCCCATAGAGGCGAAGGGCAAACGCTATGCGCTGCCACCGGACTTTGTGAGCGGTCTCACCTTCTGGCGGCCACTGCTATCGGCCAAGGGCCAATGGCTCGACACGCAAGTTCACTTGCTCAACGGCAAACTCTACGCGCTGACCAACAAACTGATCGTTGAGCACGATCTCGGAGACTTAGAACTCCCAAACTGGTGGTTCAACTCTAAGACTATACGAACACTTGAGGCGTTTCAGGCTCCGCCAAGCGAGGTGTTCGTGGACGGTGTTGAGATTTGCTTTCGCTGGTGCGACGGCCAAGCATACCATGTAAGACCTATGCACGACCTTCTGCCGGGAGATGGGTATCAAAGTGCTGCGGACGATGCTTTCAACCGCTTCTGGTGCTTCGATCAGGGGAGCGAGGTTGTTGAAGAAACACGTCGCTACATTCGAAAACTGATCAACGACAAGAATTTGGCCCCCGACATTTTCATTGATGGACAGGCGATAGCTTCTCGCGCGAGCAGCAACGGCAAGAATTGGACCCTCGAAAGCAGCGACCCTTTCCCGACCAACGCTGTTCGATGATGGACAGGTCGAAATAGGCCTGACCATCGGCCAGCATTTCGACTTCGATTTCTTGGCGGAATTTCGTCGCGGACAACGTGCGGCGCATCCGTTCGACCTTTTCGGCCAGCCTCGGAATATCCGTGCCGCGCACCACAATGCGGTGGATGCCGTCGCCCGGTTTCGCGTCGAGAAACAGCCGCGCGAAATAGTTGTTTTTGCCTGCGGGCGTGCTGCTGAAAAACACCTGCCCGTCTTTCGTCAGCATCGGAAGGACGCCCGAGATCAGGTCTTCGCCGCCGTTCTCGCCTTGCAAGAAAGCGCACTCGTCAATGATCAACAGCGACACCGACGGATAACCCCGGATCGTGTCCGACGTGGACGGCAGCGCGACGACACGCGCCCCGTTCGACATTTCGAGTTCGGTCAAGGTTGAACGCGTGATCACCAAATTCGTGCGACGGAGCTGCTGTCCGATCTCGCGTGCGATGATCTTCGCCTGCCGCTCGGCGGGCGCGACGCAGATGGTCAGGCTGTCGGGGACGTGCAATTCCTCGACGGCACGCGCGGCCAACACCGAGGTTTTGCCCGCCTGACGGCCTACGCGCAGGGCGATCTCTGACGCCTGCGTGGTGAACGCCTCAACCTGCCACGGATCAGGCGCATGACCGATCCAATGGCTCAGTCGTGCGACGGGATCGAGGTCGCGTTCGAGGCCCACGCACCAGTCATGGAGGGCATCAAACGGCATTCTTCTGTCGCTCGTAGTAGGCGCGCATGTTGGCGACGCTGCATTGGGTGCAGTTGCGATTGCCGTCGCGCGGCGAGACATGCCCGTTCTTGCAGGGAATGCCCGTGAAGTAGAGCTTACCGCCTTCCGCAAGCATCACATCGCGGCTTTGCGGCAGGCGCGCCCATTCAGGCGATCCGGCGTCCGTGGCGGCGGCAAGGCGGCGGCTGTATTCGTCCCAGCCTTCGAAATCTCGGTGGGTCATAGCACCTGCTCCTCTTTCGTGACGCTGAGAACATGATGGCGCATGTGGCGAAGCAGCGGCTCGCGGGCGGCGGGCACCTCGGCACAGACGGCTTGCAGGATGGATTTGAGCGTCACCCATTCAGGCGATTCCGCGAGCGTGACCGAAACTGAAAGGTTGGTCGCGAGTTTGCCCTGCATGGTGGCAATGTCGCGCAGCACCTTGCGCAGGCCTTCCATCGCGGAGAGTGCGAACCCGTCGTCCTCGGTTTCCTCGGCCTTGGTGATCAGCTTTTCGACACGTCGCGCGAGGCTTTCATAGGTCCGCGCAATGTCCATCCGTTCGTCGTTGAGAACGCGCGTCGCCTCGTCCAGTGGCTCGATGCGCGCCTCGGCCAAGATCGCGCGCTCCATTTCCTCGGTGATATGCTGCTGGCGGTAGCGCGATACGGAATCCGGGTGCATCCCGACACGCTTCGCAACCTGCGCCTTCGACATACCACCGGGCAGACCGTGTTCCCCGAGCACGATCTGCTTGATGATCGTCTTCTTCTCAGGATGCGTGTTGATCGTGCTTGGGCGTCCACTGCCCTTGTTCCCGGCCATATCAGGATACTCCCGAACGCGCGGTTGGCTAGTACATTGAAGTCGCCGAGGAAGGACTTCGCGTTTTGGCTCGCCGCGCAATACTGGGTTCCGAGAAGATCGCGCAAAAGCTCGGCAAAGGACGATTTCCCGGTGCCTTCTTCCTCTGATGTGAATAGCAGGGCAACCCGCACTTTTTCAGATGGGCGCTGCACCATATGTGCGGCCCACCGGATTCCTTGATCACGGACAAGACGTGGTGGCGCATCCGGCGGAGCAGCGGTTCACGGGCAGCGGGAACCTCGTCGCAAACCTCCTGTAAGATTGTGCGTAACGTGACCCATTCCTTGGATTCCGCGAGGGTGACATTCACGGTGAGGTTCTGAGCCAGCTTGCCCTGCATAGTGGCAATGTCGCGCAGCACTTTGCGCAACCCGTCCATCGCAGCCAGGGCAAACCCATCGTCTTCGTTTTCCTCGGCCTTGGTGATCAGCTTTTCGACCCGCCGCGCCAATGACTCGTAGGTCATGGCGACGTCCATACGGTCTTGATTGATGATCTCCGTGTCTGCTTCGATCCCCTGAATACGGGTTTCAGCCATAATCTCGCGGCGCATTTCTTCGGTGATCTTGTCGTCGCGATACCGCTGCACGGTCGAATAATCGACGCCGATGCGACGGGCGATTTCGACCATCGAACGACGGTTCAGCACAATATCTTTGATGATCTCCTGCTTGTCCGGGCGCATGTCGATCACAGCACGACGCCCTGAATTTTTGTTACCGCCTTGAGCCATATCAGGAACCTCCCGATGCTGTGGTTGTGGCAAGGATCGGTGCGCCGTTATCGTCGTCATACCAACGGATGCGTTCACGCAGCCGCCCCCATTCTTCAACGGAGGCATCAACCAAATGATCATGAACGCGATTTGCGAACTCTTCCCCGACGCCCGACCGGATCAGGTCATTGCGCAACTTGGCAAAGCTGGTGCCGCCAAAATGCAATTTCATCATCTGGGCAAGCGTGGCGATTGACGCGTCGGTTGTGTTGACGTTTGGGGTAATCTTGAACAGATGATCCCAGACGACCACACCATCACGGCGAACATAAATCTCAATCTCGGGGTCGATGCCGTAGACAACACGGCAGGCCCATTCAAGGCAGGCGCGGTTGTCAGCTTGCATTGGCCGCGTTCTCCATCATGCGCAGCTTGGTTTGCATGTGATCCGGCAAATCCCCGGGTTGCGACCATGAGACAGGAATAAATCCGTCCTCGCGCAGGAGTTTGTATTGTTGCCGAAAATCGGATGACCCAAGCACATCTTGGCGGACAACCGATCCCGCTCCTCGCGCGTCAGCCTCAGCGCAAAAGGCGACATCTCCCGCCGAGGCGACGCCTTGGAAGGGGCGACATCCTGCCTCGCGGCCGCCTGGAATCCCTCAGTCAAATCTGGCGAGTGTTTCGCCTCGCCCCACCTCATAACCCAGGCTCCGGCAAATCGACCTGGATCAGGGTTCGTCAGAAGCTTCGGCTTCTTCCGCCTCACACTCCCGAGCCGCAATCTCACCCAACCTGTGGATAACTTCCGGCTCACCCTTGAGAACCTCCGCCCAATCCTCTAATGCAGAAAGCAACTGAGAGGTGAATTCAGGTTCTAGGTTCTTCCTCCCAGGTGCACCATTTCACATTTTGATGTGAAACCTGCTAAAAACTCAAAAATTACAGACGTTTGCGGAGTTCGGTGGCCGTTTTGGTGGTCATGCGCCAATGGGGCTTTGAAAGCGGTCTTTAGGATGGTTTTCCGCACTTCTAATGATACATTTTCGTAGATACTCCAATGACTTGAGAGGAAATCCCTCAAAAGTTCGATAGTTTCGGACAGTATGCTCTTGGGTTTGGTGCTTTGGGACAGCTTGTCAGTCAGCAAAAGCTTGTCCTCTTGGCTTGCCAGCGTCGAACATAACCGGGCACGGCTTACACTAATGAACTGCCAACCGCTGGACCGCGGTTTTGGCCCAGGGTCAGGTCAGGGGGCGTTGTGGGCTTGGCGTGGGGGCGATGCGCGGGTAGGGATAGGGCACCATTCACGGGACGCAGAGAGGATTGGAATGCGGGGCAGGCTTCGGAAATTGCTGTTCTCTTTGCGCGCGTGGCGTCAGACGGTTCGGGCGGGCGTGGCGCTGGGGCAGGGGGTGCGCCTGCAAAAAGCCGTGCAGATGAAGGCCACCGATGGCGGGCGTATCTCTTTGGGGGGCGATGTGCGTGTCGGGCGGAACTCGGATCTGCTGGCCAAATTCGGAACGCTTCAGATCGGCCCGCGCTGTCATATCGGAGCGGGCGCGGTATTCGTGGCGCGGGACCGGATCGTGGTGGGGGCTGATTGTCTGATTGCGGAATATGTGGTGCTGCGCGATCAGAACCATCGGATCGCGCCGGGGCAGCTGACGCGCGAAACCGGCTTTGATACGGCGCCGATCGAGATCGGTGAAAATGTCTGGATCGGGACGAAGGCGACGATTCTGGCAGGGGTCACGATTGGGCGGAACTCGGTTGTGGCGGCTCATGCGGTTGTCACGCGCGATGTGCCTGAAAATACGGTTGTGGCTGGCGTGCCTGCGCGGATCGTCCGGACGACAGACAGCGCATAATAATGGACCCTTGGGGCGAAGTTCCTGCCGTGAATTCGCGCGATGCGTCTGTTTGCGATGCCCATATTGCGTAAACTGACGGCGGCGGGTGCCCAAAAAATCCGTGATTGATGCATTTGCAAGCAGTTGATTGTGCGCTTGCAGAAAAAATCCGGGCGCGCGTTGACAGTGCCGGGGCCGGGTTCGCTAACTATACCCACGAGACCATGCAACGACGCCGGTTCTCATGTGCACGTAAGTGCTGGGGCAATGACGCTCAACCGATCTATTCGCGCGCCGTATCGGTGTGCCCAGAGCGATGAGTGTCCGTCATGCCGCAGCCTCGTGCAGCACAGCCAGCTTTACCTCAGACCGCCCCGAATGACCGGCAGAGCAACCGGCAGCCGGATAATGCCCGCACGGCCGCCCCGACTGGGGGGCAGGCTGGGGCGCAGGCCGGGAATCAGGATCGTGTCAGCGATATTCTCCGGGCGGATCAGCCCGCCGCCGATGTTCTGATTGTGGGGGCAGGGCCGGTGGGAATTCGGGCCGCGCAAGAACTGGTGCAAAAGGGGCGCTCGGTCACGGTACTGAGCACCGAGGTGGTGACGCCCTATAATCGCGTTCGGTTGACGCCCCTGCTGGGCGGAGACGTGCAGTTTTCTGATATTTCCCTTTTGGAACAAGAGGAAACCGAGCTTCCCTATGCGTTGCATTACGGTCAGCGCGTGGTGCGGATCGACCCGGATTTCAAACATGTGGTGACCGCCGCCGGTACAGTCTGGCCCTATCAGACGTTGATTTTGGCGACCGGATCGGATGCTTTCGTGCCCCGGATCGCCGGGCGCGAGACCCCCGGCGTTTACACGTTTCGCACGGCTGACGATGCCTCGGCGCTGATTGCGCGCTCTTTTTCGGCGCGGCATGTGGCGGTGATCGGGGGCGGCCTGCTGGGGCTGGAGGCCGCGCGCGGGATGCGGCAGCGGCAGTGCAAGGTCACGGTGATCGAACACGAAACCCACCTGATGCCGCGGCAGCTGGATCGGGTGGCAGGCGCGCAGCTGTCCAAGAATATCGAGGAACTGGGCGTCACCGTGCGCACCGGGGTCGCGGTTCGGGAAATCCTGGGCGAGACGCGCGTGACCGGCCTGATGCTGTCGGATGGAATGCGGGTGGATTGCGATACGGTGATCATTTGCACCGGCGTGCGTCCCAATATTCAGCTGGCCCGCGCCGCGCGGTTGCATATCGGCGCGGGGATTACCGTGGATGACCGGATGCAGACCAGCGATCCGTCGATCTATGCGGTTGGCGAATGCGCCGAACATCGCGGTCAGCTGTTTGGCCTGGTCGGGCCGGGCTATGCGCAGGCGCAGGTGGCCGCGCAGGTCATCGCCGGGCAAGAGGCCGTCTTTGAGGGCACCGCCCCCACCACCAAGCTGAAGGTGATCGGGGCCGAGGTGTTCTCGGTTGGAGAGATCGAGCAGCTGGAGGTGCAGCCCAACGTGCGCAGCCATGTCTGGCACGAAGGCGATCTCTATCGTCGGATTTTCATTGACCGGGGCCGGATCGTCGGGGCGCTGGCCGTTGGCAAATGGGATCAGGCCAGCCGCGTGCAGGATGCGGTGCAGCAGGGCGCAACGGTCTATCCGTGGATGCTGTTCCGGTTTCGCAGGCAGGGGCTGATCTGGCCGGTCAGCGACGATGCCGCAGACGAGATGCCCGACAGCGCCCCCTTGTGCAACTGCACCGGCGTGACCTGCGGGCAGGTGCGCGGGGCGATGGCCCAGGGCTGTGCCACCCCGGCCGAGATCAGCGCTCAGACCGGGGCGGGCACCGTGTGCGGAACCTGCGTGCCGCTGCTGGCCGAGATGATCGACGCCGGCGCCCAGCCCGCGCCGATGCCGTTGTGGAAACCTGTGCTGGCCCTGTCTGCGATCGCGGGCCTGGCGGCGTTGCTGCCGATCCTGCTGGGCTATGTGCCGCTGCCCACGTCTTATGATCCAGACAGCCTGCGCGTCTGGCTGTGGCAGGACAATATTGTCAAGCAATACAGCGGGTTCATCCTGTTGGGCCTGACGCTGATGGCCTTTGCCATCGGGCTGCGCAAACGGTTCCGTTTCATGGATCGGCTGGGCGGTTTCGATGGCTGGAGACTGGTGCATATCGGCATTGGCCTGGCCACGCTGGCGGGGCTGTTTGCCCATACCGGGTTCAATCTGGGCAGCGGCTGGAACCTGGCGCTGGCGGTCTTCTTTATCGGCGCGATCCTGATCGGATCGGTTGCGGGGCTGGCCACGGGGGCCGATCACGAATTGCGTGCCCGGCGTATTGGATCGGCCCGCAAACCGCCTCGCAAAATGCCGACATGGCTGCATATCCTGGCACTCTGGCCGCTGCCGGTGCTGATCCTTTTCCACGTACTCGCATCCTATGCGTTCTAGGCAGGCCCGATAATGCGCACGACACTTCTCTGGAGCCTCTGGATCATTGGAACGCTGGCCATCGCCGGTGCGGTCGCCACGCGGCTGTATCTGGGCGGCGACCGCACCGCGTTTTTGCCGGGGGACACCGCAGGCGTCCACCACCAGATCGAAATGGCCTGCGAGACCTGCCACACCTCGGATGATTTTTCGGACCAGAAAAAGATCCGCAAGGACATCAACAAAACCTGCGTCACCTGCCACAAGGAAGAGCTGAAAGAGGCCAACGACAGCCACCCGATCAAGAAGTTCAAGAACCCGCGCATGGCGGCCTATTGGGAAAAGATCGACGCGCGGTTCTGCACCAGCTGCCATCTGGAGCACCAGCCCGAGGTGACTCTGGCCGGTCTGGTCACGCTGCCCGGCGATTTCTGCGTCGCCTGCCATTCCGAGGGCGAGCAGGATGTGCGGGTGAACCGGCCGTCCCACGCGGGGCTGGAGTTCGATACCTGTGCCTCCTCGGGGTGCCATAATTACCATGATAACAAGGCCTTGTATGAAGATTACCTGGTCAAGCATTCCGGCCAGCCCTGGCTGTCTGACACACCTTTGCACGCGGCTGGCGCGGTTGCGCGCGCGGTCTCGGTTCGCGTGCCGGAAACGGCCGATCATCAGGCCGAGATCAGCACCTATCTGGCGGCCTTGGATGCGCCTGAGCAATATCGCGATCCGGCGATTGACGATCACTGGGCGGCCTCGGCCCATGCGGCGGCGGATGTGACCTGCGCCAGCTGCCACGCCCCCAAATCCAAAACGCCCGACCAGATCGCCGATAACTGGGTGGCCTCTCCGCCGCAGAAAATCTGCGCCAGCTGCCATAAATCCGAGGCCGGAACCTTTGCCATGGGCCGTCACGGGATGCGCAGCCACCCCAAGGTGGCCAAGCCGCGCAAGGTGAAATCCATGCTGAAAGACCTGGGCTGGAAAAAACCGCCCGCCGAGGTGGTCAGCGCGATCGAACGCTTTGTCAGCGACCCCAGCCCCGCGCCCTTGATGAGCACCGCCGAGGCGCGCGTTGCCCTGCATCCCGATGTCGGCAACCAGGATCTGACCTGCGCCAGCTGTCACAAGCCGCACGAACAGGACCTGCAATTCGCCGCGGTCGAGGCCTGCCTGTCCTGTCACGCTGATGATCACAGTCAAAGCTACAAGGACAGCCCGCATTTCGATCTGTGGCAGGCCGAGCTGGCAGGCGATTTGCTGCCCGGCGCGGGCGTGACCTGCGCCACCTGCCACATGCCGCAAACCGAACGCGGCGGCGTGGTGACGACGAACCACAATCAGAACGACACTCTTCGCCCGAATGAGAAAATGATCCGGCCGGTCTGCCTGGACTGCCACAGCCTGGAGTTTGCCATCGACGCATTGGCCGATGACCAGCTGATAAGCCGGAATTTTCAGGGCACCCCCATTCGCCACATCGAGAGCATCGATTGGGCGGTAAAACGCGTGGTCCAGCCAGAAAAAGGCGCCAACCAATGACCAACTGGCCACGCACTCCCGCAACCCGAAGACCAACAGGAGACCTGCAATATGGGTGCTAACTTCACAAAAATCAAAGCCGCAATTCTGGGGGGCATCGTCGCGACCAGCGCCGTGCCTGCAAACGCAGAAGGCATGGAATACGAAACCGTCACCGATCTGCTGCATCTGGTGATGAGCTCGGACCGGACGGTCTATACGCGTATGATCGTTAACCGTCTGGCCGTGCAGGAAAAAGTGATCACGGCCTCGGAACATTTCGTCGATGACAAAGCGCTGGTGCTGCCCGCGCAGATGTTCCGCTTCGGCGCGGAAATGGTGGCCGAGGAAACCGACGAATTCAGCTACTCGCTGCTGTCGCTGTGGCCGATCAACAAGCAAAACGCGCCGACCACCGCGATGGAAAAAGAGGGCCTGGAATATATCGCCGCCAACCCCGGTGAAAATTTCTATGGCGAAGAAGAGCTGGGCGGCACCACTTATTTCACCGCCGTCTATCCGGATGTCGCCGTGGCCGAGGCCTGCTGGGCCTGCCACAACGATCACAAGGATTCGCCCAAAACCGACTTTGAAGCCGGAGACGTCATGGGCGGTGTCGTCATCCGCATTCCGATGGAATGATGCGGCTGTCGGCATTTGCGCTGATCCTGGTGTCGGCTTTGCCAGCAATGGCAGAGCCGCTCGCCACACGCAAAGGGATGGACGGTTTCATCACCGTCGATCGCCTGCCAGTGCCGGACGATCCGGCGCTGGCGCAGGGAAGGATTCTGTGGGGAGAGACCTGCCAGAATTGCCACGGCGGAGACAGGCTGACCGGGGCGCCCAAAATCACCTCGACCAAGGCCTGGGATAAACGGATCGCGCAGGGAATGGCGGTGCTGACCGATCATGCGATCAATGGGTTTATCGGCCCCCGTTACACGGAAATGCCGGCGCGCGGCGGCAATTCGGAGCTTAGCGACGCGCAGGTCGGCCTGGCCGTTGCTTTCATGGTGTGGGCCAGCGGCGGGCAGGCTCTTGCCGAGGACTTTATAAAAACACTCGATACAAAGGACTGAACAGATGGACGATAAGACAATCACGCTGGTGCAGGAAAGCTTTGCCAAGGTGGTGCCGATCAAGGACGCCGCGGCGGAAATCTTCTACACCGATCTTTTTGAAACCGCCCCCGAGGTGAAACCCTATTTCCAGGGCGCGAACATGAAGGATCAGGGCTCCAAGCTGATGGCGACGCTGGGCGTTGTGGTCAATGGGCTGCGCGATCTGGATAAAATCGTGCCCGTGGCGCAGGAGCTGGCGGTGAAACACGTGGATTACGGGGTCAAGGCCGAGGATTACGATAAGGTCGGTGCCTCGCTGCTGCGGACGCTGGAAAAGGGGCTGGGCGATGCCTTTACCCCCGAGGTCAAGGACGCCTGGACCGGCGCCTATACCACGCTGGCGGGCGCGATGATCGCGGCGGCCTATCCGGCACCTGCGGCCAATGAACCGGCCGCCCCGAAAAAGCCATTCTGGAAGTTCTGGGCCTGATTTCAGCCCTCAAACCCAAAGATCTTGCGCGCGGTATAGGTGGCTATGCCGCGCGCCTGGCATTCGGGGCCGTGAACGGCGCGTTCAAACCCGCCGAAAGGGGATTCGCGCTTGCACCCTTGCCTTTTCGTCCTTAGAAGACGGCGAGATTTCGGCGCCTCTTTGGGGGCGTCTTGTGTATTGCACCGAGAAG
Source organism: Paracoccaceae bacterium (assembly GCA_002708925.1). Taxonomy (GTDB): domain Bacteria; phylum Pseudomonadota; class Alphaproteobacteria; order Rhodobacterales; family Rhodobacteraceae; genus Thalassobius. Next base: position 45,354 of record PAPN01000037.1, read on the forward strand.
GAAAAACAACATGCAGGTCACCGAGACCCTGAACGAAGGCCTCAAGCGCGGGTATGAGATCACCGTGTCGGCGGCCGAACTGGACGCCAAAGTCACCGAAAAACTGACCGAGGCCCAGCCCGAAGACGAAATGAAGGGCTTCCGCAAGGGCAAGGTGCCGATGGCTCTGCTGCGCAAACAGTTCGGTCAGCGCCTGCTGGGCGAGGCCATGCAGGAAACCATCGACGGCGCCATGAACGCGCATTTCGAAGAGTCCGGCGACCGCCCCGCAGGTCAGCCCGCGGTCAACATGGTTGACGGCGAAAACTGGAAAGAAGGCGACGACGTGAAGGTCACCATGACCTACGAGGCGCTGCCCGAAATTCCCGCGGTCGATTACAGCGACATCACCCTGGAGCGCATGGTCGTCAAAGCCGATGACGCCGCCATCGACGAGGCCATCAGCTCGCTGGCCGAAAGCGTCAACGACTGGAAAAAACGCCGCAAGGGCACCAAGGCCAAAGACGGCGATCAGGTCGTGATGGATTTCGTCGGCAAGGTTGACGGCGAAGCCTTCGAGGGCGGCTCGGGCGAGGATTACCCGCTGGTGCTGGGCTCGAACTCGTTCATCCCCGGCTTCGAAGACCAGCTGGTCGGCGCCAAGGAAGGCGAAGAAACCGAGGTCAACGTGACCTTTCCGGCCGAATACGGCGCGGAAAACCTGGCCGGTAAGGACGCCGTGTTCACCTGCACCATCAAAGCCGTGAACGAGCCCGTCGCCGCCGAGATCAACGACGAGCTGGCTACCAAATTCGGGGCCGAGGATCTGGCCGCGCTGAAGGCTCAGGTCGCCGAGCGTCTGGAAGCTGAATACCAGGGTGCCTCGCGCGCTGTGATGAAACGCGCCCTGCTGGACCAGCTGGACGGCAAAGTCTCGTTCGAGCTGCCCCCCAGCCTGGTCGAAGCCGAAGCCAAACAGATCGCGCACCAGCTGTGGCACGAAGACAACCCCGAAGTGACCGATCACAACCACGGTGAGATCGAGACCACCGACGAGCACAACACCCTGGCCGAACGCCGCGTGCGTCTGGGCCTGCTGCTGGCCGAAATCGGCCAGAAAGCCGAGGTTGAGGTCACCGATGCCGAGATGACTCAGGCGATCATGAACCAGGCGCGTCAGTACCCCGGTCAGGAACGTCAGTTCTTTGAATTCATTCAGCAAAACGCTCAGATGCAGCAGCAGCTGCGCGCCCCGCTGTTCGAAGACAAAGTTGTCGATCACGTGGTCGAGCAGGCCAGCGTGACTGACAAAGAGGTCTCCAAAGACGATCTGCAAAAAGCGGTCGAGGCGCTGGACGACGAATAAGTCGCCCTTTGATCCGATCCGCGAAGGCCACCCCCTGGGGTGGCCTTTTGCGTTTCCGACGCCAGGTCGCGCCGGGCCAGCGTTGACCTGCGCGGCACGGATGCCCATCCTTTGGCCACCCAAGGGAGGAAACAGATGGGCTATACCAGCTTCACCAAAGAGGTGTTCGACGCCTTTCAGGCCAATGACCGGCCCGGACCGATCCATATGCTGAACCTGATCAGACTGCGCGCGCAGGCCGAGTATCCGGATGGGCGGCAGGCCACCGGGGCGCAGGCCTACGCAGACTACGGCAAGGGCAGCCAGAAGGTGCTGGAACGGCTGGGCGGGCGGATCGTCTGGCGCGGCGCGATGGAGCAAATGGTGATCGGCCCGCAGGAGATAGAGTGGGATTTGTGCTTTATCGCGCAATACCCCAGCGCCGAAACATTCGCGGCGATGATCCGCGATCCGGACTACCGCGCGGCGATGGTGCATCGTCAGGCCGGGGTGGCGGATTCGCGTCTGATCAGGATGATGCCGCTACCCACCGGGGAGAATTTCGGCGGATAGCGGCGAAGGGACCGTGAGTGGTCAGGCTTTGCAACGGCGCACGTGCACGCCGTCGATCAGGTGGGACAGCTCAATCCGCAGGGCCTCGGCGGCGGCGCGGTCTTCGGGGGTCTGAGCGGCCAAAATCTGTTCTTCGCACCAGCTGCGCAGGGCTGCGCGATTGCCGCCCTGGGCTGTGCGGGGCAGGGCGCGGGTGCGGCCCCGCCCATATAGCGCCAGCGCCTCGTCCGAGCTGGCAAAGCTTTGCTCGGGTAGGTCTGCATTGCTGCGCAGCGCGGCGATCCGCTCGGGCGAGCAATCCATAAGCGCCGCAACGATCCCCGCGTTGGACAGGCCCAGATAGTCGCTGGGGCGGTCCTGAAAATGCGACAGCATCTGATCCATCTGCGGGTTCAGCAGCACCACCATGTCCAGCACGCCGGCGCGGCGGGCATATTCCAGCGCCGAGGTCATCAGCGTGGCCGTGATCCGGGCTGCCTCGGGCGCATTCAGATCGACAAAGACCTGAGAGGCCTCCCATAGGCGGGCGCTGCGCAAAGGGGCCTCGCCTGCCAGGATTTCGCTTAGCGAATCCGACAGCATATGCGGCCCCGTGGTCTGCAACAGTCGCAGGCTGCCGGTGATCTGCCCCTTCGGGCCAAGGTGGACAACATAGGCCGGGTTCAGCTGGTCAAACGTATCGACGGTTTCAGCGGTGCCGGATTGCGGCCCCAGAACCTGCTGCCTGAGCGCGTGCATGTCGCTTAGCATATCCTTAAACAGGTGCCTGTTCAGCGCGTCGATCACGATGATCATGAGCTTCCCCTTGGGATGGTTAGTGCAAGGAAACACTAACGCGCTGACCGGGGGACTCCATTGGGGGTTTCCCGTAGTACGGTGCTAGCCGGGGTGGATCAGGCGAAATCCGATAGCGCGACCAATGGCTTGGGCGGTTGTCAGGGCGCCCAGCTTCTCGCGCGAAGAGCGTAGGTGCACCTCGACCGTGCGATGGGAAATCGACAGAATATCGCCCACATCCTGCTGCGATTTGCCCGAGGCAATCCATTGCAGGATCTCCACCTCGCGCGTGGACAGGGCCGGCCGCGAGAGCGTCTGATGCAATTGCGTGGAATGCAGCACCTGATCGTGCATCCGCACGGCGGCCAGTTGCAGATCGCCGGTGGTTTTGCGCACCAGATCGGCCCATTCGCCGGAGCTACAATCACGGGTGACGCTGAGCAGGCCATAATCGCCATAGGGCCCGCGCACCGGGATCGTCAGCCCCTGAGGGGTGATGCCAAAGGCCTTGGCCTCGGAAAACACGGTGTGAAAACGCGAATTCTTATCGAAGCGAGACCATTCGACCGGCGCGATACATTGGGCGGATTCGGTCAGCGTGGGGTCGATCCGGTGAAAACCGCGCTTGATGTAATGCTCTTTCCAGGCTTCGGGATAGGTGGCGTAGCCCAGAATATCCCCGGTTACCGAACAGATGGTCGCATACGAGCCGTAATCGAACCCAAGAGATTCGCACATCTCGTCCAGCAAGGTGACACAGTCCACTTGGCCGGGCGGCATTCCTGTCAGGTCAATTGCGCGCATTCAGAGGTCTCTTCTCACAAACATGCATTAATCTTTGAATTAGATAGGCAAACAAATGGTTAATAAAAGCCCTGAATGGCTTGCCCCTTCGGCAGGAGGCACAAACCTAAGGCCCCGGCGGCCGGGGCAGGTGTTGGGTACGTGGCAGCGTATCATTACGCACAGTCAACATAATCTGAGCAGGGATCGCAACCACAAAAGAAAAACCGCGCGAGGCAAACTCGCGCGGTTGGCTTCGGTTCCGGTGGGAACTGAATTACACTTCGTCGTCCGAGGCCGCTTCTTCGGCTTCGGGGGCCTCGGGGGCCAGATCGTCGTCGTCCGATGCGGCGCTGCCGATATCGTCGAACAGTTCCGAGATTTCGAACTCGGCCGCGGCCTCTGCCTCGGCTGCCAGTTCCTGGATCGACTTGCCTTCGGCCTGAAGCTCGGCTTCTTCTTCCGAGCGCGCCACGTTGACTTCGACGGTGGTCGAAACCTCGGGGTGCAGGACAACGGCAATGGCGTGTACGCCCAGGGTCTTGATCGGCAGTTCGATCACGATCTGTTTGCGGTCCACGGTGAAGCCTTCGGCGGTTGCGGCCTCTGCCACGTCACGGTTGGTCACCGAGCCGTACAGGTTGCCACCATCCGACGCCGAGCGAATCACGACGAACTGCTGACCACCCAGCTTTTCGGCCAGATCTTCGGCTTCTTTCTTGGTTTCCAGGTTGCGCGCTTCCAGCTGAGCTTTCTGCGCTTCAAACGATGCAACATTGGCGTCCGACGCGGTCAGAGCCTTGCCCTGCGGCAGCAGGAAGTTGCGGGCGTAGCCGGGTTTGACATCGACGACATCGCCCATCTGGCCCAGTTTGGCCACACGTTCCAGAAGGATAACTTGCATTGTGCTTTCTCCTTACTTCACGGCGTAGGGCAGCAGGGCCAGGAAACGGGCGCGTTTGATGGCACGGGCCAGTTCACGCTGTTTCTTGGCGGACACTGCGGTGATGCGCGAGGGCACGATTTTGCCGCGCTCAGAGATGTAGCGTTGCAGCAGTTTGGTGTCTTTGTAGTCGATCTTCGGCGCGTTGTCGCCCGAGAAGGGGCAGACCTTGCGACGGCGGAAAAACGGTTTAGCAGCCATGACTTATCGTCCTTTCCTCAAGCTGATCACGAACGACGTTCACGACGGTTGTCGCGTTCGTCACGTTTCTGCATCTGGACCGAGGGGCCATCTTCGTGGGCGTCGACCTTCAGGGTCAGCACGCGCATCACGTCATCATGCAGGCGCATCAGGCGTTCCATTTCCTGCACGGCATCGACGGGGGCGTCGGTTTTCAGCAGGGCATAGTGGCCTTTGCGGTTCTTGTTGATCTTGTAGGCCATCGTCTTGACACCCCAGTACTCGCTGTTGACGACTTTGCCGCCGTTATCAGCCAGAACGGTACCGAAATGTTCGATGAGGCTTTCAGCTTGCGCGTTGGACAGATCCTGGCGCGAGATGAAGACATGCTCGTAAAGCGGCATGTTTACTCCTGTTCATTTTCAGGCGCATTTCATAGGAGGGCTGATCCTTTCGCGACCCTCCACGAGAGACTGCGCGGTTCATGTAAAACTGCGAAAGGAGCTGCGCGTATACGACGGTTTCGCCCCTGGCGCAAGGCTGCAATCCCCCGTGTCGGAATCGCTGCGAAATCGGCGGGAATTTCCCCCAAACCCGCCCCATTCCTGCCGTTTTGGGGCGGCAGTTTCAATTTTTAATCAAAGTACACAGATTTGGCCATCCGGCAGGGGGAACAGATGCGGGGGAAAGACATGACGAAAACCGCCCATCCGCCCATCGTGCGGGCCGCTTTGATCCGTTCCGCGGTTCCGGTTTCGCCCGGTCACGATGTCACGCGGGCGACGATGCGGTTTTTTGGCGTGGTTCTGGGCATGGCGGCGGCTGGGCTGTGGCTGGTGCCGGGCGCGTTCGAGGACGGATCCGAAATGCTGGTGCGTCTGGTCATATCCGTGCTGTTCATGGGGATCGCTCTGGGCCTGTGGGGCGCGGGGCGCGCAGGGCGGTATGATGAGGAATTCCAGCTCGATTTTTCGAACGGGCGGCTGAGCCATCTGTACCGCGGCCCTGACGGGATCGCGCGGGTGGCCGGGCACTATTGCTTTGACGATCTTGAGGATATCAGCCTGAATCAGGGGGTTCTTCAGGCCCGTCTGGCGGGGGGGCAGGATATTTTGCGCGTGGTTGTCGGCCATCAGATCGAGGCGCAGATTGCGGAAAAATTCACCAGTTTGCGGCTGGCGCGGGCGGTCTGAACGGGGGCTTGCCGCGGGGCTTTCTGTTCTTCTGCTCACAACGGGTGTGAATCTGTGCGGGATTGCCGCGTCGCGGCGGCTTGGGCGATCCTAGGCTATCCGACCAACGGCCCAACAAGGAGAGCCTTGATGAAAACCACCGCCCTCACCGCCGCTCTGGCTGCTGCGCTTTTCAGTGCGAATATTGCTGCGGCAGACGCTGAAAAATACGTGCTGGATTCCAGCCACAGCCAGATCATCTATTCCTATAACCACCTGGGCTACTCGACCACCTACGGGATGTATTCGGGTTTCGAAGGCGAGATCATGTTCGATCAGGAAAACCCCGCCGCCTCGTCCGTGACCGTGTCCTTCCCGGTCAAATCCATGCTGACCGGCTGGGAAAAGCGTCTGGGCCACTTCATGTCGCCCGATTTCTTTGATGCAGAGGCTAACCCCGATGTGACCTTTGCCTCGACCGGGATCGAGGTTACCGGCGAGAGCACCGCGCTGATCACCGGCGATCTGACGATGAACGGGATCACCAAATCGGTTGTTCTGGATGCCAAGCTGAACCAGATGGGCGATCATCCGATGGCCGGGAAACCCTGGGCCGGTTTCGATGCCACCACCACCGTGGTGCGTTCGGAGTTCGATCTGGGCAAATTCGCCCCCTATGTCAGCGACGAAGTGCAGCTGATGATCTCGATTGAGGCGATGAAAGCCGAATAAACGCGCCCTGCAAGAGCGCCGAAGCCGCCGGTCATTCTGCCGGCGGCTTTTTCGTGCGCAATTAGGGGGCTGTCCGGGTCGCGGTCAGATCAAAGCTGATGCCGACGCCGAACGCCAAAGAGCCCTCATCCGTCATGCCCGTGCCGATCTGGAAATCGCGCCGGTCGGTCTGCGTGCTGCCTTGGGCGGTTGCGGTGTCGGCCTCCAGCGTCAGATCGAAGGGCAGGGACAGCGGCACGGAATGGCCCTTGATCGTCAGCGTCCCGTCGGCGACATAGCCCTGATCCGCCGCCACGATGTCGGCCTCAAACCGGGCCGTCGGGAAGCCCTGCGCATCGAAGTAATCCGGCCCCATGGCCTGCTGTGTCACCGTCCCCAGCCGAAGCGAGGCAATCGCGACGGCCACGCTTACCTGGCCTTTGATCGGGCCGTCGGCCTTTGGGTCAAAGGTGATGGCGGCGGTCCAGTCGCTGAAGGCCCCGGTCACCGTGCTGCCCATCTGCTGAACCGAAATATTCAGGCTGCCCTGACGCACATGCCAGTCGCTGGCGGCGGTCTGTAGGGGCGCGGCGGCCGGAGTCTGGCTGGCTTGTGCTGGGCTGTCCTGGCGGGGCTGAATGCCGCTCGCTCCCCAAGCGCCCAAAGCGACCGCGCCCCAGATGGCGACCGCCCCCAGAACCGGCAGTGCCGGCACATGAGATTTGGCATCGGGCAGGGCGCTGGCCACGCCTTTTGTCATCCGGGCAAGCGTCAGATCCCGGTCGATGATCTGATGTTTCACCGCGCCGGCAATATGCAGCAGCAGCGCGCCGATCAGCACTTTGGCCGAAATCTCGTGCACCCCCGAGAAAAACAGCGCCACGCTTTCGGATTTCGGCACGAAGGGCAGGGACTGTCCGATGCCCCAGATCGGCGCGAACCCCGTGGTGGCCGCATGGTGCACCCAGCCCGACAGCGGCACGATCACAATAGCGCCGTACAGGGCAAAATGCACCAGCTCGCCCAGCAAGGTCTCAAGCCGGCGCTCTGGGTGCAGCGGGGCCGGGCGCGGCTGGGAGAATGCCCATAAAATGCGTAGCAAGGCCACAAAAAACGTCACAACGCCCAGAGTTTTATGTATGGAAAATAAAAGCTTGACCTGGGTGAAATCCTCGGGCGCGGGGGTGGCGCCGGGCGCGTTGATCGCGTGGGCCAGGTTTTCCGCGATAAATCCCAGCGGGATCATGGCCAGGATCAGGGCCGCGGTCAGCCAATGCAGGCCCCGCGCCACCGGCCCATAGCTTTGAACGGTGTTATGCAATGTCATGTCTGTCCTCGAACGTCGTTTGGCCAAAAATAGCCGCAGATGGGCGCGCGCTCTACCTGCATGAGTGCACAAGGGCTCTGCAAGGACAAGCAGATGGCTGTTTTACTTGTGGTCAACCTAAGAGGCGGCTACACCGGCTACGCCAATTCGGCAAACACGCATAATGGGACGAGGATAACCATGACCACTGCTTTCGTTTTCCCTGGTCAGGGGGCACAGACCATCGGTATGGGCAAGGCCCTGGCCGATGCCTATCCTGCGGCAAAGGCCGTCTTCGAAGAAGTGGACGAGGCGCTGGGTGAAAGCCTGAGCACGCTGATCTGGGAGGGCGAGCAGGACCAGCTGACCCTGACGCAAAACGCTCAGCCTGCGCTGATGGCGACCTCGCTGGCGGCGCTGCGGGCGCTGGAATCCGAGGGGCTGGTGCTGGCTCAGAAGGCCAGTCATGTGGCGGGGCACTCGTTGGGGGAATATTCCGCGCTGGCGGCGGCTGGCGCGCTGAGCATCTCGGATGCCGCCCGTCTGCTGCGCACCCGTGGCCGCGCCATGCAAGAGGCCGTGCCGGTGGGCGTGGGCGCGATGGCGGCGCTGCTGGGGCTGGATTTCCAGACCGCTCAGGATGTGGCTGCCGCCGCCGCCGAGGGCGA
>PAPN01000038.1 GCA_002708925.1 Paracoccaceae bacterium
CAGATCGGGTCCAGCGCCCCGCGCGTCGGGAACAGCTCTTCCCCGTGCATCGAGCCCGCGCCCCCGCCCTTGTGCCACCCGTACACCCGGCGGCCGCGGCGGTCGTCGAAGATGGCCTCCTTGATCTGCACCTCGATCAGCTTGCGCTTTTCCTCGACCACAACGATCAGGTCCAGCCCCTCGGCCCAGTCGCTAAAGCCGCGCATATCCAAGGGCCAGGTCTGACCGATCTTGTAGGTCGAAATCCCCAGCCGCTCGGCCTCGGATTCGTTGATGTTGAGCAAGGACAGCGCGTGCGTCAGGTCCAACCAGTTTTTCCCCGCCGCGACAAAGCCGATCTTGGCCCCCGGTTTGCCCCAGACCCGTTTGTCGATCTTGTTGGCATTGGCAAAGGCCTCGGCGGCAAAGCGTTTGTGGTCAATCATCCGGGCTTCTTGCTCGACCGGAGTGTCCCCCAATCGGATGTTCAGCCCGCCAGGGGGCAGGTCCAGCTCGGGCATGATCAGGGTCATCCGGTCGGGGCGGCCATCCACGACGGCGGTGGCCTCGACCGTGTCCTTCATCGTCTTCAGCCCCACCCAGAGGCCCGAAAACCGCGACAGAGCATAGCCGTAAATCCCGTAATCCAGAATTTCCTGCACCCCGGCCGGACTGACCACGGGCATATAGGCATCCACCATCGCCCATTCGCTCTGGTGCAGCACGGTCGAGGATTCGCCGGTGTGGTCATCGCCCATCGCCATCAGCACCCCACCGAATTTCGAGCTACCCGCCATATTCGCATGGCGCATCACATCGCCCGAACGGTCCACCCCCGGACCCTTGCCATACCACAGCCCGAAAACCCCGTCATAGCGCCCCTCGCCGCGCAGTTCGGCCTGCTGCGCGCCCCACAGGGCGGTGGCGGCCAGATCCTCATTCAGCCCTTCCTCGAAGTGAATATCGGCCTGGGTCAGCTGCTTTTCGGCGCGGCGCATCTGCAAATCCACCGCCCCCAAGGGCGAGCCGCGATAGCCCGTCACATAGCCGGCCGTGTTCAGCCCGGCCAGGCGGTCGCGCTCTTTTTGCATCAGCATCAGACGGACCAAAGCCTGAGTTCCGTTCAAAAGAACGGGTGATTTTGTCAGATCGAAACGATCGTTTAGCGATACTTTCTGGCTGGTCATCGGGCGCCTCCCCTCGCTGGATGATGTGCTTAACTATAGGGCAAGTTTAGGTCACAAAAACTGACCTACCAAGAGAAAAATTTGACTTCCCCTTACGTTAAGGGATGCTATGCCCTGTACGACTATAGTGTTTCGTGTATGCGGGCGTTTCAAATCGAAAGTTACCGAGATGGACTGGGATAAACTAAGAATCTTCCACGCGGTTGCCGATGCTGGCAGCCTGACTCATGCGGGTGATACGCTGCATCTGTCACAATCTGCGGTAAGCCGGCAGGTCCGCGCGCTCGAAGAGAGCCTGAACACCACCCTGTTTCACCGCCACGCCCGCGGACTGATTCTAACCGAACAGGGCGAATTGCTGTTTGACGCCACCCGCGCGATGACAAAACGGCTGGACGCCGCCGCCGCCCGGATTCGCGATAGCGAAGAAGAGGTGTTCGGCGAATTGCGCGTGACCACGACCACCGGGTTTGGCTCGCTCTGGCTGGCGCCGCGCCTGCCCGCCCTTTATGAAAAATACCCCGATCTGAAAATCGACCTGATGCTGGAAGAGCGCGTTCTGGATCTTCCCATGCGCGAGGCCGACGTCGCCATCCGAATGAAAGAGCCCAGCCAGGCCGATCTGATCCGCAAGCGGCTGATGTCGGTGCGGATGCTGCTGTATGCCTCGCGCGAGTATCTGGAACGCCACGGCACCCCCGAAACCATCGAGGAAATCAGCGATCACCGCCTGATCTGCCAAAGTCCCAGCTCGGCTCAGGTGGGTGCGGGGGCCAATCTGGTGCAGCATCTGCTGACCTATGACATCCATTCGACTTTGACGGTGAACAACTATTTCGGCGTGTTGCAGGCTGTGGATCACCATCTGGGGATCGGAGTTCTGCCGGACTATCTGTTGCAGGATTTCCCGAATCTGGTGCGGGTTCTGCCCGATGTGCAATCCGTCGAGGTGCCGGTGTTTCTGGCCTATCCCGAAGAGCTGCGGCATTCCAAGCGTATTTCCGCCTTCCGTGACTTTGTGCAGGATGAGATCATTCACTACCGTAAACAGATGAAAGATCAGGCGCTTAGCGAACAAGTTAACTAAGCTATGCGCACAGCGCATAGCGGGCTTGCTGCGATAGGGGTGCCAAGACGCTTGATCGATTCATTTTCGATGCCTATTTGAGCATCCGACGGTGATGCTGACTTTTCTCGCATCATCTTCATACCTCCCTGTTGGACTTCGGCCGAGCTTAGTGCTCGGCCTTTTTTTTTGCCGGTGCCAGACAGCGCGGGCCGAATCGGATTTGCGCGCCTGCCCTGCCAGGGGCCATGGCAGCGCCGGCCCCGCTCTGCCTAACCTGAGCGCCCCCCCTGAGCGCCCCTGACTTGGCCCGCAAAACGCCCATTGCATCAGCCCCACGCTATAAACATGTTGGCTTGCCTCTTTTCCCCTGCCCTCGGATGGCCTAAAGAACGCCCAAACATCGCGCCTGCGGAGAGAGACATGCAAGACCCTGCCATCACGCCTGACCTGATCGAAGCCCACGGCCTGAAGCCCGACGAATACGAGCGCATTCTGGAAATCATCGGGCGCGAACCCACCTTTACCGAGCTGGGCATCTTCAGCGCGATGTGGAACGAGCATTGCTCTTACAAGTCCTCCAAGAAATGGCTGCGCACCCTGCCGACGGAAGGGCCTCAGGTCATCTGCGGCCCCGGTGAAAACGCGGGCGTGGTGGATATCGGTGACGGGCAGGCGATCGTCTTCAAGATGGAAAGCCACAACCACCCCTCCTACATCGAGCCCTACCAGGGCGCGGCCACCGGCGTGGGCGGCATCCTGCGCGACGTGTTCACCATGGGCGCGCGCCCGATTGCGGCGATGAACTCGCTGTCCTTCGGTCAGGTGGATCATCCGAAAACCAAACAGCTGGTGCATGGCGTGGTCGAAGGCATCGGCGGCTATGGCAACTGTTTCGGCGTGCCCACCGTGGGCGGCGAGGTCCGGTTCCACCCCGCCTATAACGGCAACTGCCTGGTGAACGCCTTTGCCGCCGGTCTGGCCGATGCGGACAAGATTTTCTACTCGGCCGCCTCAGGCATCGGAATGCCTGTCGTCTATCTGGGGGCCAAGACCGGCCGCGATGGCGTCGGCGGGGCCACCATGGCCAGCGCCGAATTCGATGAAACCATCGAGGAAAAACGCCCCACCGTTCAGGTGGGCGATCCCTTCACCGAAAAACGCCTGATGGAGGCCACGCTGGAGCTAATGCAGACCGGCGCGGTGATCTCGATTCAGGATATGGGCGCGGCGGGCCTGACATGTTCAGCCGTGGAAATGGGCGACAAGGGGCAGCTGGGGGTCAAGCTACAGCTTAACGACGTGCCCCAGCGCGAGGCGAACATGACCGCCTATGAAATGATGCTGTCGGAATCCCAGGAACGCATGTTGATGGTCCTGAAACCCGAGCTGGAGGCCGAGGCCCGCGCCGTGTTCGAAAAATGGGATCTGGATTTCGCCATCGTCGGGGAAACCATCGCCGAGGACCGTTTCCTGATCCTGCATGGCAATGACGTGAAGGCCGACCTACCGCTGTCGAAACTCAGCTCCTCGGCCCCTGAATATGACCGCCCCTGGGTCGCCACCCCCGCCGCTGACCCGCTGGCGGATGTGCCCGCGGTCGATCCTATCGACGGTCTGAAGGCCCTGATCGGCAGCCCCAACTACGGCGCCAAACAGTGGGTCTATGAACAATATGACACCATGGTGATGGCCGACACCGTTCAGGCCCCCGGTCTGGGCGCGGGCATCGTGCGCATTCACGGCACCGACAAATCCGTCGCATTCAGCAGCGACGTGACCCCCCGCTATGTCAAGGCCAACCCGGTTGAGGGCGGCAAACAGGCCGTGGCCGAGGTCTACCGCAACCTGACCGCCGTCGGTGCCACCCCGCTGGCCACCACCGACAACCTGAACTTCGGCAACCCCGAAAAACCCGAGATCATGGGCCAGTTCGTCGGGGCCATTCAGGGGATCGGCCAGGCCGTCGCCGCGCTGGACGTACCAATCGTGTCGGGCAACGTGTCTTTGTATAACGAAACCGACGGTCAGGGCATCCTGCCCACGCCCACCATCTGTGCCGTTGGCCTGATCGACTCGCCTGAAAAAGCCATCATCGGCACCGCGCGCGATGGGCATGTGGCCCTGCTGGTTGGTGAAACCGCCGGTCATCTGGGCCAATCCGCCCTGCTGGCCGAGGTGTTCAACCGCGAAGAAGGCGACGCCCCCGCCGTGGACCTGGACGCTGAAAAGCGCCACGGCGACTTCATCCGCGCCAACCACGCGCTGATCCGGGCGTGCTCGGATCTCAGCGATGGCGGCCTGGCCGTCACCGCCTTTGAAATGGCCGAGGCCGGCGGCGTTGGCGTACAGATCGACGAGGCCGACATGGCCCAGCTGTTCGGCGAGGATCAGGCGCGTTACCTGATCGCCTGCAACTTCGATCAGGCCGAGGCGCTGATGACCGCCGCCGCCACTGCGGGCGTTCCGATTGCGACCGTGGGCAAATTCACCGGCGATACGGTGAAATTCGGCACCGCCGAGGCCCCCCTGTCCGAGCTGGCCGCGCTGTATCGTGGCAGCTTCGAAGCCGCCGTCGGTTAACCCCTGACCATCTGACATTCCAAGGGCCGCGCAAATCTTCCTGCTGCGGCCCTTTTTTCTGGCGCGCAGGCCGAACCGGGGTCAGACGACTTGCACAGCCCTGCCCCGCGCCCTAGATTCACCCCAAGACAGAACTCAGCCGGAGACATCAATGCCCGTTCACGCCCAGGAACTCGAAGAAATCCTTCGCGAAAGCTTCCCCAACGCCCAGATCGCGGTCGAGGGCAGCGATGGCCGCCACATGTCCGCCATGGTCGTGGACGAGAGCTTTCGTGGGAAAAACCGGGTGCAGCAGCAACGCGCGGTTTACGCCGCGCTGAAGGGCAAGATGGACGGCCCTGACGGCGAATTGCACGCGCTGGCGCTGACCACCCGCGCTCCGGAATAACATTAAGAACGCACCCTAAGGGCCTAAAAGGAAACGTAAATGACTGACGCAAACACCCGTATCGACGAAACCGTCAAAGCCAATGACGTGGTGCTGTATATGAAGGGCACCAAGGACATGCCGCAATGTGGGTTCTCCAGCCGCGTGGCCGGAGTGCTGAACTACATGGGTGTGGACTATGCCGATGTGAACGTGCTGGCGGACGAGGAAATCCGCCAGGGTATCAAGGATTATTCGGACTGGCCGACCATTCCGCAGCTCTATGTGAAGGGCGAATTCGTGGGCGGCTGCGACATCATCACTGAAATGACCCTATCCGGCGAGCTGGACACGCTGTTTGACGAAAACGGAGTGGGCTATAACAAAGAAGCCGCCGACAAGATCCGCGAAGCGAACGCGTAAATCCGGCGTATAGACACAAAAGGCGCGGCCCCTGCGGTACGCGCCTTTTTACGTTTATACAGATAGGCTTAGGTGCCTGCTGTCACATCCGCGGCTTCATCCACCTGCGCGGCCAGCGCTTCGGCGCGGGCGGCAACCTCGGCCAGGGTTTCCATCACGCTTTCAGGTACGACGGGCACCTCGATGCGCTGCGGTTCGGGCGCGGGGGCGTTTTTCAGCTGCTCCAGTTCGGTCTGCAATTCGTCCAGCTGGGCGGTCATGTCGTTCAGGCGATCCTGCAAACCTGCGGTGCGGTCGGCCAGCATCAGGCCGGCCATCAACAGCATCCGGGGCTCGGGCAGACGCCCGATCTGAGCGGCCAGGGCCTGGGCCTCGTCATCCAGCATCTTGGCGGCGGCGTGCAGGTAATCCTCTTCTCCGGGCTGGCAAGAGACGTCAAACCCCCGTCCGCCGATCTTGATTTCCACTTCGGGCATCAGGCCTCTCCTTTTTGTTCGGCTGGGGCATCTGGGGTTGGGGCATCGGCGACAGGCGTATCAACCGCCGCATCATCAGCAGGGCCATCGCCCAAAAGCGCGTCCAGCTGCGTCAGCACCGCGCCCATTTCAGCCGCATCGGTGGCACGCCCGGCGCGCAGGGCGTCCAGCTCGGCCAGCAGGGCTGCGTTGATCAGTTCGGGATCGGCCAGACCGGCGGCATTGGCATCGCGCAGCGCGATATTGCTGGCACGCAGGGCCTCGTTCACCTCGCGCAGCTGCTGCAATTCAGTGTCCATCGCCGTAACCGAGCCCTGTGCCTCGGCCAGCGCGCCCTGCATCTCTTGCATCCGCGCGTCCAGCTTGTCTTTGATCGCCTTGACCCGCTCCTCTAGCTGAGAGGTCACCGTGCGCTCTTCCTCAAGGGCCTGTTTCAGCCCGGCGATTTCCGTCTCGGCCACAGCCTGAGCCTGAGCCGCAGCCTCTGCCTCGGCCGCGCCGTCATCGGCCGTCGGCAACCCATCCAGCCCTTTTGCGATGCGATCCAGTGCCGCTGTTATCCGGCCTTCCAATGCGCTGATGTCGCTCATAACCCTCAACCTTCAGTTTTTCTGAGACCCCGGACCCGCGCGCGAAATTGGCCTGCGCGAATCAAATTGGCCGTGCTTTGCGCCAAGTTTACCCAAACAGACCCCAAAATGCGCCCCCTTCCGGCCTTATGGTTTAGACGGCAGTCTTGCACTCTGGCCACGGGCTGGTATTGAGCGTCTAAGCTCACATACCTCGATCAAAGGAATATCGCCGTGGATATCACTGCACTGCGTAATACCAACCCCGACCACTGGTTCAAAGCCGCCGCCATCCGCGCGCTGACCCTGGATGCCATCCATGCTGCAAATTCCGGCCACTCGGGAATGCCGATGGGCATGGCGGACGTTGCCACCGTCCTGTTCGAGAAACACCTGAAATTCGATGCCTCGGCCCCGCGCTGGCCGGATCGGGACCGTTTCATCCTGTCGGCGGGGCATGGCTCGATGCTGCTGTATTCGCTGCTGTATCTGACCGGCTATCAAGACATCACCCTGGATGAGCTGCGCAATTTCCGTCAGTGGGGCGCAAAGACCGCCGGGCATCCCGAATACGGCCACGCCGAAGGGATCGAGACCACCACCGGCCCGCTGGGTCAGGGGATCTCGAACGCTGTGGGCTTTGCCATGGCCGAGGAAATCCAGCGCGCCCGCTTCGGTAAGAAGATCGTGGATCACTACACCTATGTGATCGCCGGCGACGGCTGCCTGATGGAGGGCGTCAGCCAAGAGGCCATCGGCCTGGCCGGACGTCACCAGCTGAGCAAGCTGATCGTGCTGTGGGACGACAATAACATCACCATCGACGGCACCGTGGATCTGGCCGACCGCACCGATCAGGTGCAGCGTTTCAAGGCGTCGGGCTGGCATGTGCAGGAAATCGACGGCCACGACCCCGAGGCCATCGACGCCGCCATCGCCAAGGCCAAATCGACGGGCAAGCCCTCGATGATCGCGTGCAAGACGCATATCGCCCTGGGCTCGGCGGCGCAGGATACCTCGAAGGGGCATGGCGCGCTGACCGACCCGCAGCTGATCGCCGACACCAAGGAAGCCTACGGCTGGGCCTCGGGCCCGTTCGAAGTGCCCGCCGACATCAAATCCTCTTGGGAAGCCATCGGATCGCGCGGCGCGGCGGATCGTGCCGAATGGGAGGACCGCCTGGCCTCGATCTCAGAGCGTAAACAGGCCGAATTCAGCCGCATGTACGCGCTGGACGCCCCCAAGAAACTGCCCGGTGCCATTCGCGCTCTGAAACGCCAGATCGCCGAGGAACAGCCCAAATACGCCACCCGCAAATCCAGCGAGATCGTGCTGGAGGTCGTCAACCCGATCATGCCCGAAACCGTGGGCGGCTCGGCCGACCTGACGGGCTCGAACAATACGAAAACCGGCGATCTGGGCATCTTCGATCTGGACAACCGCAAGGGCCGCTACATCCACTGGGGCATCCGCGAACACGGCATGGCCGCCGCGATGAACGGCATGGCGCTGCATGGCGGGATGCGCCCATATGGCGGCACGTTCATGGCGTTTACCGATTATGCCCGCCCCGCCATGCGCCTGGCCGCGCTGATGCGGATTCCGTCGGTGTTTGTGATGACCCATGACAGCATCGGCCTGGGCGAGGACGGCCCCACCCACCAGCCGGTGGAACATGTCGCCATCAGCCGCGCCACGCCGAACACCTATGTGTTCCGCCCCTGCGACACCGTGGAAACCGCCGAGTCCTGGGAAATCGCGCTGACCTCGAAAGAGACGCCCTCGGTGCTGTCGCTGACCCGTCAAGGCCTGCCCACCGTGCGTGTCAAACACACGCAGAAGAACCTGGTCGCCCAGGGCGCCTATGTTCTGGCCGAGGCCGAGGGCAAGCGTCAGGCGATCCTGATCGCCACCGGATCCGAGGTGGAAATCGCACTGAAAGCCCGCGACATTCTGCAAGCCGAAGGGATCGGCACGCGCGTTGTGTCCATGCCCTGCATGGAGCTGTTCGAGGCGCAGGACGAGGCCTATCGCAAGCGCGTTCTGCCCGCCGGCCCCGTGCGTGTGGCGGTTGAGGCCGGTGTGCGTCAGGGCTGGGACAAATGGCTGCTGGGCGAGCGCGGCCGCGAAGCAAAGGCCGGGTTCGTGGGCATGTCCTCGTTTGGGGCGTCGGCTCCGGCCAATGTGCTGTACGAAAAGTTCGGCATCACCGCCCAGGCCGTGGCCGAGAAAGCCAAGGCGCTGCTCAAGTAAGGCGCTGACCGTAAGGCGAAAGAAAACACCGCGCTGAAAAGCGCGGTGTTTTTCGTTGAAAGAGACGAGGGGCATGTGCGGGGGAAGGACGGGGGCTCTATGCGGCCATGAGGCGGGCCGTTACCCGGTGTAAATAAAGCTGGGGGCGGCCCCCGCAGGACAAATGGGGGGGGCAGCCTCAACTGGCAAATGAGGGGGCCAGCCCCCTCGGGCCACAATCACGATTGCGGCCCTTCACCCCCGGAGTATTGTCCAGAGCAAAGAAAGGCTTAGCTGGCTTTGGAGCCGGTAAACGCACCGATCAATGGCGAGACGATGCGGGTGGCCACGGGGATCAGCAAGAGGCCGTAAAGCAGGCCCAGAATGCCATCGCACAGGGCGGTCACGGCCCATTTGGCAAAGCCCATCAGGGGCTGGGACACCCCATCTGCGGCGATCTGGGCCAGGTGGTGGATGTCCTCGTAGGGGTGGTGCAGACCCAGATCGTGCAGCCCGTGGATGACGATCGAGCCGCCCACCCACAGCATCGCCGCCGTGCCCACGACAGAAAGCAGTTTCATCAGAAGCGGCATGCCTTTGACCAGCCCCCGGCCCAGGCCGCGCGCCAGTCCGGTGCGGGCGTTTTTCGCCATGAACAGCCCGACGTCATCCATTTTGACGATCAGCGCCACCGAGCCGTAGACGGCGATCGTGACCCCGATTCCGACGACGGCCAGCGTGGCGGCCTCCATCCAGATGTTGCCCTGGGGGACAGCGGACAGGGCGATGGTCATGATCTCGGCCGAGAGAATGAAATCGGTCTTGATGGCGCCTGCGACCTTCTGTTGTTCCAGGTGGCTGGGGTCTTTGATATCCATATCCTGTTCCACATGTTTGTCCGCGTGGGGGAACAGCGCGTGGAAGATTTTCTCGGCCCCTTCGAAACACAGGTAAGACCCGCCCAGCATCAACAGGGGCGTGATCAGCCAGGGGGCAAAATTCGACAGCAGCATCGCCACCGGCAGCAAGATCACCAGCTTGTTAAAGAACGAGCCACGGGCAATCCGCCAGATGATCGGCAATTCGCGCGCGGGGGCGAAACCCTGAAGGTATTTCGGGGTGACCGCCGCGTCGTCGATCAGCACGCCTGCCGTCTTGGCCCCCACCTTACCGGCGGCGGCCGCCACATCATCCACGCTGGCGGCTGCCACTTTGGCAATGCCCGCCACGTCATCCAAAAGAGCCAGAAGACCACTCATGCTGCACCTCAAACCTGTATTTGCGGCCAATCTAACCGAACCGTTGCGCGGAACAAGTCCGTTTGACGGGCAGACGTTAGCGCAACCACGGCGGGTTTGCGCTAACACCCTTGTTTTGCGGCATTTTTCACCTTTCGGCAGCCGCTACGGGCGGCTATACGACGCGCGAAAATCATTTCTCTTCAGGAGTTGAAATTATGACCATCACCGTCGGTGTTAACGGATTTGGCCGGATTGGCCGCTGCACTCTTTCCCACATTGCCGAAAGCGCGCGCGAAGACATCAAGGTGGTCAAAATCAACGCCACCGGCCCGCTGGACACCGCTGCGCATCTGATCCGCTATGACTCCGTGCATGGGCGTTTCCCCAATGACGTGACCATCGGCGACGGCACCATGGACATGGGCCGCGGTGCCTTCGAGGTGCAATCGACCTATGACATGGACGCGCTGGACTGGACCGGCGTTGACGTGCTGCTGGAATGCACCGGCAAATTCAACGACGGTGAGAAAGCGCAAAAGCACATCGAGCGCGGCGCCAAGTCGGTTCTGATCTCGGCCCCCGCCAAGAACGTACAGAAAACCATCGTGATGGGCGTGAATGACGATCAGCTGGCCGCTGGCGACACCATGATCTCGAACGGGTCGTGCACCACCAACTGCCTGGCCCCCGTTGCCAAGGTGCTGAACAACAGCGTCGGCATCGAAAGCGGCATCATGACCACGATCCACAGCTACACCGGCGACCAGCCCACCCTGGACCGCCGCCACAAGGATCTGTACCGCGCCCGTGCCGCCGCGATGTCGATGATCCCCACCTCGACCGGCGCGGCCAAGGCCGTGGGTCTGGTGCTGCCTGAACTGAACGGCATCCTGGACGGCTCGGCCATCCGCGTGCCCACGCCGAACGTGTCCGCCGTGGACCTGACCTTTGTTGCGAAAAAAGACGTGACCGAGGCCGACATCAACGCCGTCATGGCCGAAGCCGCCGCGGGCCCGCTGAAAGGCATCCTGGGCTACACCGAGGAAAAACTGGTCTCGGTCGATTTCAACCACAGCTCGGAAAGCTCGTATTTCGCGGCGGACCAGACCAAAGTCATCGGCAAGCGCCTGGTCCGCGTGCTGGCCTGGTACGATAACGAGTGGGGCTTCTCGTGCCGGATGGCCGACGTGGCCGTGGCAATGGGTAAATTGCTGTAAAACCTCTCTCTTGCGAGACGCTAAGCGCTTCGGCATAGTCTGCCGGAGCGCTTTTCATTTCCCCGCCCAAACCCGAGGTCCAGATGACAAACCGTATCGCCGCCGTGCTGGCGCTGATCATCCCCGCCGTGATTGCCCTGGACATTTTCATGAACGAGGGAAAATCGGTCCTGTTCGTGATGAAGAAACTGTGGGATCTGATCGAATACATGGCCTTCTGGCGGTAACGTCACGTTTCACGCAACTGTCGCTTGCGCCGCGCCGCCCTGCCCCTATCGTAAACGCAACACCAAAAGGGGGGGTGAAATGTCGATCATTTTATGGATTCTGGCCGCGATCATTCTGGGCGCTGCCGCGTGGCTGGGCTGGAACTATCGCCTGACGCAGAAAACCGCGGCCAATGTGGCGCAGGCCGTGCCGCCGCGGGGCAAGTTCATTCAGATTTCCTCGGGGCGGGTGCATTATATCGACAAGGGGGCCGGCCCGGTGGTGCTGATGATCCACGGGTTGGGCGCGCAGCTGGGCAATTTCGATACCGGGCTGGCGGACGATCTGGCCCGCGATCACCGCGTCATCGCGATTGACCGCCCCGGCATGGGCTGGTCCGACCGTCCCGAGGACGCCGATGCCAGCCCCCGCGCCCAGGCTGCCCTGGTGGCCGAGGTGATCGACGCGCTGGACCTGCAACAGCCCCTGGTGGTGGGCCATTCTCTGGGCGGGGCGATCGCCCTGTGTCTGGCGATAGATTTTCCCCATAAAATCAAAGGCCTGGCGCTTCTTGCCCCGCTGACGATGCCGCCCTCTGCCCCGGCCGAGGTCTTCAACGGGCTGAACCTGCCACGCAGATGGCTGCGCAATCTGGTGTCGGAAACGCTGGCGATTCCGACCTCGATGAAAATGGCCGAGCAGAACATGGCGGCGATTTTCGGCCCCGATCCGGTGCCTGCGAACTATGCGGTGCAGGGGGGCGGGATGCTGGGGCTGCGGCCCGTGTCCTTTCGCAATACAGTGCGCGATTTTCTGGCCTCGGGGCAGAGCCTGGGATTCATGCTGAAAGGCTATGAGACCATGCAGGTGCCGGTGCAGATTCTGTACGGGCGGCAGGATCAGGTGCTGGATTACCGCGAACACGGCACGGCATTGGTGGCCAAACACCCGGCGTTTCAGCTGCACCTGCTGGACGGAGGCCACATGCTGCCGCTGACTCACATTCCGCAGACCGCGGCCTTTATACGCCAGGCATAGCCCCAAACACCAAAGCCCCGCATCCGGGCGGGGCTTTGCCGGACGGTCAGGTTTTCAGACGGCCTTGCCCAGCTTGGCCAGCAGTTTCTCTCGTACAGCGGGGGTGACGAATTTCGACACATCCCCGTCCAGCCGCGCGATTTCCTTCACCAGTTTCGAGGCAATCGCCTGATGTTTGGCCTCGGCCATCAGGAACACCGTCTCAACCGTGCTGTCCAGCGCCCGGTTCATGCCGACCATCTGAAACTCATATTCGAAATCGGCCACCGCGCGCAGGCCGCGCACGATCACCTGTGCGCCCACATCATGCGCGCAGTCGATCAGCAGGTTTTCGAACGGATGCACAACAATTTCGGTGCCGGTTTCGGCGACCAGCTTGGCCATTTCGCCCTCTATCATCGCAACGCGTTCTTCCAGCGGGAACAAAGGCCCCTTGTCACGGTTGATCGCCACTCCGATGACCAGACGGTCCACCAGGCTGGCCGACCGCCGGATGATATCAATATGGCCCAATGTGATCGGGTCAAACGTCCCCGGATACAAACCGATACGCATCAGGTGCTCCTCCCCTCAGAACAGACATATTCCATGCTGCGCACGCAACATTATTGCGTCAGGGAATGCAAGTGTTAATGCCCCATGATCGTACCTTCGAGGGCATCCTTTTCCATCGACAGCTGCTGCATCCGGGCCTTTACCACGTCTCCGATGGTGACAATGCCCACCAGAACACCTTCTTCGACGACGGGCATATGGCGGAAACGGCCATCCGTCATGCGCTGTAGCACGGTGTCGGCGGTATCATTGCGCGCGCAGCAAACCGGGTTGCGGGTCATCATGTCCTCGACCTTTTCATTCAGCACATCGGTGCCTTTGACCGCCAGAGCCCGCACGATATCGCGTTCCGACAAGATCCCCGTGGCCACCTGGCCGTCCTTGGACACGATCACACCGCCAATGCGGCGCTCGGCCAGGATTTGGGTTACTTCAGAAATCGGGGTCCCCGGCTGAACCGAGACAACACCGTCGTCACCTTTGGCCTTGAGGATCTGATGGACAAGCATTTGGGGTCTCCTCCGCAATAATATTTCGCGCACCCAGCGTCACCCGCCTGCGACAGAGTGTCAAGCACAACTGTGAAATCTCTTTCCACGAGCGGATACGACCTTGGCAGGAGCGGCCGAACGCCTCAGCATTGGGCTTCCAGGCGCTGCACCTCGGTGCGGACGCCCTCGGCCAGGGCCACGGCAAAACGGTTCAGCCGCTCTGATCGGCGGTCGTCCGCATGGCGGATCAGATAGAAGCTGCGGATCAGGCTCAGCTGCTCGGTCAACAATTTGCGCAGGCCCGTGGCCGAGGGAATGGCGAAATCATGCACGATCCCGATCCCGCCGCCCTGCCGCACCCAGTTGAACTGCACCGACACCGAATTCGAGGCCAAAGACACCCTCTGCGCGCCGACCTCGGACAGGTAGTCCAGTTCTTTGTCGAAAATCATGTCCGGAATATAGCCCACCAGCGGATGCCCGCGTAAATCCGAGAACGAGGCAATGGGGGGGTGATCGCGCAGATAAATCTCATGCGCGGCCAGATGCAGGCGATAATCGGTGATCTTCTGCACCGTCAGCCGCCCCGCATTCGGCGGGCTGACCCCGATGGCCATGTCGGCCTCGCGTTTGGACAGGTTGAAAACCCGCGGCAGGGCGACGATCTGCACCTCAAGATCGGGATTGTCCTGCACGATGCGCGCGCAGACCTGAGGCAGCAGATAGTTCGCGCAACCATCCGGCGCCCCGATGCGGATCTGCCCCGAGAGCGCCCCCGCCTGCCCTGCCATTTCCTCGACTGCGGCGCCCATGGCCTGTTCGGCCCGTTCCGCGTGGACCAGCAGACGCTGCCCCGCACCCGTCAGCGCATACCCCTGCGGAGACTTCACGAACAGGGGCGTGTCCAGCTGGTCCTCCAGCCGCCCGATCCGCCGCCCCACCGTGGCCGGATCCACCTTCAGCCCCCGGCCCGCGCCGGACAGGCTTTCGTTGCGGGCCACGGCCAGAAATATTTTCAGATCGTCCCAGTTCATCGCCCCACCTATTGCAATATTGCAAAACGCTTTTGCCAACTTGCCTGTTTATTCCGGAAAAATGCAAGCCTAAGCTGGCGCCAACTGCAAATGGAGGACCAAATGCAAGAGATCTGTCATTTCATCAACGGCCAGCATGTCAAAGGCACGTCGGGCCGCTTTGCCGAAGTATTCAACCCCGCCACCGGCGAGCAAATCGCCAAGGTTCCGCTGGCCACTCCGGCCGAGATGGACGCCGCCATCGCCGCCGCCGCCAAGGCCCAGCCCGAGTGGGCCGCCACCAACCCGCAGCGCCGCGCCCGCGTGATGATGAAACTGGCCGACCTGATCAATGAACACATGGACGAGCTGGCCGAAATGCTCAGCCGCGAACACGGCAAAACCCTGCCCGACGCACGCGGCGATGTGCAGCGCGGCCTGGAGGTCGTCGAGGTCTGCATGGGTGCCCCGGCCCTGCTGAAGGGCGAATATATGAACGACGGCGGCCCCGGCATTGACCTGTATTCCATGCGTCAGCCGCTGGGCGTTGTGGCCGGCATCACGCCGTTCAATTTCCCCGCGATGATCCCGCTGTGGAAAATGGCCCCCGCGCTGGTCTGCGGCAATGCGATGATCCTCAAACCCTCGGAACGCGTGCCCTCGACCGCGATGCGCCTGGCCGAACTGGCCCAAGAGGCCGGCCTGCCCGATGGCGTGCTGCAAGTCGTGCATGGCGACAAAGAAGCCGTGGACACCATTCTGGACAATGAAACCATCCAGGGCGTGGGCTTTGTCGGCTCGACCCCGATCGCGCAATACATCTATGGCCGCGCCTGTACCAATGGCAAACGCGCGCAATGCTTTGGCGGCGCGAAAAACCACATGATCATCATGCCCGACGCCGATCTGGACAAGGCCGCCGACGCGCTGGTCGGTGCCGGTTTCGGCGCGGCAGGCGAACGCTGCATGGCGATCTCGGTCGCGGTGCCGGTGGGTCAGAAAACTGCGGACGCTCTGGTCGAACGCCTGATCCCGCGCATCGAAGCGCTGAAGGTCGGCCCCTACACCGCAGGCGAAGACGTGGATTACGGCCCCGTCATCACCGGCGCGGCCAAGGCCCGGATCAATGGTCTGGTGAACTCGGGCGTTGAACAGGGCGCAAACTTGGTGGTCGATGGGCGCGACTTCGCCCTCCAGGGCTACGAGGACGGCTTCTTCGTCGGCCCCTCACTCTTTGACAACGTGACCCCCGACATGGACATCTACAAAGAGGAAATCTTCGGCCCCGTCCTGTCCACCGTCCGCATGGACAGCTACGAAGACGCGCTGGACCTGATCATCAAGAATGACTACGGCAACGGCACCGCGATCTATACCGCAGACGGCGACACCGCGCGCGACTTTGCCCACAAAGTCAACGTGGGCATGGTGGGCATCAACTTCCCCATCCCGGTGCCGCTGTCCTATTTCACCTTCGGCGGCTGGAAAAAATCGGCCTTTGGCGACCTGAACCAATACGGCCCCGACGCCCTGCGCTTCTACACCAAAACGAAAACCGTCACCTCGCGCTGGTTCTCGGGCATCAAGGAAGGCGGCGAATTCGCCTTCAAAGCAATGGATTGATCCTCCGGATCCGATTGAGCGCGCATTCGCGCGCGCTTGATCAGCCCTTCGGGCGGTCGGGACACTGCGCCTCGGCCGACCCCGAACCTATCCGGGGCACGAAGCCTCCTGCTTCTTTCTGATCCAAATACTCAAATGTCCCGCCAGTGCCGCACTCGGTACGGTTGCGCTTGCCGGAGATCGGCCGATCTGCTCTGTTTCAGCAGGTTTACACGCGCCAGAGGTTCACCATGCCCATTCCACAGCCAGATTTCACCATCGGGATCGAAGAAGAATATCTGCTTGTCGATCTGGACACGCTGGATCTGGCTCCGGCCCCGGCCGATCTGATGACACGCTGCGGCGCCGCGCTCGAAGGCCAGTTCAGCCCTGAATTCCTCAATTGTCAGGTCGAGATCGGCACCAAGGTCTGCGCCGATGTCTCTCAGGCGCGCGCCGAATTGCAGCATCTGCGCCGCACCGTCGCGCATATCGCCAGAGAGTATAACCTCGCGCCCATCGCCGCCTCGTGCCATCCGTTCTCGAACTGGCGTGACCAGCATCACACCGACAAGGACCGCTACAACGATCTGCATGATGATCTGGCCGGGGTGGTGCGGCGGATGCTGATTTGCGGGATGCATGTGCATGTGGGCATTCCCTACCCCGATCAGCGCATCGACCTGATGAATCAGCTCAGCTATTTTCTGCCGCATCTGCTGGCGCTGTCGGCGTCCTCACCGTTCTGGCAGGGTGAGGATACCGGGCTAAGCTGCTACCGGCTGACCGTTTTCGACAACCTGCCGCGCACCGGGCTGCCGCCGAAATTCGACAGTTGGAGCAGCTACGAACGCTCGGTCCAGGCGCTGGTGGATCTGGAACTGATCGAGGACAGCTCGAAAATCTGGTGGGATCTGCGCCCCTCGGCCCGGTTCCCGACGATCGAGGCGCGCATCTGCGATGTGTCCCCCCGGCTGGAGGACACGCTGACCCTGGCGGCGCTGATCCAATGCCTGACGCGGATGCTGTGGCGGCTAAGCCAGAAAAACCAGCGCTGGCGGCTTTATGACAATTTCCTGATCGCGGAAAACCGCTGGCGCGCGCAGCGATACGGGCTGAACCGCGGGCTGATCGACTTTGGCGACCGTTCCATCGTACCCTTTGACACGCTGGTCGAACATATGATCGCCCTGATTGCCGAAGATGCCCAGGCCCTGGGCTGCACCCCCGAGATCGAAAACCTGCGCACCATTCTGGCGCGCGGCAATTCGGCCGACAGGCAGCGGGCCGTTTACCA
The DNA here is from genome assembly GCA_002708925.1 of Paracoccaceae bacterium. Classification (GTDB taxonomy): domain Bacteria; phylum Pseudomonadota; class Alphaproteobacteria; order Rhodobacterales; family Rhodobacteraceae; genus Thalassobius. The sequence goes on from PAPN01000038.1 coordinate 17,544, forward strand.
GGACGCGCTGCACGCCGAAGCCCCCCGCCCCGAGGCCCTCAGGGCCGTCGTCCGTCACCTGATCGAGGAATATCACCACGATTTATAGCCCCTGCCCCTGCCCCTGCCCCTGCCCCTGCCCCTGCCCCTGCAAATTTTCCGGCTGAAAAATTTCTGCAAGGGTTGAGAAATAAACACATGTTCAAATATCCAGCCGATCCGGGAGGAAACCCATGGATTTCGCCTTAACCGAGGAACAAACCGCCATCTTTGATATGGCGCTGGCCTTTGGCCAGGAAAACATCGCGCCCTACGCTGCCGAATGGGAAAGACAGGGCACCATCCCCAAAGAGCTGTGGCCCGAACTGGGCGCGCTGGGGCTGGGCGGGGTATATGTCAGCGAAGACTCGGGCGGGTCAGGCCTGTCGCGGCTGGATGCCACCCTGATTTTCGAGGCGCTCAGCCACGCCTGCCCCTCGGTCGCGTCCTTCCTGTCGATCCACAACATGTGCGCCAAGATGCTGGATGCGTTCGGCTCTGACGACATCAAGGCCCGCTATCTGACCCCCGCCATCAGCATGGACACCGTGCTGTCCTATTGCCTGACCGAGCCGGGCTCGGGCTCGGATGCCGCCGCGCTGAAAACCCGCGCGGATCGCACCAATGATAGCTACACGCTGAACGGGACCAAAGCGTTCATCTCGGGGGGCGGCTATTCTGACGCCTATGTCGTGATGTGCCGGACCGGCGCGGATGGCCCCAAGGGGATTTCCACCGTGGTGGTCGAGGACGGCACCGATGGGCTGTCCTTTGGCGGGCTTGAGGAAAAGATGGGCTGGAAATCGCAGCCCACGCGCCAGGTGCAGTTCGACGATTGCAAAATCCCCGCTGCGAATTTGATCGGCACCGAGGGCGACGGATTCAAATACGCCATGGCCGGGCTGGACGGCGGGCGGCTGAATATCTCGGCCTGTAGCCTGGGGGCCGCGCAGGCCGCCCTGACGCAAACCCTGCAATATATGGGCGAGCGCAAGGCTTTTGGCAAAACCATCGACCAGTTCCAGGCGCTGCAATTCCGTCTGGCCGATCTGGAGATCGAGCTGCAAGCCGCGCGGACCTTCCTGCGCCAGGCCGCATGGAAGCTGGACCAGCGCGCGCCCGACGCCACCAAATTCTGCGCCATGGCCAAACGGTTCGTCACGGAAACCGGCTCGAAAGTGGCGAACGAGTGCCTGCAATTGCACGGCGGCTATGGCTATCTGGCCGATTACGGGATCGAGAAAATCGTCCGCGACCTGCGCGTCCATGAAATTCTGGAAGGCACGAATGAGATCATGCGCCTGATCGTTGCGCGCCAATTGCTGAGCGACAGAGGATAACCGCAGATGAGCGAAACCCATATCCGCACCGAGGGCCGCGCCGGCCGTATCACGCTGACCCGCCCGCAGGCCCTGAACGCGCTGAGCTATGACATGTGCATGGCAATCGAACAGGCGCTGGACAGCTGGCGCGCCGATGACAGCGTGGCCTTGATCATCCTCGACGCCGACAGCGATCGCGCCTTCTGCGCGGGCGGCGACATCGCGGAAATGTACCGCACCGGGATCGCCGGGGATTATGAATTCGGCCGCAAATTCTGGCGCGATGAGTACCGGATGAACGCCAAGCTGGCCGAATACCCCAAGCCCATCGTCAGCCTGATGCATGGCTTTACCATGGGGGGCGGCGTGGGGCTGGGCGGGCATGTCAGCCACCGGGTGGTGTGCGAAAGCTCGCAGATCTCGATGCCCGAATGCGGGATCGGCTTTGTGCCGGACGTGGGCGGAACGTATCTGCTGGCGCGCGCTCCGGGGCGGCTGGGCGAATATCTGGGCCTGACCGCCGCGCGCATGGGGCCTGGCGATGCGATCCATGCCGGGTTTGCCGATGCCTATGTCCCGCAGGCCGACTGGCCCGGCCTGATCCAGACGCTGACCCAAACCGGAGAGATCGCCGCGCTGAAGGCCGCCGCGCAGCCCGCACCCGGCAGCCCGTTGGCCGCACAACAGACTGAAATTGATATGCTTTTCGACGGAGAGACGCTGCAAGACATCCTGAACGCCCTGCGCGCGGACTCTGGCGATTTCGCCGCCAAAACGCTGCAAACCCTGATGCGCAACGCGCCCCTGTCGATGGCCGTCACGCTAGAGATGATCCACCGGCTGCGCAGCCCCAGCCTGACCATCCGCAAAGCGCTGGAAATGGAATACCGCGCCTCGCATCGGATCATGGAGCACGGAGACTTTCTGGAAGGGGTGCGCGCCCAGATCATCGACAAGGACCGCACCCCCACCTGGAAACACGCCCATGACAGCGTGCCCGCGACCGCCGTGTCGCAGATGCTGATGCCTTTGGGCGCAGAAACACTCGGCTTTGAGGAGGAATAAGCCAATGCAGATCGCATTCATCGGACTTGGCAACATGGGCGCGCCCATGGCTGCAAACCTGGCCGCAGCGGGCCATTCCGTCACCGGATTCGACACCGCCGGCACCACGGCAACAGGCGTCACCAATGCCGCAACCGTCCAAGAGGCCGTCGCGAATGCAGACGTGGTTATCACCATGCTGCCCAACGGCCAGATTCTGCGCGCCGTCGCCGATCAGGTGATCCCCGCAATGGCACCGGGTGCCACGCTGGTGGATTGCTCGACCGTGGACGTGGACAGCGCCCGTGCCGTCGCCGCTCAGGCCGAGGCCGCCGGGCTGATGGCCGTGGACGCGCCCGTTTCGGGCGGTACGGGGGGCGCGGTGGGCGGCACCCTGACCTTCATGGCCGGTGGCAGCGCCAAGGCCTTTGCCGTCGCGGCCCCGCTGTTCGACATCATGGGCCAGAAAGCCGTGCATTGCGGCGACAGCGGCGCCGGACAGGCCGCCAAGATCTGCAACAACATGATCCTGGGCGTCACCATGATCGCCACCTGCGAGGCCTTTGCCCTGGCCGACAAACTGGGCCTGGACCGGCAGAAAATGTTCGATGTGGTCAGCACCTCGTCGGGTTACAGCTGGACGATGAACGCCTATTGCCCCGCGCCGGGCGTGGGCCCGACCAGCCCCGCGGACAATGAATACAAACCCGGATTCGCCGCCGAGCTGATGCTGAAAGACCTGCGCCTGTCGCAGCAAGCGGCGCTCTCTGCCGATGCGGATACGCCGATGGGCCAGATGGCGGCGGCCCTGTATGAACAATTCGTCGAAAATGAAGATGGAAAAGGTATGGATTTCAGCGCCATGCTGCCCCGGTTCCAGAAACGCACGCGGAATTGATCAGAATCATATTCATTTTGCTCAATCTGTCTTTTACCCTTGGTCAGGGTTAACCATTCCTGGAAGGGGAATTGACATGTTTGCAAAGAATATGGGCCAGACTGATCGCATCATCCGCGCCATCGTGGGCGTGGTTCTGGTGATCGCATTTTTCACCGCTTTGTCCGGCGTTTGGGGCTGGATCGCGCTGATCGTGGGCATCGTGCTGCTGGCGACGGCGGCCTTGGGCACCTGCCCGCCCTACAGCCTGCTGGGTATCAACACCTGCAAGGTGAAGTCTGAATAAGCCGCGCGGCCCCGTTTTTCGGGGCCGTTCGCCTTTTTATTCGGCCGCAGCCTTCAGCCCCAACATCGGCGCCAGGTAGCGGCCGGTATGGCTGCGCGGTTCTTGGGCGACATCTTCGGGCGTGCCCTCGGCCACGATCTGCCCGCCGCCATCCCCGCCCTCGGGGCCGATGTCGATGATCCAGTCGGCGGTTTTCACCACGTCCAGGTTATGCTCGATCACCACGACCGAGTTGCCCTGATCCACCAGTTCGTGCAGCACTTCCAGCAGCTTGCGCACGTCCTCGAAATGCAGGCCGGTGGTGGGTTCATCCAGAATATACAGCGTCCGCCCGGTCGAGCGTTTGGCCAGCTCCTTGGACAGTTTCACCCGCTGCGCCTCGCCCCCCGATAGGGTCGTGGCCTGCTGACCCACTTTGATATAGCCCAGCCCCACGCGCATCAGCGCATCCATCTTATCGCGAATGGACGGAACAGCCTGGAAAAACTGCTGCGCATCTTCAACCGTCATATCAAGAACGTCGGCTATGCTTTTGCCTTTAAACTGAATTTCCAAAGTTTCACGGTTATAGCGCGCGCCCTTGCAGGTCTCGCAGGTGACATAGACATCGGGCAGGAAATGCATCTCGATCTTGATGACACCATCGCCCTGACAGGCCTCGCAGCGGCCGCCCTTGACGTTGAAACTGAACCGTCCGGGTTTATATCCGCGCGCCTTGGCCTCGGGCAGACCGGCGAACCAGTCGCGGATCGGCGTGAACGCCCCGGTATAGGTCGCCGGGTTCGACCGGGGCGTGCGCCCGATGGGCCGCTGATCAATGTCGATCACCTTGTCCAGATGCTCCAGCCCTTTGATGGTTTCGCAAGGCGCAGGCGTCTGGCGCGCCCCGTTCAGCCGCATCGAGGCCGTCTTGAACAGCGTTTCAATCGTCAGCGTGGATTTCCCCCCGCCGGAAACCCCTGTCACGCAAACAAATTTACCCAAAGGAAAATCCGCCGTCACGTTTTGCAGGTTATTGCCCGTTGCCTTGACGACGCTGACCTTCTTTTTGTTACCCTTGCGCCGCTCGGTGGGCACCGAAATCTCGCGCGCGCCGCTCAGGTACTGGCCGGTCAGGCTGGCCGGATCATCCGAGATCTGCGTGGGTGTGCCCTTGGACACCACCTGCCCGCCATGCACCCCCGCGCCGGGGCCGATGTCGAACACATAGTCGGCCTGACGGATCATATCCTCGTCATGCTCGACCACGATCACCGTGTTGCCCTGATCGCGCAGGTTCTTCAGCGTGCCGATCAGCCGATCATTATCCCGCTGATGCAACCCGATCGAGGGCTCGTCCAGCACGTATAAAACCCCGGTCAACCCCGAGCCGATCTGACTGGCCAAGCGGATGCGCTGGCTCTCGCCGCCACTTAATGTACCACTTGAGCGGCTCATCGTAAGATATTCTAATCCCACATTATTCAGAAAACCCAGGCGCTCGCGGATTTCCTTTAGAATGGCGCGGGCGATTTCATTTTTCTGGTCGGTCAGATGGTCAGGGACGGTCTGACACCAGGCGAAGGCTTCCTTGATGGACATCTCCACCACCTGGCCCACATGCAGGCCCGCGATCTTGACGGCCAGGGCCTCTGCGCGCAGGCGGTAGCCGCCGCAATCACCACAGCGGCGGTTGTTCTGATAGCGCTCGAATTCCTCGCGCACCCAGTTCGAATCCGTCTCGCGATAGCGCCGCTCCATGTTCGGAATGACGCCTTCGAACACGCGCGTTACCTGATAAACGCGCCCGCCCTCGTCATAGCGGAACTCGATTTCCTCATCGCCCGAGCCATAGAGGAACACCTGCTGCACCTTCTTGGGCAAGTCCTTCCAGCGCGCGTTCTGATCGAAATCGTAGTGACGCGCCAGAGCCTCGATCGTTTGCAGGAAATAGGGGGATTTGCCCTTGCGCCAGGGGGCCAGCGCGCCGTCATAGACCTTGATATTCTGGTCGGGCACTACCAGCCGTTCGTCGAAAAACAGCTCCACCCCCAGCCCGTCACAGGACGGACAGGCGCCAAAGGGCGCGTTGAAGGAAAACAGCCGCGGCTCGATTTCAGGAATGGTGAATCCGCTGACAGGACAGGCAAAATTTTCAGAAAAAGTGATGCGTTCGGGATCGCCCTCACGCGGGGCGGTTTCCAGAACGGCGATCCCATCGGCCAGATCCAAGGCGGTGCGCAGACTGTCAGCCAGCCGCGTCTCCAGCCCCTCGCGGACAACGATCCGGTCCACCACCACATCAATGTCATGGCGGAACTTTTTGTCCAGCGTGGGCGGCGTGTCCAATTCGTGGAATTCGCCATCGACCTTGACCCGCTGGAACCCCTGTTTACGAAGCTCTAAGAATTCCTTGCGATATTCGCCCTTGCGGTCGCGCACGATGGGGGCCAGCAGGTAGGCGCGCATGCCCTCCTCCATTCCCATCACGCGATCCACCATATCCTGCACCTGCTGGGCCTCGATCGGCAGGCCGGTGGCGGGGCTGTAAGGCGTGCCGACACGGGCAAACAGCAGACGCAGGTAATCGTAAATCTCGGTCACGGTGCCCACGGTCGAGCGCGGGTTCTTACTGGTCGTTTTCTGTTCGATGGAAATCGCCGGGGACAGGCCGCTGATGTGATCGACATCCGGTTTTTCCATCATGTCCAGGAATTGCCGCGCATAGGCAGACAGGGATTCCACATAGCGGCGCTGCCCCTCGGCATAGATCGTGTCAAACGCGAGCGAGGATTTCCCCGAGCCCGACAGCCCGGTGATCACCACCAGTTGATCGCGCGGAATGTCCACGTCGATGCCTTTCAGGTTGTGCTCGCGCGCGCCGCGCACCTCGATGTTTTTCAGATCAGCCATGGGTCCCTCGCCATCAGTGGTTAACAGATAGTAGAGACGGGCCGAGTCTCCAAGAAAAAATGAAGAACATTAGCGGAACAACGCCACCCAAAGCGGCAGTTCGCACTGCGCAGGGCCGCTCGGGCGACATTTATATTCCGTTTTCAGAATTTATTTGCTATGCCTCTCTTGAAGCCCAGGCAGCCGACACACAAATTGGCCTGCAAGATAAAACACCAAAAGGACCGCCAATGTTTGGATTCATGCGCCAAGCTGCCCCCGCCCTGCCCGTTGCCGATGCCGTTCAGCAGGTCGCGGACGGAGAGATGACCCTGATCGACATCCGAGACCACGCAGAATTGGCAAGTTCGGGCAAAGCGCGCGGCGCGCTGCATATTCCGATGATGCGACTGGCCGATATGGCCGATCCGCGCCACCCCGATTTTCACCCGGACCTGAAACAGGACAAGCCAATCGCGCTGTATTGTGCCTCGGGCGCGCGCTCGAATATGGCCGCCGGAATGCTGCGCCGGATGGGGTATACGGATGTGCACAATCTGGGTGGGCTGGCCCATTGGATGGCCGCAGGCGGCCCGATCGAGCGGGGCTAAACGCGAAAGGCAGCCCCGAAGATCCGCCTTTTGCTTTTTAATATCAATGCAATAACTGCACAAACTATGTAGACGCACCTACATGTGGATGACCTGACCGAACGCATCCAGAACGCTTTCATGCATCATTTCCGACAGGGTCGGATGCGGGAAGACCGTGTGCATCAGGTCTTCTTCGGTGGTTTCCAGCTGGCGGCCGATCACATAGCCCTGGATCATCTCGGTTACCTCGGCGCCGACCATATGCGCGCCCAGCAACTCGCCGGTTTTGGCGTCGAACACGGTCTTCACCATGCCTTCGGGCTCGCCCAGGGCAATCGCCTTGCCGTTACCGATGAAGGGAAAGCGACCGACCTTGATGTCATAACCCAGCTCTTTGGCTTTTGCTTCGGTATAGCCGACGCTGGCCACCTGCGGGTGGCAATAGGTGCAGCCCGCGATGGTTTCGGGCTTGACCGGATGGGCATGTTTGCCCGCGATCAGCTCGGCCACCATGACGCCTTCGTGGCTGGCCTTGTGCGCCAGCCAGGGCGCGCCGGC
>PAPN01000039.1 GCA_002708925.1 Paracoccaceae bacterium
GCGCGGCCTGGGGCCCCTGGGCAAATGGATCCGCGTCAAACCCAAGCGTTTGCCCCAGCAAGAGCATATCAGTCATGGCGGTGTCCTTTGTTGCCTCGTTCTTGACCAGACTATTGCGCCGCAATTGCACAGTAAATCATTCCGGCATTGTTTCCGGCCCTGACCTTCCGTTATGACAAGGTAGCGATTTTTCAGCGGCAGAACCGGGGGCGGCATGAGCGACGATCAACCTACCGAAAACCCGATGCCCGAACTGCAAGAGGACGCCAGATACGGCCTGGATAAGAAGGTGGTCGCGGCGATTCTCTATGCTGTCGATGTGGGCGATGCGACCCGCCTGCAAGAGCTGTTCGAACCGCTGCACGCCGCCGATATTGCCGACCTTCTGGAGCAGCTGAACACTTATGACCGGCGGCGGTTGGTGCAGCTGTACGATCAGGAATTCGACGGCGAAATCCTGTCCGAGCTTGAGGATAACCTGCGCGAAGAGGTGATCTCGGTTCTCAGGCCCGACGTGCTGGCCGAGGCCGTGCGGGACATGGACTCGGACGATGTTGTGGATCTGGTCGAGGATCTGGACGCGCCGCAGCAAGTGGCCATTCTGGACGCGCTAGAGGATGCCGACCGCGTAGCCGTCGAGCAGGCGCTGTCCTACCCGGAATTTTCCGCCGGGCGCCTGATGCAGCGCGAAGTCGTGACCGCGCCCGAGCATTGGACCGTTGGCGACGCCATTGATTTTCTGCGTAATGCCAAAGAGTTACCCGACCAATTCTATCATGTGACCGTGGTTGACCCACGGATGCACCCGGTGGGGAATGTGACGCTGGGCAAGCTCATGTCCTCGCGTCGGGATGTGCCGCTGACCTCAATCTTCGAAGAGGTTTTTCAGGTCATTCCCGTCTTGCAGGACGAGGGCGACGTGGCCTATGCGTTCAACCAGTACCACCTGATCTCCGCCCCTGTGGTGGATGAAAATAACCGGCTGGTGGGCATTATCACGATTGACGATGCGATGGCCGTGCTGGACGACGAACACGAAGAGGACATCCTGCGCCTGGCCGGGGTCAGCGACGAATCCAGCCTGTCCGACAGCATTTTCGAGGCCGCCAAGGGCCGCGCGACCTGGCTGTTCGTGAACCTGCTGACGGCGATTCTGGCCTCTTTGGTGATTGATATGTTTGCCGACACGATTGACCAGATGGTGGCGCTGGCGGTGCTGATGCCGATTGTCGCCTCGATGGGGGGGAATGCGGGGACGCAGACGATGACGGTGACGGTGCGGGCGCTGGCCACGCGCGATCTGACCGCGCAGAACGCGATGCGGGTGATCTGGCGCGAGGTCTCGGTTGGGGCGTTGAACGGGGCGTTGTTCGGTCTGATCATGGCGCTGGTTACGGCCGCCTGGTTTGGCGTGCCGATGCTGGCGGCCGTGATCGGATCGGCCATGCTGATGACCCAGATCGCGGCGGCAATCGGCGGCATCGTGATCCCCATGGCGCTGGACCGGGCAGGGGTGGATCCGGCGCTGGCCTCGGGGCCGTTCGTGACCACGGTGACGGATGTCGTGGGGTTCTTTGCCTTTTTGGGGCTGGCCGCCTCGGTGCTGCTATGAGCGATCTGATCGCCCGCAAAGCGGCTGCGCGCCAGGCCGCCTTTGCCCGCCGCAAAGAGGCCCATGGCGCCGGTCTGGTTGGGCGCGCGGGGCATTTATCGCAGGTTTTGGCAGGGTATCGCGGGGTGCCGCTGGCCGGCTATATGCCTATCCGCACGGAAATCAGCCCGCTGCCCGCGATGGAGGAAGCCGCCGCCCACGGCCCTGTTGGGGTACCTGTGATCACAGGCGCGGGGCAGCCGCTGAAATTCTCGGAATGGGCGCCGGGCTGTGCGATGCGTGACGGTCCTTTCGGGGCGCAAATCCCTGAGATTGATCGGTTTTTCGAACCGGAAATTCTGATCGGTCCCTTGGTGGCCTTCGACCGGCGCGGCGGGCGTCTGGGCTATGGCGGCGGGTTTTACGACCGGACGCTTGAGCAGCTACGGGCCAAGCGGGCGACGCTGGCCATCGGATTTGCCTATGCCGCGCAAGAGGCCGACAGCCTGCCGCTGGAACCCACGGATCAGGCTTTGGACATGATCGTGACCGAGCAGGGCGTTCTGACGTTCTAGGCCTGAAAACCCTCCGATTGGCATCTTGCCCCTTGCCTGCGGCGGGGCAGGGGCCTAGGCAGGGGGGCATGAAGATACTGTTTCTTGGCGATGTGATGGGGCGGGCCGGACGGCGCGCCATTGTGGAAAACCTGCCGCGGCTGCGCGACGAATGGAAGCTGGATTTCGTCGTGGTCAATGGTGAAAACGCCAGCAATGGCGCGGGGCTGAGCGGTGACCATGCTAAACTGCTGCTGGATGCGGGGGCCGATTGCCTGACGCTGGGCGATCACGCGTTCGATCAGAAGGACATGCTGCAATTCATCGAAAAAGAGCCCCGGATCCTGCGGCCCTTGAACTATGCCAAGGGCGCACCGGGCGTGGGGCACCGAGTGTTTCAGGACGGGCGCGGGCGCAAGATTATGGTGGCTCAGGTGCTGGGCAACGTGTTCATGAAACGCGCCTTTGACGATCCTTTCGCCACGATTGATACGGTGCTGCGCAAGCATCCGCTGGGGGGCTCGGTTCAGGCGGCGCTGGTGGATGTCCATTGCGAGGCAACCAGTGAAAAGATGGGTATGGGCCATTTCTGCGATGGGCGCGCCAGCCTGATCGTGGGCACGCATACCCATGTGCCGACAGGGGATGCGCAGATTCTGCCCAAGGGCAGCGGGTTCCTGTCCGATGCGGGCATGTGCGGCGATTATGACAGCGTGATCGGCATGGAAAAGGCCGAGCCACTGCGCCGTTTCGTCACCGGCATGGTCAAATCGCGCTTCACCCCCGCCAATAACGAGGCCACCCTGTCCGGTGTCTATGTTGAAACCGACGATCGCACCGGATTGGCCAAGGAAATCCGCATGATCCGCCAGGGCGGGCGTTTGCAGCAGTCGGGTCTGTGATCGCGCAGTTGGGGCGCAGTTGGGGCCTTGTCGCCCCGGTGCGCTTGGGCCAAACTGCGTAGACATATCCTGACAAAGGAACCCCGATGGATCTATTGCATTTGTCTCAGAACACGCAGGCGATTTTGTCTCTGCTGGTTGTGCTGGGCATGTTCATCCTGTTCGTCAAAGAGATTTTCCCAACCGAAGTCGTAGCCATTACCGGCACGGGGCTGATGCTGGTTCTGGGGCTTTTGCCCTACCAGGACGCGCTGACGGTGCTGTCGAATCCGGCGCCTTGGACGATTGCGATGATGTTCATCGTGATGGGGGCGTTGGTGCGGACGGGGGCTTTGGATGCGTTCACGGTGCTGGCGGATCGGCAGGCGCGCTCGAACCCGAAACTGGCGATCGCGATGCTGCTGGCCTTTGTCATTCTGGCCTCGGCGATCATGAACAATACGCCCGTGGTGGTGGTGATGATCCCGGTCTTTGTGCAACTGGCCGGCACGATGGGCGTGAACGCCAGCCGGCTGCTGATTCCGCTGTCTTATGCGGCGATCATCGGCGGGACTCTGACGCTGGTGGGGACGTCGACGAACCTGCTGGTGGATGGTGTGGCCCGTGGCCAAGGGCTTGAAGCCTTTAGTATTTTCGAGGTCACCCCCCTGGCTGCCATCCTGGTTGTCTGGGGCATGATCTATCTGGCGGTGTTCGGAAAACTGCTGTTGCCGGACCGGATCAGCATGGCCAGTATGCTGTCCAATCGCAGCAAGATGAAGTTCTTTACCGAGGCCGTCGTGCCCCCGGATTCGAACCTGATCGGGCGCGAGGTTCTGGGCGTGCAGCTGTTCAAACGCGAGGGCGTGCGCCTGATTGACGTCATTCGCGGCGATCAGTCCTTGCGCCACAGTCTGGAGGGCGTCGCGCTTCAGGTTGGTGACCGTGTGGTGCTGCGTACGCAGATGACGGAATTGCTGAGCCTGCAACGCAACAAAAGCCTGAAACGTGTGGATCAGGTCTCGGCTGTGGAAACCCAGACGGTTGAGGTGCTGATCACGCCGGGCTGTAAGATGGTGGGGCGGTCGCTGGGCTCGATGCGGTTGCGGCGGCGGTACGGGGTTTATCCGCTGGCAGTGCATCGGCGGAACCAGAATATTGGCTCGAAATTGCAGGAACTGGTGGTGCGCGTGGGCGATACCCTGCTGCTGGAGGGCGCGCCCGACGATATTCAGCGCCTGGCGGCGGATATGGATATGGTGGATGTCAGCCACCCCTCGGCCAAGGCATTCCGGCGTGGCCATGCCCCGGTGGCCGTGGCTGCGCTGCTGGGTGTGGTGGTGCTGGCGGGGCTGGGCGTGGCGCCGATCCTGCTGCTGTCTACGCTGGCGGTGGCCGTGGTTCTGATCACGCGCTGCATCGATTCAGACGAGGCCTTTTCCTATGTTGACGGCCGTCTGCTGGCGCTGATTTTCGCGATGCTGGCCATCGGCGCGTCGCTGCAACATACCGGCGCGGTCGAGCTGGTGGTGAACGCGTTGCAGCCCGTGCTGTCCAAATTGCCGCCGGTTCTGATCATCTGGGCGATTTACCTGCTGACCTCGACCTTGACGGAAATGGTGTCCAATAATGCGGTGGCCGTGGTGATCACGCCTATCGCGATCGGGCTGGCTCAGGCGATGGGGCTGGACCCGCGCGCGCTGGTGGTGGCGGTGATGATCGCGGCCTCGTGCAGCTTTGCCACGCCGATTGGGTATCAGACGAACATGCTGGTCTACGGGCCGGGCGGCTACAAGTTCACCGATTTCCTGCGCGTGGGCATTCCGCTGAATCTGACCATGGGGATGCTGGCCTCGGCCTTGATCCCGTTTTTCTTTCCTCTCTAAGGGGTTAGAGAGGCCAGAACAGCAAAATCAGCGGGATGGAAACGCCCACGACCAGGATTTCCAGCGGCAGGCCCATGCGCCAGTAATCGCCGAAACGATAGCCTCCGGGGCCCAGAACCAGCGTGTTGTTCTTATGCCCGATGGGCGTCAGAAACGCGGCCGAGGCAGCAATGGCGACGGCCATCAAGAACGGATCGGGATTGACGCCCAATTGCTGCGCCATCTGGATGCCGATAGGGGCCGCGACAATCGCCGTGGCGGTATTGTTCAGCACGTCCGACAGGGTCATCGTCACCACCATCAGCACGGTCAGAATGGCCCAGGCGGGCAGGCCCTGGGTCAGCGAGACCAGCGCGCCTGCGATCAGATCGGTCCCGCCTGAGGTTTCCAGCGCCGCGCCCAGCGGAATCATCGAGCCCAGCAGCACCACAACCGGCCATTCCACATGGTCGTACAGCTCGGCCAGGGGCAGGATTTTCGCCAGCACATAGGCCACAACCACCAGTCCCAGCGCCACCGGCAGGTAAATCAGCCCCAGGCTGGCCGCCAGAACGGCGGCGGCAAACAGGCCGATTGCCAGCCAGGTTTTGGAATCGTCCGTCACCGTCAATCCGCGATTGGCCAGCGGTAGCACCCCCAGCCAGTCCATCACATCCGCGCCAGCCCCGCGCGGGACAAGCAGCAGCAGAATATCGCCGGCCAGCACCTCGGTTTTGCGCACCTGTTCGCGGATTTGCCGCCCCTGGCGCGAGATCCCCATCAGGACCGAGCGCTGCCGCCACGCCAGCCCCACCGCCTGCGCCGTGCGCCCGGTCAGACGGGATTCTTGGGGGACGACGACCTCGATAATGTCCAGACCCTCGCCCTCGGCCTTTAGCAAGGTCTCGCGTTTTTCGTCGGAAAATGCCAGCGACAGCGCGGTGCGAAACTCATCCAGAGCGTCCGGCGCGGCCTCCAGCACCAGCGCGTCGCCGGCCTGCAACACCGTATAGCGCGCACGCCCATAGCGCCGTTTCCCGTCGCGGATCAGCCCGATGATGGCCACGTCGGCCTTTTCCGCGTCCTCATAAAGCTGCTCAACCCGTTTGCCGATCAGTTTGGACCCGTCAGGCACCGTCAGCTCGGCAATATATTCCCCAAGATCAGCTACTTGCGTTGTGGCGTCCTCGCGTTTGGGGATCAGGCGCCAGCCGATCAGGGCCACGAAAACCAGCCCCGCCAGCGCCGTCAGACCGCCCACGGGGGCGAAATCGAACATGGCAAAGGGCGCGCCCAGCGATTCCTCGCGGATGGCGGCGATGATGATGTTGGGCGGCGTGCCGATCAGCGTGGCCATGCCGCCCAGAATGGTGGCAAAGCTTAGCGGCATCAGGCTCAGCCCAGGGCTGCGCCCGGCCTTATGCGCGGTCTGAATATCCACGGGCATGAGCAGCGCCAGCGCCGCCACGTTGTTCATAAAAGCCGACAGAATGCCGCCCACGCCGCCCATCAGCGCGATATGCCCGCCCAGGGATCGGCTGCTGTCCACCAGCGTCCGGGTGATCAGAAACACCGCGCCCGAACGCACCAATCCGGCCGACACGATCAGCACCAGCGCCACCACCAGCGTGGCCGAGTGGCCGAAACCGGAAAACGCGTCCTTGACGGGGACGACGCCCAGAACGACTCCGATCAAGAGAGCAGTGAAGGCTACCAGATCGTAGCGGTAGCGCCCCCAGAGCAGCATGGCGAAAACGCCTCCGAACAGGGAAAACAGGATGATTTGGTCTGTGGTCATGGGCGGGCCCTCCTGCTTGCCACACAATCCCATGGCCGCACGGAACGCAACCACCTTGCGGCCCGCCCCCCGCCTGACTTATAGAGACCCGACGCAACGTATTCAGATGATGGAGGCACCGATGGCCGGCCACTCTAAATGGGCAAACATTCAGCACCGCAAGGGCCGGCAGGATGCCGCCCGCTCGAAACTGTTTTCCAAACTGTCCAAGGAAATCACCGTCGCCGCGAAAATGGGCGACCCCGATCCCGATAAAAACCCGCGCCTGCGCCTGGCCGTAAAAGAGGCCAAATCGCAATCCGTGCCCAAGGATGTGATCGAACGCGCGATCAAGAAATCCACCGCGGGCGACGGCGACGATTACGAAGAAATCCGCTACGAGGGCTACGGCCCCAACGGTGTTGCCGTGATCGTCGAGGCGATGACGGATAACCGGAACCGGACGGCCTCGACCGTGCGCTCGACCTTCACCAAGAACGGCGGCAACCTGGGCGAGACCGGCTCGGTCGGGTTCATGTTCGACCGCAAGGGCGAGGTGACCTACCCCGCCGAGGTGGGCGACGCGGACACGGTGATGATGGCCGCAATCGAGGCCGGCGCCGAGGATGTCGAAAGCAGCGAAGACGGCCATATCATCTGGTGCGCCGACACCGATTTGAACGAGGTGTCCAACGCGCTGGAGGCCGAACTGGGCGAGTCGGATTCGACCAAGCTGGTGTGGAAACCCCAGACCACCACCGAGCTGGGCCTGGAAGACATGCAAAAGCTGATGAAGCTGATCGACGCCCTGGAAGACGATGATGACGTGCAGCGCGTCACCACCAATTTCGAGGCCTCGGACGAGGTGATGGATCAGCTCTGATCCCTGATAGCGCCGCTGGCATTTGGAATCGGTCCCCTGGGGCCGATTTCTTTTTGTCCCCAGCGCGTTATGCGGCACAGCGCCTGCGTGATCTTGGGGCCTGTTCCCCAGGTCGTGCGTTTTTATCCACAGGCGTCTGGCCCAGGTCCGAAAATCGGGCTATCAGAAAACAGCCCTTTTGGCCGGGAATTTACACGTAAACCGCCCCCTCCTTGTCGAAATCTGATGTTGCGTATCTTTATCCACAGTGTCCTAATTTTCTGTGAATACTCTTGGGGATAAAGCGCAGGCCCCTGCCATTGGGGTTTTGCCATCTGCGCGCTCGGTCAGGGCTGGTTTTTCCCCGGTTTTCACTGTAAGGGTTTGAAAACGTGTGGGGTTTTCCTGGTCTCTGACTTTGGATTGCGTCATTTCCAGATTGTTCAAGACCTCAGATATGCCTTGTTTTCCAAGGGCCTGAGGCGCGTTCCTAACGTCATCAGATCCGAGGTGTTCGATGGAGTCAACCATAGCGGGTTTCGGTCTGGGACTGTCCCTGATCCTGGCGATCGGGGCGCAGAATGCCTTTGTTTTGCGGCAGGGGGTGCGCCGCGAGCACGTATTTGCCGTGTGCCTGACCTGCGCCTTGTCCGATGCCTTGCTGATTGCGGCGGGGGTGTCGGGCTTTGGTGCGCTGGTCACGAAACTGCCCTGGCTGGAGCCGCTGATGCGCTGGGGCGGGGCCGCGTTTCTGATCGTTTACGGTGCGCGCGCGTTCTGGGCGGCCTGGCGTGGTGGCGCGCATCTGGATGCCGCGCAAGCCGGGCGTGCCAGCCTGAAAGGCGTGTTGCTGACCTGCCTGTTGCTGACCTGGGCGAACCCGCATGTCTATCTGGATACGGTGGTTCTGCTGGGCTCGGTTGCGGCGCAATATGCGGATCGGCTGAATTTTGCGCTGGGGGCGATGACGGCCAGTTTTGTGTTTTTCTTTTCTCTGGGCTATGGGGCCCGCCTGCTGGCCCCGCTATTTGCGCGCCCCGTGGCCTGGCGCATTCTGGACGTGCTGGTGGGGCTGATCATGTGGACCGTGGCAGCCAGCCTGTTGCTTTGAGCTTGCAGGCGCGGGCAAAGCGTGAACTGATACGCATATGAACGATCAAGCTCAGCCCGTTCTGGGCGTTTTCTGGATGTTGGTGACCGGGGCCCTGTTCGTCTGTGTGACCGCGCTGGTCAAGACGCTGGGCCCTGCGATGCCGGCGGCTCAGGCTGCGTTTTTGCGGTATGCCATCGGAATGGTGTTCGTGCTGCCGATGCTGCGGCCCATTCTGCGCGCGCGGCTGACGCGCCGCCAATGGAGCCTGTTCGCGCTGCGGGGGCTGGCGCATTCGGGGGGCGTGATCTTGTGGTTTTACGCGATGGCGCGCATCCCGATCGCGGATGTGACGGCGATGAACTATATGTCGCCGATCTATGTGACGCTGGGCGCGGCGCTGTTTCTGGGCGAGGGGCTGGCCCTGCGCCGCATTCTGGCTGTGGGGGCCGCGCTGATCGGGGCGCTGATCATCCTGCGCCCCGGATTCCGAGAGGTGGGAACGGGGCATTTGGCCATGCTGTTTGCGGCGGTGGTGTTTGGGGCCTCTTATCTGCTGGCCAAGCGACTGAGCGCTCAGGCCAGCCCCGCTGTTGTCGTCGGCATGTTGTCGATCTTTGTGACGATCGGGCTGGCACCGCTGGCGCTGGCCGATTGGGTGACGCCCGATTGGCGCAGTCTGGGGCTGCTCAGCCTGGTCGCTCTGGCCGCGACGGCGGGGCATTACACGATGACGCTGGCCTTTGCCGCCGCGCCTTTGACGGTGACGCAGCCGGTGACGTTCTTGCAGCTGGTCTGGGCCTGCCTGCTGGGTTATTTCGTTTTTGACGAGGGGATAGACCTGTGGGTTGTGATCGGGGGCGGGGTGATCCTGGGTTCGGTCAGTTTCATCACCTGGCGCGAGGCCGTGCTGAAGCGCCGGACCAGAACGCCGCCCGCGATGGCCACCAAGCTGTGATCACACCCCGCGCGGATCAATCAGTTTTTCCAGAATGGTTTTGGGGGTGATCTGTCCCACCAATTGCCCGTTTTCGGTGACGCCGATGGGGCCGTTGGTGGCCGCCTGCATGACCTCTTTGATTGCGGTGTCCGCGGGGATCTGAATGGCGTGCTGGCTGGATGCGGGCTCCATGACATCGCGGGCGCACAGAACCCCCAGAGGGTTCATATGTGCAACGAAATCAGCCACATAGTCCGTCGCCGGATTGGTGAAAATCTGCTGAGGCGTGCCGCATTGGACGATCCGGCCGCCCTCCATGATGGCGATGCGATTGCCGATCTTGAAGGCCTCATCCAGGTCGTGGCTGACGAAGATGATCGTCCGGTTCAGGGTCTTTTGCAGGTCCAGCAATTCATCTTGTAGGCGGGTGCGGATCAGCGGATCCAGGGCCGAGAAGGGCTCGTCCATCAGCAGGATCGGGGCGTCGGTGACAAAGGCGCGGGCCAGGCCCACGCGCTGCTGCATCCCGCCCGACAGATCGCCCACTTTGCGGTCCGCCCAATCGGCCAGACCGACCAGTTTCAACTGCTCTTCGGTTTTTGCAAGACGTTCGGCTTTGGGCAGGCCGGCCAGCTCCAGCCCCAGCCAGACGTTTTCCCGCACCGTCCGCCAGGGCAGCAGACCGAACTGTTGAAACACCATCGCAACCGCGTGCTGACGAATGTCGCGCAGGGTTTTGGCATCTGCGTGGGTGACATTGGCCATGCCCGCGCTGGTGGCGACCTCGACATGGCCGCGCACCACCGGA
Organism: Paracoccaceae bacterium; assembly: GCA_002708925.1. Lineage (GTDB taxonomy): Bacteria > Pseudomonadota > Alphaproteobacteria > Rhodobacterales > Rhodobacteraceae > Thalassobius. Next base: position 10,369 of record PAPN01000039.1, read on the forward strand.
TTCAGCCCGTTGACCGAGCGCAAAAGCGTGGATTTGCCCGACCCGGACAGGCCCATCAGCACCAGAATCTCGCCCTGCTGGACATCAATCGAGCAATCGTGCACCCCCAGCACCTGATCGGTGCTTTCCTGAATTTCGGCGCGGTTCTGACCGGCATCCATCAGGGGCAGGGCGCGGTCCGGGTGGTCTCCGAAAACGATCGAGACATTGCGAAAGGAAACAGCGGTGCTCATTTGCGATCAACCCTTAGAATACGGTCCAGCAGGATCGCCAGAACCACGATGATAAACCCCGATTCAAAGCCCAGGGCCGTGTTCACCTGCCCCAGCGCGCGCATCACCGGCACGCCCAGCCCGTCCGCGCCCACCAGCGCGGCAATCACCACCATCGACAGCGACAGCATGATCGTCTGGTTCAGCCCGGCCATGATCTGGGGCAGGGCGTAGGGCAGCTCGACTTTCCACAGGGTCTGGCGCGGGGTGGCGCCAAAGGCGCGCACGGCCTCCAGCAGCGCCGTCGGGGTCGAGGAAATGCCCAGCTGCGTCAGCCGGATCGGCGCGGGCAGTACGAAAATCACCGTCGCCAGCAGGCCGGGCACCATGCCGACGCCGAAAAATACAATGGCTGGAATAAGATAAACAAAGGTGGGCAGGGTCTGCATCAGATCCAGAACCGGCCGCAAAAACGCATAGAGCCGCGGCCGATGTGCTGCCGCAATCCCGATGGGCACGCCGATTCCCATGCAAACCACACAGGCCGACAGCACAAGCGTCAGGCTCTCGGTGGTTTCCTCCCAATAGCCCTGGTTGATGATGAACAGCAGCCCGGCCAGCGTGAACAGCGCCACTTTCCAGCTGCGTTGCAACAGGTAGGCGCAGCCGGTGAACAGCGCCACCATGATCAGCGGATGCGGGGTTTGCAGCGCCCACAGGATGCCCTCGATCATGGTTTCCAACGCCACCGAGGCCGCGTCGAATACGCCTTCGAAATTGTCTTTCAGAAAGTCGAAGATCTTCTTGGCGGTTTTGCCCACCGGGATCTTCTCGTCCTCCAACCAATCAAGGAGTGATGTCATGAGCCGTCCTAAATCTGTGTTGAAATGCGTCCATGCCCCCCCTGTGTAGCCGGTCTGGGCCGGAAGGGCACGGGCCTGCGGTTGCGGCAGAAATGCAAAGCCCCCCGAGACGGGTGTCACGGGGGGCTGCAATCGCGGATCAGAGCTTCAGCGCGGCCCGAACGGCGGCCAGCCCGTCGCCGCCCTCCAGCGTGGTGACGCCCTCCAGCCAGCTGGCCCAGGCATCGGGGTTGGCCTTCAGCCAGGCCTCGGTGGCGTCATCGGCGTCCTCGCCTTCGTCCAGAATTTCGCCCATGATCTGGTTTTCCATCGCCAGCGAGAATTTCAGATTGCCCAGGAACGTGCCCACATTCGGGCATTCCGCGGCATAGCCTTTGCGGGTGACCGTATGCACGACGCCCTCGCCGCCAAAGAAATCTTCGCCGCCGGGCAGGTATTTCAGGTCAAAGTTGGCGTTCATCGGGTGCGGTTCCCAGCCCAGGAACACCACGTCCTCGCCCTTGCCATAGGCGCGGGCGACCTGCGCCAGCATCCCCTGTTCCGAGGATTCCACCACCTCAAAGCCCGCCAGCCCGTGGGTGTTTTCCTCGGCCAGTTTCACCAGATAGCCGTTGCCTTCGTTGCCCGGCTCGATGCCGTAGATCTTGCCGTCCAGGCTGTCACGGAATTTGGCGATGTCGGCGTAGGATTGCAGGCCCTTTTCATAGGTATAGGCAGGCACGGCCAGCGTGTATTTGGTGCCCTCCAGGTTGACGGCGACGCTCTCGATTTCGCCGCTGTCCAGGTAGGGGCCGATGGCGCCGTTCTGCGCGGGCATCCAGTTGCCCAGGAACACGTCCACGTCATCGCTTTCCAGCGAGGCAAAGGTGACGGGCACGGACAGGACTTTGATTTTCACGTCATAGCCCAGGGCCTCAAGCACATGTTTCGTGGCCGAGGTGGTGGTGGTGATGTCGGTCCAGCCCACATCCGAGAAGGTGATTTTTTCGCAATCGGCCAGGGCGGGCGTGGCAGCCAGCAAAGCCAAAACGGAAAGAGTTGATTTGATGGTCATTTTGTCGGTCATGGCGACCTCCCTGTTTTTCTTGATTGACGAGTCAATAAAAATACATCTAGCTTAACATGGCAAGGAGTTTGTCATGCCTAAGTTGGGAATGGAGCCAATTCGCCGGGCCGCGCTGGTCAAAGCGACAATCGCTGAAATCGGCGAGACGGGTTCTTTGGACGTGACCGTCAGCCAGATTGCCAAACGCGCGGGCATGTCCAGCGCGCTGGCGCATCACTATTTTGGCGGAAAAGAGCAGATATTTCTGGCCGCTATGCGCCATACGCTGGCCGTTTACGCGGCCGAGGTACGCGGCGCGCTTAGCATGGCCACCACCCCGCAGGACCGTATTCAGGCAATCGTCAGATCCAGTTTCAGCCAGACGAATTTCCGTCAGGAAGTGGTCGCCGCCTGGCTGAATTTCTACGTTCTGGCGCAGATTTCAGACGAGGCACGCCGCCTGCTGCGCGTCTATCAGGCGCGTTTGCGGTCGAATCTGCGCTATGCCTTGCGTCCTTTGGTGGGCGATCGGGCCGCCGAAGAGGCGGAACGAATCGCGGCCCTGATCGACGGGGTTTACCTGAAATACACGCTGGGCCAGGACTTGCCGGACCGCGCCGAGGCAGTGCAGATCGTGCTGGGCTGTTTTGATTTCGACGGGAAGGGCAACGCATGAGCCAGCCGAACATCCTGATCCTGATGGTGGACCAGCTCAGTGGCACATTCTTTCCCGATGGTCCGGCCGATTGGCTCCATGCCCCGCACCTAAAGGCCCTGGCCGCGCGGTCCACGCGGTTTCGCAATGCCTATACCGCCTCGCCGCTCTGCGCGCCGGGGCGGGCGGCTTTCATGTCGGGCCAGTTGCCCAGTGCCACGCGGGTCTATGACAACGCGGCCGAGTTCGCCTCTTCCATTCCCACCTATGCACACCACCTGCGCCGCGCGGGTTATCAGACGGTCCTGTCCGGCAAGATGCATTTTGTCGGCCCCGATCAGCTGCACGGCTTCGAAGAGCGCCTGACCACCGATATTTACCCCGCCGATTTCGGCTGGACCCCGGATTATCGCAAACCGGGCGAACGGATCGACTGGTGGTATCACAACATGGGCTCGGTCACCGGCGCGGGCGTGGCCGAGATCTCCAACCAGATGGAATATGACGATGAGGTCGCCTTTCACGCGACCCGCAAGCTCTATGATCTGGCGCGCGGCCATGAGGCGCGGCCCTGGTGCCTGACCGTCAGCTTCACCCACCCGCATGACCCCTATGTGGCGCGGAAGAAATACTGGGATCTGTACGAGGATTGCGCCCATCTGGATCCCATCGTGCCCCCCATCCCCTATGACGATCAGGACGCCCACTCCAAACGCATCTTTGACGCCAATGACTGGCGCGCCTTTGACATCACACCCGAAGATGTGCGCCGCTCTCGCCGGGCCTATTTCGCCAATATCAGCTACCTGGACGATAAGATTGGCGAAATTCTGGGCGTGCTGGAGGCCACCCGCCAGACGGACAACACCATCATCCTGTTCGTCAGCGATCACGGAGACATGCTGGGCGAACGCGGGCTGTGGTTTAAGATGAGCTTCTTCGAAGGCTCGGCGCGTGTGCCGATCATGATCGCCGCGCCGCAGATGCAGCCGGGCCTGATCACCGATCCGGTCAGCAATATCGACATCTGCCCCACGCTCTGCGATCTGGCCGGCGCCCCGATGAACGAGGTGCTGCCCTGGACAACCGGCGAATCCCTGGTGCCCCTGGGGCAGGGGCAGGCACGCCGCACCCCGGTGGCCATGGAATACGCGGCCGAGGCCTCCTATGCGCCGATGGTCAGCCTGCGCTCTGGCAAATGGAAATATAACCGCTGCGCGCTGGACCCCGATCAACTGTTCGATTTGCAGGCCGACCCGCACGAGCAGACCAACCTGGCCAATGCCCCCGAACATGCCGGCACCCTGGCCAGCCTGCGCGCAAAATCCCAGGCCCGCTGGGATCTGGCCCAGTTCGACGCCGAGGTCCGCGAAAGCCAGGCCCGCCGCTGGGTCGTCTACGAGGCATTGCGTCAGGGCGGCTATTACCCGTGGGATTATCAGCCACTGCAAAAGGCTTCGGAACGCTACATGCGCAATCACATGGATCTGAACGACCTCGAAGAAAATCAACGCTTCCCGCGTGGGGAATGACCCTTTCATCTTGCTGGAAATACTCAGAAAATGACCTATCCAACCCAACCCACCGCCAGCCATTTCGTGAACGGCGCCTACCTAGAGGACGCCGAGGGCCCCCAGATTGACGTGATCTATCCGGCGACGGGCGCAGTGATTGCCACCGTTCATGCCGCCACCCCAGCAGTGATCGAGGCCGCGTTGAACGCCGCTCAGGCCGCGCAGGCAGACTGGGCGGCGCTGCCGGGCACCGAGCGCGGCCGGATCCTGCGCCGCGCCGCCGATATGATCCGCGCGCGCAACCATGACCTGTCGGTGCTGGAAACCTATGACACGGGCAAGCCTTTGCAGGAAACTCTGGTGGCCGATGCCAGCAGCGGGGCCGATGCGCTGGAATATTTCGGGGGGCTGGCCGGCTCCCTGACCGGGGAACATATCCCGCTGGGCGGCGGCAACTGGGCCTATACCATACGCGAGGCCCTGGGCGTCTGTGTCGGCATCGGCGCGTGGAATTACCCTACGCAGATCGCCTGCTGGAAGGCCGCTCCGGCCTTGGCCTGCGGCAATGCGATGGTGTTCAAACCCTCGGAAACCACGCCGCTTTGCGCGCTGAAACTGGCCGAGATTCTGCACGAGGCCGGCCTGCCCGCGGGGCTGTTCCACGTGGTGCAGGGCATGGGGGCGGTGGGCGGCCAGCTGGTCACCGATCCGCGCGTGGCCAAGGTGTCGCTGACCGGCTCGGTGCCGACGGGGCGCAAGGTCTATGCGGCGGCGGCGGCTGAAATGAAACATGTGACGATGGAGCTGGGCGGAAAATCTCCGCTGGTGATTTTCGATGACGCGGATGTTGAGGACGCGGTGGGCGGCGCGATCTTGGGGAATTTCTATTCCTCGGGGCAGGTCTGCTCGAACGGGACGCGGGTTTTCGTGCAAAAGGGCATCAAAGAGGCGTTCCTGAAACGTCTGACCGAACGGCTGGCAGCGGCGAAAATCGGCGATCCGATGGACGAGGACGTGAGCTTTGGCCCGATGGTATCGGAGGCGCAACTGAACATTGTCGAGCGCTACATCGCCCAAGGGGTCACAGAAGGCGCGCGGCTGGTCTGCGGCGGTAAGCGTCTGGACAGGAACGGGTTTTTCATCGCGCCCACGGTGTTTGCCGATGTGCGCGACGACATGGCGATCGCCCGAGAAGAGATTTTCGGCCCGGTGATGTGCGTGCTGGACTTTGAGGAGGAAGACGAGGTTCTGGCGCGGGCCAATGACACAGAGTTCGGGCTGGCGGCGGGGGTATTCACCCGCGATCTGGCCCGCGCGCATCGGATGGTGGCGGGGTTCCAGGCGGGCACCTGTTTCATCAATTCCTATAATGACGCGCCCGTGGAGGTGCCGTTCGGGGGGGTGAAGGCCTCGGGCGTGGGGCGTGAGAATTCCAAGGCGGCGATCACGCATTATTCGCAATTGAAATCGGTTTTCGTGCGTATGGATGCTGTTGAGGCGCCTTTCTGACACCTTTGGGCCGCGCCTCTCGGGCCGGCCCACCCGCCCACCCCCGTCCCGAGAGGCGCGGGGCGCAGGGCGGCCAAGCGGAGCAATGATTATGGAAGCGGATTTTGTGATCGTCGGGGCGGGCAGTGCCGGATGCGCCATGGCCTATCGGCTGGGCGAGGCGGGCGCCAGTGTTCTGGTCATCGAATATGGGGGCTCGGATGCGGGGCCGTTCATCCAGATGCCGGCGGCTTTGTCCTATCCGATGAACATGGGGCTGTATGACTGGGGTTATCAGTCCGAGCCCGAGCCGCACTTGGGCAACCGCCGCCTGGCGACGCCGCGCGGGAAGGTGATTGGGGGATCTTCGTCCATCAACGGGATGGTGTTCGTGCGCGGCCATGCCAAAGATTTCGATCATTGGGCCAAGGCGGGCGCGGATGGCTGGGCCTATGCCGATGTGCTGCCCTATTTCAAACGAATGGAAACGTGGCACGGGGGGGCATCTGCCTATCGCGGCACGGATGGCCCGCTGCATGTGACGCGCGGGCCGCGCAGGAACCCTCTGTTTCATGCGTTTGTCGAGGCCGGGCGGCAGGCCGGATACCCCATGACCGAGGATTACAACGGCCAGCAACAAGAGGGTTTCGGCCCGATGGAGCAGACCGTCTACAAGGGGCGGCGCTGGTCGGCGGCGAATGCCTATCTGAAGCCCGCAAAGAAGCAATTCAACGTCGATGTGCTGCGCGGTCTGGCCTGCAAGGTGGTGATCGAAGAGGGCCGCGCCACAGGTGTCGAGATCGAACGCGGCGGCCAGCGGCAGATCATCCGCGCGCGGCGCGAGGTGGTGCTGGCGGCCTCGTCTATCAACTCGCCCAAGCTGCTGATGCAATCGGGGATCGGCGCGGGGGCGCATCTGTCTGAACACGGGATTAACGTGCTGGCCGACCGGCCCGGAGTGGGCGCGAATTTGCAGGACCATCTGGAGATTTACATGCAGATGGCAGCCAGCCAGCCGGTGACCTTGTACAAATACTGGAACCTGCTGGGCAAGGCCGCGATCGGCGCGCAATGGCTGTTCACCGGCAAGGGGCTGGGGGCCAGTAACCAGTTTGAAAGCGCTGGATTTATTCGCTCGGGCGCGGGGGTGGAGTACCCGGACATCCAGTACCATTTCCTGCCCATCGCCGTGCGCTATGACGGTAAGGCTGCCGCCGAAGGGCACGGGTTCCAGGCGCATGTGGGCCCGATGCGCAGCGAATCGCGGGGGGCGGTCAGCTTGCGCTCGGCCGATCCCAAGGCGCCGCCGGTGATCCGGTTCAACTATATGTCTGAGGAAAGCGACTGGCGCGATTTCCGCCAATGTATCCGCCTGACGCGCGAACTGTTCGGCCAAGAGGCGTTCAAACCCTACGTGAAACATGAAATCCAGCCCGGCGCCGATCTGCAAACCGATGACCAGCTGGACAGTTTCATCCGCGAACATGCCGAAAGCGCCTATCACCCCTGCGGCACCTGCCGGATGGGGCGCGCGGACGATCCGCTGGCGGTGGTGGACCCGCAGGCGCGGGTGATCGGGGTGCAGGGGCTGCGGGTGGCCGATAGCTCGGTCTTTCCGCGGATCACCAATGGCAATCTGAACGCGCCCTCGATCATGGTGGGCGAGAAAGTCAGCGATCTGCTGCTGGGGCGCGCGCCATTGGCTCCGGAAAATCTGCCGCCGTGGAGCCATCCCGATTGGCAGGGCGCACAGCGCTGACGGCCTGTCAGAAAACCGCGTGGATTGATCCGTGTCAATGTGGGGCCGGGCCCTGCCGGGTAGGCTCTGGTGCAACCAATAAGGAAGGAGATCGCGCGATGTCGAACACCCCTCATGAGCTTCACGAAGAGTTCCCCGAGCACGCTGCGAAAATCAGCGCGCTGAAGCAATCGAATGCCCATTTCGCCAAGCTGGCCGAGGAATATCACGAGCTGAACCGCGCCGTGCACCGTGCCGAAACCAATGTCGAGCCAATGGACACCTTGGCCGAAACCGACCTGCGCAAACGTCGTGGCCTGCTGAAGGATGAAATCTGGGGTCTGCTGTCGGCCTGATTTTTCCTGATCAAAATCAATGGAATAGCCGTCCTGATCGGGCGGCTATTTGCGTTATAGCCCGTCGATGAAACGCCATATGCGGGGCAGGGTGGTGCTGCGCCACAGGTCCGTATGGCCACCGCCCTTCACCGAATAGAAGGTTTTGCGCGGACCGGGGGCGGCTTTGTAGATGGCCTTGCCCATCTTGTGCGGGATCAGTTCGTCCTGGGTGCCGTGCAGGATGAAAAGCGGCAGGCTTAGCTGCCCGGCCCGCGCCCGCGAGGGCCATTTGTTCTGTAGCTTGTCGGCATAATCGGCCAGGGCCGGGTAATGCGCCCGCGCCAGCGCCTTGATCGAGGTAAAGGGCGCCTCCAGCAGCAATCCGGCGGGTTTGCGATCCAGCCCGGCCACCAGCGAAATTGCCACCGCCGTGCCCAGGCTTTCGCCGTAAACCACCACGGGGCCGGGCGGTTTCATCCGGTCATAGATCAGCCGGGCGTCGGCGGTCAGCGTTGCCTCGGACGGGGTGCCCGAACTGCCCGAAGAGCCGCGATACGCCGGCGCAATCAGCCCATATCCGCGATCCAGAAAATGCTGAAACCGGCCCGCGCGGACGGCCAGATTGCCCGCATTGCCGTGAAAATAGAGGATCACCGGCTGGCCGGCCTGCGCAGGCGCGCTCCAGACGATCAGGGATTTGCCATCGGGGGTGTCCAGGCGGGTTTCCGTAACGCCCGACAGCCCGGCCTGGGCAGGCGCTACATGGCGCGGATCGAACGGGTAGAACAGCCAGCGCTCGGCCTGGCTGGCGGCGGCAATCGCGGCCAGCAGCAGCGCGCCCAGCAGGGTCAGCCTGAAAACCCAGCGGCGCATCAATCCACCCGATAGGGCAGCACGCCGCGTTCGTTCGTGTCGATTGTCAGGCGGCGTTCAAGCGGCGGAACCGAGCGTTGGTGGCAGGATTTGCGCTCGCAGATGCGGCAGGAAATGCCGATGGGTTCGTAGGCTTTGGGGTTGGTGACGTCCAGATCGTCGGCATAGACCAGATCGGCGGCGTGGCGCACCTCGCAGCCCAGGGAGATCGCGAAACGGCGCACCGGCGCGCCAAAGCTGCCGCCCGATTTCGACACGTCCCGCGACAGGCTGATATAGCGCACGCCATCGGGTGTTTCGGCCAGTTGGCGCAGAAATCTGCTGGGTGTTTCAAAGGCTTGGTGGACATTCCACAGCGGGCAGGCCCCGCCGAAACGGGCAAATTGCAGCCGCGTGGCCGAGTGGCGCTTGGTGATGGTCCCAGCCTGATCGACGCGCACAAAGAAGAACGGAATGCCCTTGGCGCTGGGGCGTTGCAACGTGGACAGACGATGCGCGACCTGCTCGATCGAGGCCCCGAAACGATGGGCCAGCTGTTCCAGGTCGTGGCGGCTGTCCTGCGCGGCGGCCAGAAACCGGCCATAGGGCATCTGCGCGGCCCCGGCGAAATAGTTGGCCAGGCCGATCTTGGCAATGGCGCGGGCCTCCTCGGATTGGAAGCGGGCCAGATCCAGCGTGGCCTCTAGCAGTTTGTCCTGATGCAGCAGGGCGATTTGCAGCAGCAGCTGAAAGGTCTGCGTCTGCGGCGCGGCCTGGCTGGAGATGGTCAGCGTGCGCGAGCCGCGATCAAACTGGCGGACAATCGCGGCCTCGTCCATCCGCACGGTAACCCCGGCGGCGCGCAGCGTGTGCAGCGCATGGGCCCGGATGCCGCCCTCGCCGGCGCCCTGGGCGAAATGCTCGGCCGCGCGGTCCACCGCGTCGATATAGTTGTCGCAGTAATGAAAGAAATCGCGCACCTCGTCCCAGGGGCTGGGCTGAGTGCGGCTGTCCTCGCGGCCCAGGGCCTCGTCCAGACTGGCCAGGCGTTCATGCGTCTGGCGGTAGGCGCGGTGCAGATCCAGAAAGGCGCGGGCCAGCGCCGGCGCGTTCGAGGCCGTCAGGCGCAGATCCGCCAGCGGCGGGGCGGCATCGGCAAAAACCGGATCGGCCATGGCCTCGCGCATGTCACTGACCAGCCGTTCGGAATCGCCGGTGCTCAGCTCGGTCACATCAAAGCCGAATTCCTGCGCCAGAGCCAGCACCACAGTGGTGCTGACGGGCCGGTTGTTATTCTCCATCTGGTTCAGATAGGGCAGGGATACGCCCAGCTTGGCGGCGAATTCTTTTTGGGTCAGGCCCAGGCGCGTGCGGGTTTCGCGCAGCTTGGCCCCGGCATAGAGTTTCTGAGTGGCCATCAGCGCTGAGGTTCTTTGCAAAGATACATGGTGGCGAATTTATCTTTGCAAATTTGCGAAGGCAAGAGGGGCCAGAGGCGGGCTCAGGCGCCCAATTGTCGCTGGCGCCGGATCACCAGCAGAATGGACACCACGGACATCAGCGCAGTCAGCAGCATGATGGCCAGCAGCGGCAGCTCGGTCGAGCCGGGGGTCAGCATGGCACCGGCCAGGGCGGACAGCGCCGCGCCGCCTCCGATCATCATGGTGCCGCCCAGCCCCGAGGCTGTGCCCGCCAGATGCGGCCGCACCGACAGCATCCCGGCATTGGCGTTGGGGATGGTCATGCCATTGCCCAGCCCCACGAAGATCATGCAGCCAAAGAAGGTCAGCGCCGTTCCCGTGCCGGACATGTAGATGCCCAGTGACAGCAGCAGCCCGCTCAGCACCACCAGCGCGCCCCACAGCACCATGCGATTGATCCCGAACCGCGCCGAATAGCGCCCCGACAGGAAGTTCCCGACGAAATAGCCGATGCCCGGCGCGGCGAAATAAAGCCCCAGCTCGGACGGGTCCAGCCCGTAGACATGGGTGCCGACAAAAGGCGCGCCGCCCAGATAGGCAAAGAATGCCCCCGAGCCAAAAGCCGACGCCATGCAATAGCCCCAGAACCGCGGCGAGGTCAGCAGCTCGGGGTATTCGCGGAACTGTTGCAGCACGGTATTGCCGGATTTCGGCGCGGTTTCCCCCAGATCGAACCAGGCCAGCGCGAACATGGTCAGCCCCAGGATCAGCAGCGCCAGAAAGGTGCCCTGCCAGCCAAAGTGCTGTTCGATATATCCTCCGACGGCAGGGCCCAGCATTGGCACCAGCGACATCCCCATCGTGACATAAGCCATCATCGAGGCCGCTTGCTCGGCCGGGACCATATCGCGCACCACCGCGCGCGACAGCACCATGGCCACGGCAATCACCGCCTGAATCATGCGAAATACCATAAAGACCAGCCCGCTTTGCGCCAGCAGGCAGCCCAGCGTCGCCAGGCAGAAAATCGCGATTCCGGTCAGGATCACCGGGCGGCGCCCGTATTTATCCGACAGCGGCCCGACAAAAACCTGCAACACGCCGTTGATCGCCAGATAGAGCGCGACCGACAGCTGCATAAAGGCATAATCCACCTGAAAATAGGCAGCCATCCCCGGCAGCGAGGGCAAAAACATATTCATGGCCAAAGCCGACAGACTGGCCAGGAACATCAGTGTCGAAAGATGAGGCGGAGTGGCTCTGTCCAAATAGCGAGCCACAGGCTTTTCGTTCATATGTGAATGAGTAGGGCGGGTGCGGCAGCTTGTCCACGTTGTCGGGCGCTGCAAATTGCCTGACGTTACGGAAATTTGCACGTTTGCTTTTTTCGACAATTGCATTGCCAAAGTTTTGCAAATTTGCGGAAATCTGCTTTGCGCAGGGGCAGGCTCCCCTTATACCCATGTCAATTCAGAAGGGGAATGCCATGAAAGATATCCTCCAGGAACTGGAAGACCGTCGCGCCGATGCCCGCCTGGGTGGCGGGCAAAAACGAATTGATAGCCAACACGCCAAGGGCAAGCTGACCGCCCGCGAGCGGATCGAGCTGCTGCTGGACGAGGACTCGTTTGAAGAGTTCGACATGTTCGTCTCGCATCGCTGCACCGATTTCGGCATGGAAAATCAAAAGCCTGCAGGCGACGGTGTGATCACCGGCTGGGGCACCATCAACGGCCGTATGGTCTATGTGTTCAGTCAGGATTTCACCGTTCTGGGTGGCTCGGTTTCGGCCACTCACGCGATGAAAATCTGCAAGATCATGGATATGGCCGTGCAGAACGGCGCGCCTGTCATTGGTCTGAACGATTCCGGCGGCGCCCGGATTCAGGAAGGCGTGGATGCGCTGGCCGGTTACGCCGAGATTTTCCAGCGCAACATCATGGCCTCGGGGGTGATCCCGCAGATTTCCGTGATCATGGGCCCCTGCGCCGGCGGCGCTGTGTATTCGCCCGCGATGACCGACTTCATCTTCATGGTGAAGGACAGCTCTTACATGTTCGTGACCGGCCCCGATGTTGTGAAAACCGTCACCAACGAGGTTGTCACCGCCGAGGAGCTGGGCGGCGCAAGCACCCACACCAAGAAATCGAGCGTGGCAGATGGCGCGTTCGAAAATGACGTCGAAGCCCTGGCCGAGGTCCGCCGTCTGGTGGATTTCCTGCCGCTGAACAACCGCGAAAAGCCCCCCGTGCGCCCGTTCTTTGACGAGCCGGATCGCGTAGAAGACAGCCTGGACACGCTGATCCCTGAAAACCCCAACACGCCCTACGATATGAAGGAACTGATCCTGAAAATCGCGGACGAGGCGGATTTCTACGAGATTCAGGAAGATTTCGCCAAGAATATCATCACCGGCTTTATCCGTATGGAAGGCCAGACCGTGGGGGTTGTCGCCAACCAGCCGATGGTTCTGGCGGGCTGTCTGGATATTGATTCCAGCCGCAAGGCCGCGCGGTTCGTGCGGTTCTGCGATGCGTTTGAAATTCCGATCCTGACCCTGGTGGATGTGCCTGGCTTCTTGCCTGGGACCAGCCAGGAATATGGCGGCGTCATCAAGCACGGTGCGAAACTGCTGTTTGCTTATGGCGAGGCGACCGTGCCCAAGGTGACGCTGATCACCCGCAAAGCCTATGGCGGGGCCTATGACGTGATGGCGTCCAAGCACCTGCGCGGCGATTTCAACTATGCCTGGCCGACCGCGGAAATCGCGGTGATGGGCGCCAAGGGCGCGACCGAGATCATCCACCGCGCCGATCTGGGCGATGCAGAGAAAATCGCGCAGCACACCGCCGATTACGAGGACCGTTTCGCCAATCCCTTTGTGGCGGCCGAGCGGGGATTCATCGACGAGGGGATCCAGCCCAAATCGACGCGCCGCCGCGTGTCGCGGGCCTTTGCCAGCTTGCGGAATAAGAAGCTGCAAAACCCGTGGAAAAAGCACGACAATATTCCGCTGTAAGGCGGGTGTCGTGAGGGTGGGGGGCTGCCGGCCCCCCCCACGCCCCCCGGGAGTATTTCCGATCAGAAAGAAGCAGAACGCGGGGCCCTGTGGGGCAGCGATCATGGAGGCCTTAGGTGGCTCGGACAAAGTGGCATATCCTGACGGAGGACGGCGCGCTGACCCTGGCGCGGCGTTTGCCTGTGCGCTTTGATCTGGCGGTGCAGACTGTGCTGCCGCGTTGCGGGCGTCGCCGTCTGGCGATGCAGATTCGTCAGGATATGTGGCGTTTGCTGAGGGATCTGCGCGGTTTTGCTCCGGTTGTGCGTGTCGAATATTTGCCCGAGGGGTTGCGTGTGATTGCGGGCGGGCAGGTTGGCCAGGCCCCTTTCCCCAAGCGAGCATCAGAAGAAAAGTTGCGTCAGATGCTGTCTGATCGCAATAATCGTTCCAGGTGGCTGGCCCATGCGGGGGGATTCTGCTATGGGTAGAACGAATCTGATATTCGCCGCGCTCTGGGGATGCCTTTTGGCAAACGCGGCCACGGCTGTGGGGCAGGAGGAGGCCCCCGCCGTGCCCTCTGGGCTTCGGGTTCAGCTTCAGGAATTTTTCATTCAGACGCAACCGGATGGGGATCGCTATGCGCGGTTCCGTTTCGTGGCGCCTGAATTGGCGGCGGGGGTGACTTTCGCCCGCGTCGAACAGGATTTCGCCCATCTGTGCACCCATCTGGCGCTGCCTGTGCTGACCGCCGCCCACGAGGATGTGGCGCAGGTGGTGATCTCATTGGCTTCGGCCGAGGTGGAGTTCGGGGCCTCTGACCCTGCGATCATCCAGTTTTTCGAGGCATTTCGCATCGAAAACGGGCTCTGTATCTGGGAGGGTTTCTGATGTATCCACAATATGTTGCGGATCGTTCCTCATCCATTGCCGCGATTGAGGCTTTCCAGACACAGCGCCCTGTTGTTGGTGCTGGCGAATATCATTTGCGGGCCGGATCGGCTATGCTTTGGGCGGGTGGCGTTCATGTTGCCCTTTTCTCGTTCAAGAGGCCGTCGGGGGAAAACGCCCCCGGTGTGAAAAGCAAAGCTAACAGGAGAAGCAGATGTCGAATGCGCTTAAACCGCTGCTGGCCCTGTGCACCGTCGCCTTTGTCGCGGCCTGCGCAGCCCCGCAAGAAGAATATGTCGTTGTCGAACCCGAGCCGATCAGCGAAGAACCAGCCTACACTGGTAAATACAAATAAGGGCCAGCCCCTTATGCAGGTGGCTCGGGCCGAATGGTCCGGGCTGACCCGCCGCGACGCTGGCCTGGGAGAGACCCCATGTTGAAGCATCGTGGATTCCCCGGTCGGATGACCGGCACCGATTTCCAATTCACCATTCGCCGCGCCAATCCCAAGGGCGTGACCCCGCTGAAACGGCTGGAGCGCTACCGCGACCGTCGCCCGGCAGACCGGCGCGCGGATACGGCCTTTATGGCGGCGCTGTGGGAACATTTCGGCGATCAGCCCTTCGAGCGCGGCAACCTGGACGCCGGCCGTCTGAGCTGGCTGCTGGGCCGCGAGGTGGTGGCCGTCGATGATCCGTTCGACCCGGTCAGCTATGAAGCCCTGCTGGTCATCAACGAACCCGTCGCGCGTGCGTCCTTCCCTGAGGTATTTCAAGGGGATGAAGCGCAGAATTTTGACGATGACGCGGATGAGGGGTGGTAATCGGCATGTTTTCGCGCAGCCCCAGGACATTTGAGCGGGAAGCGGCCAAAACCGGCCGCCCTGTGGCTGTGGGCTTGGCTGTGCGGGGCACATGCGTCAGCGTTAACACCGTAGTGGCGGCCCGAGATGAGCGGGCCGGGACGACTTGTCTTTACCGTTACCCTTCCCCTGTTGGGCGGCGTGGCTTGCAGATAGGCCGCCCGCCCGTTTTTTCTGGCTTGGATAGTGGAAAAACCCTTTCTAAGCAAAGGTTTGCCGAAAATATGCTGACCTGTTCTCGCCCGTTGCCCAGACGGGTTTGCGGCGCAATGGTTCCTCTGGCACACGTACCCGAGCGGAAAGGAACCTCGTCATGCACACAGTCAGGCACTCTCGGACATGGATTTTGGCCCTTGCGGCCTGCGCAGGCCTTGCGGCTTGCGGCGACACCTTTGGTGAACAGGCCCTGCTGGGGGCGGGCACCGGCGCGGCCGGCGCTGTCGTTCTGGACGCAGACCCCGGAACGGGCGCGCTGCTGGGCGCGGCTGCCAATGTCGCCTATTGCAAACAATACCCGTCGCGCTGCACCTGAGCGCGTCGCCCCGGCCTGCGGGCCGGAATTGAATCGGAAACCCATCGCGGCCCCGTGCCGGGATGGGTTTTTTTGTTGCCATTGCCCCTGGGACAGCAAAGGGGCCAAGACCGGAAGGGACGAGAAATGTTCAATAAGATCCTGATTGCAAACCGGGGCGAGATCGCCTGCCGGGTGATCAAGACCGCCCGGAAGATGGGTATCAAAACGGTAGCCATCTACTCGGACGCGGATAAGCAGGCGCTGCACGTGCAGATGGCCGATGAGGCCGTGCATATCGGCCCGCCCCCCGCCAACCAGTCCTATATCGTCATCGACAAGCTGATGGACGCGATCAAGCAATCGGGCGCTCAGGCCGTGCACCCTGGCTATGGCTTCCTGTCCGAGAACGCGAAATTCGCCGAGGCGCTGGAAGACGCGGGCGTTGCCTTTGTCGGCCCGCCCAAGGGCGCAATCGTGTCGATGGGCGATAAGATCACCTCGAAGAAGATCGCCCAAGAGGCCAAGGTTTCCACCGTGCCCGGCTATATGGGCCTGATCGAGGACGCCGAAGAGGCCGTCAAAATCTCGAACGAGATCGGCTATCCGGTGATGATCAAAGCCTCGGCCGGCGGCGGCGGTAAGGGGATGCGGATCGCCTGGAACGATGAGGAATGCCGCGAGGGCTTCCAGTCGTCGAAAAACGAGGCGGCGAACTCGTTCGGCGATGACCGGATTTTCATCGAGAAATTCGTCACCCAGCCCCGTCACATCGAAATTCAGGTTCTGTGCGACGCGCATGGCAACGGGATTTACCTGGGCGAGCGGGAATGCTCGATCCAGCGCCGCAACCAGAAGGTCGTCGAAGAGGCCCCCAGCCCCTTCCTGGACCCCGAAACCCGCAAGGCGATGGGCGAACAGGCTGTCGCTCTGGCGCAGGCCGTGGGCTACACCAGCGCGGGCACCGTGGAATTCATCGTCGATGGCGATAAAAACTTCTACTTCCTGGAAATGAACACGCGTTTGCAGGTGGAACACCCCGTGACCGAGCTGATCACCGGCGTTGACCTGGTGGAACAGATGATCCGCGTCGCCAATGGCGAGCCGCTGAGCATCACCCAGGACGATGTGCAGCTGAACGGCTGGGCGATTGAAAACCGCGTTTACGCCGAAGATCCTTACCGGAACTTCCTGCCCTCGATCGGCCGTCTGACGCGCTATCGTCCGCCGGCCGAGGTGGCCGCGGGCCCGATGCAGATCAACGGCAAATGGGCCGATGACGCCACCGAAGGCGCCACCGCCGTGCGCAACGATACCGGCGTCTATGAAGGCGGCGAGATCAGCATGTATTACGACCCGATGATCGCCAAGCTGTGTACCTGGGCGCCCACGCGCGATCAGGCCATCGAGGCCATGCGCAACGCGCTGGACGGGTTCGAGCTGGAAGGGATCGGTCACAACCTGCCCTTCGTCAGCGCCGTGATGGACCATCCGAAATTCATCAGCGGTGACATGACGACGGCCTTCATCGCCGAAGAATACCCCGAAGGGTTCGAAGGCGTGACCCTGCCCGAGGACACTCTGCGCAAGATCGCCGCCTCGGCTGCGGCCATGCACCGCGTCGCGGAAATCCGCCGCACCCGCGTGTCGGGCCGGATGGACAACCACGAACGCCGCGTGGGCACCGAATGGGTGGTGAACCTGCAAGATCAGGACTTCGCCGTGTCGATTGATGCCGATCACGATGGCTCGACCGTGACCTTCGAGGACGGCAGCGCGCTGCGTGTGTCCAGCGACTGGACGCCGGGCGACACCCTGGCCAAGATCGCCCTGGGCGACGATGACGGTCTGGTGCTGAAAGTCGGCAAGATCACCCAAGGCTTCCGCATCCGCAGCCGTGGTGCCGATCTGAAGGTGCGCGTGCGCAGCCCGCGTCAGGCCGAACTGGCCCAGCTGATGCCGGAAAAACTGCCGCCCGATACCTCGAAAATGCTGCTGTGCCCGATGCCGGGTCTGGTGGTGAAAATCGACGTCGAAGTCGGCGACGAGGTTCAGGAAGGCCAGGCGCTGTGCACCATCGAGGCGATGAAGATGGAAAACATCCTGCGCGCCGAGAAGAAGGGCATCGTCTCCAAGATCAACGCGGGCGCGGGCGATAGCCTGGCCGTTGACGAAGTGATCATGGAGTTCGAATAACCCATGGCCATGGCGCAGCTTTTTTCCAAGCCCGTGCTGGCCGGAGCGATTGCTCTGGCCACGCTGGCAGGCTGCGCCATGGATGAAGAATCGCAGGTGCGTGCGCAGGTCGATGAATGGGTCGATATTGGCAAGACGCTGTATTTCGATTCACAGATGACCTGCACGGCGGGGGTGTTTGCGCTGGTCTCGGATCAGGTGAAATCCGCCGCGCCCCATGCCGTCACCATCCGCGAGGGCCTGACCCTGATCCGGCAGCGCGGTGTGGCCAAGTTTCAGGATCCGGGGCTTAGCCCTTCTGATATTTCGGCACAGATCAATTCTCAGGATATTGCGATCGGGAACGGGGTTCTGTCCTCGGGTCTGGATGCGCGCGAGTGCCTGACAGAGGCATGGCGTGCGGATTTTGTTGCCGCCTTGCAGGCCAGGGGCGCTGTGCTGATCTACCGCCGCGCGGGCAATGCGCTGGCGATCATCGACCAGACCAACCGGCAGGTGTTCTTTGCGCGGGGGGATGTGTGATGGGCGCGGTGGCTCAATCCCCAATCCGATCGCGGATTTCCTGTTGGCGCAGGGGCTGTTTGTCAATCGTGCGGGTGATTTCCCGCACGTGCCAGGGCAGCGGTTTGCGCAAGATAACCGAGCCGTCCTTGGCCAGCACCACCAGCGCAAAGCCACGCGGGCGCAGTTTCTGGCGCAGGGCCGATTTCGCGGCCGGGTCCGCATCCGTCAGAATGACGACATCGCGGGTTTCCAGCGCGGGCAGATCCTGGGCCAGGAAATCCAGCTGGTCCTGGAACCGGGGGTCTGCGGGGTTATCGGCAAAGACCACGATGGGCCGGTTTTTCCATAAAAATTCGCTCAAATCCGCCTGGGTTCCGTCCATTGGGCCGATCTCGGGCGTCTGTGCCCCGACGGGCAGGGCAAGAAATGCAGTCAGAACAAAGACTAATGCGTTTTTCATGGGGCCTCCTGTTCTGACAGATATAGGCGCTTTGGGCGCGATTGCGACAGTCAAAATTAAGTCATTGCAAACCGGAGCCGTGTCATGATGGCCGCTGCTCTGAATTCGCAGCCCATGGGGGCTGCCCTGTTTGCAAAGGCTCGCCGGGCGTTGGACATCGTATTGCATATCGGGGCCCATCGGACGGCCACAACCAGCCTGCAACGGCTGGCGCGCGATCATGTGGCGGGGCTGGCCGGTCAGGGCGTGACGTTCTGGGGCCCGCAGGTGACGCGGCCCAATCTGCTGCCTGGTGTGCAGCCGGGCCGGGGGCGCAGCGCCGCCATGACCCGGCGGGCGGCCGGGCGGCTGCGGCTGAAATGCGCGCAGGCCGGGCTGGGCGGCACGCAGGTGCTGATCCTCAGCGATGAAAACATGCTGGGCACACCGCAGGGCAATCTGACGGCCCAGGCGCTTTATCCCGCAGCAGGAGAGCGGCTGGCCAGGATCAGCGCGGCCCTGCGCGGACAGGTGCGCCGCGTGGTTCTGTCCGTGCGCGGGCAAGAGGCCTACTGGTCCTCGGTGCTGGCGATGATGGTGGCGCGGGGCCATAATGTGCCTCGCGCGCGGGTGCTTCAGGCTCTGGCCGATGCGCGCCGGGGCTGGCGCGATGTGGTGACGGATGTGGCCTGCGCTGTCCCCGAGGCCGAGCTGATCATACTGCCTCATGAAAGCACCGCCGGGCTGCCCGAGTGGCGGCTTCAGGTGATGGCGGGGCGCCCGCTGCCTGTCTCCGCCGGGCGCATTTGGGCGCATCGCGCCCCCGATCTGACAGCGCTGCGCCGCCATCTGGCCGCGCGCGGCCAAAACCCCGCGATCCTGCCGATGGGCGAGGGCCGCTGGACCCCCTTCACCGCCGGGCAGTCTGCTGCCTTGCGCGAAACCTATGCCGATGATTTGCACTGGATGACAGCCGGTGCCGATGGTCTGGCGCAATTGAAAACCTGGACGGCACCGGGCAAGACGGGACAAACCCCGCATTCCGGCACCAAGACAAGAGGACATGACCATGAGCAACAAGGACGAATGGCGTAAGCTGGCCGAAAAAGAGCTGCGCGGCCGGCCGCTGGACGATCTGACCTGGGACACGCTGGAGGGCATCCCGGTCCAGCCGCTGTACACGGCCGAGGACACCGCCGAGCTGCCTCATATGGGCGGGCTGCCGGGCTTTGGCCCCTTCACGCGCGGGGTGAAGGCCACGATGTATGCGGGCCGTCCCTGGACGATCCGCCAATATGCCGGTTTCTCGACCGCCGAGGAATCCAACGCGTTCTACCGCCGCAACCTTGCCGCCGGTCAGCAGGGGGTTTCGGTGGCTTTCGATCTGGCCACGCACCGCGGCTATGACAGCGATCACCCGCGCGTTGTGGGCGATGTCGGTAAGGCCGGTGTGGCGATTGACAGCGTTGAGGACATGAAGGTTCTGTTCGACGGCATCCCGCTGGACAAGGTCTCGGTTTCGATGACAATGAACGGCGCGGTGATCCCGATCTTGGCGAATTTCATCGTCACCGGCGAAGAGCAGGGCCACGATAAATCCCTGCTGGCGGGCACCATTCAGAATGACATTCTGAAGGAATTCATGGTGCGGAACACCTATATCTATCCGCCCGAACCCTCGATGCGGATCATCTCGGATATCATCGAATACACCTCGAACGAGATGCCGAAATTCAACTCGATCTCGATCTCGGGCTATCACATGCAAGAGGCCGGGGCGAACCTGGTGCAGGAACTGGCCTACACGCTGGCCGATGGCCGCGAATATGTGCGCGCCGCGATGGATGCGGGCATGGATGTGGATAAATTCGCGGGCCGTCTGTCGTTCTTCTTTGCGATCGGCATGAATTTCTTCATGGAGGCCGCCAAGCTGCGTGCCGCGCGTCTGTTGTGGCACCGCGTGATGACGGAATTCGGGGCGAAAAACGACCGCTCGAAAATGCTGCGGACGCATTGCCAGACTTCGGGCGTCAGCTTGCAGGAACAGGATCCTTATAACAACGTGATCCGCACGGCCTATGAGGCGATGTCGGCGGTTCTGGGCGGCACGCAGTCGCTGCATACCAACGCTCTGGACGAAGCGATCGCGCTGCCCACCGATTTCAGCGCCCGTATCGCGCGGAACACTCAGCTGATCCTGCAAGAAGAAACCGGCGTGACCAACGTGGTCGATCCGCTGGCGGGCTCTTATTACGTCGAAAGCCTGACGGCGGAACTGGCGGAAAAAGCCTGGGCCCTGATGCAGGAAGTCGAGGAAATGGGCGGCATGACCAAAGCCGTGGCCAGCGGGATGCCGAAACTGCGGATCGAGGAATCAGCCGCCAAACGTCAGGCGATGATCGACCGCGGCGAAGAGGTGATCGTCGGCGTCAACAAGTACCGCAAGGACAAGGAAGACCCGATCGACATTCTGGAGGTCGATAACCAGAAGGTGCGCATCAGTCAGATCGAACGTCTGGAAAAAATGCGCGCAACGCGTGACGAGGCAGCCTGCACGGCCGCCCTGGCCGAGCTGACCCGTCGCGCCAAAGAGGGAGGCAACCTGCTGGAGGCCGCTGTGGAGGCAGCGCGCGCTCGGGCATCCGTCGGGGAAATCAGCATGGCAATGGAAGAAGAATTCGGCCGTCACCGCGCCGAAGTGAAGACATTGGCCGGCGTCTATGGCGCCGCGTATGAAGGGGACGAAGGCTTTGCCGCGATCCAGTCGGACGTGGACGCATTCGCCGAAAAAGAAGGCCGCCGCCCGCGTATGCTGGTGGTGAAAATGGGCCAGGACGGGCATGACCGTGGGGCTAAAGTGATCGCGACTGCCTTTGCCGACATCGGCTTTGATGTTGACGTTGGCCCGCTGTTCCAAACCCCGGATGAGGCCGCGCAGGACGCCGTGGACAATGACGTGCATGTGGTGGGCATCAGCAGCCAGGCGGCGGGGCATAAGACTCTGGCGCCTCAGCTGATCGAAGCGCTGAAAAACAAGGACGCCAGCGACATCATCGTCATTTGCGGCGGTGTGATCCCGCAACAGGATTATGAGTTCCTGCAAAATGCGGGTGTGAAGGCGATTTTCGGCCCCGGCACCAACATTCCCGAGGCCGCGCGCGATATCCTGCGCCTGATCGGTGAGGCCCGCGCCTGATCTGGCGCAGGTTTCGCCAAGCGTCAGGCTGAAAAAGAACCGGGGGCCAATCGGCCCCCGGTTTTATTATGCAAAGGGGCTGGACGCCCCGGATCATTCCGCCATCAGTTCCGCGGCGGAAAGGTGCCGTAAAGCGCGATGCAGACACTCATGGCCAGATAGGGGTCACGGATGCTGAAAGCCTGATTGCCCCCGGTGTGCTCAATCATACGCGGGTCCATCTGCACATTCGGGGCCTGATCTGCGTAGATCATGATGTCCTCGGCCGGGTTGGTCGGGTCATTATAGCTGGGGCTGCCCAGGAAATCGTTCCCCGGTCCCAGGCGGTCAGCGTACCCATTCACCCCGTTGTTGGCGTTCACCATGTGATTGTGCGAGGGCATCTCGGCAACGCTCATGATGTGCGTTTCCGCGCCGCCACGTTCGCCGATGGCGTTAGGGTACAGTCCGGGGCCTGGGCCATCGTTGATGATTGTGCGGCCGCGCAGATCGGGCAGGGCAAATGTGGTGCGCCCGTCACCGCCATAGATCGTGCCCAGCAGTGAAAACAGTGCGTTATACTGAGAAATCGGCAGCAACTGGCCATCCGCCGGGGCCCATCCACGTGGGCAGAAGTTAAAGCCGAAAATCCCGACCTGGCCCAGAAATGGTTCCGCTTGGGCCTGTGCCGATTGCGGCGCGCTGGTCAGTGCAGCGCTTAGCACCAGGGCCGATACGGCCAGTTTCGAAGTGAGTTTTTTAACAAATGACATGTGCGTTTCCCCCTTTTAAGGTCATTAAAACAAAGCAGTTTTGTTCTTGCTGAAAAGTCTTGTTTACGGTGAAAAACAGAACCGCTTAATTTTATGAAAACACGTAAACATATGAGAAGGCCTGTGTCTACTCTACCTTTGGGGGATGAATGTCGAAACGGGGCAAAATCGTGATCGGAATGCTGGCCGGGGCCCTCTGGGCCGGGGGGGTGTTATTGATCGGAGCGGAGCTGGACCTGCCGGTTTTTACCCTGGTGCCGACGGTGCTGGGCGCGTTTTTGGCGCCGGGGCTGATCATGCTGCTGATGGTGGCGCGGCTGGCGCAGCGGCGCTTCTTTGAGGCCGGCGCGATGGATGGGGCGCGTTTCGCCCCCGGCTCTGGTGGCGAGATTGATCAGCGCGTGTTGCGCAACACATCCGAGCAACTGGTGCTGGCGCTGTGTATCTGGCCCGCCGCCGCGGTCCTTTTGCAGGGCGACGGGCCAGGTGTGATTGTGGCGCTGGGGCTGGGCTTTGCCCTGGCGCGGCTGGCCTTCTGGGCGGGGTATCACCTGTCCCCGCCGCTTAGGGCCTTTGGCTTTGCAGCCAGTTTTTACCCGACCGTTGCGGTTTCGGGCTGGGCGTTGCT
Source organism: Paracoccaceae bacterium (assembly GCA_002708925.1). GTDB lineage: Bacteria > Pseudomonadota > Alphaproteobacteria > Rhodobacterales > Rhodobacteraceae > Thalassobius. The sequence goes on from PAPN01000039.1 coordinate 33,472, forward strand.
GCGGCTGCTGGCCAGCCTTAGCGTGGCGTAACCCAGGATCGCCGACAGAACCGAGCCCGACAGCACCCCCAGGCGGACCTCGTTCATCAGGGCCGGATCGGCAAAGCTTAGCCCGCCGATGAACAGCGACATGGTGAACCCGATTCCGGCCAGACAGCTGATCCCGTAGATATGCAGCCAGTTGGCCCCCGCAGGCATCCGCGCGATACCGGATTTGACCATCAAAAAGGTCACGCCGAACACGCCCAACTGCTTGCCCACGATCAGACCCAGCGCAATGCCCAGCGGCAGGGGGGCGATCAGTTGATCCAGCGTCAGCCCGGCCAGAACGACTCCGGCGTTAGCAAAGGCAAAGATCGGCACGATCAGATACAGCACATAGGGGGTCAGCCCGTGCTCAAGCGCGTGCAGCGGGGATTTGCCCCACTTATCCTTCAGCGGAATGCAGAAGGCCGTGATCACCCCGGCCAGCGTTGCGTGAACGCCCGATTTCAGGACAAAGAACCACATGATCGTGCCCAACAGAATGGCAGGCGCAATCCGGTGCGCGCCCTTCAGGTTCAGCCAGATCAGCGCCGCCAGAGGGATCAGCGCCAGGTACAGATAGTCCACCTTCAGATCGGCCGTGTAGAACAGCGCGATGATCAGGATCGCGCCCAGATCGTCCAGAATGGCCAGCGTCAGCAGGAATACCTTCAACGATGTCGGCGCGCGCGAGCCCACCAGCGCCAGAATCCCCAGCGCAAAGGCAATATCGGTGGCCGCCGGAATGGCCCAGCCGCCGATTGTGGGGCTGCCCCAGTTGAACGCGGCGAAAATCACGGCGGGCACGATCATCCCGCCCACCGCGGCCATGCCGGGCAGCAACACGTCGGCGGGCTTTTTCAGTTTGCCCTCCAGCATTTCGCGTTTCAGTTCCAGCCCGATCAGGAAGAAAAACACCGCCATCAGCCCGTCGTTGATCCACAGGATCAGCGGTTTTTCCAGGCCCTCTCCGTTCAGGGTGATCCGCAGATAGCTGCTGAGTGCGCCGTCATAGGCCGGTTGCAGAACCGAGTTGGCGACGATCATCGCCCCCACCGCCGATAACATCAAAAGGATGCCACCCGAGGCCTCGTGTCTGAAAAATTTGTCGATTGCGCGTAGCAGCATTGCCTTCCCCCTGTTTCATTGGATTATTGTCGTTGCATCTGGAGCGTTGGACCCCAGTTATCAATACCCAAAATTGGGGAAGTTGACCGAAAATGTTGGAATTAGACCATTTGGCGGTTGCTGCCCGCACTCTGGACGAGGGGCGGGCCTATGTCGAACGGGCGCTGGGCCTTCGGGTGCAGCCGGGCGGGCGGCATGGGCGGTATGGCACGCATAACCTGTTGGCGGGGCTTGAGGACGGGCTGTATCTTGAGGTGATCGCGATTGATCCGCAGGCCGTGCGGCCCAGGGATCCGCGCTGGTTCCGGCTGGATGAATTCAGCGGCGCACCCTGCCTGCACAACTGGATTTGCCGGACCGGGGATATGGCGGCGCATCTAAGCAAGGTTTTCACCGATACGCGGGTCGCGTTCATTCCGGCGCAGCAGCCGAAAATGACCGCGCGTTTCAACATCGACGGACAGGTGCGCTGGCTATGAAAATCCGCTCTGCCCTGGCGGGGGATGCCGCCGCTATCGCTGCGCTGTGGAACCCGTTCATTCGGGATACGGCGGTCACGTTTAACAGCGCGTTAAAGACGCCTCAGATGATTGCCGATGACATTGCCGCCAAAGAGACGGCCGGCCATCCGTTTTTCCTGGCCGAGCTGCCGGACGGGCTGGCCGGGTTTGCCACCTATGGGCAGTTTCGCGGCGGCGTGGGCTATGCGCATTCGATGGAGCACACCGTCATTCTGAGCGCCCGCGCGCAGGGCCGCGGGGTGGGGCGGGCGCTGATGTCCGCAATCGAGGATCACGCCCGTGCCTCTGGGGTGCATGTGATGATGGCCGGGGTCAGTGCGGAAAATCCGGACGGCGTGGCGTTCCATAAGGCGGTTGGCTATGCGCAGGTTGCCCGCATTCCGCAGGTCGGGCGCAAATTCGGGCGCTGGATGGATCTGGTGCTGCTGCAAAAACTGCTGTGATCGCGCAAACTTGCACATTCGCGCGATGACATGGCGGGCCGGGCAGGCTAGGGTGCGCCCATGTCGATCTGGACCCGCATATCCGACGCAATATCGGCCCTGGCAAGTGGCGACAGCCTGGCCTCGGTGTTTGAAAAGCTGCGCACGCCGCCCGAACGCAGCGTGGCCTTTACCATTGCGGTGATCGCGCTGGCGGCCAAGATGGCCAAGGCCGACGGGCTGGTCACCCGCGACGAGGTGACGGCAATTCGCGAGGTATTCCAGATCGCCCAAGAGGACGAACCTGGCGCGGCCCGCGTGTTCAATCTGGCGCGTCAGGATGTGGCGGGCTTTGAGGATTACGCGCGCAAGATTCGCGCCATGTTCGGCGACAGCGACGGCTGTTTTTGCGACCTGATGGAGGGGCTGTTCCACATCGCCATGGCCGACGGCACCTATCACCCGGCCGAGGATGCGTTCCTGCAACGGGTATCGGAAATCTTTGGCCTGCCCGAGGCTGATTTCCGCAGCCTGCGCAGCCGTTTCGTGCCCGATGCCGCGCCTGACCCCTATGCGATCCTGGGGGTCAGCCCGGATGCCGATCTGGCCGACATTCGCGCCGCCTGGAAACGTCTGATCCGCGAATCTCATCCCGATGCGATGATGGCGCGCGGCGTGCCCGAAGAGGCCGTCAAAATGGCCGAGCGCCGCATGGTTGACATCAACCGCGCCTGGGAGGAAATCCAGGGGGCGCATGTCTGATGCGGATCGCCACCTATAATATCGAGTGGTTCAATGCGCTGTTCGACGATCGCGGTAATCTGATGGCCGATGACGGCTGGTCGGCGCGGCTGAATGTCACCCGCGCTCAGCAGATCGAGGCCTTGGGCGTGGTTTTCACCGCGCTGGATGCCGATGCGGTGATGGTGATCGAAGCCCCCGACCAGAACAGCCGCCGCGCCGCTGTGCCCGCGCTGGAAAATTTCGCACGGGCCTTTGATTTGCGCGCCCGCAAGGCGGTGATCGGGTTTCACAATGACACTCAGCAGGAAATCGCGCTGCTGTATGATCCGGACGCGCTGACGGTCTGGCATGATCCGCTGGGCGATCCGACGGGGAAAAAGGGCTCGGATCATTGCCCGCGTTTCGATGGTGTGTTCCGCATTGATCTGGACGTGGACGACACCGAAGATCTGGTGCGCTTTTCCAAACCGCCGCTGGAGCTGGGCGCGAAAACCGCCGCCGGAACCACGTTTCGGATGATCGGCGCGCATCTGAAATCCAAGGCTCCGCACGGGGCGCATGGGCGCAATGCGGTGATGCGCGCGGCGATTGCCAACCGGCGCAAACAGCTGGCGCAGGCGATCTGGCTGCGCCGCCGGATCGAGGAGCACCTGCATGTCGCAGAGCCTCTGATCGTGCTGGGCGATCTGAACGACGGCCCCGGCCTGGACGAATACGAGGGGCTGTTCGGGCGGTCCTCGGTGGAAATCGTGTTGGGCGAGGGCGACGGGCAGAAACTATACGATCCCCACGCGGCCATGGCGCTGCACCAACGGATCGGGGCGCGGCCGACCTCGGCCCGGTTCTATATTCCTCAGCGTAAGGGATATTTGCAGGCGCTGCTGGATTACATCATGGTCTCGCCCGAGATTGCCGAGCGGGGCGGTGAATGGCGCATCTGGCACCCGTTCGACGACAGCCGCTGCCATGCGGTGCCAGAGCTGCGCGAGGCGCTGAACACGGCCTCGGATCATTTTCCGGTGACGTTGGATATTGATCTGGATTAGGCAAATTTACGCTTTGTTTGTCATTGGCCTCTAAAACTGCAACGAAAACCGGCTATATTGGGGGAATGAAACGGATTGTTGCTTCTCTTGCTGCTGCCAGCCTGATCGTTGCGCCCGCGCTGGCCAGCGATCTTGCCACGGATGAGGACGAGGGGTTTTCCCTGATGGAGGAGGGCGCCAAGCTGTTCATGCGCGGCATCATGCAGGAGATGGAGCCCGCGATGGACGATCTGCGCGCCTTTGCCGACACGATGGAACCGGCGATGCGCCAATTCGTGCGCGAGATGGGCCCCGCGCTGGCCGAGGTGCTGAAAAAGGTGGATGATCTGACGCTGTATCACCCGCCGGAAATGCTGCCCAACGGGGACATCATCATGCGCCGCAAACAGCCCGCGCCGCCCCAGCCCCCGCAATCCATTCCGCAGCCTGGCCCCGAAGGCGAGGTTGAGCTGTGATCACCCTTTGATCCGGACCTCGGTTTCGGCCTCCAGCGACATGGCCAGAGACCGGAACCGCGCGGCGGCGACCTCGCCGAACAGGGGGGCGGCGTCATTGGACAGGACCAGGGTCAGCTCTTTGAGCTTGGGTTTCCACTTCAGCTGACCCAGCGGCTGTTCGGCCTGTAGCCACATCATCGCGCCAAACCGCATCGCCTTGCCCAGAATTTCCGCCTGTTTTTGCGATTTTTCGTCAATCAGGCCGAAAATCGGTTCGAAGGACGTGCCCGCGCGCGAATTTTTATAGCGGTGCAGCAGCGCCAGCCCCAAGAACACCCGCTCGGAATGTTTCAGCCCGCCCAGATTGGCGCGGGTGGCGTTGTCAAAGCAGACCTCGGCCCGGTAATCGGGATGGGCGCGCCAGCTGACATCGTGCAGCAGGCAGGCGGCCTTGATCAGGCGTTTGCGCTCCAGCGGCGCGCTGCTGAACAGCGGCAGGATGAAATGATAGAGCGATTTGCCGAAACCGGGCAGGCGGGCGTCTTTGTTTTCCGCGAAATAGCACGATTCGATCAGCGGATCGCGGTCACGCAGCTTTTGCGGCATCTGCTCGTATAGCATCCCCTCGCGGATGCCATAGCTGGAGACGGCAATGTCATGCGGGCGGAAGGTGCGCACCACCTCTTTGAGCACCTCGCAGGCATAGGGCACCAGCGCCATCCGGTTCGAGGACACGCCGCATTTCTGGCGCAGCTCGGTGGGGTCGCTTTCGTTGGTATGGCGGATCGTGGCGTCAATCGCCTTCGAGGTCATGCGGTATTCATGCAGCACATGCAGCGGATAGCCGCGCCGGTGCATGTCGATCCGCGCGATCGCCCGCCAAGAGCCGCCGACCAGGAACAGGCGGTTGCGCTGCTGCCCCATGGTTTCGGCCAATTGGGCCACGGTGTCCTTGATGAACTGCTTGCGGGCCTTTTTGCCGCCCTTCATGTTGCGCAGTTTCAGCGGACCCAGCGCCGAGGTGACGCATTTGCCGACCTGCCCGCCGCCGATTTCCGCCAGCTCCATCGAGGAGCCGCCGATGTCGCAGACCAGCCCGTAAGAGCCCGGCCAGCCCAGCAGAACGCCTTGGGCGGACAGGCGGGCCTCTTCCTGGCCGTCGATGACGTGGATTTTCAGCCCGGTTTCGCGGGCGACCTCGGTCACGAAATCGGGACCATCCGAGGCCTCGCGGACGGCGGCGGTGGCCACTGTGGTCAGCGGTTGAATGCCCAGCCCGTCGGCCAGTTTCTGGAACCGGCGCAGGGCGGACAGGGCGCGGCGGCGGCCCTCGGGGCTCAGTTGGCCGGTCTCGCCCAGGCCTTCGCCCAGGGCGCACATGATTTTCTCGTTGTAGAAATAGGCCGGGCTGCGCGCCGCCCCGTCGAACACCACCAGCCGGACCGAGTTCGACCCGACATCGACCACGCCAACACGCGACAGCGCCTTGGACGAGGGATCATTGAACAGTGGACGACCGAATGGGCCCCAGTCTGTCGGGGTCATGCGGGGCGAGTCGTTCATGTAAACCTTCCTGTACTTCCAGCCCAAGGATGCGTCAGGCGCAGCAGTTAGGTCAATCGTCGGTGTGGGTCAACTTGGGAACGTCCTTGGCCCCGGCGGATCCGCGCCCGGACAGCGAGGGATACTCCATGAAAAAACGGTGGCAGTTGAAGGCAAATTCGCCCTCGTCCCAGGTGGCGCGGTCGAAATGGCCATCGGGGCGCATCACCCAGCTTTGCGCCACATCGGCCATGTTGGCCGCCATGATCTGGCTGACGATCTGCGCTTTGACCGTGGGGTTCAGGATTTCCACCAGGGTTTCGATGCGCCGGTTCAGGTTCCGCCCCATCCAGTCGGCCGAGCTGATATAGACGCGCGCCTTTTTGCTGGGCAGGCCGTGGCCATTGCCGAAACAGACGATGCGCGAATGTTCCAGATAGCGCCCCACGATGGATTTCACGCGGATATTTTCCGACAGGCCCTTGATGCCGGGGCGCAGCCCGCAGATGCCACGGATGACCAGGCTGACCTTTACCCCCGCCTGGCTGGCCTTATACAGCCCGTCGATGATTTCCGGGTCTATGAGCGAATTCATCTTGGCCCAGATTTCCGCAGGACGGCCGGCGCGGGCGTGCTCGGCCTCTTGTTCGAACCCCTCCAGCAGGCGTTTTTTCATCCCGCTGGGCGAGAGCGAGAGGTTCTCCAGCCCTTCGGGTTCGATGTAGCCGGACAGGTAGTTGAACACCTTGGTGGCATCGCGCCCCAGCGCCGCATCGCAGGTGAAGAAGCTCAGGTCCGTGTAGATTTTCGCCGTGATCGGGTGGTAATTGCCGGTGCCGTAATGGGTGTAGGTGACCAGCCTGTCGCCTTCGCGGCGCACCACGGTCGAGATCTTGGCGTGGGTTTTCCAATCGACGAACCCATAGACCACATGCGCGCCTGACCGCTCCAGCCGCCGCGACTGGCGGATATTGGCGGCCTCGTCGAAACGGGCCTTCAGCTCGACCAGGGCGGTGACGGATTTGCCATCCTCGGCGGCCTCGCACAGGGCCTCGACGATGGGGGATTTCTGCGAGGTCCGGTACAGCGTCTGCTTGATCGCCACCACATCGGGATCGCGCGCGGCCTGTTGCAGGAAACGCACCACCATATCGAAGGTTTCATAGGGGTGGTGCAGCAGCATGTCCTTTTGCTTGATCGCTTCGAACATGTCGCCGTCGTGGTCCTGCACCCGTTCGGGCACGCGCGGCGTGAAATTGGGCCACAGCAGATCGGGGCGGGCGTCCAGCACCAGTTCCTTCACATCCGCGATGCCGATCATCCCGTCGATTTCCACGATTTCCGAGGGCGTGACGTGCAATTCGCGCATGATCACCGATTTCAGCGCCTCAGGCGCCCCGGCCGAGATTTTCATCCGCACTACCTCGCCGCGGCGGCGCCGTTTCAGGGCGACCTCGAATTCGCGCACCAGGTCTTCGGCCTCTTCCTCGACCTCCAGATCGCTGTCGCGCAGCACGCGGAAGGTGCAGTTGCCGACCATGTTATAGCCGGGGAACATCTTGTCGATGAACAGCAGCAGCAGCTCTTCGAGCGGAACAAAACGGTGGCTGCCGTTTTGTTCGGGCAGGGCGACAAAGCGGTCGATCTGTTGCGGGATCGGCAGCAGAGCCATCAGCATTCGCTTGTCCCGGCGCCGTTCCAGTTGCAGGGCCAGGCTGAAGCCGGTGTTCGGAATGAACGGAAAAGGATGCGCAGGATCCACCGCCAGCGGCGAGAGCACGGGAAAAACCCTGTTCAGGAAAATATCCAGAAGATAGGGTTTTTCATCCGCGGGCACATCGGCGCGGGTCAGGATTTCGATGTTTTCGGCGGCCATTTCCCGGCGCAGCTCGGTGAATGTCTTCTGCTGGGCGGCCATCAGGCGGCGCGCGTCCTCGTTGATCAGAACCAGCTGCTCGGCCGGGGTCAGCCCGTCCTGGGCGGGGCTGGTGTTGCCGGCGCGGGCCAGCTCGCGCAGGCCGGCGACGCGGACGGTATAAAACTCATCCAGGTTGGTGGCCGAGATCGACACGAAACGCACCCGTTCCAGCAGCGGTACGCGCTTGTTTTCCGCCTCTTCCAGAACCCGCCAGTTGAAGCCCAGCCAGCTGAGCTCGCGGTTATAGAAACGGCCCGGCCCGGTGGGGTCCAGGTTGGGAATTTCGATCGGGTCGGCGAAAGGGGCCTTAAGGAAATCTGCTTGGGTCATGCGCGGCTTATGCTGTTTTCGTGTGACGCGGGAATGACAGCAAATCTGCGCCCCTGGCGGCGGAATGTCCAGAGTTCGCCCCGCGATTGTGCCCGGCGCCGCAGGTTAGAGCGCGCTCTTCATCACTTCGATGGCCAGGCCGCGATTGACGGGGCGTTTTTGCTCCAGCGCGGCGCGGTCAATGCGGGCCACCAGATCGCCCGCCGCATCGAAACTGCGATCCATATGCGAGACCATATAGGCAATGGTTTCGGGCGAGGGCATCAGCTGACGATCGGCAAACATCTTGGCCACCACGGCCGTCAGCAGCTGATCGTCGGGCTGTTCCAGCGTCACCGATTGCGTGCCCTGCATCCGCGACAGCAGATCGGGCAGGCTCAGCCCCCAGGTCAGCACGGGTTTGTCGGCGGTCACCAGCAGGTGGCGCCCCTCGGCCAGAACCAGATTGTGCAGGTGGAACAGAGCCTCTTCGGCGGGGCGGTTGCCGGCGATGGCGGGCACGTCCTCGATTGCGATGGGGCTTTGCGCCAGGGCGGGAATATCGGCACCGGGCAGATCACAGGCGGGAACGATCCGCGCGCCGCTGGCGGCGGCCCAGACATGCGCCAGATGAGTTTTGCCCGCGCCGCCGGGCCCGATCAGCGCCAGCTTGCGCCCGGCCCATTGATCCCAGTTTTCAATCATCACCACGGCCATCGCATTGGCGGGCGAGACAAAAAACGCCTCGCGCCCCAGCGCCGGACGCACGGGCAGATCAAAGCTCAGCTGTGTGCTCATTCGTCCTGCGCCTTATCCGAGGCCTTCTCTGACAGGCCTTTGTACAGGCGGCTGTCCTTGTAGTTTGCGATCAGGAACCGGGCGATCACCCCCAGCGCGGCGGCCACCGGCACGGCAACCAGCATCCCGACAAAGCCAAACAGCGTGCCGAAGACCGACAGGGCAAAGATCAGCCAGACCGGGTGCAACCCGACCGAGCTGCCCACCAGCTTGGGGGTCAGCACGTTGCCCTCGATCACCTGGCCCAGCACGAAAACCCCGCCCACCAGCCCCAAAGACAGCCAATCCCCCCAGAACTGAAACAGCCCCAGCCCGATGGCCAGCGCGCCGCCCACGAAAGCCCCCACATAGGGGATAAATGTCAGCGCGCCCGCAACAAAGCCGACAACCAGCCCGAATTGCAGCCCCACCAGCATCAGCGCCACGGCATAATAAGTGCCCAGCACCAGACAGACCGTCCCCATGCCGCGAATGAAACTGGCCAGGGTCTGGTCAATCTCGGATGCCAGCTGGCGCACCACCGGCGCATGATCGCGCGGCAGCATGTCGTCGATCTTGGCGACCATATTGTCCCAGTCATACAGCAGGTAGAATGCCACCACCGGCACGATCACCAGCAGCATCACCACGTTGATGATCGACATGGCCGAGCTGAAGATCGCTTGCAGCAACTCTCCGCCCTTGTCCTGAATGGTCTCGCCCACGGTTTTCAGCGACTGGTGCAGGGTCGAGCTGCTGTCCAGAAGGTCGGGGAACCGCGTGGTCAGGAAATTGCGCAGATCGTCAAAGACCTTGGGGATGACATTGAACAGGGCCAGGGCCTGCTCGATCAGGCTGGGCACGACCAGCAGCATCAGCGCGACAAACACGATCGAGCCGATAATGGTGATCGTCGCGGTGGCCGCGGCACGGGAAAACCCCATCCTTTCCAGACGGTCGGCGACCGGATCCAGAAAATAGGCCACGGCACCGCCCAGCACGAAGGGCAGGATCACATCGCCCAGATACCACAACACCACCAGGAAAACCGCAGTGGCGGCACCCCAGTATTTTACCTGATCGCGGACCGGAAGGGCCATGTTGTCTCCTGTTTGCTTTGCGCCATTATGTCGGGGCTTGCGCGCCATTGTGCAACCCGTTTCCGCCCCGATTGCCGCCTGATCTTATCGACAAAACGGCCGGGCGGGCGTAGGAATGTGCTCTAACGTGTTTCACGAGTACTTTATGATCAAAACATTTCAAAGCCTTACGGATGCCGAATCTCTTTCGGTTATCAATCGGATTGCCGCCGCCAAAACGGTGGAATGCGCCTGGAACCGGACCGTGCAGGCGCTTGGAAAGTTCGGTTTCGAACGGGTGAACTATGGCTATACGCGCTACCGGGTGGGGCGCTCGATCGGGCCGGCGGACGATGCGTTTTTCCTGTCCACGCACTCGCCCCGGAAGGTGAAGGAATTCCACGACAGCGGGCTTTATCTGAAATCCGCCGATTTCCGCTGGGTGCGGGAAAATGTGGGGGCCTGCCCCTGGGACTGGACGCGCAAAGAGCGCGCCGCCGGACGGCTGAGCCCCGAGGAATGCGCCGCGATGGATGCTCTGGGCGCGGCGCGGCGGCGGGCGGGGTATTCGATCAGCTTTCCGGACGGGGCGCCGCGTTCAAAGGGCGCGATGGGGATGGGCTGTGCCGATGGCATCACCCAGGCGCAGGCCGACGCCCATTGGGCCGAACATGGGCAGAAAATCATGGCAATCGCGACGATGGGACATTTCAAGCTGTCGCAGCTGCCCCTGCCTGTGCCCGGCCTGCACCTGACCGAGCGCCAGCGCGAAATCCTGTGCTGGATCGCGGATGGCAAAACCTTGCAGGACATCACCGTGCTGACTGGGCTGGCGCTGTCCACGGTGGAAAAATACCTGCGCCGCGCCCGCGACGAACTGGGCGTGGAAACCACGGCTCAGGCCGTGGTGAAGGCGGCGTTTCTGAACCAGTTGTTCACCAGCAGCTGGCAAAACTTACAGTGAGGATTCCCGCACTGGCCGCGCGCCGGAATTGCGCAGATACCGGATTTGTTCCGTGAGTGCCCCGTGTCGCGTCGGCAGTGCGCAGCGGGAGGAACCGCAGCCTACCCCATATAGGCCGCAAATCCCAACGGGTCGGGCAGGGCATATTGGCTCTGCCCGTCCTCTGTTCAGCATGGCTTGTCTGCGGGGCCATCCTCTTCTAAACCCCATAGGAACCGCCAATTTCCCAAAGGGGCCACTTCATGCGTCTGTCGCGCTATTTCCTGCCTGTTTTGAAAGAAAACCCATCCGAGGCGCAGATCGTCAGCCACCGCCTGATGCTGCGCGCCGGCATGATCAAGCAACAGTCCGCCGGAATCTATTCCTGGCTGCCCCTGGGCTTCAGGGTGCTGCGCAAGCTGGAAAACATCGTGCACGAAGAACAGATCCGCGCGGGCCATATTCCGATGCTGATGCCGACGCTGCAATCGGCCGATCTGTGGCGCGAATCCGGCCGCTATGATGATTACGGCGAGGAAATGCTGCGCATCACCGACCGTCACAATCGCGACATGCTGTTCGGCCCCACCAACGAGGAAATGATCACCGACATTTTCCGCAGCCACGTCGGCAGCTACAAAGACCTGCCGATGACGCTCTATCATATCCAGTGGAAATTCCGCGATGAAATCCGCCCCCGTTTCGGCGTGATGCGCGGCCGCGAATTCCTGATGAAAGACGGCTATAACTTCGACCTCACCAAAGAGGACGCGCTGCACGCCTATAACCGCCACCTGGTCAGCTACCTGCGCACCTATGAACGCATGGGGCTTCAGGCGATCCCGATGCGCGCCGATGGCGGCCCGATTGGGGGCGACTATACCCACGAATTCCTGGTGCTGGCCGAAACCGGCGAATCCGAGGTCTTCTATGACAGCGCCGTCACCGACCTGACTTTTGGTGATCGGGACATCGACTATGACGATGTGGCGCAATGCCAGTCGATTCTGGAAGAATTCACCACCAAATACGCCCGCACCGACGAAACCCATGACGCGGCGCTGTTCGCTGAAATCCCCCAGGACCGCCAGCGCACCGCCCGCGGCATCGAGGTGGGGCAGATCTTCTATTTCGGCACCAAATATTCCGAACCCATGGGCGCAACCGTCCAGGGCCCCGATGGCAAACCCACCCCCGTCCACATGGGCAGCCACGGCATCGGTGTCTCGCGCCTCATTGGCGCCATCATCGAGGCCAGCCACGACGATAACGGCATCATCTGGCCCGAAGGCGTGACCCCCTTCCACGTCGGCATCGTTAACCTCAAACAAGGCGACACCGAAGCCGATGCCGCCTGCGAGGCGCTCTATAACAGCTTCACCGCCCTCGGGCTCGATCCGCTCTATGACGATCGCAAGGAACGCGCCGGCGGCAAATTCGCCACAATGGATCTGATCGGCCTGCCCTGGCGCATCACCGTCGGCCCGCGCGGGCTGAAAAACGGCGTGGTGGAACTCACTTGCCGCCGGACCGGCACCTCCCAGGAACTCCCGCCCGAACAGGCCATCGAAAAAGTCGCGCAAATCTACGCCCCCCACCGGGTGCACGGGCTCTGACAGCCCCCCATTCCGCTTCTTTCTGATCAAAATACTCCTGCTCGCCCCTTCGGTTCACACACCGCTGGGGGCGGGCGTATTTCAGTGCTATACTGCCCCAAACAAACGGGGCCAGAGCATGATCCTCAAAGCCATCACACTCGCCGGCGGGCTGGCCGGGGCAGGCGCTGCTGCGCAATTTCCCGAGTTTTCTCAACAATATACCCAACGTCTGGGCGGTGCCGTGGATGCCCTGGCTGCGGTGGTGCAGGATTTCGACGCCTCGGCTCAGGCCAGCGGGCTTAGCCGGGATCAGGCGCTGGCGCAGATGGTCGGTTCCGAATTCGTCACCCACCGTCGCATGGATATGGAGCACGTTTTCACCCGCCATGCGCAGCTTTCGGCCGATCTGCAAACGCTGCAATCGGCGGGGCCCTTCATGAGGGCCTATCACGCCGCCCGGTTCAACGATGCGCAAACCGCCGCGCGCACCTGGCAGGCCTATCGGCCAGCTATTCCCACCAATTTCGCCGGGGCCAGTTTTGGCGCTTTGGGCTTTCTGGCGGGGCTGACCCTGACCGCAGCGCTGATGTCGGGGCTGGGCTGGCCCTTTCGCGCGTTGCGCAGGGCGCGCGAACAGGCGGCTTGACCTTCGCCCGTTGCTCGCTCAGTTAGATGCAAGCCAGTCAAAGGACACCACATGAGCACCACCGCCCCCTTTGCGCGTTTCGAATGGATGATCGCCTGGCGTTACCTGCGCGCCCGCCGGGCCGAGGGCGGCGTCAGCGTCATGACCTGGATCAGCCTGATCGGCATCACTCTGGCCGTATTCGCGCTGATCGCCACGCTGGCGGTGCGCTCGGGGTTTCGGGCCGAGTTCGTGGACACGATCCTAGGGGCCAATGCGCATGTGACGGTCTATTCGGTGGGCCGCGTGGATCCGCAAACCGGCCAGATCGACCGCACTTTGCCCGACTATGCCCAGATGGCCCAGGATGTGCGTGCGGTGCCGGGCGTGACCCGTGTGGCGCCTCTGGTCAAAGGCCAGGTCATGGCCAGCGCCCGCGCCCGCAACGCCGGGGTCGAGGTGTTCGGCATCGCCTTTGAGGATTTGCAGACCATCCCGCGGGTGGCCAATCCTCAGGACTATGCGGGCAATATTCAGGATTTCCCCCATGGGATCGCCATTGGCTCGGGGGTGGCGCGGGAATTGGGTGTCAGCGTGGGCGATAAGGTGAAGCTGATCTCGCCCAACGGGGTGAAAACCGCCTTCGGCACCAGCCCGCGCGTGGTGGCCTATGACGTGACCTATATCTTCACCGCCGGGCGCTATGATATTGACCGCACCCGCGTCTACATGCCGTTTCAGGCCGCGCAGGGGTTTTTCAACCGCGAGGGCGCGGCGGATGAGCTGGAGGTCATGGTGCGCGACCCTGAAAACGTAGACGATCTGGCGCTGGACCTGCTGCGCGCCAGCGGCGAACGCGGGCAAATCTGGACGTGGCGCGATGCCTCGGGCGGGTTTCTGCGCGCGCTAGAGATCGAGGATAACGTGATGTTCGTGATCCTGTCGATCCTGGTGCTGATTGCCTCGATGAACATTGTGTCGGGGCTGATCATGCTGGTGAAAAACAAGGGCCGCGACATCGGCATCCTGCGCACCATGGGCCTGACCGAGGGCGCGGTGCTGCGCGTGTTTTTCATATGCGGGGCCTTCACTGGCGTCATCGGCACGGTGATGGGGGTCATTCTGGGCTGCCTGTTCGCCATCTATATCGACCCGATTTTCAGCTTTGTGAACTATGTTGCGGGGGGCGGCGTGTGGGATCCGTCGGTGCGCGGGATTTACAATCTGCCGGCGCAATTGCGGCTGGGGGATGTGGTCTCGGCCGTGGGGCTGTCGCTGTCGCTCAGCTTTGTCGTGACGATCTTTCCGGCCCGGCGCGCGGCCCGCATGAACCCGGTGGAGGCGCTGCGTTATGAATAATCCCGTGCTGGAGCTGAAAGGCGTCGCCAAGACCTATAACAAGGACCGGCCCAATGCGGTGCAGGTGCTGCAATCCATTGATCTGACTGTACAAACCGGCGAGGCCGTGGCGCTGGTTGCGCCCTCGGGGGCGGGGAAATCCACACTGCTGCATATCGCCGGTCTGCTGGATGTGCCCGATGCAGGGGAGGTGCGGATTTGCGGGCAGGATATGCGGGGGCTCTCGGATCGCAGGCGCACGGCGGTGCGGCGGCAGGACGTGGGGTTTGTCTATCAATTCCACCATCTGCTGCCGGAATTCACCGCGCTGGAAAACGTGATGCTGCCGCAATTGGCCAATGGGATCAGCCGGGCCGAGGCTCAGGCGCGGGCGGCCGATTTGCTGTGCCGGGTCGGGGTAGAAGCGCGGGCCGATCACCGCCCCGCAGCCCTGTCCGGAGGCGAGCAGCAGCGCGTGGCCCTGTGCCGGGCGCTGGCGAATGAACCGCGCCTTTTGCTGGCGGACGAGCCCACGGGGAATCTGGATCCCGAAACCTCGGATCAGGTGTTTGACGCGCTGATGGCGCTGGTGCGGGGCACCGGGCTCAGCGCGGTCATCGCCACGCATAACCTGGAACTGGCCGCCCGGATGGACCGGGTGCTGCGGATGGAGAAGGGCGTGCTGACGCCAGCTTAGGCCTTCTGTGCCATATAGACGCCTGCCGACATCAGCGCGATTCCGATGGCGCGATTCAGGCTCAGCGGGTTAAGCCGTGCGCCGAACAGGCCGAAATGGTCAATCGCGGCGGCGCTGATCAACTGCCCCAGCAGCACGAAAAACACCGCATTCCCGACCCCGAATTTCGGCGCCACAAAGGTGACGGACAGCACATAGAACAGCACGAACAGCCCGGCCAGGAACAAATGTTTGGGCGCGTCCCAGGCCTTGGTCAGCGGCTCGGTGCCATGCAGCAGCAAGATGACGATGCTGCCGGTGAACGCCACGCAAAACAGGATCGAGGCCGCTGCAACGGGCGATCCGATCCGGGTGCCCAGGGCAGCGTTCAAAGCGGCCAGCAGCGGAATGCCGATCCCGGCGGCCAGCATGGTCAGAGCATAAGCGGTGGTGGGGGGCATGGGGGCTCCTTCAGGGGCAGAAAAACGTGGCGGTGGCAGTGGCGACGGGCTTGTCCAATGGCAGGGCGGTCATCGTAGCCTGGGCAAAGATCAGCGATTTCCCCGCCCGTACGATCCGTGCATCGCAGCGGATCGTCTCGCCCACGCCGGGCCGCAGGAACTGCGTGTCCAGATTGGTGGTGGCCACAGGGGTCAGCTGCCCGAAATGGCCCATGCAGGCGATCACCATCGACGTGTCGGCCATCGCTGCCAGCGCCTGACCCGACACAATGCCATCCATCCGCGCCAGCTGATCGGTGTTGGGCATGGTCAGCACCGCGTGATCCGGCCCGATGCCCTGAACCGTCAGGTCCAGCGCCTTGACCCAGGGCGCAAAGCCTTGCTCCAGAAACGCCTGCGCGTCTTCGGGTGTCAGCGTCATGTTTTCCTCCCTCGCTGGGGGCAGCATGGCGAAGCGGCTGGCGTTTGTCACGCGCCTTTGGGCCATGACACGGATCAAAGCCGGGCGGCGCGCGCTGTGCGACGATGCGCTGAAGGGCCGCAAAAGGAGGAACATCATGAAGACGTTTATTCTCGCTGGGTTGATGGCACTGGGCGCGGGCGGCGCGGTGCAGGCGCAGGATGCCGGAGAGGGGCAGGCGCTGTATCTGAAACATTGCGCCACCTGCCACGGGTTGCTGGCGGGCGGGGACGGGCCGATGGCGCCTGCTCTGGTGGTGCAGCCCAAGGATCTGACGCAGCTGCGGGCGGACAATGGCGGGGTTTTCCCGCTGGTGCGCGTGGTGCGCCGCATTGATGGGCGTGATCCGCTGGTCAGCCACGGCAGCGCGATGCCTGTTTACGGTGAGTTCTTCGAAGGAGACGATACGGCCTTGAAGACCGAGGCCGGACAGCCCATTCTGGTGGGGCGGGCGATTGCCGACCTGGTGATCTACCTGCAAGGCATTCAGAAATAGGAGCCTCCCATGCACAAAACGCTGATGATCCTGCCCCTTGTGGCGCTTGGTGCCTGCGTGGCTCGGGACATGCCCGAACCCTCCGAGGGGCAGAAGCTCTATGTTGAAAATTGCGCGATGTGCCATGGGCTTAGCGGTCAGGGCGATGGGGATTTGGCGCAGGATATGACGCCAGCCCCGGCGGACCTGACGGGCATCACGCGCGCGGCCGGAGGCGTCTTTCCCACCGCGCAGGTGCTGTCGCAGATTGATGGCTATACCCGGATGCAGGGGCGCGATCAGATCATGCCCGAGTACGGGGCGCTGCTCAGTGGGGATACGGTGCCTGTGCAGCTGCAGGACGGAGAGTTCTCGCCCGTGCCGCGGCCCTTGGCGGCGCTGGTCACCTATCTGGAAACCATCCAGCGCTAACTGCAAATCCCGCGCTGTTTGGCCCCTTTCCAGGGGACGAAGGCGTGGTCTTTGACCAGGCTGTCGATCCGCGCCAGCGGCATTTCCCGTGCGATCATCCCATGCAGCCGCTGCGTACGCGGGGCCTGCGGCGCCAGGGCGCGACAGCAGACGTATTCCTCGACGATTGCGGCCTGTTGCTCGTAGGGGAAGGACAGGAATTCCGGCTGGCTGTCCAGATCGAACAGATAGGGATCATGGCCGGGCTTATGCTCGGACGCGGCCTTGAGAGGGTGGTACCCGGTGCGGTCGCGATTCTGCCATTGCCAGATATGCGTCATCTCATGCGCGAACAGCATCAGAGCATAGAGATTCCCGCGCCCCTGCACCGCATAGCCATAGTCGGGCAGGAACATGTCCTTGCGGAAAAACACCTTGTTGAACACGGCAATCGCGCCGGGCGAGGTGGTGAAATATTCCTCTTTCGGCGGGGGAAAGACGCGCTCCATGCAGGTGACGCGCGGGCGGGTCTGATAGCGCACGGTAAAGGCGCGGGCCATGTGGCCGTTCACGAACCGCACCTTCTGCGTGTCAATCTGCGGGCCGAACAGCGTGTCGGCAAAGGCGATCTCATTCGGGGTCAGCGGCCGCCCGCAGCCGCCCAGGATCACGAAAATCAGTAAACAAACGCGCCACATGCGGGGAGTAGGCCATGCAGGGCAGGGCATTGGCAAGGGGCGGGGCAAAAGAAAACGCCCACCCCGGAAGGGGCGGGCGTTTCGGTGATCTTCGGGCCGGGTTTAGCCGATGATGGCGTTCAGCGTGGCCGAGGGACGCATGATTGCGGCCTTCTTCTCGACCGACGGTTTGAAATAGCCACCGATGTCGGCGGGCTTGCCCTGAACGGCTGCGATTTCGGCCAGGATGGCCTCTTCGCCGTCCGCCAGCGCCGCCGCGATGGGCGCGAATTCAGCGGCCAGATCGGCGTCATCGGATTGCGCGGCCAGGGCCTCGGCCCAGTAGCGCGCAAACCAGTAGTGGCTGTCACGGTTGTCGGGCTGGCCCACTTTGCGCTCGGGCGAGCGGTTGTGATCCAGAATGCCCTGCGTGGCGGCCTCGGCGGCGCGGCCCAGAACGCCGGCCTTGGCGTTGCCCTTGGCGTCGGCCAGGAAGTTCAGCGACTCGCCCAGGGCACAGAACTCACCCATCGAGTCCCAGCGCAGGTGGTTTTCATCGACCAGCTGTTCGACGTGTTTGGGGGCCGAGCCGCCCGCACCGGTTTCGAACAGACCGCCGCCCTGCATCAGGCCCACGATCGACAGCATCTTGGCCGAGGTGCCCAGCTCCAGGATCGGGAACAGGTCGGTCAGATAGTCGCGCAGCACGTTGCCGGTGATGGCGATGGTGTTGTCGCCTGCGGTGATCACCTCCAGCGAGGCGCGGGTGGCTTCGCGCGGGGCCATGATCTCGAATTTGTCGGCAACACCGGCCGCTTCCAGCGCGGGTTTGACATATGCGATCAGTTGCGCGTCGTGGCCGCGGTTGGCGTCCAGCCAGAAGATCGAGCGATAGCCGGTGATGCGCTGACGGTCGATGGCCAGCTGAATCCAGTTCTCGATCGGGGCCTTTTTCGCGGTGCACGAACGCCAGATGTCGCCCTCTTCCACGTCGTGGCTGTGCAGGGTCTCGCCATTGGCCAGCACGATGCGGATGGTGCCATCGGCAGGCGCCTGGAAGGTGGTCGGGTGCGAGCCGTATTCCTCGGCTTTCTGCGCCATCAGGCCCAGGTTCTGCACGGTGCCGGCGGTGGCCGGGTTCAGCGCGCCGTTGGCTTTGAAGAAGTTGATCGCTTCGTCATAGACGGGGGCATAGCAGTTGTCGGGGATGACACAGTTGGTGTCGGCCTCTTTGCCATCGGGGCCCCAGCCCTTGCCGCCTGCGCGGATCAGCGCGGGCATCGAGGCGTCGATGATCACATCCGAGGGCACGTGCAGGTTGGTGATGCCCTTGTCCGAGTTCACCATATACATCGGCGGACGGGTGGCGGTGACGTCCTCGATGGCGGCCATGATGTCGGCATTGTCTGCCACGCGGGTCAGAACGTCGCCCAGGCCGGAATTGGGGTTCACACCCAGCGCCTCCAGTTCAGCGCCGAATTTTTCAAACACCGGGGCCAGCCAGGCCTTTACGGCATGGCCAAAGATGATCGGGTCCGAGACCTTCATCATCGTGGCTTTCATATGCAGCGAGAACAGGATGCCGTCCTTTTTGGTGTTCTCGATCTCTGCGGCCAGGAAGGCGGCCAGCGCCTTGGCGGACATGAAGGTGGCGTCGGCCACGGTGCCGGCCTCCAGCGGCCAGCCGTCTTTCAGAACGGTGACGGTGCCGTCCTTGGCGACGAATTCGATCTTCGCATCCCCGGCCTGCGCTTCGGTGATGGTGGCCGACACTTCGTTGGCATAGAAATCATTGCCCGGCATCGAGGATACGTGGGTCTTCGAGGTTTTTTCCCAAACGCCCATGCGGTGCGGGTTCGACTGGGCATAGTTTTTCACGGCCTTGGCGGCGCGGCGATCCGAGTTGCCCTCGCGCAGGACCGGGTTCACAGCCGAGCCTTTGATTGCATCGAAACGCGCGCGGACAGCTTTTTCCGCGTCGGTGCTGGGCGCTTCGGGATAGTCGGGGATGTCATAGCCCTGCGCTTGCAGTTCCTTCACGGCGGCCACCAGCTGCGGCACCGAGGCCGAGATATTCGGCAGCTTGATCACATTGGCCTCGGGGGTTTTGACCAGCTTGCCCAGTTCGGCCAGATCGTCCGATTGTTTCTGCGCGTCGGTCAGGTTTTCGGGGAAGGCGGCCAGGATCCGCGCGGCCAGCGAAATGTCCTTGGTTCCCACGCTGACACCCGCCGCCGAAGCGAACTTGCGGATGATGGGCAGGAACGAGGCCGAGGCCAGCTCGGGCGCTTCGTCTACAATGGTATACAAAATATCGGCGGTCGAATTTTCAGCCATTTTTCTACCTTTCTTTCTTTTGGTAGCTAAGATGTGAGCCAGGGCGGCAGCGCCGCATCCCTAAGGTCAGCCCGCAGCGGATGCGCAGGCGAGGTGTTCCACGTTTCCCATAGAGGAACAGCCGCCAAAGATCAATTCGCCAATAAGATTTCGGCGGGGATTTCGACGTGGAAGAGTGACGCAGGCCCGCCGCGTGGACGAGCCAATAAAAAAGGACAGAGCCGAAGCTCTGCCCTGATGGTGCTGAAAATGTGGTGTTGCAAAGGGTGCTGAAAATCGCTGGCCCCACCGGCGCGGGCTTGGCCATAGCGGGCCGATGCCCTGCCGTCAGTGCCGCATGATCGCCGGCGCCGCCACAGGATCCGAGGCCGCATCCGACCCCGCCGCAATGGCCGAAATCGCCGTCACGGCCAAGGCCCATCCAACAATGATGGTGGTGAAACGCATGTGTGTTCTCATCGAATAACTTAGGTTGATGAAAGCACACTATCCTTTCGCATAAGCGCCCGACAGTCTGGGATTCCAGACCTGTAAGGAATTGAAGGGTATGGAATTCCTGCCCTTTTTCCACTTGAAGCGGTGTTTGCCTTGGGGGAGATGTGGGTCTAGAGTGATTTTTGGATGTTTGCTTCAATCACAGAGGGAACGATATGGGCACTCTAAATAAAGCCTATTCAGAAGCGCAGCAAGCCATTGCAACTCTGAAATCTCTGGTCCGAACCGTATTAGAGCTTGCTCCTGAGGGTGGCCTGAAGAACTCGGAAATCGGCAGGAGTCTTGGGATCTATTCAGGACATATCGAACATGAAGGCCATATTTCGCGGACTCTCTTGGCAATGTTGGAGGCCGAAGGGGTTGTTCAGCAGGATGAACGCACCAAACAATGGACCCTTCGGGACAATAACGTCACCGGTTAGCCCTACACATCCAGTTCCTCCACGAACCTTGCGTTTTCCTGGATGTACTGGAACCGCAATTCGGGTTTCTTGCCCATCAGCCGTTCGACCAGATCGCCGGTTTCGCCGGGTTCGTCCTCGTCGATTGTCACGCGAATCAGCTTGCGCGAGCCCGGATCCATCGTGGTTTCTTTCAGGTCCTTGGCGTCCATTTCGCCCAGGCCCTTGAAGCGCGAGACGTCGATTTTGCCTTTACCGCCCAGGCCCTTGGCCAGCCATTCGTCGCGCTCGGCCTCATCCAGGCAGTAGACGCGGCGCGCGCCTTGGGTCAGGCGGAACAGCGGCGGGCAGGCCAGGTACAGGTGGCCGTGATCAATCATCGGGCGCATCTGGGTGAAGAAGAACGTCATCAAGAGCGCCGCGATATGCGCGCCGTCCACATCCGCGTCGGTCATGATGATGACCTTATCGTAGCGCAGGTCATCGACGTTGAATTTCGTGCCCAGCCCGACGCCCAAAGCCTGCGTCAGATCGTTGATTTCCTGGTTCGAGCCCAGTTTCGAGCTGGCCGCGCCCAGCACGTTCAGGATTTTGCCGCGCAGGGGCAGCAGGGCCTGATTTTTCCGATTGCGCGCCATTTTGGCGCTGCCGCCGGCGCTGTCGCCCTCGACGATGAACAGTTCGGTGCCGTCGCGGTTCGTGGCCGAGCAATCCACCAGCTTGCCGGGCAGGCGCAGCTTCTTGGTGGCGGTTTTGCGTGCGGTTT
This sequence comes from Paracoccaceae bacterium, assembly GCA_002708925.1. GTDB lineage: Bacteria > Pseudomonadota > Alphaproteobacteria > Rhodobacterales > Rhodobacteraceae > Thalassobius. Next base: position 55,082 of record PAPN01000039.1, read on the forward strand.
CCTTTTCCTGTTTGCGGCGCAGGCGTTCCTCGGCCCGCAGAACCAGGAAATCCAGAATGGCACCCGCGGATTTCGTGTCGGCGGCCAGCCAGTTGTCGAAATGATCGCGGACCGAGTTTTCCACCAGCCGCTGCGCCTCGACCGTGGCCAGGCGGTCTTTGGTCTGGCCGACGAATTCGGGCTCGCGGATGAAACAGCTGACCAGCGCGCAGCCGCCTGTTGTCAGATCGTCGCGGGTGATCTGGGTGGCCTTCTTGTTGCCCACCAGCTCGCCGTAGGCGCGGATGCCTTTCAGGATCGCGGCCCAGAAACCGGCCTCGTGGGTGCCGCCTTCGGGGGTGGGGACGGTGTTACAGTAGGACTGAATGAACCCATCGCGTGAGGGCGTCCAGTTGATCGCCCATTCCACCTTGCCCGGCGTGCCGAATTTTTCGGTGAAATCGACCGTGCCGCCAAAGGGCTGATCGGCGTAGGTGGTGGTGCCGTTCAGCGTTTCGTTCAGATAATCGGACAGCCCGCCGGGGAAATGAAAGCTCGCCTCAAGCGGGGTTTCCTTATCGTCAATCGCGGTTTTCCAGCGGATTTCGACGCCCGAGAACAGATAGGCCTTGGACCGGATGGATTTGAACAGCCGGGCGGGTTTGAAGCGATGCGAGCCGAAAATCTGGTCATCCGCATGGAAGGTGACAGTGGTGCCGCGCCGGTTGGGGGCGGCGCCCACCTTTTCGACGGGGCCCAGCGGCAGCCCGCGGCTGAAGCGCTGTTCATAGAGTTCCTTGTTGCGCGCCACCTGCACGACCATGGAATCCGACAGCGCGTTCACGACGGACGCGCCAACCCCGTGCAGACCGCCCGAGGTCTGATAGGCCTTGCCGCTGAATTTGCCGCCCGCGTGCAGGGTGCACAGGATCACCTCTAGCGCGGATTTGCCGGGGAATTTGGGGTGCGGATCAATCGGGATGCCGCGGCCGTTGTCGCGGACGGTCAGGCTGTAATCTGCGTGCAGTTCCACCTCGATCCGTGTGGCGTGACCGGCGACGGCCTCGTCCATCGAGTTGTCCAGAATTTCCGCCACCATATGGTGCAGCGCGCGTTCATCCGTGCCGCCGATATACATGCCGGGGCGTTTGCGCACGGGCTCCAGCCCCTCCAGCACCTCAATCGAGGAGGCGTCATAGGTCTCGGGCTGGGTGCCATCAATGAGGTCGGTCATCGGCTGCTCTTTTTGGTTCTGATTGGGACAGGATCATAGTCAAGCGCAGCCCCCGCGAAAAGCCCATTCCGTTCTTTCGGAAGGCGGGCAATGCAAGATATGAGGGAGTGGGCATGTCCTGAAATCCCCCAGGGTAGAAAATCGGGCCATAATTTTGACCCAAACTGTGCTAGAATACCCCCTGTCGCGCGAAAGTATTGGTGAACCGTTTTTCAGAGGTTAATTCATGTCCGATCCGAATGCGCCGAAAAAAGCCGCAGTCAAACCTGTGGTTCCTCGGAAACCCACCCCGCGCTGGAGCCCGCAGCTGGGCGCGCAAGTGCCTGATTTCCGGGTGGAAACAACACGCGGAACATTGAACTTTCGCCCATGGGCCTCTGGCAGCTGGGCCTATGTCTTTGCGTTTCCGTCAACCTTTGCCTCGGTCTGTTCCACCGAATTGATCGCCTTTGCCGGGCAAAGCGCCGCGTTTCAGGCGCTGGGGGTCAAGGTGATGGGAATCACGCCCGCGCCGCTGAAGGAAACGCTGGAATGGGTGCTGGATCTGGAAAAGGTGTTTGGGCTGGATATTCCCTTTCCCGTTGCGGCGGATCAGGGGGGCGATGTGCTGCGCCATCTGGGGCTGGCCGAGGGGGCCTATCTGACCTCGCGTCCCAGCATGATCGTGGACGGGGCAAACCAGCTGCGCATGTTCGCCGCGTATCCGGCACGGATGGGCCGCTCGACCTCCGAAATCCTGCGCTGTCTGGAGGGGCTGAAGGATGCGGATTACTCGGGTCTGGCGATCCCCGCCGATTGGCATCCGGGCGAGGATCTGGTCGCGCCCAAGGGGGTGGACGCTGCCGAAATGCAGCGCGTTTTCGGCGATGACTGGAGCAAGGTCAGCGATTACCTGCTGGTGGCGCATATCAAAGAGTAACACCCGTCAGGCCGGTCAAAACCGCCGTTTCGGTGTCGTTTTCAGGCGGGACCGGGGGCAGGGCGCGCGCCACGCTACCCCCGAGGAGGCGCGCAATGGAAAACAGGGTAAAGGACCAGCCCGACTGGCTGTATCTGCTGCGGGAATATTATGAGATGTACCGCTTTTTGCCTGCGGGCGGATCCAGGGCGATCCGCAGCCATCAAAAACAGGTCCGCGAGGCGATCAGCCGGTTGATGAAATCCAATCCGGTGCTGCGCGAGTCCCGCCCGGCGCAATTGCCGGTCACCGCGCATCTGCGCCGCGCGCTGGACGAAGGGCGCACGGCCGCGCTGGCTCCGGTTGCGCGGGCGCTGGATGCGGTGCGCGGCAATCTGCATTGGGAATATGGCTATGATCGGGTGCCCAGGGGGCTGGCGCGGTCCTATGGCTATGCCGAGATTGCCGGGCCGAACGGGCCGGTGCCGTCTGCGGACGTGATTTTGGGGCTGGTGCTGTTTGCGCCCGGCTGCACCTATCCGGCCCATGCCCATCCGGGCATCACCGAAAGCTATATCTGCCTGTCCGGCTCGGTATCGGAGAACGATTACGGGGTCTATGCGCCGGGGTCGTCCATCTATAATCCGCCGGGGCACGCGCATCGGATCACCGTGTCCGATCTGGAGCCGGCGCTGCTGGCCTATGCCTGGGTGGGAGCGCCCGAGGTGTTGCTGGGCAATAAGATGGTTCTGGGCAGGCCGCGCTAGGCAGGCAAGGTCTCGGTCCGGAATTTCTCAAAGCGCTGACCTTCGAAAGTGACGGGCCCCAGCGGCGTTGCGCCCAGCCGCGCCAGCCCGCGCAGATGCCGCCGCGAGGGGGGCAGCAGAAAGGTCACATAGGGGATCTGCGGATGCTGGCGCGCAAAACTCAGGGCCTGCCGCGTGATCGCCATCCCGGCACCGAAATGCGCGGCCCGCAGGACCAGGCCGAAGTCCCACGCGCTGCCCTCTTTTTGGAACCCGCCCCAGCCAACATAGTCGCGCCCCTTGTAAATCGCCCAGTGTCCCAGCCCGTCGCGTTGCCAGCGGGTCTCTTTTGCGGCGACAAAGGCCCGCGCGTCGGCGTGATCCCATAGCCCGGACAGCAGCGGCAAATGTACCCGCACGCGGGGGTCATTCATCTGCTGCACCAGTGTCTGGGGGGGAACCTGGGTCAGGCGGGCAAAGTCATAGGTCTCGGGCATCGGGTCACAGGCTGTTTTCCTCTCATTGGCCCTGCGGCGCGGTCAAAGGCCAGTCACGTTCGCGTGTCCAGCCAGGTCCGGATGATTTCGGCCACAGTGCCGGGCTGCTGATGGGCCAGCCAGTGATCGGCATCGGGCACCTGAACGCGGGTCAGATCGGGGCACCAGGATTCCAGCCCCTGGGTGGCTTCGGGCAGCAGCGCGGTGTCCTGCATTCCCCAGATCAGCAGATGCGGCATGGGCACCTGGAACTTGTCCGTAGGATAGGCGGGGGCCTTTATGGGCTGCCCCGGCGCGCCCAGTTTCAGCGGAGAGGCCCGATACCAGTTCAGCATCCCGCGCAGCCGACCGGGGCGGGCCCATTCGGTCTTGTAGGCGGCCAGCTTGTCTCCGGTCAGCCAGGACATGTCCATCTTGGCTGAAAAGACGCTCAGTAGGTGGCCGTAATCCTGCGCGGACAGCCGGTCCTCGGCCCCGTCGCGTTTCAACGTGTGCATGTATTGCGAGGCCAGCGTCTGTGCGCCTCCGGCGGCCATGGCGCGCTGGAACGGGCCGGGGTGGACGCCGTTCATCACGATCAGCCGGTCCACCAGATGCGGCTGGAACATCGCCAGCCCATAGGCCACGGCCGAGCCCCAGTCATGCCCGATCACCGTGACCGGCCCGCCCCCCAGATGGGCGATCAGGGCGGTCATATCCCCCACCAGCTCAGAGCTTCGATAGGCCGAGACCTGGGGCGGGGCCCAGCTTTGGCCATACCCGCGCTGATCCGGCGCGATACAGTGAAACTGTGGGGCCAGACGCCCGGCCAGTTCGGCCCAGGCGCCTGCGTATTCGGGAAACCCGTGCAGAAACAACAGAACGGGCCTGCCCGCATGGCCCCATTCCAGATAATGAAACGACCGCCCGTTCAGCTCTATGTGATGGCTGTGCATATGTGTCCTCCTGTCCCTGTGGGCAGCCTAGCAGTGCGGCCTGCCGCTTCAAAGCCGCCCGCAGCGTCACGATTCGCAGCCCGCGTGCGGGCGGCGGGGACGGCCGTGCCTGTGACGCCGGAAAAGGGGGGGTATCCCGACGTCAAGGCCGGGAAATGCACCGGGTTCTTGATGTCCATCAAAGAAGCTTGGGAAATCGGCGTGTATACCTCCGCGCGTATCACCAAAGGAGAAACGCATGACCGTGACGCCCACCGCCGCGAAGGCCAATTCTGTTTCCACTCCGGCCAAGAAACCTGCCGCTGCCGCCAGCGCGGCCCAGGCTCAGGCTCAGGCCCCGAGCCAGACCGCCGAAACTCCGGTCAATCCCGCGCAGCCCACTCCGGCTGACGTGCGCCGTGCCTTTGAAACGGGCGAGTACCCCTATCAGAAGAAAATGTCGCGCAGGGATTACGAGATTCAGAAGGCCAAATTGCAGGCCGAACTGCTGAAGGTGCAGCTGTGGGCGCAGGAAACGGGCCAGAAATTCGTGCTGCTGTTCGAGGGGCGCGATGCAGCCGGGAAGGGCGGCACGATCAAACGCTTTACCGAGCACCTGAACCCCCGGAATGCGCGCGTTGTGGCGCTGAACAAACCCACCGACGAAGAGCGCGGCCAGTGGTATTTCCAGCGCTATATCGACCACCTGCCGACCGAGGGCGAGATCGTGCTCTATGACCGTTCGTGGTACAATCGCGCGGGTGTGGAACGTGTGATGGGCTTCTGCGAGCCGAACGATTATCTGGAATTCATGCGCCAGACCCCCGATCTGGAACGGATGCTGGTGCGCTCGGGGATCCGGTTCTACAAATACTGGTTCTCGGTCACCCGCGAGGAACAGTTGCGCCGCTTCAAATCGCGCGAGACCGACCCGCTGAAACAGTGGAAACTGTCGCCGATTGACAAGGCATCCCTGGACAAATGGGACGACTATACCGAGGCCAAAGAGGCGATGTTCTTCTATACCGATACCGCCGATGCGCCCTGGATCGTGGTCAAGTCGAATGACAAGAAGCGCGCGCGCCTGAACTGTATGCTGCATTTCCTGTCAACTCTGGATTATCCGGGCAAGGATCTGTCCGTGGCCTGCGGGCCCGATCCGCTGATCGTGGGCGGGGCCAACCATGTGATCCACCGCTCGGATCACATTCTGGGCAGCGCCCTGCATCCCGATATGCGCAAGCCGCGCAGCTAAGCGGATTTCCCAGCCAGCCCCGTTTGCGTGGGGCCAGCCAAAGGCCGCCGTCTCATTCCTGGGGCGGCGGTCTGGTTTTGGCGGGGTTTGGCCGGTGGGCGCAAAGCGGGCGTTTGCCGGGTTTTCACGCCGCAATGGCTGGGCTAGGACTGTGGCATGAAAATTTTGCGCGCCTTTTCCCTTGCGGCCTGTCTGGCCCTTCCCGTGCCCGTCTGGGCGCATCCGCATGTGTTTGTGGACACCACATTGAAGGTGCTGACCGACGATCGGGGCCGCGTCTTCGCGATCGAGGTCACCTGGGTCTATGATGAGCTGTTCTCGCTTCTGGTGCTTGAGGATATGCAACTGGACGGGGATTACGATGGGGTGCTGACAGCGGCAGAGCAGGCCCGTCTGGACGGGTTCGACATGAACTGGGATCCGGGGTTTGAGGGGGATCTTTATGTCCATGCAGCGGGGGCCGAGCTGGCTCTGAACCCGCCCGAGCCCTTGCAGACCCGTTTCGCGGACGGCAAAATCACCACGCTGCACCGGCGCACCCTGGAACAGCCCGCAGAGCAGGTGCAAATTCAGGCGTATGATCCGTATTTCTACACGGCCTATGACCTGAAAGGCGGCGTGCTGGCCCCCGAAGGCTGCCTGGTGCGCGGTCTGACGGCCGATCTGGATGCGGCCTATGCCGAGGTCGAAAAAAAGATGTCCGAAAAAGCCTATGCCGAGGATGATTATCCGGCGGTTGGGGCCTCGTTTGCAGATACGTTCACGGTGACATGTCCAGAAAACTGATGAATTTTCTGCCGCTTCTGGCGGTGGCGGGCATGGCGGCGCTGGCGCTGTGGCTGTGGCCGCTGGGCGGGATGGTCAGCGTCGAACGCTGGGCCGCGCAGGGCCAGCGCGAGATGCAGAACGCCATGGCCGGGATGCTGCGGCGGCTGAAGGGCGGCGATCCTGCGGCGCTGTGGACGCTGTGGGGGCTGAGCTTTGCCTATGGGTTCTTTCACGCGGCGGGGCCGGGGCATGGCAAAGTCCTGATCGGAGGCTACGGGCTGGGCCGCCGCATCCCGGTGCTGCGGCTGTCGGGGCTGGCGGTGGCCTCGTCGCTGGCGCAGGCGGCGACGGCGGTGGGGATGGTCTATGCGGGGGTCTTTGTGCTGAACTGGACCCGTCAGCAGATGGTGGACACGGCCGAGCGCATTCTGGCCCCCGTCAGCTATGGGCTGATTGCGCTGATCGGGCTGTGGCTGCTGATCCGCGGCGCGCGGCGGCTGTGGGCGATGCGCGGGGCGGCGCGGGATGATCACCCGCATGAGCACGATCACGCCCATCATCACCCTCACGATCACGCCCACGATCACGCCCATCATCACCCTCACGATCACGCCCACGATCACGCGCATGATCACGTCCATGATGAAACCTGCGGCTGCGGGCATAAACACGGCCCCTCGGCCGAAGAGGCGGCCAATGTGCACAGCCTGCGCGAGGCGCTGATCCTTGTCGGCTCGGTTGCGGTGCGGCCCTGCACCGGGGCGCTGTTCCTGCTGATTCTGACCTGGCGGATGGGGCTGGAATGGGTCGGCATTGCGGGGGCCTTTGCGATGGGTCTGGGGACGGCCTCGGTGACGGTGGCGGTGGCCGTTCTGGCGACGGTGTTCCGCGAAAGCAGCCTGGCCAGTGCCGATGCGCCGGCGATTCTGCGCTATGGGATGCCGCTGCTTGAACTGATTGCCGGGGCGCTGGTGGTGGCGCTGTCTTTGCAACTGATGCTGCTGGCGCTTTAGCGCTACCGTAGTATTCCGGTGTCCACCGCGCGCGGCTTGCCACGCCTTGCGGCCAGCGATAGGCCAGACACATGACGACCACCCTGAGCTTTCGCCAACATGTGCGCGCCATTCTGGTGCTGGGTCTGCCGCTGGTCGGCAGCCATGTGGCGCAGTTTGGCATTTCGCTGATAGATGCGGTGATGCTGGGCTGGTACGATGTCGAGGCTTTGGCCGCGCAGGTGCTGGGCAGCACGCTGTTTTTCGTGCTGTTCATCATGGGCTCGGGGTTTGCCTGGGCGGTCATGCCCATGGTGGCCGAGGCCGAGGCAGCGGGCAATCACACCCAGGTGCGCCGCTTTGCCCGCATGTCCATGTGGATTTCGCTGCTGTTCGGCGTCGCGGTGATGCCGCTGATGATCTGGTCCGAGCCGGTCCTGCTGCTGCTGGGCCAGACCCCGCTGATGTCCGCCCTGGGGGCCGAGTATCTGGTGATCGCGGGCTGGGGCGTGTTTCCGGCGCTGATGGTGATGGTGCTGAAATCCTATCTGGCCGCGCAGGAACGCACGCGGATCGTGCTGTGGGTGACGCTGGGGGCGATGCCGGTCAATGCGGTGATCAACTATGCGCTGATTTTCGGCAAATGGGGCGCACCCGAGCTGGGGATAGCCGGGGCGGCGATTGCCTCGGTTGCGGTGCAGATGATGTCTTTTGTGTTGCTGGCGATCTATGCGGCGGTGGCCACGGCGCAGCATCAGCTGTTTCAGCGCTTCTGGCGCCCCGATTGGGAGGCCTTCGGCAAGGTGTTCCGTCTGGGCTGGCCTATCGGCATCACCAACCTGGCCGAGGTGGGGCTGTTCGCGGCGGCCTCGACGATGATGGGCTGGCTGGGGGAAATCCCGCTGGCCGCGCATGGGATCGCGCTTCAGATTGCCTCTTTGACGTTCATGGTGCATCTGGGCCTGTCCAATGCGGCCACGGTGCGGGCGGGGCGCGCGATGGGGCGGGCAGATATTGCCGGGCTGAGGCGCGGGGCGCAGGCGGTGCTGCTGATGTCGCTTTGCGTGGCGGTGGTGACGATCGGCGTGTTCCTGCTGCTGCCCGAGCCCCTGATGGGCCTGTTCCTGTCCCCCGCCGATCCGCAACGGGCCGAGGTGATCCGCCTGGGCGTGCCCTTGTTGGCGGCGGCGGCGGTGTTTCAGCTGGCCGATGCGGCGCAGGTCATGGCGCTGGGGCTGCTGCGCGGGGTGCAGGATACACGTATCCCGATGGTGATTGCGGCGGTGGCCTATTGGGGGATCGGCGTGCCCGTCAGCTATGGGCTGGGCTTTGTGCTGGGCTGGCAGGGGCCGGGCGTGTGGATCGGCCTGGCGCTGGGGCTGTGCGTGGCTGCGGTGCTGCTGATGGCGCGGTTCTGGGGCCAGTCGCTGCCCCGGCTGGCGGTTCGGCCCCCGTCTGTCTAGTCCTTTTTGCTGAGCCGGTCGGCCTTGCGCCGGACCAGAACGCCGCGCAGATCGTGCATGGCCAGCAGCAAGGCATCGGTGACCCGGTCCAGCTGTTTATCCGTGGCCCGCGACTGCGCCCAATGCGCCGTCTGGTTCAGGTGATCGACGGTGCGCAGGATGTCCTCGACCTCGCGTTTGTTCAGGGTTTTCTGACGCTCGTCCATCCAGTCCTGAATTGCCCTGGTATCGGCGTCCGAAAGCACGCGGTCGCCCTGGGGGCGGATGTCTCCGTTGCGGATGTTGACCGTGGCGATCTGATCCATGTCGATCCGGCGCTGGCGGTTTTCTGCATCCACGCGGAACACGAAGGCCCCGTTGTCGCGGATACGAAAGAAATATTCGGGCAGATCGCTCATGTCAGTCCTCGTTTTCCAATACGCGCAGCAAAGAGCCATCGGGATCGACCAGCGCGAACATGCGCGGCGCGTCCGGCAGCTGGAAGGCACCCGTCAGGCGGGGGATGTCGGTTTCCCCGTCCGGCAGGCCAACAGTCTGCCATTCGGCCAGCATCGAGTCGATGTCATCCAGCCGGATACAGGCGCTGAACCAGCTGGTCCGCTTGTCTAGCTCGGGGTGGGGGAAGAACTCTAGCTCCAGCGCGCCGCGTTTCAGGATCATCCAGCCTGCGTTGCGAAAAGCCACATCAAAGCCCAGCCTGGCATAGAAATCCGCCGTGGCCGTGAAATCCGAGGAAGGCAGGTTCGCGGTGACGCGGTTGCCGCTCATGTCAGCGCCTTGCAGAAGTCCTGAATCCGGGTGCAGGCCTCGGTCAGTTGCGCGTCCGAGGTGGCATAGCTGATGCGGAATGCAGGCGACAGCCCGAAGGCCGCGCCGAACACCACCGCGACGCCTTTGTCGTTCAGCAGCTGGGTGGCGAAGACCTCGTCATTGGTGATGGTGACGCCGCCCGGCGTGGTTTTCCCGATCAGCCCCGAAATGAACGGATAGACATAGAACGCGCCTTCGGGCGTGGGGCAGGTGATGCCCTCGATTTCATTGAGCATGGACACCACCAGATCGCGGCGCCGGGCAAAGACCACATTGTTGGGGGCCAGGAAATCCTGCGGGCCGTTCAAGGCCTCGACCGCGGCCCACTGGCTGATCGAGCACGGGTTCGAGGTGCTTTGCGACTGCACCTTGCGGATCGCGGTGATCAGCGGTTCGGGCCCGGCGGCATAGCCGATACGCCAGCCGGTCATCGCATAGGCCTTGGACACGCCATTGACGGTCAGCGTGCGGTCATAAAGCGCGGGTTCGACCTGCGCAGGGGTGCAGAATTCGAAATCGTCATAGGCCAGGTGTTCGTACATATCATCCGTCAGCACCCAGACATGCGGGTGGCGCATCAAGACATCGGTCAGCGCCTTCAGCTCGGCCCGCGTGTACCCCGCGCCGGTGGGGTTGCTGGGCGAGTTGAACAGGAACCACTTGGTGTTGCGGGTGATCGCCGCCTCCAGCTGTTCGGGCGTGATCTTGAAACGGTTTTCCAGCGTGGCCTCGATGAACACGGGGGTGCCGCCGGCCAGCAGCACCATATCGGGATAGCTGACCCAATAGGGCGCGGGGATGATCACCTCGTCGTCATGGTTCAGCGTGGCCATCAGCGCGTTATAAAGCACCTGCTTGCCGCCCGTGCCAACGGTCACCTGTTTGGGTGTATAATCCAGATCGTTATCGCGCTTGAGCTTGGCGCAGATCGCCTGTTTCAGCTCGGGGATGCCATCGACAGCGGTATAGCGGGTCTTGCCTTCGTTGATCGCGGCAATCCCGGCGGCGCGGATGTTTTCGGGCGTGTCGAAATCGGGCTCGCCCGCGCCCAGGCTGATCACGTCCTTCCCGGCGGCCTTCAGCTCCATGGCCAGGTTCGACACGGCAACAGTGGGCGAGGGTTTTACGCGGGCAAGCGTCTGAGACAGAAAAGACATCAGCGGACCTATTGGGTTGAATGCAGGCAGTTTGTGTTCTTTGCCAGCCTGTTCTAGGTTGCGCGCGCAGGCCGATCAAGCCGGATCGGCGGAAAGGAAACAAGATGTCACCGCAAGAGCACGACGACTGGTTCGGCCCCGATACGGCCACCCTGGGCGACCGGCTGGCCGCGGCGCGCGATCAGGCGGGCATGACCCAGAAACAGCTGGCCAAGCGGTTGGGGGTCAAGACCGGGACGCTGAAGGATTGGGAATACGATCTGTCCGAGCCGCGCGCCAATAAACTGTCGATGATGGCGGGGGTTCTGGGGGTTTCCGTCGGCTGACTGCTGAGCGGCGAGGGCGAGGGCGTGAACGCTCCGGTTGACGAGCAGGCCATTTCCCCGGATATCAACGATCTGTTGATTGAAATCCGCGATCTGAAGACTCAGATCACCGGCGCGGCTGATCGTTTGGGCAAGCTGGAAAAACAACTGCGGATCAAACTGAAGGGCGAGGACGTCTGAATGACCACCGAAACGCATGAACACCGGCTCAAACGTCTTGCGATGCGCTCGATGCGGCGCGGGATCAAGGAAATGGACATCATCCTGGTGCGCTATGCCGATGCGAAACTGGCGGGCATGTCCGACGCCCAGCTGACCGAATATGACGCGCTGTTGTCGGAAAACGATCAGGATCTCTATCAGTGGGTGTCGGGGCAAATGCCGCCCAAACCGCAGTTCGAGGCGCTGATTCACGACATCCGTCTTCTGATCGGCAGCGCGGAATAGTTAGCATTTTACGCATACCCCGTTCGATTTAACTGAATATTCGGGATTGTATTTCAGGGTCTCTTTCGAAAGTTTCTCGGACGGAGATCAGGATGAGTATACATAATCCCATCAGTAGCGGCGATCGCGCGGCCTTTATGGGGGCCTATCTGGAGGCGCTGGCGCTGGTTGAACGGCTGCACCGATTATTGCTGGATGTCATCAAGGATGAATTCGAGCGGGTTGGCGTGCTGGAAATCAACTCGGTTCAGGCGCTGCTGCTGTTCAACATCGGCGATAATGAGGTGACGGCGGGCGAACTGAAAAGCCGCGGCTATTATCAGGGCAGCAATGTCAGCTATAACCTGAAAAAGCTGGTCGAGATGGGCTATATGCACCATCAACGCTGCGAGATCGACCGCCGCTCGGTCCGGGTGCGGCTGACGCCCAAGGGGCGCGAAATTCGCGATGTCGTGGCCGAGCTTTTCTCGCGTCATGCGGACGGGTTGGAATCCAAGGGCGTTCTGGGCCCGGACGGCATTGCAGAGATCACCACCGCCCTGCGCCGGGTTGAACGCTATTGGACCGATCAGATTCGCTATATCTACTAAGGTCGCGCTTTGGTGCGGAATCACCAGTGGCCGGTGTTGTCCATACTGGCCCAGGGTTCGGCCGGGGGCAGCGGGGCGCCGATCTGCAACAGCTCGATTGAAATATTATCGGGAGAGCGCACAAAGGCCATCCGCCCATCGCGCGGGGGGCGGTTGATTGTCACGCCATTGTCCTGCAAATGCTGGCACATGGCATAGATGTCCTCGACCCCATAGGCCAGATGACCGAAATGGCGGCTGTCTGCGGGTAGGCTGTCGTCTCCGTCCCAATTATACGTCAGCTCGACCGGGCAGTCCGTTTGCCCATCGGGCGCCAGAAAGACCAGGGTGAACCGGCCGGCTTCGTGATCCACCCGGCGGGTTTCCTGAAGGCCCAGAAGCTTATAAAAGGCCAGGCTGCGCTCCAGATCTTTGACACGAACCATGGTGTGTAAATAGCGGATTTTCATAAGATGACCTCTGCGTTTCAGAATTTCGAAACGACCCCGAGCGAGACCGAGAGTTCCTTCGTCTCGAACCGGCTGACATTCGATTGGGTCTTTTGTGCGTGCAATTTCAAAGATGGGACAAACCCGGCATAATCCAAGGCGTCAAAAACCAGATCCACGCTGCCAAACAGGGATCGGTCCTCGCGGCCGCCAGGTACGCGGGCCCAGCCGATCAGGTAATCGGGGTAATGCGTGACCGCGCCGCCCAGGCTGAGCGACAGGCGCGCCGGCCCGACAGGTTTTGGCCAAGCATAGGTGGCCACCGCGCTTAGCCGCTGCCGCCGGGAATTGGCGCTGTCACTGTCGGTCAGATCAACGGTCTGGCCATAGCTGAGATGCCCGCCGTTTTCGGTTTTCTGCGACAGGCGCATCCGCAGTTCGGCGCGGTTCAGCGCGGGGCCATGCCCGGCGGGCAGTACACGCTCGATCTGTGTGGCGATCAGCAGGCTTTTCCCCTTGGACAGGGGGATCTGACGGGTCAGCCCCAATCGAACGGCATTCTGATGATCCGCCCCGGCCAGCCAGCTGTGGCTCAGCCCGGCCTGATAGCCCAGGGCCCCGCGCCCTTTGCCCAGGGACTTCTGATGTTCGGCGCTCAGTTCGAACCGGGTGTAGGCAAAATCGCTGTTGCGCGCGTCAGGGGCCTGGGCGCGGGCCGCATCCGAGAGCGAAACCCGGCTGAGATACAGCCGCCCGGACAGGCGGGTCTGGCGATCTTTGCTGCCGGAAATACGATAGCCAAGTGTCAGGTCTCCCGTCATTTTTATCCCCGAGAGCGCCTGCGCATCGCCGCTGAGAATGCCGACAAACGGCAACCCGTCGATGATGAAATAGGGGTCCTCGGCGCCGTTGTTCACATTGTCCGACGGCTGCACGGAAAATCTGGCTTGCAGGCTCCAGGGGTTCAGCGCGCGCAAAACGCGATAGTCGCGTTTCAGCACATCGCGGGCTTTTTCGTCAGGGGCGTGATTCCACGAGCGCCGCAGCCAGAGCTGAGCCAGACCGGGGCGCGCGCTTTCATAGGCCAGCGTGGCCGCCAATTGCGAAGATCTGAAATGCGCCAGCGGGCTGCGGGCATGACGAAAAGCCTGCGCGGCGGCCCGGCGGCCCTCTTGTGGGCGATGCATCTGCTGATACGCGCGCGCCAGAATGAAATGCGCCGAGGCATCGGCAGGATCACGCTGCAATAACCCATGTGCCAACTGCGCGGCCAGGGCCGGTTTTCCATCCCGTAACATCGCCGCGGCAAAGGCGCGGGCCTGCCCCGGTTTCATGGTGATTTCGCCCGCTGTCTGGGCCTGGACACTGGCGCCCGTCAGAAAAACCGCAGCCGCCAGAGCGGCCCGCAGTTTAGTTAACATCGTCGCATTGATCCGCATCGCCGGCCTGGCCGCATTGCGTCAGAACGAACACGCCGATTTCTTCGTCGCCGGTCCAGCCGTAGATGTTGTTGTCAATGTCTTCCAGAACCACGGTGCCGCCCACCGCAGCCGCATCGGTGCCGCCGAAAATGCCGCCATAATTGCCGACGCCGTTGATGGTGCCATCGAATTCGACCTCGCCATAGAACACGCCTTCTTCGTCGATGGTTGTGTTCACCAGAACGACATCGGGCAGGGTGATGGTTTGGTCATCGATAAAACGGCGGTTGTAGACACCGCCATTGACGGCGTTGTCATTGAAGCTGACGTTCAGGAAAATATCGCCTTCGACACGCGCGGATTGCGCGGGCAAAATGGCCGGGTCGGTGCCGGCAGGCGTGGGCAGCAGATCGTCTCCGGGGGCGTCCAGGTTGGTCACGCCCGCATAGGTGCCCGCATAAGAGACCTGCCCGCTGGCACCCGTTGGCGGGTCATAACGGCCAGAGCGCTGGTAGAAACCGCCGCCGAAATAGCGGTTGAACTGCCCGCCATCCGCGACCGCCCCGGCAATGACCGAGCCATCGTTGCTCTGGGCGACGAGGGCGGTGAAATGGCGATCCAGCGGGTCATCCTGATAGGTGTAGGCCTCATAGCCATCGACATCCAGCGCGGCATTGCGGGTATAGACCAGATCCTGCGGCCCCCCGTCCAGCCCGTTCAGGCGCAACGTCAGGGTTTCGTTGTTCGCATTGTAAGACACCGCCTCGACATTGCCTTTCAGATCGTCGGGGACGTTTTCCAGCTCGCCGCCGCTGCCGATCGAGCCGCTGCCCGAGCCATCCGTACATGCGGTCAGTGCCGCCATGCACAGCAGGGATGCCGTGATGCGTTTCATGCCTGTAATCCTCGTCACTATTCTTTGCTGCCGTGTTGCCCGGCTCGTTTCGGGCAGAATCCGTGCTTGGGCGCGAAAAGTCAATGAAAGAAGCCCCGGCCTGCAGAATTTCAACGCCGCTGTTGCATGGAAAATCCGACCCGCATATAGAAGTTTTTCCAAAAGCGGACCCCAGATATAGTGTCCCGCGACTCACTCACGCCACAGAAGGACAGCCCCATGCCCGTGACGCCCGAACAACAGGCCGAAATCGACGCCCTGCGCAGCCAGCCCCGCCAGACCCTGCGTACTGTCGCGGAAGGCATGGAGAGCCATCTTTACACCGCCTATCCGGTGCTGGATCACGGCTTTGTCCGCGTGGTCGATTACATGGGCGACGATGCCGCGATCTGTCAGGCGGCCCGCGTCAGCTATGGCAAGGGCACCAAATCGGTGCAGAATGACGAAGGGCTGATCCGCTACCTCATGCGCCACTGGCACTCGACCCCGTTCGAGATGTGCGAGGTCAAGCTGCACGTCAAACTGCCGGTTTTCGTCGCCCGACAGTGGATCCGTCACCGCACCGCCAATGTGAATGAATATTCGGCCCGTTATTCGATCCTGGATCGTGAATTCTACATCCCCGGCCCCGAACAACTGGCCGCGCAATCGGTGATCAACAACCAGGGCCGCGGCGAGGCTCTGACCGGCGACGAGGCCGCCCGCGTGCTGGAGATCCTCAAATCCGACAGCGCCCGCAGCTATGACCATTACGAGGAAATGATCTCGGACGAGGGCAAACAGGGGCTGGCGCGCGAACTGGCCCGGATGAACCTGCCCGCCAACATCTACACCCAATGGTACTGGAAGGTGGACCTGCACAACCTGTTCCACTTCCTGCGCCTGCGCGCCGACAGCCATGCCCAATACGAGATTCGCGTCTACGCCGACGAGATCTGCAAAATCGTCGCCGACTGGGTGCCCTTCGCGTATCGCGCCTTCGAGGATTATCGCATGGGTGGCGAAACCCTGAGCGCCGCAGCCCTGACCTGCGTCCGCCGAATGCTGAAAGGTGAAGCCGTCACGCAGGAAACCTCGGGCATGAGCGCGCGGGAATGGCGCGAGTTGCAAGAGGTGTTGGGGTGAAGTGGGAAAAGAAGTTCTTGTGACGATGTTAGGGTCAATTGCGGGACGCATCTCTGGAGTAGAAGAGAAGAAATAGTTTGATTAGCCCGTGCGTTGGCATGGGCCGCGCCCGACCTCCCCCGTGGGAGGGCGCTTTCGCTTCCTCCCGAGGTCGGGCGCGGCCCTGCGTTTCGAGTGAAACATCTCTGCGGAAAATCGTGCATTCAGTTGCGCCAGATCAAAACCATCCTAGGTGACTCTTTGTAGCCTGAAGAAAAACAAGGAGGCACACAGATGCAAATCCACATCAACACCGATCACAACATCCACGGCGACGAACGCTTGGCCGAGGTCTGCGAGCAGATCGTGCGCGACACGCTGGCCCCCATTGCCAAACGCCTGACCCGAGTCGAGGTGCATCTGAAGGACATGCGCGGCCCCAAGGGCGGCGAGGATATTCGCGCCACCGTCGAGGCCCGTCCCGAAGGGCTGCGCCCCTATGCGGTGCATCATGACGCGGCTGATATTCCCCATGCGGTGAAGGCTGCGGCCAAAAAGCTGCGTCAGCGGCTGGAAGGTGAGTTCGGCAAGCTGACCCACCACTGAACGCGCTTCGGCCCGCCTGTTTGGCGGGCCTTTTGCCGCTTGGATTGTCCTTGGAATGGGGACAGTCCGTCGAAACACGGATCCGCCCCAAGAAACCGCTTTGAGCAAGGCCGCAGGTGCCGTACCCTGTGCCCATACGTGTATTTTCTGGTTCTCAGGGGGCTTTCGATGACGAAACTCAAAATGATTTCAGCAGCTTGTCTGATGGCTGTGGCGGGGGCGCCCGCTATGGCCAATGGTCCGGCGATTTATCCCTATGCCACCACGGCGAATTACTGCCCCGGTGGTTTGCAGCCGATCAGCATCAATGGTGTGATCTGCTGCGGCACGCCCAATCAATCCATGACCTACCAGCAGGCGACCTCGGCGCCGGTGAAGCGCAGCTATCGCCCGACCAAAGCGCGATCTGCCATCTGCCCCGAAGGGGAAAAGGGCTGCTATTACAAATAAGCGAAAAGGGCGGCGACCGGCTGGCCGCTGCCCTGTGCTTGATAAAATGAGGGGCGTGTGATCAGAGCGCTTTGAGGTCGCTGGCCATCATGCGGCCATCCCGGCCCTCGATCAGCTCGTAGCTGACCTGCTGATTGTCGGCCAGGCCCGTCATTCCCGAACGCTCGACCGCCGAGATGTGCACGAACACATCCTTACCGCCGGTTTCGGGGGCGATGAACCCATAGCCCTTTGTCGTGTTGAACCATTTCACGGTGCCGGTGGGCATGTTCCGTGTCTCCTTTTGACTTGTCGTTCCCCTGAAGATGCAGGGCCATGTTCCGTCGGACCACCGGATCCGACCGAAAGAATGCGGCAGGAAAGAACCGTGTGTGCCAATGTCACGCCTAAGATGATTGGGACCGGAATGTAAAAATCAAGCAAAAGGAACGTGCGGTTTGGGGGGATGCTTGATAATCAGGCAGTACCGAACGGGGGATGACATGAAAATCTACGGTTTGAAAAACTGCGATACGTGCCGTAAGGCACTGAAATCATTGGATGGGGCGGCGCTGATTGATGTGCGGGAACAGCCTCTGACGCCTGCGCTGCTGGACCGGGCGTATCGGCAATTCGCTGAAAAACTGGTCAATACCCGCTCAACCACCTGGCGCAATCTGCCCGAAGACGAGCGTCAAAAACCGCACCTGGACCTGCTGAGCGCCCATCCTGCGCTGATGAAACGGCCTCTGATCGAGACGGATGAGGGGGAATTATTGCTGGGCTGGACCCGTAACACGCAGCAAAGTCTTGGTATTGCGGACTGACGTCCCTACCTGTGTGCAAACGGAGGTAACAACATGCGTAACGCAGCCCTTTTCCTGGGGATCATTGGCGGCCTGATCGGAATGGTGGTCGGCTTTTTCAGCTACGGCTACACCGAGTTCGTAGAGCGTGTCGGGGATTTCGACGGGATGCTGGATCAGGTGGAAAACGTGGATCTGATCCGCTTTGCCAGCTTCTTTGCACCGCTTCTGGCGATTGCAGGCGGGGCGATGGCCAAGGCGCGGGCCCTTTGGGGCGGTGTTTTGCTGCTGCTGTCGGCGGCGGGCATGTATTACGCCTTTAGCTTCAACGTGTTCACCATGTTCCCCATCGGGTTCTGCGCTCTGGGCGGGTTGCTGGCTATTGCGGCGGGGAAACCGGACGAGCCAAAGGCCCATTTCTAAGCCACCCATCCACCGAGACCGGCCCCGCGCCCTTGATCACCAGGGTGATCAGGGCCAGCATCCAAAAAGCGCGCTGGTCCAAAATCACCCCATCGGGCAGACGATCGAACCAGGCGCCCAGGGTCTTGGCGTGCGCGATCCCGCCATGGCCGTACAGATCGGTCAGCGATTGCACGGCGACAAACCCCATCATTCCCAGCGCGGCCAGCCGGGTCAGCAGCCCCAGGATGATCAGCAGCTGGCAGGACGAATTCGGCCAAGGTGCCCGCCACCACGACGGCCCAGTGGAACAGTCCCAGCTGCGAGGCGTCATAGCCCACGGCCTCGAACGCTTTGGGGAAAATCTGCGCGTAGGCCCCGGTTGACGGGCTGAACAGGCCGAACAGCCCATCCCCCAGTTTCGTCACGCCCGAGGCCCAGAAATACCCGGCCAGAACGGCCGCGAAAACGAAACGCGCCAGGGTGGGCAGGATCCAGTCGGCGCGCTCCAGCAGATCCGTGAGCGTGTGGTAAAGGCTAAGAAGACGGGTCATCGGTCTGCTCCTGTTGTAATGAGTGAAGCGCGTTTTGCTGCACCAACAGCGGCAGCAGGGCGGCCAGATCGGCATCGGGGGTGGCCTGTAGGGCGGTTTCCAGCGTGGCCCCGGATAAAAGCGCGGCCATCAGCCCGGCTTGATGCGGGGGCAGCGGGCTCAGCTGCGGGTCATAGTCGGGGCGGGTGATCAGCACCGATTGCGCCGCGCCAGCCGGAGCGGGCCCCTGATCCAGAGCATAGGCGCGGATGTCGTGGACCGGAAATTCCGAATGCACCAGCCGCACCGCCGGGGCAAAGATCAGCCGCGCGGACATGAACGCATCCGGGCTGAGTGTCTGGAGAGTTTCGAGGCGGATCGGGGCGGCATCGGCCGCGTGATAGGCCAGCCGCATCTGCCATTCCAGCCGCGCCACATCGGGCAGATACCCCAGATGCGACAACGGCTGGACGCCGGACAAAAACTCCGGAAACGGGCTACCATACAAAAACATCAAAGGAGAGGACGGCGGGTGCTGCGTTATGAAAAGGCGGGCAACGGTGGCGAAATTCTCTTCACCCAGCAGGCGGGCCGTGGCGGGGAAACCCTCGCGCAGGGCCTCGATCAGGGACACGGTGACATTGTTGCGATAGACCGAGAACCGCTTGCCCGCCGGGGCGCCCGCACGATCCCAAAGCCCCGGCGGCACCGGCAGGGACGCATCGCGCAGGGCGGCGTGAAACGTGTCTTGCGTGCTCATGCTGGCACCGTCAGCGCCGAGGCGGCGCGGGCGGCCTCGGATTCCAGGGTGGGCCAGTCGGGCACGTCATTGTCCCATTCGATCAGGATCGGGGTGGGGCCGGTCTGGCGCAACGCATAGTCCAGCAGGGTCCAGACCGGATCGGCCACTGCGCGCCCGTGGCTGTCGATCAGCAGGGGCGCGCCGGTGTCATCGGCGTCCTCGTCAAAGCCGCCAAGATGTATTTCACTAACATTATCAGTAGGATAGGCGTCAATATAGCTGCGCGGATCATAGCCCAGATTGGTGGCCGAGATGAACACATTGTTCACGTCCAGCAGCAGGCCGCAACCCGTACGCCGGGCGATTTCGGCCAGGAATTCGGGCTCTTCATAGGTTGAGGCGGCAAACCGCAGATAGCTGGAGGGGTTCTCAAGCAGCATCTTACGGCCCAGCACATCCTGCACCTGATCAATGTGATCACAAATTCGCGCCAGCGTGGCCGGGGTATAGGGCAGGGGCAGCAGATCGTTCAGAAACTCGGCCCCATGGGTGGACCAGGCCAGATGTTCGGAAAAACTGGCGGGGTTCAGCCAGTCGCACAGATGTTTCAGGCGGGCCAGGTGATCGGGGTCCAGCGGGTGCTCTCCGCCGATGGACAGCGCGACCCCGTGAACGGAAATGGCAAAGCGTTCGGACAGATGGCGCAGCATGGCCAGCGGGCGTCCGCCCGCGCCCATGTAGTTTTCAGCGTGGATTTCCAGCCATTCCACGGCGCCGGGGTTTTCCAGGATCTGGGCGTAATGCTGCGGTTTGAAGCCCACTCCGGGGCCGCTGGGCAGACGGTGTGCGTGATCGAACATGGGGGTCTCCGGCATGGGAAAAGAGAGGGGCGGGCCAGGCGGCCCACCCCGGAAGGCCCGGCCTTAGGCGGGCAGATCGCGGTTCAGCGCTTCCAGGCTGCCCTTGCGCATCGAGCCGTCAGCGGCGGCGGGCAGTTTGATATCCATGCAGGTGCCGGCGTCCACCAGGGTCCAGGCGTTGCCCTGATAATCCACGGTCGAGGTGCCGGCGCAGGTGGTGCCGGGGCCAGCGGCGCAATCGTTTTTACCGGCCAGCGAAACGCCAAAGCATTTCTCTTTTTCCATCGCGTTGGCTGCGGTGGTGGTGTGTGCGGTCAGAGCAGCGGCCAGTGCGCCAGCGACGGCGGCGGTTTTCAGTACGTTGGACATGTGTATTTCCCTTTCCAATTTGAAACTCGATCCGGTCAGAGCCGGTATCCAAAAGGTAGGAGAGGGCGGGCGTCACAGGCCACTCACAGGCGCGTGCATCACATCCGCGTCAGCGCGCGTGTGCCCGGCGTGATGCCGTAGGGTAATAATCGCCACAAATATTACGGCCCGCGGCGGGTTTTCCGTCGCGGGCCGTATGATTTTTTTCGGTTTGTTACAGAAGATCGGGCGGCGTGGCCTCTTTGGACAGGGAACTCACGATCTCGTCCAGGGGCTGGACAGAGGTCTGTTTTTCCCCAAGGCGCCGCACGGATACGGTGCGCTCTTCGACTTCTTTTTTGCCGATGGCCAGAATGGCGGGCACCTTGCCCAGGCTGTGCTCGCGGACCTTATAGTTGATCTTCTCGTTGCGCAGGTCGGTTTCGGCGCGCACACCGGCGGCGCGCAGGGCGGCGGCGACTTCCTCGCAATAGGCGTCTGCCTCGCTCACCATCGAGGCCACAACCACCTGACGCGGCGCGATCCAGAACGGCAGCTTGCCCGCGTTGGATTCGATCAGGATGCCGATGAACCGTTCAAACGACCCCAGAACCGCGCGGTGCAGCATGACGGGGCGGTGTTTTGCGCCATCCTCGGCGATATAGTTCGCGTCCAGACGTTCGGGCAGAACGAAATCCACCTGCAAGGTGCCGCATTGCCAATCCCGGCCGATGGCGTCGGTCAGGACGAATTCCAGTTTGGGGCCATAGAAGGCGCCCTCGCCGGGGTTCAGGTCATACTCATAGCCGGCGGCCTTGGTCGCGTTGGCCAGCGCGGATTCGGCCTTGTCCCACACGTCATCGGCCCCGGCGCGCGTGTCCGGACGATCCGAGAATTTCACCGCGAAATCGGCAAAACCCAGATCCTTGTAGATCGCGCTGAGGAATTCGATGAACTTCTTGGTCTCTTCCTCGATCTGGTTTTCACGGCAGAAGATATGCGCGTCATCCTGCGTAAAGCCGCGCACCCGCATGATCCCGTGCAGCGCGCCCGAGGGTTCATACCGGTTACAGCTGCCGAATTCCGCCATCCGCAGCGGCAGATCGCGATAGGATTTCAGACCCTGATTATACACCTGCACGTGGCAGGGGCAGTTCATCGGCTTCAGCGCGTTGATGGATTTTTCGCGGGCGTGCTCTTCGTCCACTTCGACGATGAACATGTTTTCCTGGTATTTCTCCCAGTGGCCCGAGGCCTCCCACAGTTTGCGATCCACGACCTGAGGCGTGTTCACCTCGACATAGCCGCCCTTTTCCTGCTGGCGGCGCATGTAATCCTGCAAGGTGGTATAGATTTTCCAGCCATTGGGGTGCCAGAAGACCTGACCGGGGGCCTCTTCTTGCATGTGGAACAGGTCCATTTCGCGGCCCAGTTTGCGGTGGTCGCGCTTGGCGGCCTCTTCCATCATGACTTCCCAGGCTTTCAGATCCTTGCGGTTCTTGAAGGCCACGCCGTAAATGCGTTGCAGCATGGGGCGGGTGTTGTCGCCCAGCCAGTAGGCGCCCGCCACATGAGTCAGTTTGAACGCATCCGCGGGCACCTGGCCGGTGTGCAGCAGGTGCGGGCCGCGGCACAGATCCTGCCAGTCGCCGTGCCAATACATCCGCAGGTCTTCGCCTTCGGGGATGCGGTTGATCAGCTCGACCTTGAAGGGCTCTCCGCTGTCTTCGTAGTGTTTGACCGCGCGGGCACGATCCCACACTTCGGTTTTCACGGGCTCGCGGGCGTTGATGATGTCCTTCATCCGGGCCTCGATCTGGCCCAGGTCTTCGGGGGTAAAGGGCTCTTCGCGATCAAAATCGTAGAACCAGCCCTGATCGCGCACCGGGCCGATGGTGACTTTGACGTCGGGCCAGATTTCCTGCACGGCGCGGGCCATGATATGGGCCAGGTCGTGGCGGATCAGTTCCAGTGCGGGTTCGTCATCCTGCATGGTGTGGATGGCGATTTGCGCGTCCTCGGTGATCGGCCACTGCATGTCCCAATGCGCGCCGTTCACCGATGCACTGATGGCTTTTTTCGAGAGGGATTTGGAAATTCCAGCTGCGACTTCGGCGGGGGTGATCCCGGCTTCGAACTCGCGCGCATTGCCATCGGGGAAAGTAAGAGTGACGTTTGCCATTTGTGGCCTCCTCGTCAGTTTGGCGCCCACGGAACGCCCGGTTGCGGGTTATGTGTGCCCCCTTTTGAATCGCGCGCGGGGCCAAGTCAACCCGCCACCTGACGGTGCAGAAAACCTGACTCCAAATGGCCACGGGCTCTTTCCCCGGCGCGCGGGTTGGGGCACAGTTGCGGCAAACCGACGTATAAGAGGCCCCCATGAGCATCAGCTACCTGACCACCCCCCAAGGCCGCCACATCGCGTATCACCAGACGGCGGGCACGGGCCCCGGTGTGGTGTTTCTGGGCGGGTATAAATCGGATATGGGCGGCACCAAGGCCGTCTATCTGGAACAATGGGCCCGCGCGCAGGGCCGGGCTTTTCTGCGGTTCGATTATTCGGGGCACGGCGAATCCTCGGAGGCGTTCGAGGCGGGCTGCATCGGCGACTGGGCCGAGGATGCGGCGCAGGCGATCACCCAGCTGACAGAGGGGCCGCAGGTGTTGGTGGGCTCTTCAATGGGGGGGTGGATCGCGCTTCTGATGACCCGCCGGATGCCGGAAAAAGTGGCCGGGCTGGTGACGATCGCCGCCGCGCCGGATTTCACCGAAGACAGTTTCTGGGCGGGTTTCAGCGATGCTCAGAAGGCCGAGCTGAAGCAGACGGGCCAGGTTGCGCTGCCCTCGGATTATGACGAACCTTATATTGTCACGCAGCGCTTGATCGAGGACGGGCGCAACAATCTGGTGCTGCGCGATCCGCTGCCCTTGCCTTTCCCCACACGGTTTTTGCAGGGTACGGCGGATGGCTCTGTCGAGCGCGCGGTTGCGCTGCGGCTCTTGGATCATGCCAGCGGGCCGGACATGCGCCTGACCCTGGTCGAGGGGGCGGATCACAGTTTCTCGGATGAGACCTGCCTGCCGCTGATCACAGCGACGCTCTGTGATGTGCTGGAGCGGATCTGATGGAGCAGCGTATCAGCCTGATCACCCTGGCGGTTGACGATATGGACCGGGCGGCTGCCTTTTATGATGCGCTGGGATGGCGCCGGGAACAGACACCAGACGGGATGGTCGTCTACGATCTGCTTGGCCAGTCCCTGGGGCTTTATCCCAAAGAGAATCTGGCGCGGGACATGGGGCTGGATCCGTCCGAGCTGGGCCATGGGGCGATGACGCTGGCGTGCAATACCCGCAGTAAGGAACAGGTCGCTCAGATTTGTGCTGCCGCAAAATCCGCCGGGGCGCGCGTGCTGAAAGAGCCGCATGACGTATTCTGGGGCGGCCATATCGCCTATTTTGCCGATCCCGACGGGCATATTTGGGAAATCGCGTTCAATCCCTTCGCCCCGCTGCGCGACGATGGAGCCTTTCGCTGGGCTGGGTATGGTGATGACGAGAGTTTTTGATGCCTATGTTGTGCTGTCCTGAAATTGATGGGGCCCCGGCACTTTGCGGCAGGAGTGTTAACGATGAATGAACCCGTGGTCTTTTTGCCGGGAATGATGTGCGATGCGCGCCTGTTTGCGCCGCAACTGGCTGATTTATCCCGCGATCGGGTGGTGTCTGTGGCGCCGATTACCCAGGGCGACCGGATCGAGGATATCGCCGCCGCGATCCTGCCCGTTCTGCCTGATCGTTTTGCGCTGGCGGGGCTGTCGATGGGCGGCATTGTCGCGATGGAATTGCTGCGCAAAGCCCCCGAGCGGATCACACGCATTGCCCTGATGGACACGAATGCGCTGGCGGAAACTCCGGCCAGCGCCGCCGCCTATGAGCCGCTGATCATCGGGGCCAAGGCCGGCCGTCTTGAAGATGTCCTGCGTGACATGATGCAGCCGGATTTCCTGGCGCCGGGGGCGCAGCGTATGGGCGTTCTGAATGCGTTCCTTGGGATGGGGATGGACTTGGGGCCAGATATTTTTATCAACCAAATCCGAGCTTTACAGCGAAGACGGGATCAGCAGGCGACTTTGCGAAAATGCAAATGCCCGGCGTTGGTGATGTGCGGGGAACACGATGGGCTGACCCCGCTGAAACGCCATGCCTTCATGGCAGAGCTGATCCCCTATGCCCAGCTGGAGGTGATCCCGAATGCGGGGCATCTGCCGACGCTGGAAGCCCCCGAAGCGGTGACGCGGGCGCTGCGCGATTGGTTGCGGCAGCCGCTGGTATTGCGCGGGTGAAGCCCGCAGGAAAACCCGGCAGCCTGCGCCGGTTGGTGGCGCGGGTACAGCTGTGGTCACGGACGCATCTGCCCCCTGGGGTGCGCCTGTTTGTGGGGCTGTTGCTGATGGCGGGGGGCGTGTTCGGATTTCTGCCGGTGCTGGGATTCTGGATGATCCCGCTGGGCATCGCCGTTGCCGCGCTGGACGTGGTGCCGGCCTGGCGGAGGATCCGGGGACGGCGCAAGCCTGAGAAGATACCAAAGCGCAAATGAAAAGGCGCGAGGGGGTGCCTCGCGCCTTGAACAAGGGGTCTGGGCAAGTCTTGGCCCGTAAAAATACCCGTGACAATACCGGCCAGCCCCTTACGAGGCCGCAGTGGATTTCTTGTTCACCGACACGACCTTGGGCTTGGCGCGTTTGGGCGCGTCCGAGTTGGCGTCGATGAAATCCAGCACCAGCGGGCGGATATTGTCGCGCCAGCTTTTGCCCGCAAAGATCCCGTAGTGACCGGCACCGGGCTCCAGATGGTTGGCTTTCTTCTCGTCCGGCAGGCCGGTGCACAGGCGCAGCGCGGCAACGCATTGGCCGGGGGCCGAGATGTCGTCATTCGCGCCTTCGACCGTTTTCACGGCAACCGTGGTGATTTTGCCGATGTCCACATGTTTGCCTTTGACGGTGAATTTGTTCTGCGCGATCTCCAGGTTTTTGAAGATACGCTCTACCGTGGACAGGTAGAATTCGGCGGTCATGTCCATCACGGCCAGATATTCATCATAGAAGCGGTTATGCGCGTCATGGTCCGACGCCTCGCCGCGCATGACGCGCTGGATCTGGTCGTTGAACGCCTTGGAGTGGCGATCCGCATTCATCGACATGAACGAGCTAAGCTGGAGCAAGCCCGGATACACCATCCGGCCCACGCCCTTATATTTAAAGCCCACGCGCTGGATCATGGCCTGTTCCAGCTGGCCCATGGTGACGCGGTTGCCGAAATCGGTCACGTCGGTGGGGGTGGCGTCCGGGTCGATCGGGCCGCCGATCAGCGTCAGCGAGCGCGGCTGCGCCTCGGGGTCTTCCTCGGCCAGGTAGGCGGTGGCGGCCAGGGTCAGCGGTGCGGGCTGACAGACGGCGATCACATGGGTGTCCGGGCCCAGATGCTTGAGGAAATCCACCAGGTAAAGGGTGTAATCCTCGACATCGAATTTGCCGGCGGACACCGGAATGTCACGCGCGTTATGCCAATCTGTGATGTAGACTTCACAATCGGGAAGCAGGCTCAGAACCGTTGAACGCAGAAGGGTTGCATAGTGTCCCGACATCGGCGCCACCAGCATCACTTTGCGCGGTTTTGTCTCGCGGCCAGTGACCTTGAAATGAATCAGATCGCCGAAATCGCCCGGCACCACGGTTTCGATATTCACCAGGTGGTCCTTACCGTCGTCGCAGGTGAAGGTGCGAATGCCCCAATCGGGTTTCACCACCATCCGCTGGAAGGTTCTTTCGGTCACTTCCCCCCAGGCGGCCATCCACTGCAACGCAGGGTTTGGCACCATGCTGAAAACCGGGTAAGATGCCATAGACAGGGCGGAGGCACCCAACCATTGGTTAGTATTTCGGAACGTTTCCATGAGGTCATATGTCGCCATATAGCGCATGTTGGTCTCCTTGTTGGCGGTGTTCGCCGGCTAGTTCCGTCGCCTTGCCCTGCTATTAGAACGACAGGTTACCTGTTCACCGATAATAATGCTGCGTGGCAGCGATACTAATGGGGAATCATTAATATGACAACAAAAGAGGATGTCGCGGTTGAAAATATGGATCGTCTCAGTGCCAATCTGGCAAAGGTCGAAGAGCTGTCAAAGCGCCTGATCGCGGCGATGTCCAACCGTAAAGCTGCCAATCCCACCTTGAACTCTCCGGATCAAGAGGTGTTCATGAATGCAGCGACATCCTATTGGCAACAGATGTCCCATAATCCAGCTAAGTTATTTGAATCGCAGCTGGAATTCTGGGGGAAGTCGGTCAAACATTTCATCGAGGCGCAGCAGGTTCTGGCCCAGGGCAAGCTTGAGGCCCCCGAAGACCCCACCCCCACCGACCGCCGTTTCGCCAACCCTTTGTGGAAAACCAACCCCTATTTCAATTACGTCAAGCAGCAGTACATGCTGAACGCCGAGGCCCTGCGCGCCGCAGTGCAGAATATCGAGGATCTGGAGCCGATCGAGCGTAAGCGGCTGGATTACTTCTCGTCTCAGATCATCGACATGATGGCGCCGACCAACTTTTTGGGCACCAATCCGGACGCGCTGGAAAAGGCGATGGAAACCGAGGGCGAATCTCTGGTGCGCGGATTAGAGAATCTTGTGGCCGATATCGAGGCCTCGGGCGGGGAATTGCTGGTGCGTCTTTCGGACGGCAACGCGTTCAAGTTGGGTGAAAATATCGGATCAACTCCAGGTAGTGTGGTTTTCCGCAACCGCATGATGGAGCTGATCCAGTACAAACCCACGACAGAGCAGGTCCACGCGACCCCGCTGATCATCTTTCCGCCCTGGATTAACAAATTCTACATCATGGATCTGAAACAACAGAACAGCCTGATCAAATGGATCACCGATCAGGGCTATACGCTGTTCGTGGTGTCCTGGGTGAACCCCGATCCGTCCTATCGCGACGTCGGCATGGAAGACTATATCGAGGACGGTTTCCTGGCCGCCATCGCAGAGGTCAAATCCATCACGGGGCAGGAACAGGTCAATGCGGTGGGCTATTGCATCGCCGGGACCACGCTGTCGCTGACCCTGTCGCTGATGAAACATCGCGGGGATAAGTCGGTCAAATCGGCGACCTTCTTTACCACGCTGACGGATTTCTCGGATCAGGGGGAATTCACGCCCTTCCTGCAAAACGATTTCATCGACGGGATCGAAAAAGAGGTCGATGAAATCGGCGTTCTGCGGTCCTTTATCATGGCGCGGACTTTCTCGTTTCTGCGCTCGAACGATCTGATCTATGGCCCGGCGATCCGCAGCTATATGATGGGCGAGGCCCCGCCGGCCTTTGATCTGCTTTATTGGAACGGGGACGGGGCGAACCTGCCGGCCAAGATGGCCAAGGATTATCTACGCAAGCTGTGCCAATCGAATGAATTCGCCGAGGGCGGTGTGGAATTCCTGAACGAGCGGCTGCAAAGCTCGGATATCGACATTCCCACCTATTTCATCGCCTGCGAGACCGATCATATCGCCGCGTGGAAAGACAGCTATCGCGGCGCGCAGAAGTTCGGCTCGAAGAACAAGACATTCGTGGTTTCGGAGTCGGGGCATATCGCGGGCATCGTGAATCCACCGTCGAAAAAGAAATACGGCCATTACACGAATTCCGACATGTCCCTGTCATCGGACGAGTGGATAAAGACGGCAAAGTTCCACGAAGGATCGTGGTGGCCGCGGTGGGAATCCTGGCTGGCCAAGCGCTCGGGCAAGATGATTCCAGCGCGAGAGCCCGGAGATTCGAATCACCCAGAGTTGTGTCCGGCCCCCGGAACTTACGTAGCGACACCCGCAACCTTCTGATTTCTCAGTGGAAACATCTACTTTCTGCGCCGCAGCATAAATCTCTTGATTTTCTGCGGTGCAGCATTCATATTCCTTGTAGTTGCAGAGACCGGGGTGGGCCCGGACAGCACGCAAAGGAATTTAGCAATGGCTACCAAAACCGCTCAAGACTTCACCGGCATCATGAAAGACATGATGGGTTCGTTCCCCGTGGACACCAAAGCCTTCGAAGACGCCTTCAAAAACCAGGCCTCGCTGAACGAGAAACTGACCAGCGTCGCACTGAGCGCTGCCGAGAAATCCTCGGACATCTCGTCGAAATGGACCAAAGAAACCCTGTCCAAACTGGCTGACATGTCCAAAGCCAAGGCCGAACCGGCCGATTACGCCAAGGCCCTGACCGATTTCGCTTCGGCTTCGGCTGAAACTGCCGCCGAAAACATGGCTGCTTTCGCTGAAATCGCCAAGAAAGTTCAGATGGACACCGTCGAGCTGCTGATGGCTGCTGGCAAAGACATCACCGAAGAAGCTTCGGCCGCTGTTCAGAAAGCCACCAAAGAAGCCACCGAAGCCGCGAAAAAAGTCGCTTCGAAGTAATCGCGCTATCGCCGCATCGACCTCCTCCCAAATAGATGCGTAGCGTGGGGTGGGCAGAAATGCCCGCCCTTTCTTTTTGTTTGCAGGTGTCGTAGGCTTTGCTGCAGTGCTGCATTCAGGGAGGACTGTCCGTGGCAGAAGACAACAAACCGCTTTTGATCAAACGCTATGCAAGCCGGCGTTTGTACAATACGGAAACCAGCGATTACGTCACGCTGGAAGATATCGCCGGCTTCATTCGCGAAGGCCGCGAAGTGCAGATCGTCGATCTGAAATCAGGCGATGACCTGACGCGCCAATATCTGCTGCAAATCATTGCCGAACACGAAAGCCGCGGGGAAAACGTGCTGCCTGTCAATATCCTGACGGATCTGGTGCGCACGTATACCAATCAGGCGGGCTCGGTCGTGCCGCAGTTTTTGCAGACTTATTTCGATATGTTCCGCGATGGTCAGTCGAAGATGATGGAAAGCATGTCCAAGGCCAATCCGATGGCCACCATGCCCGCTTTCGAAGCGATGCAAGCCCAGCAAGAGGCCTTTATGAAGGCGATGACCGGCGGGATGCAGCAGCCCTGGACCAGCAGCGGGCCGGCGCCCGAAGGCGGGGCCGAGCCTGCGGAAGAGGGCGGCGAAAACCTGGATGCGATCAAGCAGCAGCTGGCCGAGCTTCAAGACAAGCTGTCCAAGATGGGCAAATGATTTCATATGGTTGATAGCCCCGGACGTATCACGCTCTGGGGTGTCGAAGTCTTTGTGGCCACTGCCGAGGAAGGAGGAATCTCGGCGGCGGCGCGCAGGCTGGGGGCCAGCCCCTCGGCGATCAGCCAGCAGCTGACCAATCTGGAAACCGCGATTGGCGCGACGCTGTTGCAACGCAACACGCGCCCCATTGCGCTGACCCCCGCCGGAGAGCTGTTTCGCCGGCGGGCCTCAGCCATTCTGAACGAGGCGGCGCTGGCGCGGGCCGAGCTGGCGATGGCGGATATGACGGCGCTGACCCGGTTCCGTCTGGGCGTGATCGAGGATTTCGAGGCCGACGTGACGCCTTTGTTGCTGACCGGGCTGGCCGCGCAGCTGAAGGGGGCGCAGTTCCTTCTGGAAACTGGGGCCAGCCATTCTCTGCATGATCAGCTGGATGCCCGCGCGCTGGACGTTGTTGTGGCGGCGGAAATGGGGGCGCGCGCCGATTGGGCCGAAGAGCACCCGGTCCTGACCGAGGGATTCGTGGCCGTGGCCCCCGTCGGGCAGATCGACAAGGCGCAGGATCTGCTGATGCAATTGCAGAAACTGCCGTTGGTGCAATACACGACGCGGCATTACATGGGGCGTTTGCTGGCCAATCATCTGGCGCGGCAGAATTTGCCTCTGTCGCATCGGTTCGAGCTGGACAGCTATCACGCCATTCTGGCCTTGGTTGCGCAGGGGGCGGGGTGGTCGATCCTGCCGCCCTTGGCGTTGATGCGGGCGCGGCGGTTCGCGCATCAGCTGGATGTATTCGAATTGCCGTTTGAACAGCTGACCCGCACGATCACCGTCACTGCGCGCAAGGATCTGTTGCAAGATATGCCCGGCCAGGTCGCTGCGCAGCTGAAACCGATCCTGTCCGAGGTCATTCTGACCCCGGCGATCGAGGCCTATCCCTTTATGAAAAAGGTGCTGACCCTGCGCTAGCGACTTCAGGCCGTGGCGCGCAGGTTCCCCATAACATCCTGGGCGGCGCGGATCAGCGCCTCGGCGATCAGGTCCAGCTCGGGCAGTTGCAGACGGGCGGGCAGGCGGGCATCGCAGGCCTTCATCAGCATGTCGCGGGTTTGCGGCAGGTCGGGGATGTGATCCAGGAATTGCCAGTTCCAGAAGGCGCGAGCATTATCCGTGCTCAGCCCGAAAATCTGCACCTTGACCCCCCGTTTGGCAGCGGCCCCTTCGAAGGCGCGGACCTCGTCCTCGTTCATGCCGACCAGGTTGAACTGGATGGAATCCGGCGCGCGTTCCTCGGGGTCCAGCTTTTCGGGGACGTTGATCCAGGGGGATTGGTTCAGCTTATCGGCCACATAGTCATGATTGCGGCGGCCATCGCGGACACGGCGGGCGATTTCATCCAGTTGGGGGCGGACAATCGCGGCGGACAGATTGTTCAGGCGCAGATTGTACAGGGGCAGCTGATTTTGCCACCGGCCAAAGGCCTCGGCCAGGGCCTGGGCATCCGCGTCCGTCTGGCACTGGTGCTTTTTCCAGTTGTGTTCGTAAGCGCCGGACATGATGACCGCGCGGGCGACAATATCGGGGTCATTGGTGATCATCACCCCGCCTTCGCCTGAATTCAGCAGCTTGTAGCTTTGGAATGAAAAACAGCCTACATCGCCAATCGTGCCGATTTTATGCCCATGCCAGCGGGTGCCCAGCGAGTGGGCGGCATCCTCGATCACCGGGATGTTGCGGGCCTGGCACAGCGCCATGATCGCATCCATATCCGAGGTATGCCCGCGCATGTGGCTGATGATCACCGCGTCGATATTGTCATCCAGCCGGGTGGCGAAATCCTCGATGTCCAGGCGATAGTTTTCGCCCACTTCGGCCAGAACAGGCTCGCAATCGGCGTGCACGATGGAGGATGGCACCGCGGCAAAGGTAAAGGCCGGGATCAGCACCCGCGCGCCGCGCGGCAGGCCCAGGGCCTTCAGCGACAGGAACAGCGCGGCCGAGCAAGACGACACCGCCAGCGCGTATTTTACCCCCATGAAGGCGGCGAACTCTTTTTCCAGCAGCGATACCGGCGCGTTTTCCGGCGCGGTATAGCGGAACAAGTCCCCGGTTTGCAGCAGCCGTTCAATCTCGGTGCGGGCGGATTCGGGGATGGGCTCGGCGTCATAAACATTCGGAGGCAAAGTCATCTTCGGGATTCCTGAATAACATTTTCAGGAATTGTTAAAGCAGAGGGGGCCGAAAGCCAAATGAAATTCAGATGACGCGGCGGTATGGCACGCGCAACATATCGCCTGAATTGGGGGGGCTTTGTGTCTGACTGTCGGTTTGGCAGGGGGGCTTAGATCCCCAGCCTGTCGCGCATCGCGAACCATGTCATCGCCATCACCAGCAGCGGGCTGCGAAACGCGGCCCCGCCCGGAAAGGCCGTTGTCGGCAGCCGGGACATCACGTCGAACCCTTCGGCATCGCCCTGAATTGCCCGCGCCATCAGCATCCCCGCATGGGTGGCCGTGCCCAGCCCGTGCCCCGAATACCCCGAGCCAGACAGTATCGTTTTGCCCACCCGCGCCAGGTAGGGCAGGCGCTTCATCGTGATCCCCAGTGTGCCCCCCCAGGCATAGTCGATGCGGACGTCCTTCAGATGCGGGAAAATCTCCAGCATCGGTTTGCGCACCTTGGCGGTGATGTCGGCAGGGAAGCGATAGCCATAGCTCTCGCCGCCGCCGAACAGCAGCCGCCCGTCCTGAGACAGCCGGAAGTAATTCACCACGAATTTGCTGTCCGCCACCGCGATATCCTGTGTCAGCACCTGCTGAGCCCGCTCGCCCAGAGGCTCGGTTGCGACCATGAAATTGTTGATCGGCATCACGCGGGCCGCGACCTTGCGGTTCAGCCCGCCCAGATAGCCATTGCAGGCCAGAATCACATGATCGGCCTGAATATGCCCCTGATCGGTGCGCACGGTGTTGGGCGCGCCATCCTGAATATGATGCACATGGGTGTTCTCATAGATCCGAACGCCCGCGGCCTGCGCCGCCCGCGCCAGCCCCAGGGCAAAGTTCAACGGATGCAGATGCGCGGCCCCCATATCCAGCACCCCGCCTTTATAAGCAGGCGAAGGGCAAATCCGCGCGCACTCCTCGGCACTCAGCGCCTGAATCTCGCTATAGCCATAGTCCCGCTGCATCAGCGCGGCATACTCGTGCAGATGCCCCACATCGGCCGCATCAAACCCGGTCCAGGCCACGCCGGGGCGCAGGTGGCAGTCAATCGCGTGCTTTGTAATCAGATGTCTGACCAGATCCTTGGCCTCTTCGCCCAGATCCCACAGCCGCCGGGCATCCTCTGGCAGAACCATCTTCTCCAGCGTGTCCTGCGGCTGGCGCTGGCCGCTGCCCAATTGCCCGCCATTGCGCCCCGAGGCCCCGAAACCGACCCGGTGCGCCTCAAGAAGGGCCACGTCAAACCCGGCTTCGGCCAGATGCAGCGCGGCCGACAGCCCGGTATAGCCCGCGCCCACCACGCAGACATCCGCCTTATGCGCGCCCTTCAGCATCTCAAAAGGGGGCAGCCGATGCGCTGTGGCCGCGTACCAGCTGTCTGGGTACTGCCCGCGTTTGTCATTCGAATACAGCAGATCCATGGCTTAACCTTTCCATCGGGCGCCCGCCCGAGCGCCCATCAGGGGCGCGAGATATCCAGCGCCGCCCGTCAGGGCGGCCCCTTTGGATCAGACGTTCAGCAGCAGGTGCTCCCGTTCCCAGGGGGAAATCACCTGCAAGAACTCTTCATACTCGGTCCGTTTGATGATCGAGTAGACGCGCGCGAAATCCGGGTGCAGGATTTCATGCAGATCCGAGGCCCCATCGAACAGATCCAAGGCCTGGCCCAGCACGCGGGGGATGTCCTCGTCGCCGTCATAGGCATCGCCCTTGAACTGCTTGTCGGGGCGTTTGCCCTCCATCAGCCCCAGGAATCCACAAGCCAAAGAGGCCGCGATGCCCAGGTAGGGGTTGCAGTCCATCCCGGCCAGACGGTTTTCGACCCGCCGGGCCTTGGGGCCGGACAGTGGCACGCGAATCCCCGTCGTCCGGTTGTCCCGTCCCCATTCCAGATTGATCGGCGCGGCGTGGTCACGCACATACCGGCGATAGGAATTCACATAGGGCGCCAGCATCGCAATGGCCGAAGGCAGGTGGTTCTGCAAACCCGCGATAAAGTGGAAAAACGCATCCGTTTCCCCGCCCTGCGGCCCCGAAAAGATGTTCGAGCCATCCTCAAGGCTCAGGATCGAGTGGTGGATATGCATGGCGCTGCCCGGCTCGTCCGCGATCGGTTTGGCCATGAAAGTGGCAAAGCAATCGTGGCGCAGCGCGGCCTCGCGGATCAGCCGCTTGAAGTAGAACACCTGATCGGCCAGCGCCACCGGATCGCCATGCAGCAGGTTGATTTCCAGCTGGCCGGCGCCGCCTTCCTGGGTGATGCCGTCGATCTCCAGGCCCATGGCCTCGGCGAAATCATAGATGTCGTCAATGACCGGGCCAAACTCGTCCACGGCGGACATCGAGTACGCCTGACGCGCCGCCGCCGGACGACCGGAACGGCCCATCATCGGCTCGATTTTCTTGGCCGGGTCGATGTTGCGCGCCACCAGGTAGAATTCCATTTCCGGCGCGACGACGGGTTCCCACCCCTGTTCGCGGTAAAGATTGACCACGCGTTTCAGCACATTCCGCGGGGCATAGGGGATCGGCTCGTCCTTGCGGTCATAGGCATCGTGGATCACCTGCAAGGTCCAGTCTCCGGTCCAGGGGGCGGCGGTGGCGGTGGACATATCGGGGCGCAGCATCATGTCGCGCTCGATAAAGCCCTCCTCGCCGGCGGCCTCGCCCCAATCGCCGGTGATGGTCTGGAAATAGATCGAGTCCGGCAGGTGAAAATAGTCCTGCTTTTCGAATTTTGACGCCGGAACCGCCTTGCCGCGTGCAATGCCCGGCAGGTCCGAGATGATACACTCGACCTCGTCCAGGCGCCGTTCCGCCAGGTAGGCTTGCGCCGCTTCGGGGAGTGTTTTGATCCAGTTGCTCATATCTTCTCTCCCTTCAGGACGCGGGCCATTTGCTGACCGATTTCCCCCCCGTCGACGGGGGCCTCCAACGCTGCGGTAGCCTGGGTGATCAAGTCATCAGGCACCACGCCGGGCGCGCGATGTTCCAGCAGGACACGGATTTCCGTGGCGGTGAATTCAGGATGGGGCTGCAGCGTCAGAATATTGTCGCCGATCGCCAGAACCGCATTCTCGCAGAAGTCATTTGATCCCAGAACCCGCGTGTTTTCAGGCAGTTCCACCACCTGATCCTGGTGCCAGGCGTTCAGCTGCACCTGGCGTCCGTTCAGATCATAGCTTTGCCGGCCCGTGGCCCAGCCGCCCTCGAACTTGACGACTTTCCCGCCCAGAGCCTGCGCGATGATCTGATGCCCAAAGCAGACCCCGACCATCGGACGCCCGGCATCGCGAATGGCGCGGATCAGCGTTTCCAGCGGGGGGATCCAGGGGTGATCTTCATAGGCACCATGTTTGGATCCGGTGATCAGCCAGGCATCGGCGGCCTCGGGGCCCGAGGGAAACTGGCCGTCCACCACCTCCCATGTTTCAAAGGTAAACCCGTGCCCGTCCAGCAGACGCCGGAACATGGCCGCGTAATCCCCCGAGGTTTCCATCATCTGATCGGGCACATGGCCCGTTTGCAGGATGCCGATTTTCATAAGTCACCATTGTCGTTGATGGCAGGACTGTATCCCTGCCGCCCTGAAGGAACAAGTTGCGGAACCCGCCGGGATCACACCGTATCCAGGTAGATGTCCACCCGCTCTTCCGGGGTCAGATCGTCCATGTAGCGCAGCTCTTGCCTTTTGGTCAGCACAAGGTTGCGGATCATCTCGGGGGTGAAAATGCGCTTGATAACGTCACTGTTTTCAAAGGCATCAATGGCCGTGCCCCATTTGTCGGGGATGTGCGGCAGGTCCAGCGCATAGGCATTGCCCGAGATCGGTTCGGGCGGCGAGAGCTTGTCCTCGATCCCGGTCAGCGCCGCGCCCAGAATGGCCGTCAGCAGCAGATAGGGGTTCACATCGCCGCCCGCGACCCGGTGTTCCAGCCGCCGCGCCTTGGGGCTGCCCGAGGGCACGCGAATGGCCGAGGTCCGGTTCTCATAGGCCCAGCTGATCCCCGTCGGCGCGTGGGCGCCCGGCACCATCCGGTCATAGCTGTTCCAATGCGGGGCAAAGATCAGCGTGCTGTCGTGCATGGCGCGCATACAGCCCGCGATCGCGTGATGCAGCATATCCGTGCCCTTGGGGCCGCCATCGTCAAAGACGTTATTGCCATCCTTGTCGATCAGCGAAAAATGCGTGTGCAGGCCCGATCCGGCGTAGTCATCATAGGGTTTGGCCATAAAGGACGCCGCGAACCCGTGGCTGCGCGCCAGCCCCTTGACCAGCATCTTGAACAGCCAGGCGTCATCGGCGGCGCGCAGGGCGTCATCGCAATGCATCAGGTTGATTTCGAACTGGCCC
Source organism: Paracoccaceae bacterium (assembly GCA_002708925.1). Lineage (GTDB taxonomy): Bacteria > Pseudomonadota > Alphaproteobacteria > Rhodobacterales > Rhodobacteraceae > Thalassobius. The sequence continues at coordinate 91,497 of PAPN01000039.1, forward strand.
AGCCCGGCCTCGGAAATGGCGGTGTCGGCGGGGATGTCCATTTCCTCGCAGGCGTCATAGAGATCGGTGAAAAAGCTGTCGAACGCATCCAGCGCGCGGATCGACAGGGTTTCGGCCGCCTTGCGCCGTTTGCCGGACCGGGGGCTGATCGGCACGCTCAGGTCGCGGCCCGAGTCGTCGATCAGGAAGAATTCCATCTCCATTGCCACGACGGGGGTCAGGCCGATGGCTTTGTAGCGTTCGACAATGGCGCGCAGGGCGTGGCGGGGGTCGCCCTCGTAGGGGCGGCCGTCCTCGCGATACATCCACAGCGGCAGCAGGGCGGTGGGCGCCGACAGCCAGGGCATGGGCATAAAGCCCCGCTCGGTCGGGCGCAGCACGCCATCGGCGTCGCCGCTGTCAAAAACCAGGGGGCTGTCTTCGATGTCCTCGCCCCAGATGTCCAGATTCAACACGGACATGGGAAAGCGCGTCCCGTCCTCGACCACCTTATCGGCAAAGCGGGTGGGCACACGTTTGCCGCGCGCCTGTCCGTTCAGATCTGCCGCGGCCACGCGGATGGTACGCACTTCGGGGTGCTTTCTCAGCCAGTTGTACATTTTCATGTTTCGATGAGGCCGTTCCCACAAGCCAGACGCAAGCGATTCTTGCATCTCAAACGCTTGGGGACCATGCCCTTGGTCCCTGTTTGTTAACTTTTGATCAAAATATTTGCGTCAAACAGTGGCTGCAAACTCCGAAACGTATATGGAGTTCCCCTGCGTCCGAATAATTTGATCAAATATTGGATACTACCGGATCAACCTTGGACGCAAGCGAATTTTGCGGCGATGTTGCTGCGGCAGATGCCGGTTCAGCCGATGATTGATCCATCCGAACAGCCCGATCACGATCAGCGTCAACAGGATGAAATAGCCCGCGAAGATCGGGTAGGGCACGAAGGGGTTGAAGGTTTTCTCGGCAAAATAAGAGGCATAATACAGCGCGTCCCCCTTCTGCCGCCATGCCGGAAAACTCGAGAAAAACACAAGCGCCGTCGCGTGGAACAGAAAGATCGCCTCGTTCGTGTAGGCCGGCCAGGCCAGGCGCAGCATGGTGGGCCAGGTGATGCGGCGGAACTTGTTCCAGCCGCTGAACCCATAGGCGTCCGCGGCCTCGGTGTCACCTTTGGGAATGGAGCGCAGCGCGCCATAGAAAATCTCGGCCGAATAGGCGGCGGTGTTGAAAAACAGCACCATCAATGCGCCCAGCCAGGCGTCGGTGAAGGGCGCAAAGATCGGGACGACTTTCTTCAATGACAGGAACAGGAAGTAGCCAAAGAAGAACTGGATGAACAGGGGCGAGCCTCGGAACACAAAGATGAACCAGGTGGCCGGTGTGCGCAGCCAGGGCAGGGCCGAATTCTTGGCCACCGCCAGCGCGGTTGCCAGAAAGAACCCCGCCAGCAGCGCCAGAACGCCGAAATAGATGTTCCACAACATCCCCGAGCCGATCAGCGTGAACTGGTGACACAGGGTGAAATCGGTCTTGGGCAGCAGGCGCTCTCCGATTCCGATCGAGCGCAGGCCGTAATCCTGAATGGTTTGCCAGCAGCTCATGCCTCGGCCCTCCGCATGGCTTCTCCGGCGGCGGTGGCCTGACCGTGGGACAGGCGGCGCATCAGACGTTCCAGCACCAGCTCGGACACACGGGTAAAGCCCAGATAGAACACCAGCAGCCCCAGGAAATACCACATGCGCCAGTCAGGATGCGGATAATCGGTAAAGCGCGGCGTTTTCGAGGCGCCCAGCTCGCGCGCCCAATAGACGATATCCTCGACCCCCAGCAGGAACAGCAGGGGCGTGGCCTTGATCAGCACCATCCACAGATTCGACAGGCCCGGCAGCGCATAGACCCACATCTGCGGCACCAGAATACGCCAGAAAGCCTGCCGCTTTGTCATGCCATAGGCATAGGCGGTTTCCATCTGCGCATGGGGCACGGCGCGCATGGCTCCGAACAGGACATTGGCGGCAAAGGCCCCAAACACGATGGCAAAGGTCAGCACGGCCAGCGCAAAGCCATAGACCTCGTGCACCCATTGCGGGGCCGAGCCCAGCGGCAGTTTGGCCGCAGAACAGACAACGAAATCATTGCCCTGGCGGATCGGCTGGTCCCAATCGGGGCACAGAACCTGATGGCGCAGCCATTCAAACCCCTGATCCAGCGCGATCACGAAGAACAGGAAAAACGCGATGTCCGGCACCCCGCGCACGACCGCGATATAGATCTTGCCCAGCCAGCGCAGCGGCGCGACATGCGATTTGGCCGCGCTTGCTCCGGCAAAGCCAAAGGCCAGCGCCACCGGAGCCGTAATCGCCAGCAGCAGCAGCACCGTGCCCAGCGAATAGAACAGCATCATATGCTTGGTGGTGGTCAGATAGCAGCTTAGCCAGGTCAGGCCGGACAGCGTATCGGGGTCAGTGCAATAGGGAAACATCGTCAGATCCGGTCAGGGCAGGGGCGTGATCGCCCCCACCCAAGAGTATTGGGCGATCAGAAGGTTTCGCCGATTTTCCACTTCACGATCAGCGCGTTCAGCGTGCCGTCATCCTTCATCGACTGGATCGCGGCGTCGAATTTGTCACGCAGGGCGCTGTCGGATTTGCGGATGCCCATGCCGACACCGCCGCCGATCAGCTCTTCTTTTTCCAGGAAAACCAGCTGGTCGCTGGCTTCGACCTGATCGAGCAGGCTGGCTTTGTCGGCCAGGGTGGCGTCGGCCTCGCCGTTCAGGACGGCGGCCAGGGCCTCGTCCACGGTCGAGAATTCAACCAGCTGCGCGCCCGCGGCGGCCACGAACGAGGCCTGGATCGTGTTGGCCTGCGCCGCAATCACGGCGGTGGTGACATCCACATCCGCGCTGAGCGCCGCATAGGCCTAGGGGTCGGGCTGGGTGTAGGCCTGGGTAAAGTCGATCTTTTCCTTGCGCTCGTCGGTGATCGACATGCCGGCAATGATGGTGTCATAGTTGCCCGAGACCAGGTTCGGAATGATCGAATCCCATTCGTTGGTGACCCATTCGCAGGTCAGCTCGGCGCGTTTGCACAGCTCGTCGCCCAAGTCGCGCTCAAAGCCCGCAACCTCGCCATTATCGTCCAGATAGTTGAAGGGGGCATAGGCGCCCTCGGTGCCCATCCGGATGGTGTCGGCGGTGGCAATGCCAGCGGTCAGGGCCAGCGCGGCGGTGGTCAGGATCAGTTTTTTCATGGTTCACTCCCGTGGTTAGAAATCGGTGCCGGCGGGCGTCACAGATGCGACGTGACCGACAGGAATTGTTGCAGGCGTTCGGATTTGGGGCTGCCAAAGAGCGTGCCCGGCGCGCCTTCTTCTTCGATCCGGCCCTGGTGCAGAAACACGACATGGCTGCTGACATCATGGGCCATTTTCATATCGTGGGTGACGATCAGCATGGTGCGCCCCTCGGCGGCCAGATCCTTGATGACCTTCACGACTTCTTGTTCCAGTTCGGGGTCCAGGGCGCTGGTGGGTTCGTCAAACAGGATCGCCTCGGGCTCCATGCACAGGGCGCGGGCGATGGCGGCGCGCTGCTGCTGACCGCCCGACAATTGCGCCGGGTAGACATCGCATTTGTCGCCGATCCCGACCTTGTCCAGATAGCGGCGGGCGGCGGCCTCGACCTCGGCCTTGTCGCGGCCCAGAACGGTGACGGGGGCCTCCATCACGTTTTCCAGAATTGTCATATGGGCCCACAGGTTGAACTGCTGGAACACCATGGACAGGTTGGTACGGATGCGCAGCACCTGCGCCGGATCGCCCGGATGGCGAGCGTGCCCCTGACCTTTCCACAGGACGGGCTCGCCCTTGAACAGAATCTCGCCTTCCTGGCTGTCCTCCAGCAGGTTGGCGCAGCGCAGAATCGTGGATTTCCCGGACCCCGACGAGCCAATCAACGAGACAACATCCCCCCGATGCGCGGTGATATCCACGCCCTTCAGGACTTCCAGCGCGCCATAGGCTTTGTGCAGCCCCCGAATTTCGATGACTGGAGCGTTTTCGGACACTTCCGACCCCATTTTTTGTTTTTATTGGGTTTAGTAGGTCGAAAAATGGGGACGCGTGCAATGATCAAAGCGGTGAAAATCATCCAGAAACGGCACGATTGACCCTAAGTCATCAGGAATTTGATCATTTCTGAGCGCGCCACGCTGCGTCGGCGGTGTCGGCTTAGGGCCTGGTCTCGATTCGCTGGCGCGCCAGAGCGCTGTCACGGTCATTGATTCCCAGCAGATTGGCGACCAGCCGCAACAGCGCGTTTTCAGCGTCATCGCGGGTGCCGTCGGCCAGAACCACGGCCCAGAGCGCCTCGATCACGGCGGTGCGGTCCTCGTAGGCGACGGCGTCCTTGATCGCGCGGGTGAAACGAACGGTGTCGGGGGCCTCGGATTCCAGGGTCTCGGCTTGCGCCAGCAGTTCCTGCGTGGCGGCGGTCTCCAGCCCGTAGCGATCGGCGGCAATGGTCAGGATGCGCGCGCGCTCGGCGCTGTCGAAATGCCCATCCGAGCGGGCCACCCGCACCAGCAGGGCCATCAGCGCCAGCCGCGCATCGGAATCGGGCAGGCGAGACGGAGAGGGCTGGGTGAGGCGTTTCAGAAAATCAGCAAACATGCCCCTGCATATAGGGGCTGAATGCGGCGCTGCCAATCATTGATCATCCGCGGCGCGGCGCTGGACCTGCTCGATGGTGTGCACGGCGGCAACGCGGGCCTGAAGACTGTCGGCCTCGGACAGGCCAAGCGCGGTCCGGGCGCTTTCGACCACGCTCAGCTCTTCGGGGCGTTCTTGCCCGTCGGACAGGGCGACCTCCCACATGGTTTCCAGGGCCCCCAGCCGGTCATCGAAATCCACCCCCTCGCGGATCATTTCCGAAAACACATCCATATGGGGGGCGTGTTCCTCCATTTTTTCGCACACGGCGCGCATTTTGGCCGCCTCAACCGGGTTCAGATCATAGAGCCGCTGGAAAATCCGGTCGATGCGCTGGATTTCCTTCACGTTGTAATTGCGGTCGGATTTGGCCACGCGCACCAGCAAAGCGCCCAGGGCCAGTTTTTCATCTGGCTCGGGTAACGCGTTGGATTTACTGGCTTTGAGCGCGCGAAACAGGTGTGAGAACATGGTTTCACGCTACGCCAAGAAACGATTCCCGCAAAAGAAAAGACAGGTCAGGGCGCAACAGGGCCGGGATTTTGTGACAAAGGCGCGACAGTTGGATTGCCTCATCCCGGCCACATTTCGTCCGCAAAATCTGCACCAAGGCTCAATACAACCTTAAGAGATGAGAGGCACCAGTAGGAGTTCGGGCAATGAACCGGATGGTATCAAAAGACTGGGAAGGGGTAGATGCTGGCACGCAGGTCTCGGCAGGGTCCGAGCTGGCGCAAGCGGCGGTTGAGTTTGATTGGCACAACGGCGATCTGAAGGTTTTGGGGCGCTTGATGTCAAAAATCGGGTTGGATCTGGCAACGGCGGTTCAGGTGTTCCTGAACGGGCGCCCGCAAGAGTTCAACCATATGCACAAGGATGATGTCCCGCTTGAGGACAGCGCGCGCTGTTCCATGCTGGACTGTCTGCACCGGAAAATCAGCTGCGGGTTCTACCTGCCGGACCCCGAGGTCGGCCTGGCGCCGGTTCGGGACGCGGCCGAGGCCTGGTTCGCGCGGCAGCGGCACGATGCGGCGCGTGGCACGCAGGGCCGCTGGGTGTTTGATGAGACCCGGTTCAACGCGATCTCGGATCAGGGGCCGACACGGATCGTGATGCCCCCGCAGCCCGATAGCAGGCCGGCTCTGTTGCGGGTTCTGCTGGATCCGATCTGGAGATAATCCACAGGTAAACCCACGGAAAAACATAGAAAAACGGGGCCCAGCGGCCCCGTTTTCTGTGTTTATACCAGGCGCGATGTTTCCACGGCAGCGCGCACGAAATCCTTGAACAGGGGGTGCGGATCGAAGGGTTTGGACTTTAGTTCGGGGTGGTATTGCACGCCGATGAACCAGGGGTGATCAGTCCATTCCACGATTTCCGGCAGCCGGCCATCGGGCGACATGCCCGAGAAGGTCAGCCCGCAGGCCTCTAGCTTTTCGCGGTATTTGATGTCCACCTCATAGCGGTGACGGTGGCGTTCCTCGATCGCGGTGTCGCCATAGACCTGCGCCACCTTGGAGCCCTCGGTCAACACGGCGTCATAGGCGCCCAGACGCATGGTGCCGCCCTTGTCGTCATCGGCCTTGCGCTGGACCTTGGCGTTGCCCTGCACCCATTCCTTCAGGTGATAGACCACGGGTTCGAAACGCTTGCCCCCGGATTCGTGATCGAATTCTTCAGAGCCCGCAGTGTCGATACCAGCCACGTTGCGGGCGGCCTCGATCACGGCCATTTGCATCCCCAGGCAGATGCCCAGATAGGGGATTTTGCGCGTACGGGCGAATTCGGCCGCTTTGATTTTCCCCTCGGTGCCGCGTTCGCCAAAGCCGCCGGGCACCAGAATGGCGTGGAAGCCCTCCAGATGCGGGGCCGGGTCGGAATTGTCGAAAATCTCGGCATCCACCCATTCCACATTCACCTTCACCCGGTTGGCCATGCCGCCGTGGGTCAGGGCCTCTTTGATGGATTTATAGGCGTCTTCCAGTTGCACGTATTTGCCGACAATGGCCACGTTGACCTCGCCATCGGCATTGTGGATGCGGTCCACCACGTCATCCCATTTCGACATGTCCGGCTTGGGCGCGGGCGAGATGCCGAACGCGTCCAGAACCGCCTGATCCAGACCTTCGTGGTGATAGGCCAGCGGGGCCTCGTAGATCGAGTTCAGATCATAGGCGGCGATCACCGCGTCCTTGCGGACGTTACAGAACAGGGCGATTTTCTCGCGTTCTTTTTCCGGAATCGGCTGTTCGCTGCGGCACACCAGCACGTCAGGCGCGATGCCGATGCTTTGCAGTTCCTTGACGCTGTGCTGGGTGGGTTTGGTTTTCAGCTCGCCCGAGGCAGCCAGATAGGGCAGCAGGGTCAGGTGCATGAAAATACACTGGCCGCGCGGGCGATCGTGGGTGAACTGGCGGATCGCCTCGAAGAAGGGCAGGCCCTCGATATCGCCGACGGTGCCGCCGATTTCGCACAGCATGAAATCGACCTCGTCATCGCCGACCGCCAGGAAATCCTTGATCTCGTTGGTGACGTGGGGAACGACCTGAATGGTTTTGCCCAGGTAATCGCCGCGACGCTCTTTTTCCAGAACGTTGGAATAGATTCGCCCCGAACTGACCGAGTCGGTCATCCGCGCGGGCACGCCGGTGAAACGCTCGTAATGGCCCAGGTCCAGATCGGTTTCGGCGCCATCGTCGGTGACGAACACCTCGCCGTGTTCAAACGGGCTCATGGTGCCGGGATCGACGTTCAGGTAGGGATCCAGTTTGCGCAGACGGACCGAGAAACCGCGCGCCTGCAACAATGCGCCCAAGGCGGCCGAGGCCAGCCCCTTGCCCAGCGAGGACACAACACCGCCGGTGATGAAGATATAACGAGCCATGTCGGCGTCTCCCGTGATTTTCGCCTGGCAGAATGCCAAAACCTGCGCCCCTACGGTTCAAAAAACCGCAGCACCACGGGACTCAAGCCTTACTAGATTCGCAAAAAATACGCAAGACGACCGCAAGATGCAGTTGCGGTCATCCGCGAAAATTCAAGGTGTTGTGGTTCTATCAGTCCGCGCGCGGAACGATGGGGCCACTTTCATCCGCCGAGGGCGGCAGCAGGTCACTGCCCGGTTGTGCGGGTGCCTCTTCGCTTTCGGTGGCGGGGGCATCCCCCCCCAGACGATCCAGAACCGAGCTGCCCGCGGATTTTTCAGCGGCAATCACGGTCAGCCCCAAAGAGGTACAGATGAACCCGATCGCCAGGATCCAGGTCACTTTGCTCAGCGCGGTTGCGGCCGCGCGGCTGGACACGGCACCGCCGCCGCCGCCCATCCCCAGTCCACCGCCCTCGGAGCGTTGCAAAAGCACGATGCCGATCAGCGCCAGCGCCAGAAGAAGGTGGATGATAAGAACGACGTTTTCCATTGAGGCCTGCCTGAGATGTCTTTCCGCGCCTATTTAGGCAAAACCCTTGCCGCCCGCAACCCGCCTTTGCCGTCTGAGTGGGATCTGGGCCAAACGGGGGGGGCGCGTGCCCTATTCTTCGTCGTCTATATCGTCGATGTCCACCTGGCCGGACAGGCGGCGGCGGATCAGGCTCCAGCTCAGGCCAACGCCCAGCACGACGGACATGGCAAACAGGCCCAGCCAGGTGTTCATCGTCTGATTGTCGATGTCCAACAGGCCATAATCATAGAGCACCCACAAAAGCGCGGCAAAAATCGCCATTACCAGGAACATCCCGAACGCTCCGATCGAGCGCAGCGTGGCCCGCAGGTAGATGATATAGCCCACCAGCAGCAGCAGCCCCAGCAGCACCGCCAGCGGCAATTGCTGATCGTAATTGGAGCTGACCCATGTCGCGTAATTCACGCGCGTTGGGTTGAACGTGGCCGACAGAAGGATAAAGGCCACCAGCCAGCGAAGAAAAAACCCCATGGGATGCTCCGGCTTGATGCAGGTTTTGCGAATGTCTGTCATAATGAATCGCGCAATTGGCAGCGCGTGTCCAGCCCTGCGGCGAATTTGAGGTTTTACACCGGGGCACAGCCCTATATACGGGCGCGGGTTTGATCCGCATAGAGTAAGAGGACCAGCAATGGCAAACGTCGTCGTCGTCGGCGCCCAATGGGGCGATGAGGGTAAAGGCAAGATCGTGGACTGGCTGTCCGAACGCGCCGATGTGATCGCGCGTTTTCAGGGCGGCCACAATGCCGGGCACACTCTGGTCATCGACGGAAAGGTCTATAAATTGCACGCGCTGCCCTCGGGTGTGGTGCGTGGCGGGAAACTGTCGGTGATCGGCAACGGCGTGGTGCTGGACCCCTGGCACCTGGTCAACGAGATCGCCACCGTCCGCGAACAGGGGGTCGAGATCAACGCCGACACGCTGATGATTGCGGAAAACACCCCGCTGATTCTGCCCATCCACGGCGAGCTGGACCGCGCCCGCGAAGAGGCCGCCAGCAAGGGCACCAAGATCGGCACCACCGGCCGCGGCATCGGCCCCTGCTACGAAGATAAGGTTGGCCGCCGCGCCATCCGTGTGGCCGATCTGGCCGATGAGGCCACGCTTGAGGCCCGCGTGGACCGCGCCCTGCAACACCACGATCCGCTGCGCAAAGGTCTGGGCATTGCCCCCGTTGACCGTGACGCGCTGCTGGCGCAACTCAAAGAGGTTGCCAAGGAAATCCTGCCCTTCGCCGCGCCCGTCTGGAAAGTGCTGAACGAGAAACGCAAATCCGGCAAACGCATCCTGTTCGAAGGCGCACAAGGCGCGCTGCTGGACATTGATTTCGGCACCTATCCCTTCGTGACGTCCTCGAATGTGATCGCGGGTCAGGCCGCGACGGGCGTGGGCATCGGCCCCAACTCGATCGATTACGTGCTGGGCATCGTGAAGGCCTATACCACCCGCGTAGGCGAGGGCCCGTTCCCGACCGAGCTGGAGGATGCAGACGGTCAGCGTCTGGGCGAGCGTGGCCATGAATTCGGCACCACCACCGGCCGCAAACGCCGCTGTGGCTGGTTTGACGCCGCCCTGGTCCGTCAGACCTGCGCGGTGAACGGGATCAACGGCATCTCTTTGACGAAACTGGACGTGCTGGACGGGTTCGAGACCCTGAAAATCTGCGTGGGCTATGATCTGGACGGCGAGCGTCTGGATTACCTGCCCACCGCCGCCGATCAGCAGGCCCGCTGCAAACCGATCTACGAGGAAATCCCCGGCTGGTCCGAATCCACCGAAGGCGCGCGCAGCTGGAACGATCTGCCCGCCAATGCGGTGAAATACGTCCGCCGCGTCGAAGAGCTGATCGAATGCCCCGTCGCCCTGCTGTCCACCAGCCCTGAACGCGACGACACCATCCTGGTCACCGACCCGTTCGCAGACTGATGGCGCTGGCGTATAAAACCCGCCGCCGCCTGGCGCTGCTGATCCTGCTGGTTGGCCTGCCGCTCTATATCGCGGTGGCGTGGTATCTGACGTCCTTGTTCGAGCGGCCCTCGCTGCTGATCGAACTGGCGGTCTATATCGTGCTGGGCTTTTTGTGGGCGATGCCGTTCAAGTTCATCTTCAAAGGGGTCGGGCAGGCGGATCCCGACGCCGACCCCTCGGATGAATGATCAGGTCAGCAAGGCCGTGATATGCGCCGGGGCGGCGGGGCGAATCCCCGTCGGATTCAGCGCCTTGATCGAGTAATAGCCACGCGTGATATGGTCCATGTTCACTGTCTGGCGCACGCCGGGCAGGGCCAGGATACGCTCCATATAGGCTTGCAGGCGCGGATAATCGGCGATCTGGCGCAGGTTCGTTTTGAACAGCCCATGATAGGCCGCATCGAACCGGATCAGCGTCACAAAAGTGCGGATGTCGGTTTCTGTCAGCCGGTCTCCGAACAGATAGTCGCCGCTCAGCCGCGATTCGAGCATATCCAGCGTGCTGAACACACTGGCGACAGCCTCGTCATAGGCCTCTTGGCTTGAGGCGAAACCAGCCTTGTAGACGCCATTGTTCAGCCCATCGTAAATCACAGGGTTCAGCGTGTCGATTTCGGTGGCCAGATCCTGCGGATACAGCCGAATATCCGACGGCACGATCTCCTCGAATGCGGTGTCCAGCATCCGCAGGATGTCGGCGCTTTCGTTACTGACCATCACGTTTTGCTGCATGTCCCACAGCACGGGCACAGTGGCGCGCCCGGTGAAATGCGGATCGGCGCGGGTATAGAGCGCGTGCATATAGCCCGCATCGAACAGCGGGTCCGCATCCGCCCCCGGATAGCCACCAAAGGCCCAGCCCTGATCGGTCAGCGTCGGGTTGACGACGGTGACGGGGATCACATCCTCCAGGCCCTTCAGCGCGCGGGCAATCAACGTCCGCGAGGCCCAGGGGCAGATCAGCGCCACATAGAGCCGATAGCGCCCGGCCTCGGCCTTGAAACCACCCAGGCCCGTTGGCCCTGCGCTGCCATCGGGGGTGATCCAGTTGCGAAAACTGGACACCTGCCGCACGAAACGGCCCTTTTCATCTGCCTTCTGGACCGGGTTCCAGTCCTTTGTCCATTTACCATCTACCAGCATCGCACCGATCCCTTAATAAAACACAAAGCTGCGCATCGAGACGCTGGCAATGTCGATCGTGTCATTCATAAAGACCAGCTGATCGGCGCTATCCGCCGCGCCTGCAATGGTCAGCGCGGGCAGGTAGTGATCCACCGACGGATGCGCCTGGCGCAGCAGCGTGCCAAAGGTCTGCGGGTCGGCCAGCGCGGCCATGTTGCGATCCTCCAGCAGGCTGGCGAAACGGGTGTCGAACTCGGTGGCCCAGTCATAGGGGCGCGCGCCGAACCGCATGGTGTGCAGGTTGTGGACGACATTGCCGCTGCCCAGGATCAGCACGCCGCGATGGCGCAGCTCGGCGATGGCCTGGCCGATTTCCAGCTGATGGGCCAGCCCGGCGGTCATGTCGATGGACAGCTGGAACACGGGAACATCCGCGTTGGGATACAGGTATTTCAGCACCGTCCAGGCACCATGATCCAGCCCCCAGGTATCGTCGCCCTCGGCGTGGTGGCTGGCCAGCAGGCTGACCACTTCGCGGGCCAGATCAGGCGCGCCTTCGGCCGGGTAGCTTTCCATGTATAGCTCATCTGGGAAGCCATAGAAATCGTGGATCGTGCGCGGAAAAGCCGAGACATCCACCAGCGTCGTCCCCTGTGTCATCCAATGCGCCGAGACCACCAGAATCGCCTGCGGACGGGGTAGGGCGCGGCCCAGCTTGCGCCACGAACGGGCGTAATCGTTATCCTCGATCGCGTTCATCGGGCTGCCATGGCCCAGAAAGACGACGGGCATTTTATCGGACGCTTTCAGACGATCCTTGAGCATCCCAAGAGATTGATGTGCGGACATGGAGGGCTCCTTTTCTGGTTTCAGGGGGCTGATGTGGCCCGCGCCCCGGCGTGCGGGGCGGGGCCGTCAGATTATGTGCGGCGCAGCGGGTAAAGGGCGTGCGCGCCGTCCCCGATCAGGGCCAGAGAGGCCTGAACCGCGGCCCACATCAGCGGGAATTCCATCCCGCCGCCGGGGTTTGTCCAGCCAAAGCCCGCGCCGCGGTGGGCAAAAAGAGCCGCCCCCAGCAGCACCGGCACCAGGGCCGCCGACACCAGCTGCGTGGCGATCCCCAGGATCAGCGCGCCGCCGCCCAGGATCTCGGCGGTCATGGTCAGATAGGCCAGCCAGCCGGGCAGGCCAATCGAGTCAAAGAACCCGGCCGCGCCAGCGGGGGTGAACACCAGCAGTTTCAGCAGGCCATGGTACACGAACAGCGCCCCGGTGGTCACGCGCAGCACCAGCGCGCCATAGGGGGCAAATTTTGCGTCGATCATTGTGTTACTCCTTCGGTGGGCGTTCGTTTCTGCGCCCGTTTGATGATCCGACTATGCCCAAGGCTATTTGTGAATGATATGGCGATGATGTAGAATAACTATCTCTGATTTGTTCTTAATGGGGTGCCTATGGATATTATCGACGGGATTCGCGCCTTTGTGGCGACGGCGCAGACGGGCTCATTCACCGGAGGGGCAGAGCGGCTGGGAATCTCCAATCGGCTGACCTCGAAATACGTGGCCGAGCTGGAGACCCGCCTGGGCACGCGCCTGTTGCAGCGCACCACCCGGCGCGTCGGGCTGACCGCCGCGGGCGAGGATCTGCTGGCCCGCGCGCCGGCGTTGCTGGATGATCTGGACGCGATGCTGGGGGCGGTCACCGACGAGGCGCGCGGCTTTACCGGGGCGCTGCGCATCTCAGCGCCTGTCACCCTGGGCGAGGCCTATGTGGCCGATCTGCTGCACCGTTTCGCCGCCCCGCACCCCGAGCTGGTCATCGACCTGCGCCTGTCTGACAGCTATGCCGATCTGGCACGCGAGGGGATCGACCTGGCCTTTCGTGTGGGCGATCCGGGGATGTCTACGCTCAGGGTGCGCCGGCTGGGGGTGATCCGCAGCCATCTGGTGGCGGCTCCGGCTTATCTGCAACAGCATCCTGCGCCGCGCAGGCCGGTGGATCTGGCGGCGCATAGCTGCATTCTGGATACCAACCGGCGCGATCCGGGCCGCTGGACATTCGAAAGGGACGGGCAGGCGCAGCATGTGTCCGTCGCGGGGCGCTATCAGGTGAACAGCGCCCGTGTGGCGCGCGATCTGGCGGTGCAGGGGCTGGGGCTGGCCTATTGCCCGGCCTTCGTGCTGGATCACGCGCTAGAGACAGGGGCGCTGCGGCCGGTACTGAAAGAATACACAAACGTCACCATTCCCTTTGGCGCGGCCTATCTGGAAAACCGGACCCTGCCGCGCAAGGTGCGGGCGCTGATTGATTTCGCCGCCGCCGATGCCAAACAGCTGTTTCGCTAAGCCAGAGCCGGGGCCGAAGAGGGGCAGGCCGCATTCAGACATTTGCAAATGGCGCGGATTGATTTATGCACCGCTCATTACCAGAAGTCCCCTCTCAGAACCGGAGCCGCCATGTCCGTCTCGATGCTATCGACCTTTGTCAAACCCATGCACCCCGAGGGGCGCAAGTTTGTGGCCATTGCGGCGGCGATTACGCTGGTCCTGTTCTGGATCTGGGCGCCGCTGGGATGGATCGGCACCGGGATCACCGTCTGGGTCTACTATTTCTTCCGCGATCCCGAACGGGTGACGCCCACGCGCCCCGGTGTGATGATCTCGCCTGCCGATGGGATCGTGTCCCTGCTGGAGCCCGCCATTCCCCCCGCCGAGCTGGGCCTGAGCGACGTGCCGATGACCCGGATTTCGGTGTTCATGTCGGTGTTCAACTGCCATGTGAACCGGCTGCCCCATGAGGGCACGATCACCACCGTGGCCTATCGCCCCGGTAAATTCCTGAACGCCGCGCTGGACAAAGCGTCCAGCGATAACGAACGCAACGGGCTGGCCATCCAGCTGGAGGACGGGCGCAGCTATGGCGTGGTGCAGATCGCCGGTCTGGTGGCGCGGCGCATCCTGTGCTGGTCACAAGAGGGGCAGTATCTGGAAACCGGCGAACGGTTCGGGCTGATCCGCTTTGGCTCGCGTCTGGATATTTATCTGCCCGAAGGGGCAACGCCGCTGGTAGAGCTGGGCCAGACCATGATCGCGGGGGAAACCGTGATCGCCGATCTGGGCCCCACACCCGAGGCATAACCGATGAAACGCCTGATCACCCGCAGCCCTGATGGGGATGTGCCCTTTCTTCTGCTGCTGCCCAATATGGTGACGCTGGCGGGGATGTGCCTGGGGCTGACCTCGATCCGGTTCGCGATGGACGAACGGTTCAGCCTGGCGGTGCTGCTGATCCTGCTGTCGGTGCTGATGGATGGGCTGGACGGGCTGCTGGCGCGCCGGCTCAGCGCCACCTCGAATTTCGGGGCCGAGCTGGATTCGCTGTCCGATTTTCTGTGTTTCGGCGTCGCGCCGGGCATTTTGCTGTATCAGTATCATCTGGCCTCGATCGGCAGTCTGGGCTGGATTTTCGTGCTGATCTTTGCCGCCTCGGCCTGCCTGCGTCTGGCGCGGTTCAACGTGATGCGCGGCACGGCCTCGTCCGAGGAGGACGCGGATACGCATTTCACTGGCGTTCCGGCCCCCGCCGGCGCGCTGCTGGGCCTGTTGCCGGTTTTCGCGGCTCAGGCGGGGCTGATCGGGTCCGAAATTCCGCCGATGATAATCGCGATCTGGCTGGGGCTGGTCGGGATCCTGATGGTGTCCCGGCTTCAGACGATTTCCCCCAAGGGGCTGCGGATTCCGCGCGGTCTGATCGCGGTGATGATGTTCGCGCTGGTGGTGGGAATCGGGCTGATCTTTACCCGCCCGTGGTCGCTGCTGGTGCTGGTGGATCTGGCCTATCTGGCGCTGCTGCTGCACGGGGTCATCAAGGTGAAGGGCCGGATTTTCTCGGGGTAGCTCGGCCGCGGGGCCGGGGGTGCCATGAGGGGCCAAACAAGGGGGAACCTACCCGCCGCGCGGTGCAGTGCGCGGGCCAAAGGCATATCAGATATGTCAGATGGAAGTGGTACTCCGTAGGGGAATCGAACCCCTCTTTCCAGGTTGAAAACCTGGCGTCCTAACCGATAGACGAACGGAGCACTCTAGGTGTGAGCGCGCTTTTAGGTAAACCCGCCCGCTTCCGCAAGAGGAAAATGACACCAAATCGGATTCTTTTTACATTTCTGTTTCCGAGGCCAGCGCGGCATCTTCCAGCCGCAATTGCACGCTCTGCCGCCCGCCCCAGTGATTGATCTCAAGCCGTCCAGCCAGGTGGAACCGCGCGCCTTTGTGCTGCTCCAGCAGCGGGCCCAGCGGGCCGTCATAGGCCCCAAAGCAGATGGCCTCGATCCGCGCGCCCAGCCCGTCGCCAAAGCTGAGCTTCAGATGGGTTTCGCCGATCCGCTTGGTGAAGGAAATCGCCACATCGGGAAAGGCAAAGCGCGGGGCAGGGGCGCCCGCGCCGAAAGGGCCGGCCTGTTCGATGGTCTGGATCAGCTCGATCGTGGCGGCGCCGGGCATCAGGATGCCGTCCAGCTTCAGATCGGCGGGGCCGGCCTGACCCGCGCCCTGTTTGGCCAGCAGTTCGGACAGGCGGTCCATGGCTGCGTCCAGCTTATCGCGCGCCACGGTCAGCCCGGCGGCCATCTTGTGCCCGCCGCCCTTGATCAGCAGGCCCTCAGCGGCCAGTTTCTGGATCGCGGCCCCAAGGTCCACGCCCGCCACCGACCGGCCCGAGCCCTTGCCCTCGTCCCCGTCCAGCCCGATGACGATGGCGGGGCGGTTGGTGGCCTCTTTCAGGCGGCTGGCGACGATGCCGACAACGCCGGGGTGCCAGCCCTCGCCCGCGGCCCAGACCAGCGGCGCGTCCAGCCCGCGGTCCTCGGCCTGCGCCATTGCGGCGGCGCGGACCTGATTTTCAATGTCGCGGCGTTCGGTGTTCAGCTGGTCCAGACGCTCGGCCATGGCCTGGGCTTCCAGCGGGTTTTGGCAGGCCAGCAGGCGCGCGCCCAGATCGGCCTGACCGATCCGCCCGCCCGCATTCACGCGCGGGCCCAGCAGGAACCCCAAATGGTAGGTCGAGGGCGCCTGATCCATCCGCGCCACATCCGACAGGGCCACGATGCCGGGCCGTTCGCGGCGGGCCATCACCTTGAGCCCCTGCCGCACCAGCGCGCGGTTCACGCCCAGCAGCGGGGCCACATCCGCCACCGTGGCCAGCGCCACCAGATCCAGCATGGCCATCAGATCGGGGCCTTTGGCACCGTCTGCGCGCATCTGGCGGTTGGCCTCGACCAGCATCAGGAAAACGACGGCGGCGGCGCACAGATGCGCCAGCGCGCCGTCCTCGTCTTGGCGGTTCGGGTTCACCACGGCCACGCAATCGGGCAGGGTCTCGCCGCCCAGGTGGTGGTCCAGCACGATCACATCCGCCCCCTGCGCCGCGCCAATCGGCTCATGCGAGAGCGTCCCGCAATCGACGCAAACGATCAGATCGTGATCACGGGCCAGGGCGGACATGGCCGGCACATTGGGGCCATAGCCTTCGTCGATCCGGTCAGGCACATAGAGCGTCGCCTGCCGTCCCATCTGCCTTAGCCAATCCAGCAACAGCGCCGCCGAGGTGCCGCCGTCCACGTCATAATCGGCAAAGATCGCAATGCGTTGGCGTTGCTTGACAGCTTGCAAAAACCGTTCGGCGGCGGCCTGCATGTCGCGCAGTTTATGCGGATCGGGCAGCAGGTCGCGCAGCTGAGGCTCCAGAAACCCCTTAGCCTCGTGGGCGGGCACGCCGCGCCGGGCCAGCACGGCACAGACCGCAGGCGGCAGGGTGGTCTGTTGCTCCATCGCGCTGGCCATGCGCGTGACGGCGGGGTCGGGCCCCACCCAGCGACGGCCTGTTGCCGATGTCTCAACCCCCAGAAAGGCCATGCGTGCTCCTGTCTGTTGCGGGCCTTGGGATCAGACGGTCTCGATCCGCAGGGCGACGGGCGCGCCGGTGACGGCATCGGTATTGGCGATGCCCTCCAGCGCGGTGTCCAGATCGGCGCGGGTGGTTTCATGCGTCACCAGCAGCACCGGAGCAATGTCATCCACATGATCGTATTGGCGCATCCGGTGGATGGACACGCCGGCCTCGCCCAGAACCGAGGCCACCTTGGCCAGCGCGCCGGGTTTGTCCCGCAGCGACATGCGCAGATAATAGGGCGCGGGGGTGGCCGATTGCGCCCGCGGTGCCTGCGCCAATGTGCTGGCAGGCTGGCCAAACACCGGATAGCGGAAGCCGCGCGCCACATCGCAGATATCGCCCATCACAGCCGAGGCCGTGGGCCCTTCGCCCGCGCCCGCGCCGCGCAGCACGATCTGGCCGACGCTGTCGCCTTCGATCACCACCATGTTGGTGCCGCCCTCAAGCTGGCCCAGCGGGCTGTCGGCGGGCACCAGGCAGGGAGACATGCGCTGTTCCAGCCCGCGCTCTGTCATCTGGGCGACGCCCAGCAGTTTGACGCGATAGCCCATATCGGCGGCGGCGCGAATGTCTTCGAGCGTGATCCGCTGGATGCCTTCCAGTTCCACCCCGTCGAAATCCACCTGCGTGCCGAACGCGATCGAGGACAGCAGCGACAGTTTATGCCCCGCGTCAATCCCGCCTACGTCCAGGTTCGGGTCGGCCTCAAGATAGCCCAGCTTGTTGGCCTCGTCGAACAGGGCGTTATAGCCCTGGCCGGTGGCCTCCATCCGGGTCAGGATATAGTTGCAGGTGCCGTTCATCACGCCCATGACGCGGGCGATCTTGTTGCCGGCCAGCCCCTCGGTCAGGGCCTTGATCACGGGGATACCGCCTGCGACGGCGGCCTCATAGCGGATCACGCGGCCTGCGGCCTCGGCTTTCTCGGCCAGCATCTGACCGTGCAGCGCCAGCAGGGCCTTGTTCGCGGTCACCACGTCCTTACCGGCGTCCAGCGCCGCCAGGGTCGAGGCCTTGGCAGGCCCGTTCGAGCCACCCATCAGTTCGACATAAACATCCACGTCATCGCGTTTGGCCAGGGCGACCGGGTCGTCCTCCCATGCGTAGGCGGACAGGTCCACGCCGCGATCCTTGCCGCGCGAGCGGGCGGAAATGGCGGAAATCGTGACCGGACGGCCGGTGCGCATGGTCAGAAGATCGGCCTGCTGTTGGATGATTTTCACGACACCGACACCCACGGTGCCCAGCCCGGCAATGCCCAGACGCAAGGGTTGGCTCATCTAAGCCTCCTGACACTTGTTGTTATTCAGCCGGGATGTACCGCGCCTGAGAGAGCCTTGCAACGCGGCAATTGCCCAAATGCGGCCTCGGACAGGGCAAAGCGGGCAAATTGTTTCTATTCCTGCCCGGCTGCCTGACGCATACGCTGCGCCCGTGCGCGCAGGGCGGCGGCGCGCGCGCGCAATTGCGGATCGGTGTTTTCGGAAATGGCGGTTTCGGTGGCACCGGCCAGCAGGGGCTCTAGCGGGACCAGCGCCGGATAGGGGGCCTGCCGCGCGGCGGGCGTGACGTGATCGTCCAGATCGGGCAATTGGGCGCAGCCGGCGCACAGGGGGAACAGCGGGGTCAAAAGCAGGAAAAGGACAGGACGCATGGGGCTACCGCAAATTGGCTCTGGTCTCTTCTGCCCCGAACCGGGGCGCGGGCGCAAGCGCTGCCTGCCTGCCGGGCCCGTGGCGGCATGGTTTCGCTTTGATCTGAACAAACGCTCAGATAAGACAGGGGGCATGGCAAGAACCGCAGGATCCCATTCCGACATCACCGGGCCGCGCATCATGGCGGCGGCGCTCAGGCTGTTTGCGCGGCATGGGTTTGCCGCCGTATCCATGCGCCAGATCGCAGGCGAGGTGGGCGTGCAGGCCGGGGCGCTGTATAATTACACGCCCGATAAGCAGACGCTGCTGTTCGGCCTGATGCGCGACCATATGGAGGGGCTGCTGAGCGCCTGGACCGAAGCGGCCGGGCAGGGCGCGGCGCTGGACCGGCTTCAGGCTTTCACCCGGTTTCATATCCGCTATCACCTGGAGCGCCCCGATGAGGTGTTCATCTCCTATATGGAGCTGCGCAATCTGACGCCGCAGAATTTCCGCATCATCGAGGAACTGCGCCGCCGCTATGAGGACCAGCTGGAAACCATCCTGCGCGAGGGCGCCGCCGATGGCAGCTTTGACGTGCCCGACCCCAAGGTGGCCACGATGGCGGTGATCGCCATGGTGACGGGGGTAACGACCTGGTATCGCACCGCCGGGCGGCTGACCGTCGAAGAGGTGCAGGGCATTTACTGGCAAATGGTGCGCAAGGCGGTTGCGGCCTAAAGGCTCGCCTTTTGCGGTCAGAGGCGCTATGCCCGCGCCAACACGCGCAACACCCCGGAGACCCCCATGCACGAGACGACTTCCCCTTATCTGGCGACGGCTTCGGCCTCGGCACCGCGACGCTGGCTGGGGGTGGGAACCCTGGGATTGCTGGGGGGGCTGCTGCTGTATGTGGCCTTTGCCGCGCCGCCGCAGAATCTGGCCTGGCTGGGATTTCTGATCGCGATGGGGCTGGGGGCGGTGTTCCTGGCCGATAGGATGCGCCGGGCCACCGAACTGAGCGTGCACCTGACCGCAGACGGGCTGCAAGACAGCGCCGGCCAGACCATTGCCACGCTGGACAATATCGCGCGGGTGGATCGCGGGACGTTTGCATTCAAACCATCGAACGGGTTCATCCTGCGCCTGACGCACAAAGACACCCGGCAGTGGCGGCCGGGCATCTGGTGGCGCTTTGGTCGCCGGGTCGGGATTGGCGGCGTCATGCCCGGCGCGCAGACCAAAATCATGGCCGAGCTGTTGCAGGCGATGATTGCGCAGCGCGACGGGGCGGCCTAGCTGGAATAGCGCAGCAGCGGCGCGAAACGCGGGCTGGTAAAGACAAAGTTATACATGTCCTGCGCGGGCAGCCCGATCTTGAACGGCGGCGTGTAATGCGACCAGGTTTCAACCAGGATGATCCGCTCGTTATCGGCCATGACCGGCAGCTTGTTGGAGATGCCGCTCAGATCGCTTTGCAGCAGCGGGCTGATCGCGCCGCGTGACTGGGACCAGTCCCGCAGATAGGCCTCGTCCTCGTCGTCCCATTGCAGGACGGTGATGCGCATCCGGGTGTTGGTGGCGCGTCCGGCCAGGTGGTCGAACAGGCCCTTCATCCCGTCCAGATAGTCATCGTCGATCGAGTTGGTTTCCCGCGACAGCGTATCGCCGACCATATAGGCGGCCTTCAGGTTGATGCTGCTTTGGCGGTAGGCGTCAAAGAACACGAAGGCCGCCAGGAACGCCCAGAAGATCACCGGCAGGGCAATCACGGCCTCGGTGGCGACGGTGCCGCGCGTGTCTTTGGCAAAACGGCCCAGACGGGCGCGCAGAAGGCGGGCGCGAGGGAACTGTGTGATCCGCATCAGCTGGGCTCCTGTACGAAGGCCGAGGTCGCCACCAGGGCGGCCATGCCGGCACCGTCCTTGCTGAGCGAAAAGCCCAGGGCGGCATTCGGGAAAATCGGGTCGAATTTTGCGCAGGCGCGCAGCATCATCAGGTCGTTATCCTCCAGGCTGCTGACAAAGCTGCGCACGGGGCGTACCTCGGTATCGGACTGGTCGGTGCAGTCGAACAGGGGCTCGGGGTCCACCCAGTTGCGCGGATCGACCCGGATCAGCTCCAGGCGCAGGTTCTTGCTGCAATCGGGGATGATCGGAGCATGATCGCAGATCCGGTCCTTGATGTCGTCATGTTGCGGCACCGCGCCGGTATCCAGGCGGATTTCGCGCACAACGCGGTCCAGGGAATGTTCCAGCATGGTGCTGCGCATGGTGATCAGCGTCAGCTCGAACGAGGACAGCAGAAAGCCCATGAAAAACGGGAACACGATGACGAATTCCACCGCAGCCGAGCCGCGCTCGTCCCTGAGCAGCCAGCGTTTCAGTTTGTTCAGACGTTTCATTGAACCAGCCTCAGTTTGCGGATCGACGACGCGATAGACGAGAAGGCATCCTGAATTTCCAGCCCGTCCACATCAAAGTAATGCCCGTCCGAGCTGGCGCATTCGCGCAGGATACGCTGCCCGGAATTGGGCGCCTCGAAGCCGATGGTGTAGACGATGATGCCCTCATCCTTGGCCGCTTTGCAGATATGTTTGGTGCGCTGATCCTTGACCGTTCCGTTGATGCCGCTGAACGCAGCATTGTACCAGGTGGCCCAGCCGTTGCTCATGTCGGCATAGTTGTAGGAGGCGTTCCATTTCAGAGACACGCGGTTGAACAGTTCCGGGAAGGTCAGGCGGACCGCCTCGCCCGGCTCGTCAATGTCTTCGCAGGTTGTGACGGGATCATCATCATCATCACCGCCCTTCTTCTTCTTCTTCTTCCGTTTTTTCTGGTCGACGCTGGCTTGGCTATAGGTGGTGGTGCAGACCTGTTCTGATCCATTGCCATAGGGGTGATCGTTCCAGCTGTCATCGTGCGGCCAGTAATAGCTTTCGTCCGAATTCGAGTTATGCCCGTTCCCCGAGGCCTGATAGACTGAGTATTTGTCTTCCTCGGCATTATAGTAGACCGGCGAATCTCCGGAGCGCAGCGACGGGTTCAGCATATACTGCGAGGTATTCTGCCCGTCCGTCATCAGCACGATGATTTTCATGGTGCTTTCGGTATAGGACACCGGGCGCCCGGCAAACTGGTTCGAGACAACGCTATCGTCGATCAGATCGCTGACCAGATCCTGGCTGCTGGAATCCAGCAAAAGCGTGCCCCATTTCATCCCCACATCAATCGAGGTGTTCCCCTTCGCATAGAGCGCATCAATATAGTTGTTCAGCTCGGTCAGATCGTTCGATAGCGGCAGGATTTCCCGCGATGCCTCGGTGGCGCAGACCGGGTGGTTGATCGGATCTTCGCTATAGGTGAACGGATCGAAATGCGCGGTGCGTTCCAGAATGCCACTGTCATGCCAATCGGCGTGGCTGAACTCATCCGCATTGAAGTTGATACAGTTCGAATAGCTGTGTTCGTCCGTGACGTTCAGGTGATCCAGAATCTGCGCGCCTGCGCTGACCTGCGTGGCATAGGGAATAACCGAGATCGACACATCCCCGTTTTCCGAGTTGGTCAGCAGGGTTTCGACGAATTCCTTGGCGGCCGGTTTCAGGTTGGTCAGGCGCGAGTTGCTGTTCATCGAGCCCGACACGTCCAGCACCAGCGATACCTCCAGCCCGTCGATGCTTTCGGCGGCGACACCGCTGGCCTTGGCGGTCAGGGTGGGGATGAACATCAGCTTCAGAAAGAACGTGTCAAAGGTGGTCTCGGCCGTTGCCGCCACGCGTTTAGAGCCCAGCGATTGCGAAAAATCGACGCCGGTCAGGTTATCGGCAAGCCCGGCCTTGGTGAAATAGTCGTTCACCACCTCATCCGCGTTGCGGGTCTGGTCCAGATCGGCCGCGGCCAGAACGGCGCGGTCCAGCGTGTTTTGCAGCATCGTCCGGTCCCGTTCGAAGCGCATGATGTCCACGCCGACCCCGGCCATCATCAACATGAAGATCAGCATCATCATCGCGAATGCGATCATCACGCCATCCTCTTCCTTGCGGAAGCGTTGAAGATGAGAAACAGCCCGTATGCGTGCCTGGCGCGTCTGACTGACGAGAACTTGGTTAATACGTTTCGAACACATGATCCGATTCCACTTTATTTGTCCGCTCGAGAGCAAAGGCCCGGCGAGTCGGACCACATCGGCGATATTTCTCGCTAACCAAGATGGCGCAAATATGGCGTGATCCGGGCAATGGTGGACGACTGTCTTTGCCTACGGTTTCAGTCACTTGCGTGGCGCAGTTATTGTATCCATTGAGGTATCAATCCACCGGAGCACCCGCGCGGACTTGCGGCTGGGGGCGGGGCGTGGCTAGGGTGTGTCAGGGTCGGATCCGATCCAGGGTTTAATGTGCCGAAGGGAATGCGCATATGGGTGGTGACGCGCTGGAGCTGGGGTGTAAATGCGGCCAGGTCCGAATCGCGCTGGACGCGGCGGGCGCGCGGGCGGCGACGCGGCTGCGCTGCTATTGCAAGGATTGTCAGGCCGCCGCGCGGCATCTGGGCTATGATCTGCCGGGCCATGCCGGCACAGAGCTGATCCAGACCACGCCCGATCATCTGCGCATCGTGCAGGGGCAGGAAAATCTTGAGATTCTGCGCCTGAGCCCCAAGGGCCTGTGCCGCTGGTATGCCACCTGTTGCGGCACGCCGATGATGAATTCCCTGCCCAAACGCGGGCTGCCCTTTGCCGGTCTGGTCGTGCATGAGGGCGAGCAGGACGCGGTGCAGCGCTCGGTTGGAAAGCTGCGCGGCCATGCCTTTACCAAATACGCGCCCAAGGGGCGGGGCGCTCCGGCGCGGGATGTGAATTATAACGGAATCGGGCTTGGGATCATCCGGCGGATGCTGGGGGCGTTTCTAAGCGGGCGTTTTCGGCGCAATGCCCTGTTGGGCGCCGATGGCGGCTGGATCGCGCCGGTGCGGGTGCTCAGCCTAGAGAAACGCCGCGCCGCCACCCCGCCGGCGCCCTGACGGAACGCTCTGGATGAATGCTCGGGATAAATGCTTTGGCCTGATGGCGGGCCCTCTTGCAGAAAATCCGGCGTGGTGGCATCACATCCGCATCATCCACGAGGATCCGATATGATGCGCCTGCTGTCCCTGATTGCCGCCTGCCTGATTGCCGCGCCCGCCGTGGCCGAAACCTCCGAACAGAAGGCCGAGCGCTGCGCCGCGCAGGCCGGGATCGTCGAGGCGGCGGTTACGCTCCGCCAGGATGGGCGCCGCCAGAAACGCGCCACGCGCAAAATCCTGAAATCCGATCCCGTGAAGGGCACCAAATACGAAGCCAATGTCGATGTGCTGGTGGCCTGGATTTACACGTTGCCCGCCGCGCAGCTGAACGCGGACACGGTGCAGACGTTCCGGCAGGCCTGTCTGGATTTCGAACAGAAACCCGAATGACGCCTCTGTTGCAGGGCCGCCTGTGCGGTCTATATTCGTCGCCATGAGCTTACCACCCGGTTTCCTGGATGAATTGCGCAGCCGCACCAGCCTGTCTCAGGTGGTGGGGCGCAAAGTCATGTGGGACACGCGCAAATCCAATCAAGGTAAGGGGGATATGTGGGCCCCATGCCCGTTTCACCAGGAAAAAACCGCGTCTTTTCATGTGGATGACCGTAAGGGCTATTATTACTGCTTTGGGTGCCATGCTAAGGGCGACGCGCTGAATTTCGTGCAGGAAACGGAGAATGTCGGCTTTATGGAGGCGGTAGAGATTCTGGCGCGCGAGGCCGGAATGCCGATTCCCAAATCCGACCCGAAGGCCCAGGCCAAGGCCGACCGGCGCACACAATTGGCCGAGGTAATGGAGCAGGCGGTGCAATTCTTCCGTCTGCAACTGAAACGCGCCGTGGCCGAGGAGGCCCGCGCCTATCTGGCCCGCCGCGGGCTGGCGCAGGACACGCAGGATCGGTTCGACATCGGCTTTGCCCCCGATGGCTGGCAGAACCTGTGGGATCACCTGACCGGCAAGGGCGTGGCCGAGGATCTGATCCTGGGGGCTGGCCTGGCCAAACCCTCGAACAAGGGCAAGCGCCCCTATGATGTGTTCCGCAATCGCATCATGTTCCCCATCCGCGACGCGCGCGGGCGCTGCATCGCCTTTGGCGGGCGCGCGATGGACCCGAACGACAACGCCAAGTACCTGAACTCGCCTGAAACCGAGCTGTTTGATAAGGGACATAACCTTTATAATCACGGGCCGGCGCGGCAGGCCTCAGGCAAGGGGCAGCCGCTGATCGTGGCCGAGGGCTATATGGATGTGATCGCCCTGTCCGAGGCCGGGTTCGGCGCCACGGTTGCGCCTTTGGGGACGGCCATCACCGAAAATCAGCTGCATCTTCTGTGGCGCATCTCGCCCGAGCCGGTGATTGCGCTGGATGGCGACACGGCGGGGGTGCGCGCGGCCATGCGGGTGATCGACCTGGCGTTGCCGCTGCTGGAGGCGGGAAAATCCCTGCGCTTTGCGTTGATGCCGCAGGGGATGGACCCGGACGATCTGATCCGCGCCAAGGGGGCGGGGGCCGTGCAGACCGTGCTGGAGGCCGCCGTGCCGATGGTCAACCTGCTGTGGCAGCGCGAAACCGAAGGCAAGGTGTTCGACAGCCCCGAGCGCAAGGCCGCGCTGGACAAGGCGCTGCGCGACAAGATCATGCTGATCAAGGATCCCTCGCTGCGCGCGCATTATGGGCAGGCCATCAAGGATCTGCGCTGGGATCTGTTTCGCCAGAACCGCAAACCTTCTGGGGGGGGGCGCAAATGGCAGGACTGGCGCAAGCCGCAAACGCCCGTGCCCGTCCAATCGACTCGCAATTCGGCGCTGGTGGCGGCCGGGGACGGCGCGCAGGATCGCCTGCGCGAGGCGGTGATCCTGGCGACGCTGATCCGCGCGCCCTCGGTCGTGATGGAATTCGAAACCCAGATCGAGGCGATGGAATGTGCCGATCCCGACCACGCCATGCTGCGCGATTTCCTGCTGCGCGAGGCCCATGGCGACGATATTCCCGACATGGAAGAGCGGATTTCCATGGCTTTGGGGCCAGAGGCCCTTGAAACCCTGTTTGCACTTCCCCATGTGGCCATTGCACCGACAATCCGCCGCGCGGGCGACACCGAGGCAGCACGCATGACCGTGGCCGAGGAGCTGGCCAAGCTGAAGGCCCACCACGGATTGAACGCAGAAATCGCCGAAGCCGAAGAAGAGCTGACCGGCATCGCCGACGAGGCCCTGACCTGGCGTCTGCATCAGGCGGCCGAAACCCGCAACCGCGCCGTGCGCAGCGAAAATGAGGATAAGGCCGAGTATGACGTCGGCAAGAACGGCGCGCGAATCAAACGCGAGGAACGCGCCGCATTGGACGATCTGTTAGACAAAATTTCCTTCTCGAAGCGTCGATAAAGTGCGTTTCGCAAGGGAACCCGAAACAAAATCAGGTATTACGGGTGTCCGAATCACTAAGAATCGCTATTGATTCGGATCAGCGAATCACTCGTCGACCTGAAGCCACTGCAAGAGATTGCACCCGTGCTGGACTAAGAGCAGGAGTAATACATGGCCGCGAAAGACAACGAAGACGCCAAGTCCGTAGATCAGGACGCCGAAGTCTCCTTGGACATGAGCCAAGCCGCCGTCAAAAAGATGATCGCCGAAGCGCGCGAGCGCGGCTACATCACCTATGACCAGCTGAACCAGGTTCTGCCGCCCGACCAGGTGTCCTCGGAACAGATCGAGGACGTGATGTCGATGCTGTCTGAAATGGGCATCAATGTCATCGAAGACGATGAGGTTGACGAAGAAGAGGCCAAGACCACCGCCGTTGTGGACGTGTCCTCGAATAAGGGTGAGGTTGCGGTTGCCTCGGGCGGGAACGAAAAGCTGGACCGCACCGACGATCCGGTCCGGATGTACCTGCGCGAGATGGGCTCGGTCGAGCTGCTGAGCCGCGAGGGCGAGATCGCCATCGCCAAACGCATCGAGGCCGGCCGCAACACGATGATCTCGGGCCTGTGCGAAAGCCCGCTGACCTTCCAGGCGATCACCATCTGGCGGGACGAACTTCTGTCCGAAGACATTCTGCTGCGCGATGTGATCGATCTGGAAACCACCTTTGGCAACCAGATGGGCGATGACGACGAGGAAGAGCCCGTCGTGGACGCGGCCAACGTGTCTCAGGCCCCCAAATCCGAGGAAAAATCCCAGCAGCCCGAACTGGACGCCGACGGTAATCCGATCAGAAACACCGACGACGATGACGATGACGACGAACAGGCCAACATGAGCCTGGCGGCGATGGAAGCCGCCCTGAAACCCAGAGTGCTGGAGACGCTGAACCGCATCGCCTATGACTTTGAAACCCTGTCGGAAATGCAGGACAGCCGGATCTCGGCCACGCTGAACGAGGATGGCTCGTTCAGCGAGCGCGACGAGGCGATGTACCAGAAACTGCGCGCCGAAATCGTGGAGCTGGTGAACGAGCTGCACCTGCATAACAACCGGATCGAGGCGCTGATCGACCAGCTGTATGGCATCAATCGCCGCGTGATGCAGATCGACAGCGCGATGGTGAAACTGGCCGATCAGGCCCGCATCAACCGCCGCGAATTCATCGAGGCCTATCGCGGCCGCGAGCTGGACCCGAACTGGCTGGACGACATGTCTCAGAAAACCGGGCGCGGCTGGCAGATGCTGATGGAACGCTCGACCGACAAGATCGAAGAACTGCGCAACGACATGGCGCAGGTCGGGCAATATGTGGGTCTGGACATCAGCGAATTCCGCCGCATCGTGTCTCAGGTCCAGAAGGGCGAAAAAGAGGCCCGCCAGGCGAAAAAGGAAATGGTCGAGGCGAACCTGCGCCTGGTGATCTCGATCGCCAAGAAATACACCAACCGCGGCCTGCAATTCCTTGATCTTATTCAGGAAGGCAACATCGGTCTGATGAAGGCGGTCGATAAGTTCGAATA